>NZ_BSFE01000001.1:0-699316 GCF_027922185.1 Maricaulis virginensis | reverse complement strand
CAGACCATCGCCGCCTCCTGTCCAAGAGACGAAATCCAAGCCACAAGGTGTCAACCATGTCTCCGAACACCCGTTAATGATGTCCCCGGGCTGAACAACAAGTCCGGGGGAAGTGCGGGTGCGGTAGTAATCTCTCCCGGCTAGAGCCGCCCGATCCGTTCCAGCTCGGCGATCAGCCGTGTGCGGGCTTCGGGGAGTTGCCGGTCGACGGGCCAGAGGACGCGGCGTTCGAGGAAATAGCCGGTCAGGTCCAGCCCCTTGGCAATATCGCCTTTGACAATCTCGCCCGAGCCGCGCATGAAGCCCGGCAATTCCAGCAGCTTGGCCGCATAGGGCGCTGCCTCTTCACGGCACACGGCGCGGCCGGTGCGCGGCGAGACATGACTGAGATCTTCGGTCTCGCCGGTCACGGCGCATTTCCTGAGATCGAGGCCGTAGCCCAGATCCGACAGCAGCCCCGCCTCCCAGCGCACATAGAGGGCCGGCCAGACATCCTCGTCCTCGAAGGCGGAGAGCAAGAGCTCGAACCCGGCATGCACCGCCGGATGCGCCTCGCGCTCCGGCAGCGCCATCACGGCGAGCGCGCAGGCCGCATTGAGACCGGCGAGCGCGGCCCGGTCCTCCATTACGCCGCCGGCGCCAAGATGGTCGGCCTCGATCTGGAACATGCCGAGATGCTCGGCCAGCCGGGCGCGCCAACCCACCGTGACCTGGTTGCCCGGCTGCAGGATCGGCCGCATGGATTTCGAGCGCGCACCCTTGACCAGGCCGGCATGCCGGCCCTGGCTTTCGGTCAGGATTTCCACGATGGCACTCGTCTCGCCATGCGGCCGCACGGCCAGGACAATGCCCTTGTCACGCCATTCCATGGGAAGACTGTGCCGCGAGTCTCGATGCGCCTATACGTCGAAATCCAGGCCGACATCCTTGTAGTGCGACCGGCGGGCCATCCATTTCGGATCGACCTTCACATTGAGGAAGAGGTGGACCTTGCAGCCCAGCACGTCTTCCATCTCCTTGCGGGCCGCCTCGCCGATGGCCTTGATGGCACTGCCGCCCTTGCCCAGCACGATGGGCTTTTGCGTGTCGCGCTCGACGATGACGGACTGTTCCACCCGGATCGAGCCGTCGCGCAGCTTCTTCCAGACCTCGGTCTCCACCATGGAGGCGTAGGGCAGTTCCTCGTGCAGGCGCAGATAGACTTTCTCGCGTGTGATCTCGGCTGCCAGGATGCGGGATGGCAGGTCGGCGACCTGGTCCTCCGGATAGTGCCACACGCCCTCGGGCATCAGGCCCGAAAGGAAAGTCTTGAGCTGTTTGACGCCGGAACCGGTCTTGGCGGAGATCATGAAGACGTCGGAATAGACGCCCGTTTCATAGAGCTCCTGCGACATGGCCAGCAGATAGTCCCGGTCGATCATGTCGATCTTGTTGAGCGCCAGGATCGCCTTGCGGCCGGTCTTGTTCAGCCCGTCGATCACGCGCTGGTCGTCCTGGACCATGCGCTTGTCGCCGCTCTTGGCACCGCCATGTTCGAGCCGGGCCCGCGCGCCGGCATCGATGACATGCACGATGGCATCGGCGTCCTCGGCGCCGCTCCAGGCGGCCGCCACCATCGACTTGTCCAGCCGCCGCTTGGGCGCGAACACGCCGGGCGTGTCCACCAGCACGATCTGGCTGCCCCCCTCCAGCGCCACGCCGCGCACGGCGAAACGGGTCGTCTGGACCTTGTGGGTGACGATGGTGACCTTCTCGCCGACCAGGGCATTGACCAGGGTCGACTTGCCGGCATTGGGCGAACCGATGACCGCGGCAAAGCCGCAGCGGGTTTGGGGCGTATCAGACATGCTGTCCTTCGCGTTCGAGAAGTGCGGTGGCCGCAGCGCGTTCGGCGGCCTGTTTGGAACCGCCCTCGCCGATCGCCGGATCGAGCGGCGAAACGGTGACTTCGACGGTAAAGACGGGACGGTGATCCGGTCCCGAGCGTTCGGTGAGCTGATAGCGCGGCACGCCGCGTCCGGTGCGGGCCGCCCATTCCTGCAGAGCGGATTTGGGGTTTTCCGGCTTGGCCTTCAGCGCCTCGATGCGCGGTCCCCAGAAACGGTCATAAAAGGCCTGCGCCGCCGGGCGACCGCCATCCAGATAGATCGCCGCGATCAGCGCCTCGCAGGCATCGCCCAGGATCGAGGTCTTGTTGCGGCCGCCGCCGCGTTCCTCGGACCGGCCCATTTTCAGCGCTTCGCCCAGATCGATCGACCGGGCAACATCGGCGCAGGCATTCTTGTTGACCAGCGCGTTGAGGCGCGGTGCCAGCGCGCCCTCGCTGGCCTTGTCGAACAGGCGGAACAGGGCTTCCGCCGTCATCAGGCCCAGCACCCGGTCGCCGAGGAATTCCAGACGCTCATAGGAACGCACGCCCTTGCGGCCATCGCCATAGCTGGCATGGGTCAGAGCGCGGTCGATCAGGCTCTTGTCCCTGAAGGCATAGCCGATGCGCGCTTCCAGTTCGCTCTGCGCGTCAGCCATGGAGCATGCCGTCCAGATGGTGGCCCAGCGGACGGGCCTCGATCACCACGAAGGCCTGGGCCCAGGGATGATCGTCTGTGATGGTGATATGGGCATGGGCCTCCATGCCCTGCGGCGTCAGCATGCGCAGACGCTCCAGCGCCCGGCCCGTGAAGGCGAGCGTCGGCTTGCCGCCGGGCAGGTTGACGACGCCGATCTCCTTCCAGGACACGCCGCGCGCAATCCCGGTTCCCAGCGCCTTGGCGCCGGCCTCCTTGGCCGCAAACCGCTTGGCATAGCTGGCCGCCCGCATGCGCCGCGCCTCGGATTTCGCCTGCTCGATCTCCGTGAAGACGCGCTGCACGAAGCGGTCGCCGAACCGGTCGAGCGACTTCTCGATACGCCGGATATCCATCAGGTCGGAGCCAAGGCCGATGATCATGCAGATTGCCCCGCCCGCGCCTCGGCGATCAGGCCGCGCATGGTCTCCACCGTCTCGCGCAGACCGCGGAAGATCGCCTCGCCGATCAGGAAATGGCCGATATTGAGTTCGGCGATCTCCGGAATGGCCGCGACCGGTTTCACCGTGTCATAGGTCAGGCCATGGCCGGCATGGACTTCCAGGCCGCGGCCATGGGCGATGGCGGAGGCCTCGGCCAGCCGCTCCAGCAGGCGTTGCTGCCCGGCCGTGTCACCGGCCAGCGCGGCTTCGCAATAGGCGCCGGTATGCAGTTCGACCACGGCGGCACCCATCGCCTCGGCGACAGCAATCTGCACCGGGTCCGGCTCGATGAAGAGCGAGACGCGGATCCCCGCCTCGCCGAGCTGACGCACGAAGGGCGCGATGTGATTGTGGCCGGCGGCCACATCGAGACCGCCCTCGGTCGTCCGTTCCTCGCGCTTTTCCGGCACGATGCAGCAGGCATGCGGCTTGTGACGCAGCGCGATCTCCAGCATTTCCGGGGTCGCGGCCATTTCCAGGTTCAGCGGCAGTTCGATCTCGGCCATCAGCCGGTCGATATCGGCGTCGGTGATATGGCGCCGGTCTTCGCGCAGATGCGCCGTGATGCCGTCCGCCCCGCTCTCGGCCGCTTGCCGGGCCGCACGCACGGGGTCGGGATGAGCCCCGCCGCGGGCATTCCGGATCGTCGCCACATGGTCGATATTGACGCCGAGACGCACCGTCATGCCAGTCCGCGGCTCCCGGGCTTAATCGCCGGAATGGCTTCCAGTTCCGGCGGCAGCTGGTCGGCCGGATAGGCCGGCACCTTGTATTCGGTCAGCGCGATCAGCGGCACACCGACATCGGCCTCACCGCCGGAGCGGTCCACCAGGCAGGCCTCGGCCAGCACGGTAGCGCCCGTCGCCTGGATCGCCTCGATGCATTCGCGCGAGGAAAGCCCCGTGGTGACGATATCCTCGACCACCAGAACCTTGTCGTCGGCGGAAAGTTCGAAACCGCGGCGCAGGGTGAATTCACCGTTCTCGCGCTCCACATAGAGGGCTTTCAGCCCCATCTGGCGCGCGGTTTCATAGCCGGGGACGATGCCGCCAACGGCCGGCGAGACGATCACGGTGGGCTGTTCGGAGAGTTCGGCCTTCACCTTCCCGGCGAGCGCGCGGCACAGTTTTTCCGTCCGGGCCGGATCGGCGAACACCTTGGCCTTCTGCAGGAAGACCGGGCTGCGCAGGCCCGAAGACAGGATAAAATGGCCTTCCAGCAATGCACCGGCGGCGCGGAATTCGGCCAGAACCTCGTCGCGTGTCATCTATTCCTCGCTCTCTTCGTGTTCGGCGCGCTTGCGCTCGGCGGAAACGACCGACGGGCACATGCGCAGCGCCGCCAGGATATTGGCCAGGTGCCGCGTGTCGAACACCTCGACGTCGAATTCCATGTCGAAAAAGTCGGTCGAGCGGCGCCGCGTCTTCACACTGGCGATATTGCCGCGATTCTCGGACACGGTTTTGGCGATCTCGGCGAGCACGCCCTGCCCGTTGTGCAGCACCGCCTCGATCCGCGCCATGGAGACCGCATTGTCCTCGGCCTCGGCCGTCCAGGCCAGGTCGAGCCAGCGATCCATCTCGTCTTCCTCGTGATCGGCCAGCGTCTCGCAGTCGATCGTGTGGATCTCGACACCCTTGTCGGGGATCAGGAGGCCGACAATCCGGTCGCCGGGCAGCGGCGAACAGCAATCGGCAAAGTGCAGTGTCACGCCCTGGGTGAGACCGCGACCCCGCACGAAAAGACGCGCCTTGTCGTCCTCGATCAGTTCGCGATCGGTGACATCTCCGCGCTCGTCCAGACGGCCCGGGAAGACCGCGTTGAGCAGATCGCCGGAGGAGACCCGGCCGCGGCCCAGCATCTCGTACAGCTCCTCGGCATCCTTCAGATCGAGCCGCGCCAGGGCATCGCCCAGATCGGTCTCGACCAGCTGGCGGCCCTCGCGGCGGAAGGCGTGCTCGGCCATGATCTTGCCGATGCGCTGGAATTCGTCGCGCTCGCTTTCGCGGATCAGGCGGCGGATCGCAGCCCGGGCACGGCCGGTGATGGCCAGATTCTCCCAGCCCTGCGGCGGCTGGCGCACACCGCCCTTCACGATCTGGACCACATCGCCATTGCGCAATTGCGTGCGCAGCGGACGTTCGCGGCCATTGATCTTGGCCGCCACCGTCGTGTGACCCAGCTCGGTATGGACCGCATAGGCAAAGTCCAGCGGCGTCGCACCAGCGGGCAGCGAGATGAGATCGCCCTTGGGCGTGAAGCAGTAGACCTGGTCGGCGAACATCTCGAGCTTGGCATGCTCGAGGAATTCGTCCGGATCGCCGCCCTGATTGAGGATTTCCACGAAGGGCCGCAGCCGTTCCAGCGGATCGCCACCGGCCGCCTGGGCGGCAGCGGGGTCGTATTTGTAGGTCGAGTTCTTGTAGCGCCAGTGCGCCGCCACACCGCTTTCGGCCACCGCCTCCATCTCCTCGGTGCGGATCTGCAGCTCGACGCGGACATTGTGCGGGCCGATCACCGTGGTGTGCAGCGAGCGGTAATTGTTCGGCTTGGGCAGCGAGATGAAGTCGCGGAACCGCTCGGGCATGCACCGCCAGGCCTGGTGGATCACACCGAGGGCGCGATAGCACTCGTCCGGCGTCGTCACGATCAGGCGGAAGGCATAGATGTCAGCGATTTCCTCGAAGGTCAGCCCCTTGCGCTCCAGCTTGCGCCAGATCGAATAGGGCCGCTTCTCGCGTCCGAAAATCCGCGCCTCGATCCCGGCCTGCTCAAGCCGGTCGGTGATCGCCTGCGAGACGGCCGATACTTCCTGGGCGTGCTCGTCGCGCAGGAGTTTGAGGCGTTTGTTGATCGACTCGTGGGCGGCCGGATTGATGTGTTCGAAAGCCAGGTCCTCGAGCTCGACGCAGACCCGGTTGATACCGATCCGGCGTGCGAGCGGGGCGTAGATTTCCAGTGTCTCCCGGGCGATCCGCTCGCGCTTGTCCGGCCTCGGAATGGCACCCAGCGTGCGCATATTGTGCAGCCGATCGCACAGTTTCACGATCAGCACGCGCACATCGGCCGAGATCGCGACAACCAGTTTCTGCAGGTTTTCGGCCTGTTTGGTGCGCTTGGAGCGCAATTCCATCTGGCCCAGCTTGGTGACGCCGTCGACCAGGCTGGCCGTCTCTTCACCAAACTCGCGGGTGATGTCTTCCAGCGTCGCCGGCGTGTCCTCGACCGTGTCATGGAGCAGCCCGGTGCACACCGTGGCCACGTCCATGCGCAGGTCGGCGAGGATCATCGCGACCTGTGCGACATGGGCAAAATAGGGTTCGCCCGACTGGCGCCGCTGCGGCCGGTGTGCTTCCTCGGCAAAATCATAGGCGCGCCGCACATAGTCGGCGTCCACCTTCGGAAAATACCGATGGATGCGTGCGACCAGCTCGTCCGCACTGGGAATGGCGGGCGGCGGCGATGCCAGATCGGGTGACGTCGCGCCGTGGTTCAATTCGCTCTACAGACGGCCGTCAGGCGCGCCGTCCCTGTCGTTCTGAAGCGCCTTGAGCATTTCCGCTTCGTCGAGCTCGACGGGCGGCGCCGGCAGGGCTTCCATGTCCTGCCTGGCGTCTTCCTTGGCGGCGTCTTCCTCGTCCTCGCTCGGCAGCACGCGCTGAAGGCCGTGCACGAGGCTTTCCTTCAGGCTGTCCAGGTCGAGGGTCTCGTCGGCGATTTCGCGCAGCGCCACGACAGGGTTTTTGTCCCGGTCGCGATCAATCGTCAGCGCCGAACCGGCCGAAATGTTGCGGGCGCGATGCGCCGCCATCAGGACGAGGCGGAAACGATTGGGGATTTTATCGATGCAATCTTCGACGGTGACGCGAGCCATGCGCGCGATCTCCTTGAACCAGCGCTGGAGTTGGAACCGCGTTTCCTAGCTCTGCCGCCCTGCAAAAGCAAGGCTTCAAGGCGCTTTCTGCGGAACCGTTTGCAGCTTTGACATGGCGTCGCGGTCGGTCCGGGGCAAGGCCTCGACAAGATCGGCAATGCTGCGGCCGCTCACGGGATCGTGCCAGCCGGGCGCGATCTCCTGCAGAGGCAGGAGAACAAAGGCGCGCTGCGTCGCCCGGGGATGGGGGATTTCCAGCCCGTCCTCGCCCTTCATGACGGTGCCGCGATGATCGATCAGATCGAGATCCAGCGTGCGCGGCGCATTGCGCCGGCTGCGTTCGCGGCCGAACCGCGCTTCCACCCGGTGCAGAAGATCCAGCAGCGCGCGCGCAGACAGGTCCGATCCGACTTCGGCGACGGCATTCACATAGGGCGGATCGGATGGGTCCGGCCAGGCCGGGCTCGACCAGTCAGACGAGCGCGCCACGACGGACACGCCCTCGCCCGCCAGCGCCTCGAGTGCCAGGGCCAGCGTGTCCTGCGGCGTGCGGCCGCCTTCTGGAAGGTTGGCGCCAAGCGCGATATAGATGGCGTCAGCAGACATTATCGATCCATGATTTTTTAAAGGATACAATCAGATGGCATTTTATCCCGACGAGCGCATCGGTCTTTTCATCGATGGTGCCAACCTGTTTTCCACCACCAAGGCGCTGGATTTCGACATCGACTTCAAGCGGCTGCTGGATGAGTTCCGCAAGCGCGGCAAGCTGATCCGCGCCAATTACTATACCGCCCTTCTGGAACACGAGGACTACAACCCGCTGCGCCCGCTCGTCGACTGGCTGGACTATAACGGCTTCTCGGTGATCACGAAGCCGGCGCGCGAGTTTACCGACGACAGCGGGCGCCGCCGTATCAAGGGCGATATGGATATCGAACTGGCGATCGACATGGTCGAGGCCGCCAGCTATCTCGACCATATCATCCTCTTCTCCGGCGATGGCGATTTCCGGCGCGCCATCCAGGCCGCCCAGTCCCGGGGGGCGCGGGTGAGCGTGGTCTCCTCGCTGAAAACCCAGCCCTCCATGGTGTCCGACGATCTGCGGCGGGCAGCCGACACCTTCATCGAACTGGCCGATCTGGAAGGCATGATCGGGCGCAACGGAGGCGGTTCGTGAGCGCAGCCTGTCCGGCCGAAGCCCCGCTCGACTGCCCGCTCTGCCCGCGTCTCGTCGCCTTCCGTGAAGCGACGGCGCGCGACCATCCGGACTGGCACAATGCGCCGGTTGAATCCTTCGGCGATCCGCAGGCGCGGCTGCTCGTCGTGGGTCTGGCGCCCGGTCTGCGCGGCGCCAACCGCACCGGCCGGCCCTTCACCGGCGACTGGGCGGGCGATCTGCTCTACGCCACGCTGGGCAAGTTCGGCTTTACCCGCGGCACCTATGACAGCCGGCCCGATGACGGGCTGACACTTGTCGATGCCATGATCACCAATGCCGTGCGCTGCGTGCCGCCGGAAAACAAGCCGGTCGGTGCGGAGGCGAATGCCTGCCGCCCCTTCCTGACGTCGCGGATTGCGGCCCTGCCCCGGCTCCAGGCTGTGCTTTGCCTGGGCAAGATCTCGCACGACAACACGCTGCGCGCGCTGGGCCACAAGATGAAGGACGCCACCTTCGGCCATGGTGCCCAAGCAAGGCTGGACGGTCCGAACGGCCCGCTGCAACTCTTCGACAGCTATCACTGCTCGCGTTACAACACGAATACCGGCCGCCTCACCGAAGCCATGTTCGACAGCGTGTTCGCCGACATCCGCGCCTATCTCGACGCCGGCTGAACTGCCGCCCGGGCCGCATCCAGACGATCGAGCAGGACCTCGATATCATCGGGGCCGGTCAGATAGCTGGTGATGCAGGCCCGCAGCGCCGGCCGGCCTTCAAAGGCGACATGTCCCAGCCAGGTCTGCCGGTCGGCTTCCAGCCAGGCGGCGAGCGCAGCGCTGTCGCGGCCTCCGGGGTCCTCGAACAGCACGACGGGAAGCCGCGAGGCATTGCGGATATGCCAGCCCCGCATCACGAGCCCATCCCGCAGCGCATCGGCCAGCGCAAACTGGCGATCGAACATGGCGCGGTATCCCGCGACCCCGATCGTGCGCAGCGTCATCCACAGCCGCAGACCGATGAAGCGCCGCGACCACTGATAGCTGGTCACATAGGCGTCCACACCGTCGCCGGCGGGCATATAGCTGGTTGTCACGGCAAAAGCGCGGGACAGGGCCTCGGCATCGCGCACGAAAACCATGCCCGCCCCCATCGGCACGGCGAGCCATTTATGGGCATCGACGGTCACACTGTCGGCCCGTTCGATCCCGTCCAGCAGCGGACGGCGGGTCTCGTCGACAATCAGTGCCCCGGCCCAGGCCGCGTCGACATGAAGATGCAGGCCTGTCTCCACGGCGATATCCGCACAGGCATGCAGCGGATCGATCATGCCGGCATTCGTCGTGCCCGCCGTCGCCGCGATCATCACCGGAACAGCACCCGCCGCCCGATCCGCGGCAATGGCGCCGCGCAAGGCATCCGGATCGAGGCGGCCGCCCCCGTCCGTCGGGATCAGCGAGACCGCGTTGCGTCCCAGCCCCGCCGCCCGCGCCAGCTTGATCCAGGCCAGATGGCTGTCGGCCGAGGCATAGATCCGCGCCGGTCCCGGCAGGGCTTGGGCACCGTCCGTGTCATAGCCGGGAAACAGGCGCGCCAGTGCCACCTGGAGCCCCGTCGCATTGGCTTCCGAACCGCCGGAGGTGAAATGGCCGGTCGCGCTTGCAGGAAATCCGAGTGCCTCATTCAGCCAGGCAATCAGCTTGCGCTCCATCATCACCGAAGCCGGCGCATGACTGACGACGCACAGCTGCGGATTGCGCACGGCAGAGAGAAGATCGGCCAGCACGCCGGGCCAGGCCGGCGTCGGATTGAAATAGCCGAAGCACCGGGCGTGCGCCGAAAGCAGATCGCCGTCGGCCATCAGCGCCGCCGCTTCGCCGATCGCACTCTGCAGCCCCTCGCCTGCGGACAGATCGATCCGCGAAAGACGCTCGCCGATCGTGGCTGCGGGTACGGCCGGGGCGACCGGACCGTTAACCATGGCAGAAAAAGCGGCTTCGACCGGTCCGGACACCCACGCCAGGTCGGCCCCGATACCCGCTTGCACCATGGTGTTGAGCGGAGTCTCTGTCGAGTTATCCACAGCTTTCATGTTTTGTTAACCTTCTCGGTGCCGGCGCCTGTCGGCGTCTCCATCAAGCCGTCGAAAAACTGCAGCGCCACCCGGAACTTGTCGCGGCATCCGGGGTTACAGAAGCCGACAGTGTGTCCGCGATAATCCGTCAGACTGTCGGCTGCCACCGGCTTGCCCGACCAGGGGCAGGTCTCGTTCAGGACCGTATCCATTCGCCCAGATTGCATGGCTCTCTTCCTTCCCGCGTCGCTTTGCGGTTTGATATTTCGAAGAAGCGATGGCACAAATGACGTTATGCCCACATTTCCTGCCAAGCCCGAATATATCGAACGCCACATCGCCTTCCTGACCTATGACCGGGTCAAGCTGCTGGACGTGACCGGTCCGCTGCAGGTGTTTTCCGATGCCAACGAGCTGCTCGGCCGGGATGCCTACAACACCACGCTCGCCTCGCTGTATGGCGGTCCGGTGACGACCGACACGGGGGTCGCGCTGAACACGCGGCGCCTGGCCGGTGTGGGCCTCGATACCAGCGATACGCTGATCGCCTGCGGCGGAAACGGGGTCTACGTCGCCAGCCGCGACAATCGCCTGGTCGCCGGTATCCAGCGCGCGGCGGAGAAATGCGGACGGGTCGCCTCGACCTGCACCGGCGCTTTCCTGCTGGGCGCAGCCGGACTGCTCGACGGCCGCCGCGCGGTGACCCACTGGCAGCGCTGCAGCGATCTGGCCCGGATCTGCCCCAGGGCGAATATCGATCCCGATCCGATCTTCATCGAGGACGAAGGCGTTTGGACCTCGGCCGGCGTTACCGCCGGGATCGACCTCGCACTCGCACTGGTCGAAGCCGATCATGGCCGCGAACTCGCCCTGGAACTGGCGCGCAACATGCTGGTCTACGTCAAGCGGCCCGGCGGCCAGTCGCAATTCTCCGAAGCGCTGAAACAGCAGACACAATCCGCGACCGGCAAGTTCGATGCGCTGCATTTCTGGATGAAGGACAATCTGACGGCCGATCTGCGGGTCGATGCCCTCGCCCATCGCAGCGGCATGAGCCCGCGCAATTTCGCCCGGATCTATAACGAGGAAACCGGCATGACACCGGCCCGTGCCGTCGAGCAGATGCGAGTCGAGGCCGCCCGGGCCATGCTGGAAAACCCCGGCGTCAGCATCAAGACCATCGCCATGCGCACCGGGTTCGGCAATGACGAACGCATGCGGCGCAGCTTTGCCCGCCAGCTGGGCATCACACCGCAGGCCTATCGGGACCGGTTTGCCGTGGAAGTCGCGGACAGCGTCGCGGGCTAGGCTGTCAGCACCGCCTCCACCGGCCGCCGCGGTGAATACGGCAGCAATGGCCCGGAACCGAAACGCATCACGATGTCGGGCCGGCGGCCGGGCATGCCGGCGAGCTGCGCCATGTCGTTGCGAAGCCCCGCCACTTCCACAGGCTGGTTGATGAAGGCGTGACGCAGGCCCAGCGCCGTCGCCTTGAGCGCGAAACGCTGGCAGGCCCGGCCCGCCAGGACCCAGTGCTCCGGATCGTCGCGCTCGGCCAGGAAAACCGCCACACCTGCCGAAGACGCCATCTGGCGGGCATATTTCTCGTTCTCCGCATCCGCGGTGAAGAAGAGATCGAACATCGTGCCGCCCAGCCAGGCCGGCGCAACCGGATTGCCGCTGGCACCGGTGAAAAGACCGTCGCCCGCCGCGAGCGCCTGGCGCGGGCTGAAGCGCAGCCAGTCCTTGAGTTCTCGCACAAAGGCCGGATCGGCCATCTGGGCCGTATTGCCCGCCACCACCAGATCGCGCACCCGGCCCAACCGGTTCGGCTCCGTGATCAGGACCAGATTCACGCCCGGCATGCGGGCCGCGTCTTCCAGCTGAGCGAGGTCGGACGCACTGACCGGCTGACCGTCATACTCCGCGCGGGTCGACTGGCGCTGCGGAATGGCCGCGAAAAGATCGGCGGGATGATCGGATACGCTGCCCGGCGAAAACATCACACCGCCCTCGCCCGCCGCGTCGAAATGCAGCGCCCCGCCGCGGCCCTGGGCCGCGGCCGCCAGGGCGAGATTCTCGGCGGCACAGCCCAGGCTGGCATAAAGATGATGATCGTCCGGATCGACCACAGGCGTTCGGCGCGTGGGATCGGGACGGATCGAGATCGCGCCGCCCTCCCTCCGGAAGCGCCAGGGCTGGGTGTTGTGCCCATTCGCGGCCAGCGTGGCATAGCGCACCAGCTCCTGATCGGCTGAGTCCTCGGCCAGGGGCCGCCGCAGTTCGGACATCCGGGCGGCATAGGCCTCCATCGACCCGGTGCGTGTGGCCGCATAGCCGGCGATCCCGGCCCCGCCCAGGACAGCAGCTCCACCGGCAAGCATGATCTGGCGTCTGTTCATCGCCCCGCCTCACGACACAACCGCTCGCGATTGTGCGCACAGGGCCGCGATCTGTCACGATGCTGGAGGGTCGCACCCCCGAAGGCCGCGGGTGTCAGCCGTAATTCTTCAGCAGACGGGACTTCTGCTTGTCCCACTCGCGGCGCTTGATCGTTTCGCGCTTGTCGACGGTCTTCTTGCCCCTGGCCAGGCCGATCTGGAGCTTGGCGATACCGCGATTGTTGAAGAAGAGCCGCAGCGGGATGATGGTCCGCCCGTCGCGGGTCACCGCTCCGGCCAGCTTCTCGATCTCGTTGCGCTTGAGCAGGAGTTTGCGATGCCGGCGCGGCTCGTGGTTGAAGCGGTTGGCCGGGCCGTAGGGCGGGATGTCCGCATTGACCAGCCAGATCTCGCCGCGTTCCGGACTGACATAGCTCTCGGCGATATTGGCCCGGCCTTCGCGCAGGGATTTGACCTCCGACCCCATCAGCATCAGGCCGGCTTCAAACGTCTCCTCGATCTCGTAGTCGAACCGGGCGCGCCGGTTGACGGCGACGGCGCCGGTCTCTGTCTTGGGTTTGCTCATGATCGCATCATCTAGGCAGCGTCCAGAAGGCCGGCAATGACCATGGCTTCACGGACTGCAGCCTTCGACGCCTCATCCGGTTCGGTCAGCGGCAGGCGCAGCTCGGTATTCGTCACGCCGAGCAGCGACATCGCATACTTGGTCGGACCGGGGCTGGCCGAGGTGAACAGGGCATGATGCAACGGCAGCAGCCTGTCATTGATCTCGCGCGCCGTGTCCCAGTCACCGGCGAGCGTCGCCGCCTGGAACTGCGCGCACAGGGCCGGCGCCACATTCGAGGTGACCGAGATCGCACCGACGCCACCCGTCGCATTATAGCCCAGCGCCGTCGGGTCATCGCCGGACAGCTGAACGAAATCCGTCCCGATCAGACGGCGGTGCTGGGTCACGCGGGCGACATCGCCCGTGGCATCCTTGATACCGACGACATGTTCCAGTGTCGCGATACGGGCCACGGTATCGGCCTGGATGTCGATGACGGTCCGGCCCGGCACATTGTAGACGACGATCGGCAGGTCGACGGCATCGTTGATCGCCTTGTAGTGCTGGTACAGGCCTTCGGCATTCGGCTTGTTGTAGTAAGGCGCGGCAATCAGGCCGGCATCGGCACCGAGTTCCTTCGCACGGAGCTGGTTCTGGATCGCGACGGCCGTATTGTTCGAGCCCGTGCCGGCGATCACCGGGACGCGGCCGCGCGCCGTCTCGACGACGATCTCGACGACCCGCATATGCTCCTCGAAGGTCAGCGTCGCGTTCTCGCCGGTCGTTCCGCAGGGCACCAGGCCGTGCGAACCGGCCTCGATCTGGCGTTCAGCCAGCGCGGCAACGGCCGCCTCGTCGACGGCACCATTCTTGAACGGCGTGACCAGCGCAGTGATGGACCCTTTGAACATGTTTCAATCCCGGAAACCGAAAAACGAGCGCGCGACCATATCGGCGGGCACAGAAACGGCCAAGTCTTGTTGTCAAGTCTGGACAGTGAGCCGGTCTTGCAGCGATGATGTCATGCCCAATCGGTCAGAAAGTGTCCTACGATCCATGATCGCTCGTTGCCTTTCCGCGCTGGCACTCATTGCCCTTGCCGTGCCGGCCTCTGCCCAGATTCCCACGCCGCGCATGCGGCCGGATCCGGTGAATTTCTCGCAATACCTCTCGGACGCCGATTTCACGCGCTTCCAGCGCGGTCTCGACGCCGCGGACGACGAGGACTGGATGCGCGTGCGCGAGATCCGCGACGAACTCACCGACACTTCGGCCCGCGACATCCTGCTCTGGCGCATCGCCCTGGGCGATGCCCGGGCGAGCTTCCTCGAGCTCGACATGGCCCTGAACGAGCTGGACAACTGGCCGCGCGACAGCTTCATCCGCTCGGAAGCCGAATCCAAGATCGATGAAAGCGGCATGACCGCGCCCTTCATCATCACCTGGTTCGAGAACAATCCGCCGACCACCGGCCGCGGTGCGGTCGAATATGCCGAAGCGCTGATCGAGACCGGCCGCATCGAGGAAGGCGAAGCCCTGCTGCGCGAGACCTGGCGCCATGAATTCCTGCCGCTTTCGGTGCAGAGCGAGACCTATCAGGCCCATCGCGATCTCTTCACAGAAGACGATCACATGGCGCGCATCGACTATCTGATCTGGTCGAACCAGCGCACCGCAGCCCGCCGGGTCCTGCCGCTGCTGTCGGGCAATAATCACGACCTGGCCGATGCCCGCCTGCGCCTCGCCGGCCGCCAGAGCGGTGTCGATCGCGCTGTCGACCGCGTGCCCGCCTCGCTGTCGAACGATGCCGGACTGGTGTTCGAGCGCGCCCGCTGGCGCCGCCGCGCGGGCCTGACCGACACGACGCTGCCGCTGCTGCTGCAACTGCCGGACAGCTACGGCAATACCGATGCGCTGGAACTGATGTGGACCGAGCGCAAGCTCATGATCCTCAACCTTGTGCGCGATCGTGACTACGAGACGGCATACGCCCTCGCCCGTGCCCATGGCATGAGCGAAGGCGCCGATTTCGCCGATGCCGAATTCGTCGCCGGCTGGCTTGCCCTGGTTCACCTGGACCGCCCGGAAGAGGCCCTCGCCCACTTCACGCATCTTCGCGACAATGTCTCGACACCCGTTTCGCACTCGCGCGGCTCCTACTGGATGGCGCGCGCCGCCGATGCGCTCGGCCGCCACGAGGAAGCCGCGGCCTATTATGCCGAGGCCGGCGAGCACTCGACCGCCTTCTATGGCCAGCTCGCCCTGGCGCAATTGCCGGACGCGTCCGGTGGCGGCGTCATGGCGCTCGAGCGTGAACCGGAGCCGGACGAAGCGACCCGGGTTCGCTTTGAGGCGCGGCCGCTGGTGCGGGCGATGCGGCTTCTGGCCGAGCAGGATGAGGAATATTATTTCCGCCTGCTCTCCTACCGGCTGGACGATCAGCTGACCGATCCGGCCGAGTCCGTGCTGCTGGCCCGCCTGGCGAGCGAATATCTCTACATGCGCCAGTCGGTGCGCGCGGCGAAGGCGGCCCGCCAGCGCGGCATCATCCTGCCGCAAAGCGCCTATCCCACGATCACCCTGCCCCGGAGCGCAGCGCTGCGTCCCGAGGACGCCCTGACCCACTCGATCATCCGCCAGGAGACCGAGTTCGGACAGCACGCGGTGTCCGGCGCCGGTGCCCGCGGCATGATGCAGATGATGCCTGCGACGGCGCGGCAGACAGCGCGCCAGGTGGGCGTGCCGTATCGCTTCAGCTGGCTGACCGACGATCTGGACTATAATCTTACCCTCGGCATGCATCACCTGGCCGATGTGGTGGAGGATTTCGACGGGTCCTATGTGCTGGCGCTGGCGGCCTACAATGCCGGCGCCCACCGCGCCCGCCGCTGGATCCAGGACTATGGCGATCCGCGCGATCCGGATGTCGATCCGGTCGACTGGGTGGAAAGCATCCCCTTCTCCGAGACCCGCAATTACGTCCAGCGCGTGATGGAGAATCTGCAGGTCTACCGGTCGCGTCTCGATGACGATGCGGCCGTGCCGCTGCTGATCGAGGAAGACCTGCGCCGCGGTTCCGAACCGGTCCTGATCTTCACGGACGAGGCGGGCATGGCCCGGCCGGTGAATGTGGAGACGGATGAACTCGAACCCGGTGAAGCCGGTCTTGATGACGAGGGCTCCGAACCCGGCGACGAGCCCGGTTTCGAGGACGAGAATTACGAGCAGGCCGACGAGTCGGATCGTTAGGCAGATGCTTGCAGGTAAAGGCCGGCGCCGCGGCGCCGGCTGTTGCCTAGAGGCTTTCCAGGGCGCGGGCGAACATGGCGCGGTCGACATTGCCGCCGCTGGCAATGACGCAAACCGTCTTGCCGCGCGTCTCGACGCGGCCGGTCAGCACCGCCGCCAGGGCCACCGCACCGCCGGGCTCGACCACGATCTTCAGATGCCGCCAGGCAAAGGCGACAGCGGCCAGGGCTTCGTCATCGCTGACGGCCGCACCGCCGGCCAGCTGGCCGGAATTGATCGACCAGGTCAGCTCGCCCGGTGTCGGCGTGATGATCGCGTCGCAGACCGAGCCCGTCAGCCGCTCGTTGATTTCGCGCCGGCCGCTGGCGAGCGAGCGGCGGAAATCGTCGAACCCGACCGGTTCGGCCGCCCACACCCGGGCTGCCGGGTGGTGATGCAGCATCGCCAAGCCGGTGCCGGCAATCAGACCGCCACCGCCAGCCGGACAGATCACGACATCCGGCACAGCCCCGGCTTCGGCCATCTGTTCGCTGGCTTCCAGCGCGGCGGTGCCCTGGCCGGCGATGATGAAGGGGTCTTCATAGGGCGGCACCAGGACGCGGCCCTCGGCCTCGGCAATGGCGCGGCCCATCTCCTCGCGATTCTGGGTGCCGCGATCGTATTCCACGACCTCGCCGCCCCAGAACTTCACCCCCTCGACCTTCGAGCGCGGCGCGTCGGCCGGCATCAGGATCTTGGCCGTCGTGCCGTTGATCCGCGCCGCCGCCGCAACGCCCTGGGCGTGATTGCCCGAGGAGTAGGCCATGACACCGCGCGTCTTTTCGTCTGCATTCATGCGCGAAATGCGGTTGAACGCGCCGCGGAACTTGAACGATCCCGTGCGCTGCAGGCATTCCGCCTTCACGAACACCCGGGCGCCGGTGCGCTCGTCCAGCACGTCATTGCGCAACAAGGGGGTGCGGACCGCATGCCCCGCCAGGCGTTCCGCTGCGTCGGCGATATCGGAATAGGATGGCGGGTTCAGCGGGCTGGACATCGGAATTCTCCCGGTATGATACGCAGATTTGGCTGGCGAAAGCCGCCTGGACCCCATAGGCAATTCACATCGATTGAGCAAAGGGATTGCGCCGCGGCCCGGGAATTCGTTTGATGGGAAAAACACCACAACAACGCAACGGTTGACCAGTTAAGGGGAGAGAGCATGACATTCCGCGCACACATGATGGATTGTCCGTTGATGATTTCGGACATTCTTGTCCACGCGGCCAAATGCCATGGCGGCCAGGAGATCGTGACACGCCTGCCGGAGACGGGCGAGATTCATCGCGAGACCTATGCCGAAGCACATACGCGTACAAAACAGCTGGCGAATGCACTCAGGAAGAAGCTGAAGATTCGCGAGGGCGACCGGGTCGCCACCATCGCCTGGAATTCGCATCGCCATTTCGAGCTCTATTACGGCATTTCCGGCATGGGCGCCGTGGTGCACACGGTCAATCCGCGTCTCGATCCCAAGCAGATCGTGTGGATGCTCGAGCACGCCCAGGCCAAGGCGGTCTTTTTCGACAAGCAGTTCGCACCGATCGTCGACGGCATCTCGAAGATGTGCAAGTCGGTGAAGAACTGGGTGCTGATGACCGACAAGTCGCACGCCGACGCCGTCAAGACCAAGTGCAAGACCTATGAGGAACTGATCGCCGAACAATCGTCCGATTTCGACTGGCCGGTGTTCGACGAGTATACCGCGGCCGGCCTGTGCTACACGTCCGGCACGACAGGCGATCCCAAGGGCGTCCTTTATTCGCACCGCTCCAACGTGCTGCACGCCATGGCCTGCTCGGCCTCGGACGTGATCGGCGTCGGCGCGCGCGGCACGTTGCTGCCGGTGGTGCCGATGTTCCACGTCAATGCCTGGGGCATTCCCTATGCCGCCCCGATGAACGGCGCGAAGCTGGTCATGCCCGGCGCGCAGATGGACGGGAAGAGCATTCACGAGCTGATCGAGGGCGAGAAGGTCAATTATGTCGCCGGCGTGCCGACGGTGTGGCTGGGCCTGCTCAACTATCTCGAACAGGAAGGCAAGCGCATCGACTCGATCGAGCGCGTGCTGATCGGCGGCTCGGCCCTGCCCGAAGCGCTGCTGCGCGCCTATGAGGACAAGTATGACGTCGTCATGCAGCAGGGCTGGGGCATGACCGAGATGAGCCCGCTGGGTACGGTCAATGCCTCCCTGCCCAAGCATGACGCGCTGGACCGCGAAGAGCAGATCAAGATCAAGCTCAAACAGGGCCGCCTCGTCTTCGGCGTCGGCATGCGTATCGTCGACGATGAAGGCAAGGAACTGCCCTGGGACGGCAAGTCCTCCGGCCATGTGCAGGTGCGCGGTCCGTGGATCGCTTCGGCCTATTATCGCGGCGCCGGTGCCGACAGCTTCACCGAGGATGGCTGGTTCAGGACCGGCGATGTCGCCTATCTCGACGGCGATGGCTACATGACCATCACCGACCGCTCCAAGGACGTGATCAAGACCGGCGGGGAATGGATTTCCTCGATCGATCTGGAGAACGCCGCCATGGGCCATCCGGATGTCGCCATGGCGGCGGCCGTGGGCATGCCGCACCCGAAATGGCAGGAACGCCCGCTGCTCGTCGTCCAGCCCAAGCCGGGCATCACGCCGGACGCCGGATCGATCCTGGACTATCTGCGCGGCCAGGTGCCCAAATGGTGGGTGCCGGATGCGGTGGAGTTCATCGACGAGATGCCGATCGGCGCCACCGGCAAGATACTCAAGACCAAGCTGCGGGAAATCTACAAGGACTACGAATTCCCGACGGTCGACGCCTGACCGGTCGCCGTACCGATACAACAGCGCATGCGGCGCCCGCTCCGGGAAACGGGGCGGGCGTTCGCATGTAAGGGCCAGCCCGCCGGCAGGCGGGACGAAAATCCGTCCAATCCCTCCTTCCCCGCTATTGCGCTCCGCCGGAGGCGCTCATACATTCATATCGAAATTCGATATGAAGTGGAAACGGAGATGGAGATCGTCATGATGGGTGGAGCGGAGTTCGGCATCATCGCCTTGCTGCTGATGTTCCTGCCGACGCTGATCGCGCTCTTGCGGGGTCACGACAACACCTTTGCGATCTTCCTCACCAACCTGCTTCTGGGCTGGACGGTGATCGGCTGGGTGGTCGCACTGATCTGGTCCTTCACGGCAATCCGCCGGCGCATGCGGGCCTAGGGTTCCCCCAACCCCGAACGGGAAACCGGTTCCCTCACTCCCGGTTTCCCTGGCAAAAGCGCCCCGATCAGATAACGGTTGGTCGGCAAATCTGGCGCCCGGATCCTCCCCCGATCCGGGCGCTCTGTTTTTTTTGGGTTCGCGGGTCGGCAGTCATGCCGCCAGATTCCCGTCAATCCACAAGGCATTTTTCCCGGCTGGATGTCCCGCGCAGGCGGGACGTATGGCCGGGGCCGACCGAAGAGATACCGGGCTCATCGCTCGTCCTCTGGGTCCCGGATCTCCACCCGGCACAAGGCCGGGCTTCCGTCCGGGAAAAAGTGCGTGTTGTCTGGAGGAGAAAACTCACAACCAGGTCGTGATCTCGTCCAGGGATTTTTTCACCAGCGCGTGTTCCGGCACGGTCGCGCCTTCGGCGGGATAGCCGCCGACGATCAGCATGTAGGGCTTTTCGGTCACCGGGCGCTCGCAGACCTCGTTGAGGAAGCGCATCGGATTGGGCGTGTGGGTGAGCGTCACCAGGCCCGCCTCGTGCAGGGCCGCCAGCAGGAAGCCGCAGGCGATGCCGACGCTTTCGTTGATGTAATAATTCTTCTTGTCCTGGCCCACGCGCTCGCCGCCGCGCTTCTGGGCGAAGACAGCGATCAGCACGGGCGCGGTCTCGAGAAACGGCTTGTCGGCATCCGTACCCAGCGGCGCGAGTGCCTCGAGCCATTCCTCCGACGCCTTGCCGGCATAGAAGGCCCGCTCCTCCGCCTCCGCCGCCTCGCGCAACGCCTTGCGGCGCCCGGAATCGGTCAGCACCACGAAATGCCAGGGCTGGTGATTGGCCCCGGACGGCGCCGAACCGGCGGCCAGGATGGCCTGTTCGACGATCGCGCGATCGACCGGACGGTCCGAATAATCGCGCACCGTACGGCGTCGGCGGAGATTTTCCGTGAAGGCCGCAACCCGGGACGACATGTCCTCGGGCGCGTATTCGACGAACCCTTCCAGCGGAACGCGTTTCTCGGCACCCATGATCAGCTCCAGTCCAGCACCACCTTGCCCGACTTGCCCGCCCGCATGGCGTCGAAGCCCTTCTGGAACTCGTCGGCGGAATAGCGGTGGGTGATGATGCGCGAGACGTCCAGACCGCTTTCGAGCATGGCGATCATCTTGTACCAGGTCTCGAACATCTCGCGGCCATAGACGCCCTTCAGCGTGATGGCCTTGAGGACGAGCTGGCCGAAATCCACCTCGATCGGCTTGGACGGCAGGCCGAGCATCGCGATCTTGCCGCCCATCACCATATTGTTGAGCATCGAGCCGAAAGCCTGCGGCGCGCCGGACATTTCCAGGCCGACATCGAAGCCTTCCGTCATCTTCAGCGCCTTGCGCACATCGCGCAGGTCTTCCTTCGAGACATCGACCGTGCGGATATTCGGCGCGACCTGGCTGGCCAGGTGGAGGCGGTGCGTATTGATGTCGGTCAGCACGACATGGCGCGCACCGACATGGCGGGCGATGGCCGCCGCCATGATGCCGATCGGTCCGGCACCGGTGATCAGCACATCCTCGCCGATCAGATCGAACTGCAGCGCCGTGTGCACGGCATTACCCAGCGGGTCGAGAATGGCGCCCATCTCGTCGGGCACGTCTTCCGGCAGCGGTACGACATTGAAGGCCGGCAGTTTCATGTACTCGGCAAAGGCGCCGGGGATGTTCACACCGACACCGCGCGTGTCGGGATCGAGGTGGAAGCGCCCCGCCCGCGCCGCGCGCGAAGTGGCGCCGACGACATGGCCTTCGCCGGAGACGCGCTGGCCCACTTTCACGCGGGTCACATTGCCGCCGACCTCGACGATCTCGCCGGCATATTCATGGCCGACCACCATCGGCGTGGGCACATTCTTCGCCGCCCAGTCATCCCAGTTATAGATGTGGATGTCGGTACCGCAGATGGCGGTCTTGGTGATGCGGATCAGCACATCATCCGGGCCGATCTTGGGCATCGGCACATCGTCCATCCAGATGCCTTCTTCCGGCTTGGCCTTGACCAGGGCTTTCATGGCTTTTCCTCGACCTTTGCTAGCGGGTGCCCTTCTTGCGGGACCCTTCGGGCTTGGCGAGAAAATACATCACCGCGGCGGCGGGAAAAGTGAGCATGAATGGAATGAGCAGTATGCTCATGATTTCCGCGACATGGCCATTCGAACCGGTCAGCCAGGTCAGACAGATGGCAAAGGCGGCCAATGCGGGCGGCACCGCCAGCCAGCGCCGCCACTCATGCCAGACCGGACGTCCGGAAAACCATAACAGGGCCGAAAGCAGCACCGCATAGGTCGCCATCAGCGCCCATTTGATCCAGGTGTCCTCGCGCAGGAATTCGATCCGGATCGGCAGGAAGCTGTCGAACACGAAGGAGGCCAGTTCCAGCGCCGGCGGGGCATTCTCGAACACCTCGTCCGACAGGCAGTCGCGCAGGACCGGGTCCCCGTCCTGATCGTCCGGCACGGTCTGGGCGTTGCAATGCGGGTTCTCGATCTCGTCGAGAATATCGTCGATCGTGGCGTTTTCCTGCCAGTCCGCAACGATGGTCGCCACGGCCAGGCCGACGCCGAGAACGGCGAAGATATTGCCCCGCATCGCCATGCCCAGGAAGAGGCAGGCGGCCATGCCCGCATAGGCGACGGGGAAGAAGACATCGATGAACTGCACGTGCCGGATGTAGTCGCGCATCTCCGCGCCGGCCTCGCCCTGCAGGAAGTCGAGATGCGCCACCTGCGTGGCGAATTCCAGGGCCAGGATGGGGGTGCTGAAACCGGAATGCAGCGGCACGGCCGGTTCCGGCGGTGTGCCGAAGGCCAGTGTCAGCAGGGTCGTTGCCAGCGCAAACAGGATGCAAAGCCCGAAGGCCCAACGCGATGGTGTCATGTCAGCCTCCCCTTCCCCGGCAGGATTTGGGCATGATCGGCGCGCCGCGACAAGGCAAAGAATGGTCCTTCCCCTTTGATGGGGAAGGTGGGCCGCCGCGCAGCGCCGGGCCGGAAGGGGTGAACCCCGGCGCCGGGTCGTCAAGCGCATAACCGGCAGCGCCTCGCCCCCACCCCATCCACCAGGCCTGCGGCGCGGTCCCCCTGCCCCATCAAGGGGCAGGACATGTCAGCGTGCTACCCCGCCAGCATCCCCGCAACATGCTCGCCGATCGCCAGCGAGCCTGTCAGCCCCGGGCTTTCGATGCCGAACAGCGTGACCAGGCCTTTCAGCCCGTGCTGCCCGGCGCCATCAATGCGCCAGTCGGGATGGGGCTCGCCCGGCCCGTGCAGTTTGGGGCGGATACCGGCATAATCGGGCACCAGGGCACCATCGGGCAGGTCCGGCCAGAAACGGCGGATCGTGGCGTAGAAGGCCTCGCCGCGGGCCGGGTCGACGCTGTAATCCTCGTTCGCGACAAACTCCAGGTCCGGCCCGAACCGCGCCTGCCCGCCCAGATCGCGGCGGTAATGCGTGCCCAGCGCGCCGGGAATGGGCAGCGGGTAGACGAGATGCCGGAACGGCGCTCTGCCGGCCATGGTGAAATAGACGCCCTTGCCCAGATGCAGCGGCGGGATGGCGTCGGCCGGATAGGTTTCCACCGTGCCGGCGGCCGCCTGGGCATCCAGACCGGCCGCGATCACCAGATGACGCGCCGTGACCTCGGTTGCATGATCGCCGCCCGTGCGGATCGCAAAGCCGCCGCCCTCCAGAGGCCGCGCACCGGCGAACGGCGTGTTGACGGCAATCGCCCCGCCCCGGGCGGAAATCTCGCCGGCCAGCGCGTCCATATAGCCATGGGCATCCATCACACCGCTGGTCTGCGAGAGCAGCGCTGCCTCGGCCCGCAGCCCGGGCTCCAGTGCCCGCGCTTCCGCGCCGGTGAGGCGTTGCATGCCCTCCACACCGTTTGCCTCAGCCTGGTCGAGGATCGCGTCCAGCCGCTCGATCTCGTGCGGCTCGGTCGCCACGACCAGCTTGCCGCACATCTCATGCGCCACATGATGGCTGGCGAGGAAGTCATACAGCTTGCGGCGCCCCTCGACGCACAGCCGCGCCTTCAGCGAACCTGAAGGATAGTAGAGCCCGCCATGGATCACCTCGGAATTGCGCGAGGAGACGCCCTGCCCGATCGCCCGTCCCTTCTCCAGCACGATCGTCTCGAAACCGCGCTGCACCAGGGCATAGGCACAGGCCAGCCCGACAGCCCCGGCCCCGATGATGATGGCGTCCGTATCGTGGGTCATGTCCTCTCGCCTCCCGCTGCGAAGGCCATGATCGGTGTTCCCGGCGACCGCGTAAATGGCCGGGCGTGACCGGCATCAGGCAAAGAAAAAGGCCGCCCCGCTCTTGCGCAGGGCGGCCTCATTCCTTTGCCGACGCGGGCGGTCAGCCTTCGGCGGCGCTGACCGGCGGGAAGATGCGGCCGAGGGGGCCGTCCTGCGGGATGGGCAGAAGCAGGAGCCGGCGCACCGGGTTCCACGCCGCGCCCAGCAGGACAACAATCCCGCCCAGCACCAGCAGCGTCACGGCGACAACCACGCCGGCACCCAGATCGGTCGAATTGACGATGACGCCGATCGACACGCCCGCGGTCACCAGGCCGGAGACGATCAGCGCGCGCCGGTTGATCAGCAGCGAGACCAGCGCAAACAGGCCGATCACCACCAGGGCTGTCACGGCGAGGCGCATCGCCTCGGCACTATCTGTCGCCAGGGCTGCAAACAAATTGATCGCGTCAGGATTCGCGAAATCGCTCTCGCCGAGCGTGAGGCCGACCTGCGCCATGTTGAGCACCGCGCCCAGCAGGATCGGGGCGGCAAAGAAATGCAGCCAGAAGGCCGTGCCGGACAGGCGCGTTTCGCGGCCCGGGTCGCGAGCATCGAACATGATCCCCGCCAGCAGCAGGGCAGCACCGGCGGCGACATTGATCGTCGGCATCCAGACAATGGCCGTATAGGGCTCGATGACGAGCAGGGTCAGCACGGCCGTCATCACCGTGCCGGCGCCGACCAGACCGCCGGCAAACGGCAGGCGATAGACGCGGTAATAGGCGATCATCGGCAGCACGAAGGCGAGGCCGAACACGACCGGCATGACGCGCACGGAAAGCGGGATCTGCGACACCACCGCCATCACCGCGTCGCGGCCGAAGGCCATGTTTTCGGCGCTCTCGCTGCCCAGCTCGAAACTGCTTTCGGAAATGCCCGTGACGTGGATCAGGAACTGGGCATAGCCCCAGACCAGCACGATGGCTGTCGCGACACCGAACACACCCGACAGCACGATGCCGGGCAGGATGCGGCGCTGCTTGCCGACCAGCAGGGCGGACAGGAACCAGGCGAACACGGCGATACCGCCGATCAGCGCCATCAATATGTTCTGCCAGGCCTGGCTGCCCTCGGCCATGTCGAGCCCGGCCATCACCTGGCCGGCGCCGGCGCCGAGCCCGCCCAGCAGGATCAGCACGCCGAGCGTGGTGAAGATGTCGTGGAAATTATTGAGGAAGGGCAGCATCTCGTCGGAAGGACGAGCGCTGCTGGCGCGCATTTCGCTGGTATCCGTCATATCGGTCCCCTGTGTCACCGTTACCCGTGTGATGCCCCCAAGCGATCATTCGGATGCAGAACTTCGCCGCAAGGGCGAAACTGCCGGACAATACTAGCGCCATTCGGGCAAAGGGGCAGCGGGAAACCGATGGCGCCCGTCCCGCAGTACGGTGCTTTCTTCCCCACTCGCGTGGGGAGGAACGTCAGATCACGCCCATCGCCTTGCCCACCTTGGTGAAGGCGGCGACGGCGCGGTCGATCATCTCCGGCGTGTGGGCGGCGGACATCTGGGTGCGGATGCGGGCCTTGCCCTTGGGCACCACCGGATAGAAGAAGCCGATCACATAAACGCCCTCATCCATCAGTTTCGCCGCCATTTCCTGGGCCAGTTTCGCATCGCCCAGCATCACCGGAATGATCGGATGCTCGCCCGGCAGGAGGTCGAAACCGGCCTCGCTCATGCCGGCGCGGAAGCGCTTGGCATTGTCGAACAGGCGCGCGCGCAGATCGTCGCCTTCGGCCACCATATCCAGCGCCTTCAGCGATGCGCCTGCAATGGCCGGCGCCAGCGAATTGGAGAAGAGATAGGGCCGCGAGCGCTGGCGCAACATGTCGACGATTTCCTTGCGCGCCGCGGTGAAGCCGCCCATCGCCCCGCCCAGCGCCTTGCCCAGCGTGCCGGTGATGATGTCGATCTCGCCGAAAACGCCGCAATGTTCCGGCGTGCCGCGCCCCTTCGCGCCCATGAAGCCGTGCGCGTGGCAATCGTCCACCATGGTCAGCGCGTCATACTGTTTCGCCAGCCGCACGATCTCCGGCAGATTGGCGATATAGCCGTCCATGGAAAACACGCCGTCGGTGACGATCAGTATGTGGCGCGCGCCGTCGGCCCGGGCCTGTTTCAGCTGGGTCTCCAGATCGGCCATGTCCGAATTGGCGTAGCGATAGCGCTTCGCCTTGCACAGGCGCACACCGTCGATGATCGAGGCGTGGTTGAGCGCGTCGGAGATGATCGCATCCTCCGGCCCCAGCAGCGGTTCGAACACGCCGCCATTCGCGTCGAAGGCGGCGGCGTAGAGGATGGCGTCCTCGCAGCCGGTGAATTCGGCGATCTTCGCCTCCAGCTGCTTGTGCAGGTCCTGCGTGCCGCAGATGAAGCGCACCGAGGCCACGCCGAAACCATGACTGTCCAGGGTCGCCTTGGCGGCCTCGATCAGTTCCGGCCGGTTGGCCAGGCCGAGATAGTTGTTGGCGCAGAAATTGATGACATGGCTCTCATCGCCATTCGCCCGCACATCGATCTCGGAGAATTGCTGCGAGGTGATGATCCGCTCACGCTTGTAGAGCCCGTCCGCCTCGATATTTTCCAGCTCGGCACGAAGATCGGCAAAAAAGGCGTCGGACATGGCGGGGCTCCTCGGGGATTCGTTGCCATGTTTCTATTGCTCCCGATTTCCATTGTCATCCCGGCGCAACGCCACCTCTCTCCCGCCGGGGAGAGGTCCGAGCGCAGCGAGGGGTAAGGGGCGCGCGTCAGCGGAGCGGGGGACAGGCGGCTTTTCCATCGAGCAGACGGCGCTTACCGTCCCGGTCTACGGGTCGTCACCCTGATGAAAGTCAGGGCCCAGATCACAAAGCGGGATCGTGCCAATCAGGTTCCGACCGAGTTCTGCGATCTGGGTTCCGGCTTTCGCCGGAATGACGATGGTGGAGGCGGGATTATTCTACCACTTCCCCCGGACGTGTTCCGGGGTCTGGCGTTGTCGACAACTTCGCACCACGGCCCGCGCCGCCAGGCCCCGGAATTCGCTCCGCTCCTCCGGGGAAAGCAGCTGCGAAAGTCCTACACCACGCTCGGCAGATCCAGCCCCTGCTCCCGCGCGCAATCCTTCGCGATCTCGTACCCGGCATCCGCATGGCGCATCACGCCGGTGCCAGGATCGTTCCACAGGACGCGGCCGACGCGTTTGGCAGCTTCCGGTGTGCCGTCGGCCATGACGACCTGGCCGGAGTGCAGGGAATAGCCCATGCCGACCCCGCCGCCATGATGCAGCGAGACCCAGGTGGCGCCGGAGGCGGTGTTGAGCAGCGCGTTGAGGAGCGGCCAGTCGGCGACGGCGTCGGACCCGTCCATCATGCCTTCGGTTTCCCGGTTGGGGCTGGCGACCGAGCCTGAATCGAGGTGATCGCGGCCGATCACGACGGGCGCCGAAAGCTCGCCCTTCGCCACCATCTCGTTGAAGGCGAGGCCCAGCTTGTGCCGTTCGCCCAGCCCGACCCAGCAGATCCGCGCCGGCAGGCCCTGGAACCGGATGCGCTCGCGCGCCATGTCGAGCCAGCGATGCAGGTGCGGGTTGTCCGGGATGAGTTCCTTCACCTTTGCGTCGGTCTTGTAGATATCCTCCGGATCGCCCGACAGCGCCGCCCAGCGGAAGGGGCCGATGCCGCGGCAGAAGAGCGGGCGGATATAGGCCGGCACGAAACCGGGGAAATCGAAGGCGTTCGCAACGCCCTCATCCTGGGCCATCTGGCGGATATTATTGCCATAGTCGAGCGTCGGGATGCCCATCTCCCAGAAGTCGAGCATCGCCTTTACCTGCACGGCCATCGAGGCCTTGGCGGCTTTTTCGACGGCAGCGGGATCGCTCTCGCGCTTCTCGTCCCATTCGGCCAGGCTCCAGCCGGCGGGCAGATAGCCATTGACCGGGTCGTGCGCCGAGGTCTGGTCGGTGACCATGTCCGGCTTGATGCCGCGCTTCACCAGCTCCGGGAACACCTCGGCCGCATTGCCCAGCAGGCCGACCGAGACGGCTTCCTTCTTCGCCACGGCGTCGTTGATGATGTCCATCGCCTCGTCGAGCGTGTCGGCCCTGCGGTCCAGATAGCCGGTCTTCAGGCGCATCTCGATCCGGCTCGGCTGGCATTCCACGGCCAGCATGGAGGCGCCCGCCATGGTCGCGGCCAGCGGCTGGGCGCCGCCCATCCCGCCCAGGCCGCCGGTCAGGATCCAGCGGCCGGCCAGATCGCCGTCATAATGCTGGCGCCCGGCTTCGACGAAGGTCTCGTACGTGCCCTGAACGATGCCCTGCGAGCCGATATAGATCCAGGACCCGGCCGTCATCTGGCCGTACATCATGAGCCCCTTCCTATCGAGCTCGCGGAAATGGTCCCAGTTTGCCCAGTGGGGCACGAGATTGGAGTTGGCGATCAGCACGCGCGGCGCGTCCTTGTGGGTGCGGAACACGCCCACCGGCTTGCCGGACTGGACCAGCAGCGTCTCGTCTTCCTTCAACCGTTTCAGGGTCGCAACGATCCGGTCGAAACTCTCCCAGTCGCGCGCGGCCCGGCCGATCCCGCCATAGACGACCAGTTCTTCCGGCTTCTCGGCCACTTCGGGGTCGAGATTGTTCATCAGCATGCGCAGCGGCGCCTCGGCCGCCCAGTGGGTGGCGTCGAGTTCACTGCCATGCCTGGCGCGGATGATGCGGGAATTGTCGCGGCGGGTATTCATAAGAGACTTTCCTTCAAAACGGGCCGTGGCGAATAAAGCGCGATAGCGGAGCGCCATCCTCCCCCTTGATGGGGGAGGAGGACCGCAGCTCTGCTGCGGTGGAGGGGGTGGGGGCGAGGTTTCTGCAAGCTATCGAGCACCGGGATTCACCCCTTCCGACCCAGCGCTGCGCGCTGGGCCACCTTCCCCATCAAGGGGAAGGATGACGCGCTCGCACCGTTTCGCTTGCCTTTCACCCATCGGAGAACATTCTTGCCCACAGCCCGGCGCCAACTACTTCACCTCTCCGGAATAGAGCATCGCGGCCGCCTTCAGGGCCGCCTTCATTGTGTCCTTGAGCGCCAGGCGCAGCCTGCCCGCCTTGTCTTCGCTGAATGTCCAGGGCTCGCCCTCGTCCATGTAGGCCGACTGGGCGAGTTCCATCTGCAGGGCATGCACGTTGAGCCCCGGGCGGCCATAGGCGCGCGTGATCCAGCCGCCCTTGAAACGGCCATTGACGATCGAGGCATAATCCTCGTGATCCATCATCGCCTTCACCGCCCAGCGCTCGATGGTCCGGTCACAGCTCTCCCCGCCATTCGTGCCCAGATTGAGATCCGGCAGCACGCCCTCGAACAGGCGCGGCACTTCATCGAGGATGGAATGGGCGTCCCACAGCACGACATAGCCGTGCTCCATGCGCACCTTGACGATCATCTCGGTCAGGGCGCGGTGGTAGGGATCGTAATAATCCGTGCGGCGCCGCTCGATCTCGTCCTCGTCCGGTTCCTCGCCCGGCCGGTAGACCGGCGATCCGTCGAACAGCGTTGTCGGCACCAGTTCCGTCGTCGCCTGGCCGGGATAGAGCGAGGCGCCTGTCGGGTCGCGATTGAGATCGATGACATAGCGCGAATGGGTGGCGCGGATCATGCTGGCGCCGAGCTCGCCGAGAAAATCGTAGAGCTCCGGCACATGCCAGTCCGTGTCCGGCAGGCCGCGTGCCGCCTCGGTCATCCGCTCGGCCATCCCGTCGGGCAGATGGGTTCCCGAATGCGGCATGGACACGATCAGCGGCGAGCTTCCGCGTTTCTCGAAGAAGACGTTCATCTAGGCAATCCCGGGCAATTCACCCGCTGCCGCGACGAGCCCCCTGCCCGTCACCAGGCGACGGGCGCTGGCGATATCGGGCGCAAAATAGCGGTCGTCGCCGTAGGCGGGAACCGCCTCGCGCAAACATCCCCGCACGGCCTCGAGCCGCGGCGATGAGGTCAGCCCGTCGTGGAACTCCATCCCCTGCACGGCGGACAACGTCTCGATCGCCACCACATTGTGCAGGTTCTCCGCCATTTTCAGGAGGCGGAAGGCGCCATGCGTCGCCATGGAGACATGGTCTTCCTGGTTGGCCGAGGTGGGAATGCTGTCGACCGAGGCCGGATACGCCTTCTGCTTGTTCTCCGAGACCAGCGCCGCGGCCGTGACATGGGCGATCATGAAGCCGGAATTGATGCCCGGATTGGGCGTCAGGAAGGCTGGCAGGCCGGAAACGGCCGGATCGGTCAAAAGCGCGATGCGGCGCTCGCAGATCGAGCCGATCTCGCAGGCGGCCATGGCGATCTGGTCGGCCGCGAAGGCGACCGGTTCGGCGTGGAAATTGCCGCCGGAGATGGCTTCGCCGGTATCGGTGAAGACCAGCGGATTGTCGGTGACGGCATTGGCTTCGCGTTCCAGCACCTGGCCGGCCTGGCGCAGAAGGTCCAGCACCGCGCCCATCACCTGCGGCTGGCAGCGCAGGCAGTACGGATCCTGGATCTTGTCGCAATTCTCGTGGCTGGCGAGGATGCCCGATCCCTCGAGCAAATCGCGCAAGCTCTGCGCCACATCGATCTGGCCGGGATGGCCGCGCAGCTGGTGGATGCGCGGATCGAAAGGCGCGACCGAGCCCTTGGCCGCCTCGACCGACAGTGCGCCGGACAGCAGCGCCGCCTGGAAACCGCTTTCCACCTCGAACAGGCCGGCCAGTGCCAGCGCTGTCGAAGCCTGCGTCCCGTTCAAGAGCGCCAGTCCCTCCTTGGGGCCCAGCCGGACCGGTTCCAGCCCGGCCTTTTTCAGCGCGTCCGCGGCCGGCAGGCGCTCGCCCTGGTACGTCGCCTCACCCGCCCCGATCAGGGCGGCAGACATGTGGGCCAGCGGCGCGAGATCGCCGGAGGCCCCGACCGAGCCCTGGGACGGGATCACCGGCAGCACGCCCGTGTCCAGCATCGCCTGGATCGCCACGATCGTCGTCCAGCGCACGCCGGAAGCACCGCGGGCCAGCGAGGCCATCTTCAGGGCCAGGATCAGGCGCACGACCGGTTCGGGCAGCGCATCGCCGACGCCGGCAGCATGCGACAGCACCAGCCTTTCCTGCAGCGTGGCCAGTTCCTCATTGGCGATGCGGGTCTGGGCCAGCTTGCCGAAACCGGTATTGAGCCCGTAGACCGCCCGGCCCGAGGCGATGAGGTCGTCGACAGTCTGCGCCGCGGCATCGACATCCGGCTTTGCGGCCGGGTCGATCGTCACGCCGGCACCGCGCCAGATTGCGGCCCAGTCGGCCAGGATCATCCTGCCGGGGGTTACGGTCACCGAACTCACAGCCATTCTCCTCCCAGGATACGGCCATGCAGGGGCCGTTTTCCGATCCATTGAACCAGTTCCGCCGGACGCTCGATGTCCCAGACGGCGAGATCCGCCATCTTGCCGGCCTCGATCGTGCCGATCTCGCCGGCCAGACCCAGCGCCCGGGCGCCCTCACGGGTAATGCCCGCGATCGCCTCCTCCACGGTCAGGTGGAAGAGCGTGCAGGCCATGTTGGCGGCCGTCAGCAGCGAGACGAGCGGCGAGGTGCCCGGATTGGCGTCGGTCGCCACGGCCATCGGCACACCGGCCGCGCGCATCGCCTCGACCGGCGGTCTTTGCGTTTCGCGCAGGGCATAGAAGGCGCCGGGCAGCAGCACGCCCACCGTGCCCGCCTTGCCCATCGCGGCAATGCCCGCCTCATTCGTGTATTCGATATGGTCCGCCGACAGGCCGCCGAACTCGGCGACCAGCTGGCCGCCGCCGGTATCGGAGAGCTGGTCGGCATGCAGCTTCACCGGCAGGCCGGCCGCCTTGGCGGCGATGAACAGACGGCGCGTCTCTTCCGGCGTGAAGGCAATGCCCTCGCAATAGGCATCGACCGCATCGGCCAGCCCTGTCCGTGCGGCCTCGCGCACCAGCGGGATGCAGACCTCGTCGATATAGGCGCCCGGGCGGCCCTCATACTCCACCGGCACGGTGTGCGCCGCCAGCAGGGTCGCGGAAATGCGCATGCCCGAGGCCAGACCAACCCCGCGCGCCGCCTTCAGCTGCGCCAGTTCGCTGTCGTGGGTGAGGCCATAGCCCGACTTGATCTCGACCGTGCCGGCGCCTTCCAGCGCGTAGGCATCGAGCCGCGACAGCGCTCCGGCGGCCAGCTCGGCCGCACCGGCCTTGCGCGTCGCCTCGACGGTCTTGCGGATCCCGCCGCCGGCGCGGGCAATGGCGGCATAATCCTCGCCCGCCAGCTTGCGCTCATACTCGTCCGAGCGGTCGCCGGCGAAGACGAGATGGGTGTGGCAATCGACCAGGGCCGGCGTGATCCAGCGCCCGTCCATATTCTCGGTGACGGCAGCTTCGCCCGGCACCTCGGCCACAGGGCCCGCCCAGGCGATCCGCTCGCCGGAAATCCCGATCGCGCCGTCCTCGATGGCGCCATAAGCGGTGCCGCCGGGCACCATTGTCGCCAGGCGCGCATTCGTGAGAAGACGGTCGAATTGCATGGGACGGCCTTTGCATGCGGCTAATTGTCTATACAATAAATTCCTCAAACCGAGTCTGTCCAGCGGGGTCATGCCGCCATGGCTGAATTTTACTGCCAGTCCGCCCTTCTGCCCGATGGCTGGGCCGATGGCGTCACCATCCGTGTCGACGACGCCGGCCTGATCGCCGGTATCGACACGGACACACAGCCCGCGAAGGAGGCGGCACGGCTGGGCACAGTCGTGCCGGGTCTCGCCAATCTGCACTCGCACAGCTTCCAGCGCGCCATGGCCGGCCTCACCGAGCGCCGCGGCGAGGGCGAGGACAGTTTCTGGTCCTGGCGGCAATTGATGTACGCTTTCAACGACCGCCTCACCCCCGACCATGTCGAGGCGATTGCCGCCTGGGTGCAGGTGGAGATGCTGGAGAGCGGCTTCACCTCTCTCGGCGAGTTCCACTATCTCCATCACGGTCCCGACGGCACGCCCTATGACGACCGCGCCGAGATGGCCGGACGGGTGTGCGCCGCCGCCGCTTCGACCGGGATCGCCCTCACCCTGCTGCCCGTGTATTACCGCTATGGCGGTTTCAACGCCGCCCCGGCCGGCCATGGCCAGCGCCGCTTTCTCAACGATCCGGACAGCTATGCCGCGCTTGTCGAAGCGGCGCAGGCGCATGTCGCAGCCCTGCCCCATGCCCGGCTGGGCCTGGCGCCGCACTCCCTGCGCGCCGCCCCCGTTAAGGATATTTCTGCCATTCTGCCACTTGTGGAAAACGCCCCGTTCCACATCCATATTGCCGAGCAGACACAAGAGGTTGAGGATTGTATCGCGGCGACGGGACGGCGCCCGGTCGCCCATCTGATGGACCATGTCGCGGTTAATGCCGACTGGTGCCTCGTGCACGCGACCCATATGGACGCCGGCGAAACAACCGCCCTCGCCCGCTCCGGCGCCGTGGCCGGCCTGTGCCCGCTGACCGAGGCCAATCTGGGCGACGGGCTGTTTCCGGCGCGCGATTATCTCGAGGCCGGCGGCCGGATCGGGATCGGCTCGGACAGCCATATCCGCATCGATCTCGCCGAGGAGCTGCGCCTGCTGGAATACGGCGTCCGCCTGACCGCCCGCCGCCGTAATGCGCTCGCCGCGCCTGGCCGCTCGACAGGCCGCACCCTGTTCGAAGCCGCCCTCGCCGGCGGGGCCCGGGCCCTGAAACAGCCCGCCGCCGGTCTCGCCCCCGGGCAGCGCGCCGATTTCGTCGAGCTGGACACCGAAAATCCGCACCTGACGGGACGATCTGCGGATGCTCTGCTGGACAGCTGGATATTCTGCGGCGACAAGGGGTGTGTCCGCTCGGTGCATGTCGGCGGACAGGCGCAGGTGACAGCAGGCCGCGCCCGGGCACGCGAAAGCGCACTGGCCGCCTATCGCACCGCCATTGCGGACCTGCTGCACGGAGGGGGCTGATGCCGCAGATCGAGGCCATCGAACTGGACGGGCGCGGGCCGGTCTACGACCAGATCAAGCGCGCCGTGACCGCGCAGATCCGGTCGGGTGCCTGGAAGCCGGGCGACCGCCTGCCCTCGGAAGCCGATCTCTCGCAATCGCTCGCCACGGCCCGCATGACGGTCAATCGCGCCCTGCGGGAACTGACCGAGGAAGGCCTGCTGGTCCGCCGCCGGCGCGCCGGGACCTTCGTGGCCCAGCCCGACGCGCCCGCCGCCCTGCTGAAAATCGTCGACATGGCCAAGGCCATTCCCGCCCGCGGCCAGGCCTATGGCTATGTCTGCGAGACCGACGACACCGTGCCCGCCTCGCCCGGGATCGCCCGGGCCATGCGCCTGCCGCCCGGCGCGCGTCTGCAGCATGTGGAGTGCCTGCACACGGCGGATGGCGAGATCGTCGAGTTCGAGGAACGCTGGATCAATCTCGCCCTTCTGCCCGGCGCCGCCCAGGCCGGTTTCCACACCGAAGGCCCCGGCGGCTGGCTGCTGCGCGCCGCGCCCTGGACCGAGGCCGAACACACGGTCTCCGCCATCAATGCCGATACGGAGCTGGCCCGCCGTCTCGGCGTCGAGCCCGGCGCGGCCTGCCTCGTGCTGGAGCGCCGCACCTTCCAGGGCCAGGACGTCGTCACCTATGCCCGCCTGACCCATCCCGGCTCGCGCCACTCGATGACCGAACGCTTCAGCCCGCAGGGTTAGACCGGCACTCAATCCCCGCTGGTCAGCGCGCCGAGGATTTCGGACCGCAACCGCGCAAACTCGTCCGCATCGATCATGCCGGCCTCGCGCAATTCCTCCAGCTCGCGCATGCGCTCGACCGTCGAACGCGGCATGGCGGGCGGCGCGGAGGCAGTCTGGACGGGCTGGCGCGCGGCAGCCTGTTCCGCAGCGGCGCCGCTCAGCCTTTCCTGCGGCGACGCGCCGGCCAGATAGGTCGCCAGCCGCCCGTCCGCACCGACAGCGATCCGGTCAGCGGCCTCGCCCAGAGCCAGGGCCAGCCCCTCCATCGCGATCACCGTCATGCTCTCGGAGTGATTGAAACCGAGCCCGCGATACCCGACATCGAACTCCCCGGTCCGGATCGTCGTGTCGAACAGCACCTCGCCCTCGAAACAGGCGGCCACGCCCAGCGCCAGCCGCGAGCGGATATTGGCGCCGAAACGGTGCGCATGTGTGAAGTCGACCCCGGTGACGGTCAGCGTCAGGGGCTGGGCCGCCGGATCGCCCGGCCCCACAGCCGCAACCGGTGCGAAATGCGCCGACAGCAATTGCGGTCCGGTGTCCAGCAGCGCCTTGCCGAAGGCGATATGTGCCGTGCGTCGCGACGCGGCGATAGAGGTCGGACGGCCCGACCAGATCGTGCCCAGCACTTCCGGCGAGAGCACCAGGCTCAAGGCCGCCGGCCGCGGCGTTCCGGCAGGCGGATTCTCCATCTCGGCCACATTGAAACGATAGGCGACATCTGTGATCAGGCCGGGCGAGATCCGGCTTGCCACCATCGTCTCGATCGCGGCCGCATCGACCCCGTGCGCCTCGGCCGCCGCATACAATTCGGTGCGGAAGGCACGAATGCCGGAATTGGCGCGGTCATCGTGCACCTCCCCGTCAAACCCGGCCTGGAAACCCGTCGCCGGGGGACAGGCGAGATGGATGTAGGGCTGCGGCGTGTTCTGCTCGGCCAGCGCGGCACGATAGGCATCGATCACCGCCTGCCGGCGCTCGCGCGCCCGGCGGCGCATATGCTCGGCCTCGACATATTCGTGCAGGTCGAAATAGGTCTGGAGATTCTGCCGCGTGGCGCGGTGGTAGAAATAATTGAACAACCGCCGCGGCTCGGGCTCATAGCCCAGGATCTCGCGCACCATCGCCGGATAGGAGCGGGTGTAGAGCCCGCCCACCCCGCCGCCATTGGAGGTGTAGTCGGTCGCGGTCAGCTCATCCATGAAGGGCTGTTGCATGAAGCGCTCGAACAGCTGCGCCTCGAAGGCCCGCGCCCGGATCTGGGCCTGCGACCCGACCGGCAGCGCATAGCTGGGCATGAAGGCATAGCTGTCATCGTCGATATAGCCGTAGAAGGGCTCGTTCAGCTGGTCGACCATCGGCGCGCGCAAGCGGGTGTATTCCGCTGCGACCTGCTCCTCCACCCAGCGATAGGAGTCGTGGTCGTAAAGCTGGGCAGCCCATTCATCGGTCACCCGGTCGATCTGCTGCGCGGCGCTCTGCACCAGTTCGATATACTGGCCGACGCCGGGCAGGTAGGCCGACAGGATTTCCGGCCCCGCCAGCTGTGCCGCCCCGCGCCAGTCGCGCTCCAGCGCCGCGGCGATGGTCTCGAACACCTTCTCGCCGGTCTCGCGCTCCAGCGCCGATCCGAAGACATGCTCGGTCGCCGCCTCGGCGGCCTCCCACAGCCCGTCCTCGACCGGCGAGCCGGACAGTGCCTTCAGCTCGTTCCACAACTCGTCGTCGGAGCGTTCCGCCGGCGCCGTTGCGGCCGGGACAGCCTGCCCGGCCGTCTGGGCCGCTGTCTGGGCCGAAACCTGATCCAGTCCTGCCGCGCCCAGGCACAGGGCCAGCGCCGTTGTCATCCACAAGCGATCCACGCCATCCCCCTGGCTCTGCCGTCATCGCAGCAGGTTGGGCGCAGCATGGCGCGATGCGCAATAGCACAAACGGACAGGTTGACCGGCGCTCGCCGCCTCTGACCCTACTCCTCCACCGCCGCCATCAGATGGCGGATGAATGCGCCGCGCTGGCCGGCATCGATCCAGCGGACGACGGCGACGATGTCGTGCTCTGGATCGATGAAGATCATGTTCGCGCCGGCACCCAGATAGGCAAAGCTTCCGGCCGGCGCCTCCTCCACGGCGATCGCCGCGCGCTCATCGCCGGGCGTGTTGAGGAAGAAGTTCATATAGCCGTAGGACGGCATCACATCGGTCGGCGTCAGCGAACGCTCATACCAGCTCTCGGACAGCAATTGCTCGCCATCCCAGTTGCCGCGATGGAGACCCAGCAGGCCGAAGCGCGCCTGGTCATAGGCCGAGATCATCATGCCGCCGCCCCAATGGCCGCCGCCGGAGACCGACCACATCTCTTCCCCGCCGATCTCGACATGACTGTTCTCATAGCCATGCCACTCCCAGGTGCCGGACGAGCCGATCGGATCCATGATCCGCTCGGCCAGCACATCCGGCAGCGGACGCTGCCAGACATGCAGTGCAGCCAGCGCCAGAGCATTCACGCGCACATCATTGTATTCCCATGCAGAACCTGGCTCCGGCGGACCCGCAACGAGATCGCGCGCAGGATTGTCGCGCGCCGGACGGTCGGCCCAGGCCGGCTTGCCGAACAGCGTGCCCCACCAGCCCGAAGTCTGGCGCAGCATCTGGTCCCAGGTGATCGGCGCATTGTGATCGGTATGAAAGCGCGAGTCCTCGACCGAGCCGGACACCGGCTCGTCGACGCTGGCGATCAGCCCGTCATCCACTGCCAGCCCCACCGTGTGCGACAGGAAGCTCTTGGAGATCGAGAAAGTCATGTCGACCCGCTCCGGATCGCCCCACTCGGCGACGATATAGCCGTCGCGCAGGATGATCCCCGCCGGGCCACCGCGCGGCCGCAGTTCGCCCACCGGGCTGGAAAAGGGTTCATAGGCCCAGGTCAGCGGCACCATGACGGACAGATCGCGCACATCGACCCCGGTCCAGCCTTCCGGCGGCGCCGTCTCGTTGGCGATGGCAAACTCCACGGCGGCCTGCAGGGCAACGGGGTCCAGCCCCATCTCCGCCGCCTCCCGCCGCTCCCAGTCCGCATCGCCCCGGGGCGGGAAATAGTCCTGGGCGGCAGCCGTGGCCGTGAGGGCCAGCGCGGCTGTGGCGGCGGTCAGAAAGTGTTTCATGCGGTTCTCCCGGTTGGCGACCTGATTGTGCCGGCACACGCCATCCTTCCCCTTGATGGGGAAGGGGGACCGCGCCGAAGGCGTGGTGGATGGGGTGGCGGCGAAGTGTCGGAGGTTTCCAGCAAACCTGTCGGCACCGGGATTCACCCCTTCCGGCCCCTCCTTCGCCAAGGCTACGGAGGGCCCACCTTCCCCATCAAGGGGAAGGATGGCGCGGTATCGCGTGGGTCTGCCTGTGTCGTGTCCGATGCCCCGAAATCCTACCCCGTCACCCGAATACCCACAGTGACATTACGCGGTTCGCCGGGGAAGTAGCGGGCATTGCCGAAGGCGTAGTCGGCGCGGTTGGCGTAGGCTTCGCCGGTGAGATTGCGGATGGCGCCGTAGAGGGTTGTGCGCTCGCTCACGCGGTATTGCGCGCGCAGGGTCAAAAGATCGTGGCCCTCATAGGTGTTGAGGTTGCCGGCATCGGTGAAATACGCGCCGACATGGGTCCATTCCAGCGACACATCCGCCTGCGGCAGGGGCGTCCAGGCCAGGCGGCCGGTCCACAGCCAGCGCGGTGCCGTGTCGACATCATTGCCCTTTGCGATGCCCTCGCTGGCCGCGCTGACGGGGCGGTCGAAGGCATAGGTGTGGCGGGCCCAGGTGCCGGTCAGGCCGGCTTCCAGCGTGCCGGTCAGCGGCCAGGCGATATCGAATTCGACACCGTGATGATCGGTGGCGCCGTCGGTGACGTTGAAACCGTCGGCATCGCGGAAGAAGACATTGGACTTTTCCATAGCAAAAGCCGTGATCTCGATCCGCCCGGCGCCGATATCCTGGCGCCAGCCCAGTTCCGCACTGTCCAGGGTTTCCGGCTCGATCCCGGCAAGCGTCTGGCCAGGCTGCAGCCGGTAGAGTTCGGCGGTCTGCGGCGCCCTCACCCCGCGTGCAACACGACCGAATAGTGAGGCATTTTCCGTAACTTCAAACAGAAATCCGAAGTCCGGTGCGAAGGTGGAAAAATCATCGCTGCGGTCGGCCAGGCGCAGATAGCGGCCCACCGATCCGTCCGGCAGACGGTTGTCGTAGTCAAAGCGCGTCGCCTCCCAGCGGGCGCCGGCGATCAGGCTCAGCCGCTCGCTCGCCTGCCAGCGGGTCCGGGCATAGAGCGCGGCCACCCGGGCGTCGACCGCATAGTCGTAATGATCGCCCTGGACGAAAGAGAAGCGGGTCGGGTTTTCCTGCGTTTCCGACAGCCAGCCGCGCGTCCATTCCAGATCGCTGCCCAGTGTGATCCGCCAGGCACCGCGCTCGCGATACAGCGCGCCCTGCACGCCCGCCGAACGGTGCCCGCTTTCCTCCAGAGGATCGGTCGGGAAGAAATGCATGCGAAAATCCATCGCATTGGCCCGCCAGTAGGGCGTCAGCGACCAGGTCCAGCCCTCCGGCGCCTGACCGCGCAGGGCCAGGCTCATCCGGCCGGCGAGGGCATCGCGGAAGGCTTCCGGATCGCCATTGGCCCGCGCCACGGCGCGGTCGCGATAATCCGCGGCATAACCGGCCGTCTCCTGATTCAGCTGCACCAGGGCGGCGGTAAAGCGCCAGTCGATGCCGCGCGCCTCGCCATCGGCCCGCACCAGGGCACGCACATGATCGAGACCGGCCGCCTCGCGCCAGCCATCCTCGTGACGGGCGGACACCGCGATGAGCGAGGACACCGTCTCGCCCGGCCGCGCCAGCACGACCTCGCCGCGATAGCGCCCGAAACGGCCCGCCTCGGCGACGAGACGCGAAGGCGTTGCGGCCGGGTCGGGCGTGCGTGTATTCACCAGACCGTGCAGGGCGTTGGAGCCGTAGAGCGACGGACCGGGACCGCGCAGCACTTCCACCGCACCGGCGAGCGGACCAATATCCTCGAACAGCCCGTTCACATTGGCAAAGCCCGGTGCGCGCAGGGCAATCCCGTCTTCCAGATAGAGAAAACCGCCCGCCCCGGCCCCGCCCGTCAGCACGGGCGAGCGGATCGCCGTGAGATGTTCCGCGCCATTGCCGCGATGAATGAAGACCCCGGCTTCCCGGTTGAGCAGTTCGGCCGGATGCTGCGCGGCAATCTCCGCGATCTCCGCCGCGCCGATCACGCCGAGCGACAGTGCCGCCGCGTCCCGCACCTCGCCGGCCCGGTCGCCGGTGACGACGATCACGTCCTGGGCGCTGGCGGGCACCGCTATGCCGATTGCAACGATCAGCGCAACAAGCCCGGTTCTGGCCATTTCACGCCTCCCCAAAGGTCAGACCCAAGGCTTCCCCTGCGTGAGCGGGGGAAGTGGCCGAGCCCGGCCTTTTGGGCCGGGTGAGGTCGAAGGGGGTGAGTCACAGGTGCGCGCTGGCACGCTCTGCGCCGCTTCGCGCCGCCCCCTCAGTCCGCTGTCGCGGACAGCTCCCCCGCAGGCGGGGTGAGCCCTTCCCGTCGCCCCGATCAGCTCCGCCCCGTCTTTTCCGCGCGCACGGCGTGGCGCTTGCGCAGCACGCCGACGACATCCTCGAGCGAGAGGTCGCGGCTTTCCAGCAGCACCATGAGATGGAAGAGCAGGTCGGCGGCCTCGGCCTTCAGTGCCGCCTTGCTTTCCGACACCGCGGCCATGGCCACTTCCACACCCTCTTCGCCGACCTTCTGGGCCGGGCGTTTCGGCGCCCGCGCCATCAGCCCGCCGACATAGGAGCCCTTGGGATTGTCCTTCTTGCGCTTGCGGATGATCGCGCGCAGATGCGCCAGGAAGCCCAGGCCCGGGGCCAGATCGTCGCCGAAACAGCTCACCGTGCCGGTGTGGCAGGCCGGGCCTTTCGGCTTCACCTCGACCAGCAGCGTGTCCTTGTCGCAATCGGCGGCAATCGAGATCAGCTTGAATGTGTGGCCCGAAGTCTCGCCCTTCTTCCACAGGCGCTGCTTGGAGCGCGAGAAGAAATGCACCTTGCCGGTCTCGACCGTCTTCGCCAGCGCCTCTTCATTCATATAGCCCAGCATGAGGACCTGGCGCGTGGCATGATCCTGGACAATGGCCGGAATAAGCCCGTCGGACTTCTGCCAGTCCAGGGAGTTCGCTTCAATCATGGTCTGACCCTGATTCCCTCGGCGGCAAGATAGGCTTTCAGATCGCCTATCTCCATGACCCCTTTGTGAAATACGCTGGCCGCCAGCGCGCCGTCGACATTGGCCAATTCGAACACGGATTTGAAGTGTTCTTTTCGGCCGGCCCCGCCCGACGCGATCAGGGGGGTCGAACAGATCGCCCTCACAGCAGCGAGCTGCTCGATATCATAACCGTCGCGAACGCCATCCATGTCCATGCAGTTGAGCACGACCTCGCCGGCACCGCGGTCGAGGCCCTCGGCGATCCAGTCCAGCGTACGGCGTTCGTCGGTGCGGGTCTTGTCCGGATCGCCGGTATACCGGTGCACCCGCCATTCGCCCTCGATCTTGCGGCTGTCCACGCCGAGAACGACACACTGGCTGCCGAATTCGTGCGCCAGGCGGTCGATCAGGTCCGGGCTTTCCAGCGCCGGGGAGTTGATCGAGATCTTGTCGGCCCCGGCGAACAGGCGCGCGCGGGCATCGTCGACACTGCGGATCCCCCCGGCGACGCAGAAGGGAATGTCGATCTCCCGCGCTACCCGGCTCACCCATTCCGGCTCCACGGTGGCTCCGCGGGCCGAGGCTGCGATGTCGTAGAAGACCAGCTCGTCGGCGCCGGCGGCGGAATAGCGGCGGGCCAGATCGACGATCGCGCCGACATCCTCGTGGTCGCGGAATTTCACGCCCTTGACGACGCGGCCATCGCGGACATCGAGGCAGGGGATTATCCGTCTTGCGAGCATATCAACGCCTCCGCAAGAGAAAACCGGCCTTCATACAAGGCCTTGCCGGAAATCGCCCCGGCAACACCCGCATCCCGCACCGCCGTGATATCCTCCAGGGATGAAATGCCACCGGAGGCCTGCCAGGCAATGTCAGGAAATTGAGCACTTATGTAGCAGTAAAGTCCCACATTCGGGCCAGAAAGGTCACCGTCACGTCCGATGTCCGTGACAAGTGCGTGGCGCAATTTCGCCCCGTCATACGCCCTGACGACATCGTCCAGCGTGGTGTCCGCCAGGTCCGTCCAGCCCTTCAGGGCCAGGCGATACTGCCCCCCGACCGCCCGCACATCCAGCGCCAGCGTGATGTGTTCGCTGCCATAGCGGGCCAGCCATCCGGACACTTTTTCCGGCTCCGTCACTGCCAGCGACCCGACGATCACCCGCTCGACATCCATCGCCAGGAGATCTTCCACATCCTCGGACGAACGCACCCCGCCGCCGGTCTGCACCCGCAATCCCGTGCGGCAGATATCGCGGATCGTATCGCTCTGCCGGCGCCGGCCGTCGCGGGCGCCGGACAGGTCGACGACATGGATCCAGCTGGCGCCGGCCTCGCCGAACTTTTCGGCCACGGCAACGGGGTCGTCGCCATAATCCGTGACGGCGTCGAATTCACCCTTGTGCAGCCGCACCACGCGGCCGTCGAGAAGGTCGATGGCTGGATAGAGGATCACGCCTTGATACCCGCAAAGTTGGAAAGGATACGCGCGCCCACGGCTCCGGAGCGCTCGGGATGGAATTGACAGCCGGAGACCTGCCCCTGACGCACAATCGCCGAGACCGGAACGCCGTAGTCGCACTGGGCCTGCGTCACCCGGCCGGCGGAAACGTAGTAGCCGTGCACGAAATAGGCATGGGATCCGGCCGAAATGCCGGTCAGCAACGGTTCCCCGACGGCGAACCCCTCAAGCGCATTCCAGCCCATGTGCGGCCAGACCAGCCCGTCCGGCCGTGGCAGGCGTTCGACCCGGCCCGGCAGCAGTCCGAGCCCGTCGACATCGCCCTCGGCCGAGTGTTCGAACAGGAGCTGCATGCCCAGGCATATACCCATCAGCGGCCGGCCGTCCTGCGGCAGCGTCTCGCTCCAGCCGCGCGCCTTGAGACGCTCCATGGCCGGTCCTGCCGCGCCGACACCGGGCAGGATGATGCGGTCGCAGTCCGCCGCACCGGCCGGTTCGGTGACCACGTCATGGTCCAACCCCGCCCGCTCCAGTGCAAACCGCACCGAGGCGATATTGGCACAGCCGGTATCGATCAGGGCGATGGTCATGCCAGCATTCCCTTGGTCGACGGCAGCGCATCGCCCTCGACCCGCACGGCCTTGCGCAGGGCGCGGCCGAAAGCCTTGAAACAGGCCTCGACCATGTGGTGGGCATTCTCGCCCTCGACTTTCACATGGATCGCCGCACCCAGGCTCTCCGCGATGGAGCGGAAGGCGTGCGCCGTCATCTCGACCGGGAATTCGCCAACGGTCTCGCCGGGGATCTCGCCCTCGAATTTGGCAAACGGCCGCCCTGAAAGATCGATCCAGACCGCAGCCCGCGTCTCGTCCATCGGCAGTTCGAACCCGAAGCGGGCAAGACCGCGCTTGTCCCGCAACGCCTCGCGCAAGGCCTCGCCGAACGTCAGGCAGACATCCTCGATCGTGTGGTGGGCATCGATGTGAAGATCGCCCTCCACCGCCACGTCCAGCGCGATCCCGCCATGACGGGCGACCTGTTCGAGCATGTGATCGAAATAACCCACACCGGTCGCAATCCGGCTGGGCCCGTCGCGATCGAGATTGACGGTCACGGTGACATCCGTCTCGGCTGTCTTGCGGCGTTTCGTGCCAGCGCGCGGACCGCCGGCCGCAGCCACACCCGGCTGGGCCCCGGCCCGTTCACGGCGCAGACGCATCGCTGTCGCGTGAGCCTCCAGCCCTTCCAGCGCTGCCAGACGCTCGACGGCGGGCGCCATCGCCGCCGCGCCCTCGGCCGTGGCACGCAGGATGGTCGTGGTCTTCTGGAAGGCCTCGACCGTCACGCCGCCATAGGCGCGCGCAGCTCCACTGGTCGGCAGGGTGTGATTGGGACCGGCGGCATAGTCTCCGGCCGCTTCCGGCGTGAAGGCACCGACAAAGATCGAACCGGCATGCCGCACCAGGCCGACCAGCCGCTCGGCCGCATCGGCCTGCAGGATCAGGTGTTCCGGTGCGTAGACATTGGCCACCTCGGCCGCCTCTTCCAGCGTGTCGCAGATCACCGTGCAGGAGCTTGCCAGCGCCGCCCGCGCGATTTCCGCCCGGGGCAATTGCGCCAGCTGGGCTTCGGTCGCCGCGATTACACGGTCGCGGGTCGCGCTATCGAAACACACCAGAACCACCTGGGCGGAGGGATCGTGCTCGGCCTGGCTGAGCAGGTCGCTGGCGACCAGTTCAGCGTCGGCGCGGTCGTCGGCAATCACCATCACCTCGCTCGGTCCGGCCGGCAGGTCGATCGCCGGCCCGCCCGGCAGTCCGGCGACATAGGATTTGGCAGCGGCCACATAGGCATTGCCGGGCCCGAAAATCTTGTCGGCGCGCGGCAAGCCTGCCGCACCCGTCGCCAGGGCGGCAATCGCCTGGGCCCCGCCGATCGCATAGACCTCGTCAATGCCGAGAATCTCCGCGGTGGCCAGAAGCGCCGGGTTCACCCCGCCCTCACCGGCCGGCGGCGCCACGACGACAATCCGCGGCACACCGGCCAGCTGGGCCGGCACAGCCAGCATGATCAGCGTCGAGACGAGCGGCGCACTGCCGGCGGGCACGTAAAGTGCCGCCACATCGACCGGCGTCGCCCGGCGCGAGGCCATGACACCAGGCCAGGTCTCGACGGAATAACCCGAATAACCCTGGCGGACGTGGAACCGCCGCACAGCGTCCGCAGCCGCTTTGACGGCTTCGATGTCGGCCGGGTCCATACCCTTTCGCGCTTCGCGCAGCGCTTCGGCCAGCACACGGAAATCGTCCGGCGCGTGGCCATCCAGACGGGCTGCGTAGGCGCGGACCGCCTCGTCGCCGCGCGCCCGCACGGCATCGACGATCTCGCGGGCCGCCGCGTCGGCGGTGCCGGTTTCGACCGGACGCGCCAGCGCCCGACGCCGTTGTGCCTCTGTGGCGTCTTTCCAGATCAGCGTGTCGAGCATGACGAACCTCAGGCGAGCATTTTCTCGATGGGCAGGACGAGGATGGCGCGCGCGCCCTCCGCTTCGAGCGCTTCCAGGGTTTCCCAGAACACCCGCTCGCGGCAGACCGCATGCATGGCCACGACATCGTCCCGGCCAGCGACCCGGGCGATGGTCGGCGCGTCGGCGCCCGGCAGGAGGTTGCGGATCGCTTCGAGCCTGTCCTTGGGCGCGTTGAGCATGATGTATTTGGTCTGCGAGCTGGCGATCACACCCTCGGCCCGGCGCATCAGCACGTTCGCCACCGCGTCGGTCCGGGGATCCCGGCCCGTGCTGCGCCGGATGAGAACGGCCTCGCTCTCCAGCACCGTCTCGAAGGCCGCCAGCCCGTTGGCCTGCAACGTCGCGCCGGAGGAGACAAGGTCGCAGATCGCATCGGCGATGCGCAGGCGGGGTGCCACTTCCACCGAGCCACGCATCTCGACGATTTCCGCCTCGATCCCCCGCTCGCGCAGATACTGTGCCGTCAGCGCCGGATAGGAGGTCGCGACCGCCTTGCCCGCCAGATCGGCAGACGAGCGGATGTCTCCGCCCTGGGCGGCTGCCAGTTTCAGCGTGCAGCCGGCGAACCCCAGGCGCAGCGCCACATCCAGCTCGCGGGCCCGGCCGCCGGCGGCCTGTTCCTCGCGCAGCACATTCTCGCCGACAATGCCGTAATCGCAGGCACCGGACGCCACGAAGTTGGGGATGTCATCATCGCGCACCAGCATCAGATCGACCGGCATGTTCTCGGCACGCTGGTGCAGCTTGTCCCGGCCATAGGCGAAACGAAGGCCGCAGCGCTTCAACAGGTCCATACCGCCCTCGGCGAGGCGGCCCTTGCTTTGAACGGCGATACGCAGACGCGGGGAGGTCACGATTTCGGCTCCTTGAGGCGGTCGAGAATGGTGCGGTAGCCCTGCCAGGGCTCCTGGCTGAGGAAACGGGCGACCCGGGTCACCGTCGTGGTGGAGGCGCCGGTCATTTCGGCAATCTCGCGATAGGAATGACCGCCCTCGTCCAGCAACCGCGCCACGCGCCAGCGTTCCACCAGCGTGCGGATCTCGCCCGGTGTCAGCAGGTCACGCAGGAAGCGGTCGGCCTCGCGCTCATCACGCAGGGCCAGCAGCGCCTCGCAAAGCGGCGCCAGATCCGGCGCCGAAGCGCGCGTGTTTTCAGACAGGTCGTCCATGGGTCCGGTCTCCTTGAGGGCCGATATAGCGTATTAGCGCGCTAACACAATAGCCCATTTCAGTTGATGGGCAGCTCGACGCAAGCCGCTTCTTCAATACGGCCAATACCTCGTCATCCCACGGTCACTGCGTCAGCAGGGATCCGGGGGACCTCCGCCAACCTGGCGAAGAGCCCGGTCATGACGTCGCGAAGCCAATGTCCAGCAGGAGGGTTGAGGTCCCCCGGACAAGCCGGCGGATGACGGTGTTTGGAGATGAACCTACTCCGGCCCCTTCCCCCACACCCCGCAATCACCTACACACCCCTGTAGCTACAAACTCCTGCAGGCACACCATGCAATACGACGACATGCGGCCGGTCGCCGAGGAGGTGTCCGAGATCATGAAGACCCTCGCCCACCCCAATCGTCTTCTCGCCATGTGCGCCATGGTGGAAAAGGAGCGATCGGTCGGCGAACTCGCCGAGGCGCTGGACATGCGGGCCCAGGCGATGTCGCAGCAATTGGCAATCCTGCGCAACAAGGGGCTGGTGCGGACGCGGCGCGACGGACAGACCATCTACTACGCCCTCGCCGACACGCGGCTGGAACACCTGATATCCACCCTCTACGACACCTATTGCCGGCCCGCCGGATAGGCTAGACAGTCGCCGCCTGCGACCGCGCGCCGCATAGCTTCATATTTGCATGAATATGCACATAACCTATATCGAGTCCGAGTAATCCGCCAGGAGCCCGCCACCATCATGACCCAGCTTGCCGTAAAGTCCTTCTTCGACCCGGATACTTTCACGATCTCCTATGTCGTGTCGGATCCCGAGACGGACCGCGCGGCGATCATCGACAGCGTGCTGGATTTCGATCAGGCCTCCGGCCGTACGGCGACCCATTCGGCGAACGCGATCATCGAGTATGTGAAAGCAGCGGGCCTGACGGTCGACTGGATCCTGGAAACCCATGTCCATGCCGATCACCTGTCAGCGGCGCCCTATATCCAGAGCCGGCTGGGTGGAAAGATCGGCATCGGCGGTCATGTGACGGACGTGCAGAAAGTGTTCGGCGACCTGTTCGATGCCGGTCCGGATTTCGCCCGCGACGGCTCGCAGTTCGGCCATCTCTTCCAGGACGGCGAGCGCTTCTCGATCGGCAATATCGAGGCCGAGGCCATCCACACGCCAGGCCACACCCCCGCCTGCATGGTCTATCATATCGGCGACGCCGCCTTTGTCGGCGACACGCTGTTCATGCCGGACTTCGGTACCGCGCGCTGCGACTTCCCGGGCGGCGATGCGCGCCAGCTCTACCACTCTGTGCAGAAGATCTACGCCCTGCCCGACGAGACCCGTCTTTTCATGTGCCACGACTACAAGGCGCCGGGCCGTGACTTCTTCGCCTGGGAGACCACGGTCGCCGAGGAAAAGGCCGGCAATATCCATCTCAATGCCCGGACCAGCGAAGACGAGTTCGTGGCCTGGCGGACCGAGCGCGATGCCACGCTGGACATGCCCCGTCTGATCCTGCCCTCGGTGCAGATCAATATGCGTGCCGGCAATCTGCCCGAACCGGCCGCCAACGGCCTACGCTACCTCAAACTGCCGATCGATGCGGTCTGACACACTCCTCGATCGCGCTGCCCGTTTCCTGCCGGGGCTCGGCTGGCTGAAAACCTATGACCGCGCGACGCTGGGCGCCGACGCGCTGGCGAGCGTGGTCACCGCAATCCTGCTGATCCCGCAGAGCCTCGCCTATGCGCTGCTGGCGGGGCTTCCGCCGCAGGCAGGCCTCTACGCGTCCATCGCTCCGCTGATCGCCTATGCCCTGTTCGGCTCCAGCCGCGTCCTGGCGGTCGGCCCTGTCGCCGTCGTTTCACTGATGACGGCAGCGGCTGTCGGCTCGCTCGGTCTGGACAATCCCGCCGACCAGATAGCGGCGGCCGGAGCGCTGGCCCTGCTGTCGAGCCTCTTTCTTCTTCTGTTCGGCGTGTTCCGCCTCGGCAGTGTCGCCAATTTCCTCAGCCGGCCGGTGGTCGATGCCTTCATCACCGCGTCGACCGTGCTGATCATCGCCAGTCAACTGCGCCATATGCTGGGGATCGACATGCATGGCGCGACCCTGCCCGAGCTGGCGATGACCTTTGTCCAGGGCCTTGCCGGTTTTGACGGGATCGCTCTTCTTGTGGGCGGTGCCAGCCTGGCTTTCCTGCTGATGACGCGGGGCGTCCTGCCGGCCCTCCTGCAGCGCATCGGTCTCGGCAAGGCCCTCAGCGACAGCCTGGTGCGCGCTGCACCTGCGGCTCTGGTCGCCGCGGCGACAATCGCGGCATGGACGCTGCACCTCAACGAGCAGACCGGCCTCGCGATTGTCGGCAGCCTGCCCTCCGGCCTGCCGCCCCTGCAATTCCCGACTGTCGATCTCCAGACCTGGCGCGCCCTGCTCGGACCGGCGGCCCTGATCTCCCTGATCGGGTTTGTCGAGAGCGTCTCGGTGGGCCAGTCACTGGCTGCCAAGCATCGCGAACACATCCAGCCCAATCGCGAACTTTTCGGCCTGGGCGCAGCCAATGCCGCGGCGGCGCTGACCGGCGGCTATCCGGTGACGGGCGGCTTCGCACGCTCGGTCGTCAACGAGACTGCCGGTGCCCGCACACCCTATGCCGGCGTTTTTACAGCGCTGCTCATCCTGCTCGTCGCAGCCTTCCTGACCCCGGCTTTCCATCACCTGCCCAAGGCCACGCTGGCCGCAACCATCCTGGCGGCCATCTGGAAGCTCGCGGACTTCAAGGGCGCCTGGCACGCCTGGACCTACTCCCGGTCCGACGGCGCGGCAGCCTTCCTGACCCTGTTCGGCGTGCTCTTCCTGGGTATCGAGTTCGGCCTGACGCTGGGCGTTGCCGTCTCGGTCGGACTGGTGCTCCAGCGCACGATGCGGCCGCACTGGGCGCGGCTGGGACAGGTGCCGGGCACGCACCATTTCCGCAATGTCGACCGGCATGACGTGATCGTCTCGCCGCATGTGGTCTCGCTGCGGGTCGACAGCGCGCTCTACTTCGCCAATGCGCGCTTCCTGGAAGAGCTGATCGCGCGGATCGCAGCCGGCGAGCCGGAGATGACCGATCTCGTCCTGATGTGCCCGGCGGTGAATTTCGTCGATGCGAGTGCGCTCGGCAGCCTGCGCACCATCAATGCCCGGCTTCAGGAGGCGGGCATTCGCCTGCACCTGTCAGAGGTGAAAGGCCCCGTGGCCGACGGGCTGATCAAGGCCGGCCTGTTCGACGAATTGTCCGGCCAGGTCTTCCTGTCCCACTACGCCGCCCTGCGCACCCTCGACCCGGCGACCACGCTGCGCGCCGAAGGCTGAACATAAACGATGACGCCCCGCCGTTTTGACGCGGCGCGGTTTCGTGTCAGTCTTCGTGTAACGCGGCTCGCAAAGACCGCGACCAACTTCACCGGGGAGCGCCCGTGCAGGCCAGGCACGCCGATCTTGTCTTCAGCACCGCCAGCAGCGACAGCGCCGTTGCGCGGTCCTTCGTGGCAGCATCCTGGTCGCGCTCGCTCAATTACCACCACCTCGACCCGGACACTCCGCAAGCGCCCGAACGGCTCACCGGCCGGGAACTCGATCAGGCGCGCGAGCAGGCCGGCCGGCTTCTGTCGATCGCCCGGCCGGCGATGACGCGGCTCCTGCAGACGGTCGGCGACAGCGGGTGCTGTGTTCTTCTCACCGATGCCGACGGCGTGGTGCTGGAACGGCAGGGATCGCCATCGCACGACCCCGCCTTCAACCGGTGGGGTCTGTGGACCGGCGCGGTGTGGAGCGAAGCGAGCGAAGGCACAAACGGGATCGGCACCTGCCTGGTGGAAAAGCGCGCCGTGACCATCCATCGCGACCAGCATTTTCACAGCCGCAATACCGGGATGAGCTGTATGGACGCGCCGATCTTCGACGAGCGCGGACGGCTGGCCGGTGCGCTGGACGTCTCGTCCTGCCGGCGGGACATGAATGAAAGCCTCACCGGTCTGATCGGGAATATCGTCACGGAAGCGGCACGGCGGATCGAGGCGGAACATTTCAGCGCCGCCTTTTCCGGTCACCGCATCCTGGTCGCCCCCGGCGACAGCGCCCGGGGCCCGGCCCTGCTGGCTGTCGACAGCGATGATCTCGTCGTCGGCGCTACGCGCGCGGCGCGGCAGGGGCTGGGTCTGGACGATGCCAGCCTGGCATCGCCACGGCCCGCGGCGGACCTGCTTTCGGCCGGCTCTGTAATGCCCGGTTTCGATGCTGCAGAGCGCAGCGAGATTCGCCGGGCCCTGGCCCGCAATAACGGCAATGCCAGCGCGACAGCCCGCGAGCTGGGGATCGGCCGCGCCACGCTTTACCGCCGCATGAAGCGCCTCGGTATCGAATAGCACCGCCGGACTGTCTCACCAGCGAGACAGTCCGGCATTCCGCTCGCCGCGACGGGGCAGACAGTCGCACACCCGGCTACGCAGACTTTCTCCCAGAGGCCCGCAAAGGGCTCGTTTCCATGGGAGGAAGACATGAACGTCATCACACAGATCGACCGCGACACCCGTGCGCCCTTCACGGCGCGCTATGACAATTTCATCGGCGGCAGCTGGCGCGCCCCCGCTGCCGGCCGCTACTTCACCAACACCTCGCCGATCAATGGCCGGCCGATCTGCGAGATCGCCCGCTCGGACGCGCAGGATGTCGAGGCCGCACTCGACGCCGCCCACGCCGCCAGGGATGCCTGGGGCCACACAGCCGTCGCCGAGCGCGCCGCCGCGCTCTACGCCATCGCCGACCGGATGGAAGCCAATCTCGAGAGGCTGGCGACGGCGGAAACCTGGGACAATGGCAAGCCGATCCGCGAGACCATGGCGGCGGACATTCCGCTCGCGATCGACCATTTCCGCTATTTCGCCGGCTGCATCCGGGCCCAGGAAGGCTCGCTCGCCGAGATCGATGCCGACACGGTGGCCTACCACTTCCATGAACCGCTGGGCGTGGTCGGCCAGATCATTCCCTGGAACTTCCCGCTGCTGATGGCGGCCTGGAAGCTGGCCCCGGCCCTGGCGGCCGGCAATTGCGTGGTGCTGAAACCGGCCGAGCAAACGCCGGCCAGCATCCTGGTCTGGGCCGAGCTGATCGGCGATCTGCTGCCGCCGGGCGTGCTGAACATCGTTTCCGGTTTCGGTCTGGAAGCCGGCAAGCCCCTCGCTTCCTCCAGCCGGATCGCGAAGATCGCCTTCACGGGCGAGACCACGACCGGGCGTCTGATCATGCAATACGCCTCGGAAAACCTGATCCCGGTGACGCTGGAACTGGGCGGCAAGTCGCCCAACATCTTCTTCAAGGACGTGGCCGACGCCGATGACGACTTCTTCGACAAGGCGATCGAGGGCTTTGCCATGTTCGCACTGAACCAGGGCGAGGTGTGCACCTGTCCGTCGCGCGCGCTGATCCATGAGGACATCTATGAGCGCTTCATGGAGCGGGCGCTGCAGCGCGTTGCCGCCATCAAGCAGGGCAATCCGCTGGACCCGGAAACCATGATCGGTGCCCAGGCATCCTCGGAGCAGAAGGAAAAGATCCTCGCCTATCTCGATATCGGCCGCCAGGAAGGCGCCGAAGTGCTGATCGGCGGCGGTGAAGGCCAGGTCGGCGACGACCTTGCCGGCGGACACTATGTCCAGCCCACCGTGCTGAAGGGTCACAACCGGATGCGGGTCTTCCAGGAGGAGATTTTCGGTCCCGTTGTGGCCGTGACGACCTTCAAGGACGAGGCCGAGGCCCTGGCGATCGCCAATGACACGCTCTACGGCCTGGGGGCCGGTGTGTGGAGCCGCAGCGCCAATACCTGCTACCGCTTTGGCCGCGGCATCCAGGCCGGACGGGTCTGGACCAATTGCTATCATGCCTACCCGGCCCATGCGGCGTTCGGCGGCTACAAGCAATCGGGCGTGGGCCGGGAGACCCACAAGATGATGCTGGACCACTATCAGCAGACCAAGAACATGCTGGTCAGCTACAGCGCGAAAAAGCTGGGCTTCTTCTGATCACCGCCCCGTGGCGGGGCCGGTTCGCCGGCCCCGTACGCATCGCAAGGAAACCGGCATGATCGACGAGACCCGCCACACACACCGCGTGACCGCAACGGACGACGCCCTCGCCCTGATTGCGGAAATCCGGCGCGACCATCCCGACATCCTGATCCACCAGTCCGGCGGCTGTTGTGACGGGTCGTCACCGATGTGCTATCCGGCCGGCGAATTCCGGATCGGTGAAAGCGACGTCCTGCTGGGATGGATCGGGCCTGTGCCGGTCTATATCGGCGGCCGCCAGTACGCGGCGTGGAAGCATACCCAGCTCATTCTCGACGCGGTGCCGGGCCGGGGCGGCATGTTCTCGCTCGACAATGGCCGCGAACGGCGTTTCCTCGTCCGCTCCCGCCTGCTCTCGCAGGCGTGATTGCGCGACGCGGACAACGCGTTATCGTGCACTCCAACAATCACAATCTGCCCAGAACGCGCGGGGAGTTCCCTCATGTCCCACCACGATCCCAACGAAATCTACCCGGTCCCGGAAGGCCGCGCCGAAACCGCGCTGATCAATGCGGAGCGCTATACGCAGATGTATCGCCGCTCGCTCGAGGATCCGGACGGGTTCTGGCGCGAGGAAGCGCGGCGGATCGACTGGATGACGCCTTTCACGGAAATCTCGGACGTGTCCTGGGACAAGGACGATCTGCACATCCGCTGGTTCGCCGACGGCAAGCTGAACGCCTCGGTCAACTGCATCGACCGTCACCTCGCCGAACGGGCCGATGAGACGGCGATCCTGTGGGAGGGCGACGATCCGGCTGACGACAAGGCGATCACCTATCGTCAACTGTATGAGGCCGTGTGCCGCCTGGCCAACGGGCTTAAATCGATCGGTGTGCAGAAGGGCGACCGGGTCACGATCTACATGCCGATGATCCCGGAGGCCGCCTACGCCATGCTGGCCTGCGCCCGGATCGGCGCGGTCCATTCGGTCGTGTTCGGCGGTTTCTCGCCGGATGCGCTGGCAGGCCGGATTTCCGATTGCGAGAGCCGGTTCGTGATCACGGCCGATGAAGGCCTGCGCGGCGGCAAGACAATCCCGCTGAAAGCCAATGTCGACAAAGCCGTAGAGAGCGCCGGCGATGTCGACCAGGTGATCGTCGTCCGCCGGACCGGCGCAGACGTGGCCTGGGACGAGACCCGCGATGTGGACTACGCCACGCTGGTCGCCGGACAGGATGCGAACTGCGATCCGGAACCGATGAACGCCGAGGATCCGCTGTTCATCCTCTACACGTCGGGCTCGACCGGCAAACCCAAGGGCGTGCTCCACACGACCGGCGGCTACATGGTCTGGGCGTCGATGACGCATGAATACGTGTTCGACTACCGGCCGGGCGAAATCTACTGGTGCACCGCCGATGTCGGCTGGGTCACCGGGCATACCTATATCGTCTACGGCCCGCTGGCGAACGGCGCCACGACGCTGATGTTCGAGGGTGTGCCGACCTGGCCGGGACCGGACCGGTTCTGGCAGGTGATCGACAAGCACAAGGTCAACACCTTCTACACCGCACCGACCGCCATCCGCGCCCTGATGCGCGAAGGGGACGAACCCGTGAAGAAGCATTCGCGCGCCTCGCTGCGCCTGCTGGGCACGGTGGGCGAGCCGATCAATCCGGAAGCCTGGTGCTGGTATTACCGCGTGGTCGGCGAGGAACGCTGTCCGATCGTGGATACCTGGTGGCAGACCGAAACGGGCGGCGCACTGATCACCCCCCTGCCCGGCGTGACCGACATGAAGCCGGGTTCGGCGACACGGCCCTTCTTCGGCGTCGAGCCCGCCCTGATGGATGCCGACGGCAAGCGTCTGGCCGACAATGGCGCGGCCGAGGGCAATCTGGTGATCGCCCGTTCCTGGCCGGGCCAGATGCGCACCGTCTATGGCGATCACCAGCGTTTCATCGACACCTATTTCACCGCCTATCCGGGCTACTATTTCACCGGCGACGGCGCCCGGCGCGATACCGACGGATACTGGTGGATCACCGGCCGGGTCGACGATGTGCTGAATGTGTCCGGCCACCGGCTCGGCACGGCGGAGATCGAGAGCGCGCTCGTCTCGCACGACGATATCGCGGAAGCCGCCGTGGTCGGCTATCCCCATGATGTGAAGGGCCAGGGCATCTATTGCTATGTCACCCTGATGGGCGGGCGCAAAGCCGAGGACGAGGATATCGCCGAGATCAAGGCCTGGGTGCGCCAGGAGATCGGACCGGTGGCGACGCCGGACCTGATCCAGTTCGCACCCGGCCTGCCCAAGACGCGCTCCGGCAAGATCATGCGCCGCATCCTGCGCAAGATCGCGGAGAACGACTTCTCCAACCTGGGCGACACGTCCACCCTGGCAGACCCGTCCGTGGTGGAGGACCTGATCGAGAACCGCAAGAACCGCTAGCCCCCTCGCCTCTCGCCGTTGCCGGGGAAACCGGCTATAGCGGAGGCGGGACGTTCCAGTGACCGGAGTTCAAGCCTTGCGTATTCGACTTGCCGTCCTCACCACCGGAGCCACCGCGCTGCTTGCCGGCTGTGCGACGGAGACCGTCCCCGCCTGCCGGGCGCCTCAGTCCTATGAACTGGCAGCCTTTTCCGGCGTGATCAGCCACAATCCCAACGCGCTCGCCGCGGCCACGGCACCCGGCGCGCTGCGCACGGCGCTGACCGGCGGAACACCGGCCGTGCGCGGACACTTGTGGGGCCATGACGGCATCACCGAGGGCACTGTGGTCGGCCTCCTGTCCCAGCCGCCGCTCTGCATCATCGACGATCCGTCAGCGCCAGACAGCGAGACAGTGCGTCAGGTCCTGGTCTATCCCCAGGCCAGCTACAGCCGTGTCGCACCGCCGCCCGAGACACCGCTCGCCGACGCCCCGCCGCCCTATGGCGTCTCCCGGCGTGACTATCTGTCCTGCCGTTTCGAGATGACGGCGGAGGGCTGGAAGCTCGCAGACCTGTGCGGATATACACGCCCGGTTGCAACGCCGGTGACCGGCTAGAATTGCGGGCTGTCTTGCACGGGCAAATGGCTGCAGCCCGGTCTTCCCCGACTCGGTTTGGCGCTGTTACCGACGATACTGCCCCTTGTGGCGTGTATCGTTTTGGTGAGTTCCATGCCCGTCATTCTGGAAGCCGGTTCTCCGGCCAGTCTTCTTCTTGTGCGTTTTTCCGGGACACTGGCGCCCGACGGGGCTGCCGAGGATCTGGCGCGGATTTCCGAAGAGAGCGCGGGCTATTCGGCCCTGCTCGCCGACTGGCGCGAGGCCGAGATTGCCCTTTCGACGATCGAGTTCATGTCGTTGACGGATGACTGGTTCCGCATGCCGGCGGCGCGTCTGAAAGCCGCCCATATCTTCCATGCCGAACGGCACAAGGACCAGGCCATGCTGTTCCAGACCAAGGGCTTCCTGGTCGGCGGCCAGTTCCGGGTGTTCTCCGAATACGGCGAAGCCCGATCCTGGCTTGATGCCTGGACCGGGCCCCGCGCCTGAGACGACCAACCGTCATCAGCTCTTGTTATTCACTCAGTCCTCGAACTCCATCAGACGCATCGGCGCCTTCAGTTCTGCCGTGATCCGGTCATAGGCCGGCAGGGTCAGGAATTCGGTGAACTCGTCCGACAGGACCAGGCCGGACAGGATGTCTGCCGCCGTCTGGATCCGGTCGCACAGCTCGTCCTGGCCGGGCACTTCGTCCTGGATGGCCGCACAGATGTCGGCGATCTTGTTTTCCAGGAAGGCCGCGGTGATCGCGGTGCCCTCTTTCGTGGACTTGTCGAAGCGACGCCATTGCCAGAGCTGGGCGCGGGCGATTTCGGCGGTCGCCGCATCCTCCATCAGATTGCGGATCGGCACGGCGCCGCGACCGCCCAGCCAGGCAGCGATATAGCGGATGGCGACGTCGATATTGTCGCTGACGCCATGATCCGTGATGTCGCCCTCGGGAGCCGCCAGCAATTGCTGGGTCGTCACCGGAAGCTCGTGCGGATCGGCCGGACGATCGATCTGGTTCGGCCCCTTCATGTGCTGGTCGAAAATCTCCATCGCGACAGGCACGAGATCCGGGTGAGCCACCCAGGTGCCGTCATGGCCGTTCTTCACTTCACGCAGCTTGTCCTGGCGCACCTGTTCGGTGGCCGCGGCATTCGCCTTTTTATCGCCCTTGACCGGGATGAAGGCCGACATGCCGCCCATGGCGTGGGCCCCGCGGCGATGGCAGACCGAGATCACCCGGCGGGAATAGGCCGCCATGAAGGGCACGGTCATGGTCACCGCCGAACGGTCCGGCAGGACATGTTCAGCACGTGAACGCAGGCGCTTGATATAGCTGAAAATGTAGTCCCAGCGGCCGCAGTTGAGACCGACGATATGGTCCTTCAGCTCGTAGAGGATCTCGTCGAGCTCGAAGGCCGCCGGCAGGGTTTCGATCAGCACGGTGGCGCGCAGCGTACCGCGCTCCAGGCCCAGCTCGTCCTCGGCATGCTGGAAGACCAGGCTCCACAGACGCGCTTCCAGCCGGCTTTCCAGCTTGGGCAGGTAGAAGTACGGCGCGGTGCCGCGCGCCTTCAGCGCCGCATGGTTGTGGAAGACATAGAGGCCGAAATCGAACAGCGAGCCGGACAGGGCGTGACCGTTGATATGGACGTGACGTTCGTCCAGATGCCAGCCGCGCGGACGCACGATGAGCACCGCCGCGTCATCATTGACCTGATAGCGCTTGCCGGATTTCTCGTCGGTGAAGTCGATCTCGCGGCGGATCGCGTCGCGCAGATTGATCTGGCCGTCCAGCAGATTGGACCAGAGCGGCGCGGTCGCGTCCTCGAAGTCGGCCATGAAGCATTTGGCACCGGAATTGAGCGCGTTGACCACCATCTTGCGGTCGACCGGTCCGGTGATTTCCACGCGGCGATCCTGCAGATCGGCAGGCGCGGGACGCACGGTCCACTCGCCGGCCCGGATATCGGCCGTCTCATGCGGGAACATCAGCAGTGCGCCCTGATCGAGCTCGGCCTGGCGTTCCTTGCGATAGCGCAGCAGGGACTGACGTCGCTTCTCGAACCGGCGGTGCAGGCCGGCGAGGAAGGTGAGCGCCTCGTGCGTGAGGATGTCGCCATAGCCGGGCTCGAGATGGCCCAGGACTTCGACGCCGGACGGTGCAATGAGAGTCATGGCTTGCTCCTGTGGGGTTGGAGGCAGATCCGGGGTGCGCCTTGGGGATGCGCACCCCGGTGTACAGGCTCGGGCAGGGCCTGCGCTCTATTCGGCAGCGTGGAACTGCGCGGTCTCGGTCGAAGCGCCCATCGCCGTCGTCGACGAGGTGCCGCCGGAGATGGCCAGGTTCACCTTGTCGAAATAGCCGGTGCCCACTTCACGCTGGTGGCGCGTGGCGGTGTAGCCATCGGCTTCGGACGCGAACTCGGCCTGCTGCAGCTCGGAATAGGCGCCCATGCCGCGATCCTTGTAGCCGCGGGCCAGTTCGAACATGCCGTGATTGAGCTGGTGGAAGCCGGCCAGGGTGACGAACTGGAACTTGTAGCCCATCGCACCCAGCTCGCGCTGGTAGGTCTCGATGGTGGCCTTGTCGAGATTGGCTTCCCAGTTGAAGGAGGGCGAGCAGTTATAGGCCATCATCTTGCCCGGATAGGCCTTCTGGATCGCCTCGGCGAAACGCTTGGCCTCGTCCAGGTTCGGCTTGGAGGTTTCCCACCACAGGAGGTCGGCGACCTTTGCATAGGCCAGACCGCGCTTGATGCAGTGATCGACGCCCATACCCTCTTTCAGGCGGAAGAAGCCTTCCGGCGTACGGCCGGCATCGAAGTCGATGAATTCATGATCGCGCTCGTCGATGTCCGAATTGATCAGCGTGGCCGATTCCGCGTCGGTACGGGCAACGGTGATTGTGGACACACCCATCACATCGGCCGCGAGACGCGCCGCAGCGAGATTGCGCTCGTGCTGGCTGGTCGGGATCAGCACCTTGCCGCCCAGGTGACCGCACTTCTTTTCGGCCGCAACCTGGTCTTCGAAGTGAACACCGGAGGCGCCCGCCTCGATGAAGGCCTTCATGATCTCGAAGCAGTTGAGCGTGCCGCCGAAACCGGCTTCCGCATCGGCGACGATCGGCGCGAACCAATCACGGCTCGGCTTGCCGTTTTCAGACACTTCGATCTGGTCGGCGCGCTGCAGGGTGCGGTTGATCTTCTTGGCCAGTTCCGGCGCGGAATTGGCCGGATAGAGCGACTGGTCGGGATACATGGCGCCGGCCGTGTTGGCATCGGCAGCAACCTGCCAGCCCGACAGGTAAATCGCCTTCAGGCCGGCCCGGACCATCTGCATGGCCTGATTGCCCGACAGGGCACCCAGCGCATTGATGTAGGGCTCGGTCTTGAGCAGCTCCCACAGCTTCACCGCACCGCGTTCGGCCAGCGTGTGCTGGATCTGCACGGAGCCGCGCAGCTTGGCGACGTCTTCGGGCGTATAGGGACGCTCGATACCGTCAAAACGGCCTTCCGGAGCACTCGGAACCAGATCCTTGAAAGTCGTCATTCTTGTCTCCCTGACGGGTTGGGGCAGATGCCTGTTGCGTTGCAACGAAGCTGTCAAACGGCAGGGATGGTGTCGATATGGCTTTTCCTATAAAGAGGATGCCGTGTATGATAATTACATTGTCATGATGTAATTTTGTAAATCTGGACACAAAAATGAATGACGGACAGGGCCTCGAGAAGATCTTTGCCGGCGCGCGCCTGCGCCGCCTGCGCCGCGAACGCGGGCTGACACAGGCCGAGGCTGCCGAGGCGCTGGGACTGTCGGCCAGCTATCTCAATCTGCTGGAACGCAATCAGCGACCGGTGACGGCGCGGGTCCTGCTGGCGCTCGCCGACGCTTTCGACGTCGATGTGCGCGCCTTTGCCAATGAGAGCGACCGCCAGCTTGTGGCGGACCTGCAGGAAGCGGCGGCAGATCCCGTCCTGTCAGGCATTGGTCTCGACCGGATGGAATTGTCCGAGTTTGCCGACAGCCAGCCGCGCGCCGCGGAAGCCTTTGCCCGCCTCTTCCAGGCCTATCGCGAAACCACGGCCGCCACCGCCGACCTTGCCACGCGCATGTCGGGCCCGGGCGCTGCGACCGGCGGCCCCGGTGCCGTGCTGGAAAGCGTGCGCGACGCGCTGGATGCGCGCCAGAACCATTTCCCCGAACTGGAGGAAGCAGCCGAAGCGCTCGTCGAGCGGATCGGTCTGCGCACCCACCGGCGCGAACAGCAACTGGCCGACTACCTGCAGCATACGCACGGTTTTACCATGCGCGTGCTGGACGAGGATATCATGGCCGGCGCGCGCCGCCGTCTCGACTTTCACGGCCGGCGCCTGCTGCTCTCCGAAGCCCTCTCTGCGGGCTCGCGCGCCTTTCACATGGCGGTCGTCCTGGCCAATCTGGAACTCGGCGATTTGCTGGATAAACTGTCTGCCGAGCCTCACCTGCCGGCCGAGGAAGGCCGCAAGCTCTACCGGGTCGGCCTGGCGAACTATTTCGCCGGCGCGGTTCACATGCCCTATGCGCCCTTCCTGAAGACCGCCGAGGACACGCGCTACGATATCGACCGGCTGCAGCGGCGCTTCGAGGTCAGCTTCGAACAGATCTGCCACCGTCTGACGACGCTGCAGCGGCCCGGCGCGCGCGGTCTGCCCTTCTTCATGATCCGTGTCGACAGCGCGGGGAATGTGTCCAAACGCTTCGGCGGCGGCATCATGCCGTTTGCGCGATCGGGCGGGGGGTGCCCGAAATGGAATCTCTACGACGCCCTGCACACGCCCGAGCGCCTGATCGCCCAGACATTCGAACTGCCCGACGGCACGGCGATGCTCTCCCTCGCCCGCGGCCAGCTATCGCCCGCCCCGGCCGGACACCCGCCGGTCGTCCATGCCATCGCGCTGGGATGCGCCCTCGAGCACGCGCCGAAGATCGTCCATGCCGACGCCGTGGCCGGCATCAAACCGGCGGCCGTCGGCATCACCTGCCGCCTGTGCGACCGGGAAGACTGCGCCCAGCGCGCCTTCCCGCCGCTCAACCGCAAACTCGTTCTGGACAGCCACATGCTGCGCGCCTCGCCCTACAGCTTCAACGAGGACTGAGCCGGTTTTGCGCTGCGAAATTCTGTCGGGAGGAGTAACCTCGACATCGACGGGAATCGGGGGGCGGCAATGAAGCCGGCAGGGCTATAGACACTCCAACGCGGATCGATGCGCGCCGGCAGGCCTATCAAGCGCCTCACACCATCGCACGCTTCACCGCCGTTGCGATGGTCCTGGTAACGCTGGGTTTCGTCTGGGTTGTCCTGTCCCTGGATGGCGCAAACCTTGCCGCAGAGCGGTCCCTTGCCCACGACAACGTCCTGCTGATGATCGACCGGGAGCCGTTCGATCTGGCCCCCGATGCCCCCGTGTCATTCAGCGGTATATCCGGCGCAGAACTGGTCATTCCAGCCGCCGACCTGGCAAAGGACCCCAGGCTGGAAACTGCACAGCGGCATCAGCTGGCAGCGCACCTTCGGGCGGGTTTATCTGCATCAGCGCGCTTCACTGACCTGTCCGGCATCACGCATACGCGTGAGGTTCGCCCTCGCCACGCAAGACTGAGCGATTTTGACGGCGGCGACTGGATGGGGCTGGCCAGTGCCCTCTTGGGCGCCCTGTTCGGCCTGGCTGTCTGGGCTTCCCGGCCACAGCTTCCGGCCGCCCTCGCCTATGGCATTGCCGGAGGCCTTCTGCTCGCATCCGCGCTGACATACCGGATGTATCTGAAGTTCGGCCTGCTTACACCGCCCGAGCTTGCGACCACGACAAGCGTGCTGAACGGAGCCGTGCTGCACGCCTTCGGTCTCGCATTCGTCTTCGTCTTCCTGCTCTTCCCGAAAGCTCTGCTCACGCCGCGAACGGCGGTAGCGGCCGCCGTGGCAAGCGGAATCGTCGCACTGAGTGTGGTTGCTCTTGGTCAGTTCATCGACGCCCGCATCTCCTATTCCATCCAGATGGTGGAATACCTCGCGCTTCTCGCGCTTGTCTGCATTCAGTTCTGGATCGGGCGCAAGGCCACCATCTTGCGCCCCTCGCTGATCATCCTTCTGGCGACCATTCTGCTGGGCATTGCGCTTTATGCCCTGACCGTTCTGCTTCCCGAATCGGGCCTGGTGAAAGTCACACTGGGCGAGGACGCCGCCTTTCCGCTGTTTGTTCTGATCTATTGCGGTATCGGCATTGCAATCGTGCGGACCAGCCTGCTCTCCCTCGACGGCTGGGTCAGAAACATCGTCCTGTCAGTTGCTTTTCTTGCGGCAATCCTGCTCGTCGACATCGCCCTGCTCACCTTCGTGACCCGGCAACAGGATGTCGCACTCGGTCTGGCTTTCGCCGGAGCTGCCCTGGTGTATTTCCCGCTGCGGGAATGGCTGGCGCGGCGCCAGGAGCGCAGGCGCCTGGCCGTGGTTCAGCACGCCCTCTCGCGGGCCGCCGATCTTGTCTTTGCCGCCAACGATCAGCAGAGATCGGAAAGCTGGCGTGCTGCCGTTGAGGCGAGCTTCCAGCCACTGGAAATCGAAACCGACCCTGCTCCCGTTAAGGTCCCGGCGATCGGACAGAACGGGACAATCCTTCGCCTGCCCTCGCTGGGCGGCGCCCCGGCACTCCTGTGCCGCCACGCCGATGGCGGGCGGCGCCCGTTTGCGGCGGGCGATCTCGACACGGCAGCTGCGCTGATACGCATGACGGAACGCCTCATCGCAACGCGTGACGCCTACCTGGCCGGCGTGACCGAGGAGCGGCATCGCATCGCCCGCGACCTGCACGACGATGTCAGCGGCCGGCTGATGATCAGCCTGCACCGTTCCGACACCGACGGCATGCGCCAGGATGTGCGTGAAGCCATGGCCGATATCCGGACCATCGTCACCGGATTGGCCGGAAAGCCGCGAGAACTGGCTGACCTCCTGGCTGACCTGCAGGAAGAGTCCCGCTCCCGCTGCGAGGCTGCCGGTTTCTCACTGGACTGGCCACCGGATGAGACCGAAACGGGCTGTCCGCTCGACTATGCCGTCTACCGGCACCTGCTTGCGCTGTTCCGGGAGAGCGTCAGCAACGCCATCCGTCATTCCGGCGGAGACCGCGTGACGATCCGGACCACGCTCAGCCACGGCCGTCTGTCGGCGCAGATATCCGACAATGGCACGGGCAAACAGGAAGACACCCTGCAGCGGAGCGATGGCGGACACGGTCTGGACAATTGCCGCCTGCGCGCCCGGTCGCTGAACGGTCACTTCGCTTTCGAGCAGACCCCGACCGGCAGTGACGCCCGTTTCGATATCGATCTGTCGGCGACGCCCGCTGCGACGGACCCGGGTCACTGACCCGGCAACGCCCGCCCTTCCCAGCCAGCCCGCGTCAGGCGCATCACCGTGCAGTCGTCATCCCCGAAACGGCGCGGTCCGACTTCCTCGAACCCCAGGCGCCGGTAGAAGCGCTGGGCGTCGGTATTCGTCTCGAGCGGATCGATCAGGATCGCGGTGACCTCTGGCGCCGCGAAACACCGTTCGATCGCCTGCGTCATCATCTGCGTACCCAACCCCTGCCCCAGGCAGTCAGGCTCGCCGATCCAGATATCGATGGCCCGCAGATTATGCTCGCAATCGCCCCAATAACGGGTCGGTTCCCCGGCCGGATCGATGATCTGCACAACGCCGACCGGACGCCCGCCTTGCTCGCCGATCAGCGTCTGGAAGGCCGGGCTCGTGAGGCCGATATCTTCGATCCAGTCCGGCGGCGCATCGCTGCCCGTGGCCGCGATAACGTGCGGCTGGGCGTCCCAATGCTGCAGGACGGGAATGTCTTCCGGCGTGGCCGGACGAAGCTTTACGGACATGCGGCACCTCCTCGCCGAGCATGTAGGACAGCGGTCCGGGTCACACCAGAGCGATCACGAAAAAGGGACCCGCAAGGGGTCCCTTCAGGCGCGCCGCGCCGGAAGCAGGCGAGTGTTTCCGGCAATACGGCGTCTGGCTTATTCGGCGGCGCCGGCGACCGCCTTCACATAGGCCGTGCGCACGTCCTGGTGACGCGTGTCCAGATCCTTGGCGATGGCTTCGTCCTGCTTGGCCAGCGTGTCGAGATCCTGGTCGGCATAGTGCAGCACACCCATATCCTCGTAGGCCTTGCGGATCTTCGGGCCCCACAGGCCGATATCCTTCACCACCGGGACGATGCGCTGGAACAGCATCGTCTTGAACAGCTTCTGGATCTCCGACTGGGCTGCCCAGGCGACGCATTCCTCGACCGGCAGGCCGAGCGTCTCGTAGACCTCACGCGCCTCGAACCGGTCGCGCATGTGATAGCAGGCCTCGACCAGGAATTCCTCGCGCTCGTCGCGCTCGGCCTGGGTGAGCTGCGGATAGTAATCGCGCAGGGAGAGACGGCCGAAGGCGACGTGACGGGCCTCGTCTTCCATCACATAGGCGTTGACCATGCGTGCCAGCGGGTTCTGGGCGAGATCGCGGATTGTGCCGAAGGCGGCAAGCGCGAGCCCCTCGATCACGACCTGCATCGCCAGATAGGTGAAGTCCCAGCGGCTGTCGCGCAGCGCTTCGTCGACGAGCTGGCGCAGCGGTTCGGTCATCGGATAGGCGACGCCGAATTTCTGCATCAGCTTCTTGTAGGCCTCGACATGGCGCGCCTCGTCCATCACCTGGGTGGCGGCGTAGAATTTCGCGTCCAGATCCGGCACCGACTCGACGATCTTCGCCGCGCAGATCAGCGCCGCCTGCTCGCCCTGCATGAACTGGGAGATATTCCAGGCCTGGGCATGACGGCGGAACTCGATCTTCTCCTTTTTCGTCATCTTCTCCCACATCGGGGAGCCGTGCAGCGCGACGCCCTCATCGGGCAGCTGCATCGGATTTTCGAAGTCGAGTTCCTGCGTCCAGTCGATGCGGTTGACCGCATCCCACTGCATGTCCTTGCCCTTCTGGTACAGGTGCATGAGCGTGGTGCGGCCTTCGTCGTATTCGAAGTCGAACGTGGCATCGAATTGCTGCGGAACCGACCAGTGCTTGTCGATTTCCGGCATCGGATACAGCTCGCGGAGCGTTCCCATGGCGCGTTACCTCCCCAGGTGCGACCAATCATTATCTTTAGTGAACATTGTTCACATGACCAACGTGATTCAAATTGCCGCACTTGGCAAGGGGGAAACGAAAATTGTGATGCCGCCTGCCCGCGCGCCGGCAACCGGCAGGCCTATAACCGCCCGCCCGGATGCGGCAAGGCGTGCTCGGCCAGTTCCCGGGTAATGTAGGCGAAGGCATCGTCGACGGAGTCGGTGCGGTAGATCAGGTCCAGATCCGCCGCGTCGATCGTGCCGAACTCGACCATGGTCTCGAGATTCATCACCTTGTCCCAGTACTCCGTGCCGAACAGCACCACCGGCACCCGCTTCTTGATCTTGCGGGTCTGCAAGAGGGTCAGCGTCTCGAACAACTCGTCCATCGTGCCGAAGCCGCCGGGCATCAGCACCAGCGCCTTGGCCAGATAAAGGAACCAGAACTTGCGCGTGAAGAAGTAGTGGAACTCGAAGCTGAGCGCATGCGTGACCCAGGGATTATTGCCCTGCTCGAAGGGCAGCGAGATGCCCAGGCCGATATTGTCGCCATGGGCTTCCGACGCGCCGCGATTGGCGGCCTCCATGATGCCCGGCCCGCCGCCGGTGCAGACCACGAAACGCCGGCCCGACTTGTCGCGCAGGCTCTTCGACCATTGTGTCAGGCGCGCCGCGAGTTCGCGGGTCGATTCATAGTATCCGGAGAGTTTGAGCTTGTTCAGCGCCGGCGTCTCGTCGTCGCCGGCCTTGCGCAGGGCGTCGAGTTCGGCCTCGGCCTCCTCGCGCGAGCGGATCCGGGCCGAGCCGAAGAACAGGATCGTGTCCTGCACATTGTATTCGGCAAAGCGGGCCTTGGGCTCGAGATATTCGGCGAGGATCCGCACCGGGCGCCCCTCGGGCGCATTGATGAAATCCTCGTCCTTGTAGGCCTTGGCGGGGTATTGCTGGGATTTTCCGGAAGACATGTGCACGTCCTTGAAAACAAAGGCGGCGGCGCATCATGCGCTGGCCCCGCGGCGGATGCAATCGGCAAATCGGCAGCGCAGATCAACTGCCGGGAAGGATCTGCTGCAGGGCCAGCCCGGCCGCCCCGCCCAGCACGCCGAGGCCGGTGACAACCGCGAGCGGCATGCCATATCCGCGGCCGCCCGCTGCCAGCGCCAGCACAGCCTTGGTGACCATATTGACCGCCACCGCAAGCAGAATGGCAGCAGCGGCGGTGCCGGCTGTCACCTCGCCACCGGCGAGCCGTGCCGTCGACAGGGTGATGGCGTCGACATCCACCAGCCCCGAAACCGCCGCGACAAGATAGAGCGTACCGGCTCCCAGCCAGTCCAGCAGCAGGCGGGAGGCCAGGGTCACGCCGCCCAGCAGGGCGCCGAAGCGGAGCACGCCTGCCAGGTCGAGCGGATTGTCCAGGTTCAGTCCCGGCGTCTTTGCGCCGGACTGGCTGCGCCGGATCAGCAGCCACGCCGCGACCAGGAAGATCACCACGACAGGCGCCATGGCAAGACCGAGCGGCCGGATCAGCTGCGGTGCCAGCGCCCCGCCGATGATTGCCACACGGCCGGCCGACAGCGCACCGGCGATGATCGCCCCGGCCGCAAGACGGCGGGCATTGTCCGGTGCCTTGGCCGCGAAACGCGCAAAGGAGAGCGTGGTGGCGGTCGACGACGCCAGGCCGCCTGCGGCGCCGGCAAACACGATGCCGCGCGACGGACCTGCAATACGGATCGCAGCATAGCCGGTGCAGGAAATCAGCGCGATCATCACGGTCAGGAGCCAGAGCTCGAACGGGTTCAGCGCATCCCAGGGATCGATCGTGCGGTTGGGCAGCAAGGGAAGGGCGATCAGCGTCATCGCCAGAAGCACCAGGGCCGCCCGCAATTCCAGCCAGGTGATCTTTTCAAGGAAGGCATGAGCGCTGCGCCGGGCTGCCAGCACGATCGCCACGGCCACTGCTCCTGCCCCGGCGATCTCCATGTCGCCGGAGACGGCAATGGCTCCAAGCACGAAGACCGCCAGCGCTGCCGTCACGCCGGCGAGGCTGAAATCCTCGACAATCTCGACCTCGCGCAGCCGCACGAAGGTCACAGCGCCACCGAACAGCGCCAGCAGCACGGCCGGCATGACAGGTCCGGTCAGCGCGTGCAGATGTCCCGCCAGACCGCCGAGCAGACCGGCCAGACCGAATGTGCGCACACCGGCACGGCGGATACCGTCATCGCGGTGCTCACGCTCCTGCCAGCCGCGCACGACGCCGACAAGAATGCCGATGGCAAGGGCGGCGGCGAGCCGCTGGACGGTTTCGATCAGATCCATGGGCTGATTTTGACCGGATCGCGTTGCGAGACAAGCATTTCGCGGCGTACCGTCAGAGCGGCCAGAAGGTCAGGACGGCGGGCACACCGACGGCAATGATCAGGATCTCCAGCGGCAGGCCCATGCGCCAGTAATCGCCGAACCGGTACCCGCCCGGCCCCATGATGATCGTGTTGTTCTTGTGCCCGATGGGCGTCAGGAAGGCACAGGACGCCGCCACGGCCACCCCCATCAGGAAGGCGTCGGGATTGACCTCCAGCGACCGCGCGATGTTCAGCCCGACCGGGGCGGCGATCAGGGCGGTCGCGACATTGTTGAGGAAGTCCGACAGCGTCATCGTCACCATCATCAGGATCGCCAGGATGGCCCAGACCGGCAGGGTGCCGGTCAGCGAGAGAATGCCCTGCGCGATCAGCTGGGTACCGCCGGTCTCCTCGAGCGCCAGGCCGAGCGGGATCAGCGAGCCCAGCAGCACCAGGACCGGCCATTCCACCGATTCATAGACTTCGCTGGGTCCGACGATATTCAGCAGGGCGTAGAGGATCACCACGGCTGCTAGCGCAACGACCAGCGGCACGAGTCCCATGACGGCCGCGGCCACGGCCGCGACGAATATGCCGATCGTCATCAGCGCCTTGGAACGCTGGACGACGCTGTGGCGCCGCTCCGCCAGTGGCAGCACGCCCAGCCATTCGGCGGCGTCATTCACCCGGCTTTCCGGCCCGAGCAGCAGGACGAGATCGCCGGCCCGGATCGGCAGTTTGCGGACACGCTGGCGGAAACGGCGGCCCTGGCGGGAAATGCCCAGCAAGGTCACGCCGCGCCGGTAGAGCAGCCGCAGATCGGTCGCCGTCCGGCCGACAATGCGGGCATCGCGCGGCACGATGGCCTCGATGAGCGCCAGCGACTTGCCCGTCAGACCTTCGTGCGCATCCGCGCCCGGCGGGTTGAGTTCGGCGGCGCCGATGAAAGCCTCGATCGAGGCCGGATCGCCTTCCAGAACCAGATGATCGCTCTTGCGGATTTCCTCGCCGGCGGCGAACCCGCCCAGGCGCTTGCCGCGCCGGACCAGGCCGAGAATGGTGACATCATGGCTGTCGGCGAGCGGATAGAGATCGGCCGGCGTCTGGCCGATGGATTTCGAATCCGCCTTCACCCCGGCCTCGGCGACAAAGACACTGCCCGCGCCCTCCCCGGCCATGGTGCGCGCTTCGCCCTTGGGAATCAGGCGCCAGCCCACCAGGGTGACGAAACCGATACCGACCACGGCACAGATCAGGCCGACGGGCGAAAAGTCGAACATCGAGAAGGGCTCGCCCAGCGCCCGGTCGCGGAACTGCGCCACGACGATGTTCGGCGGCGTACCGATCAGGGTGATCATGCCGCCCAGAATGGTTGCAAAAGAAAGCGGCATCAGGCTCTGGGCGACCGAGCGCTTGGCCTTGCGTGCGGCCTCCATGTCGAGGGACATCAGCATGACCAGCGCGGCAACATTGTTGATGATGGCGGACAGCGCCGCGCCAACGACCGAGATCAGACCGACATGGGATGGCAGGGAGCGGGTCGAGGACAGCACGAAGCGGGCGACGAGTTCGACGGCACCGGCATTCGTCATCGCCCGCGACACGATCAGCACCAGGGCGATGATGATCACCGCCTCGTGTCCGAAACCGGCAAAGGCATCCTGCACCGGCACCACGCCGCCGATCACCGCAATCACCAACCCCGCAAAGGCGACAAGATCATAGCGCACCCGCCCCCAGACCAGCATCGCGAAGACAATGCCCAGCAGGACAAACAGGAAGATCTGGTCATAGCTCATGCGTTGGCACTCTCCGGCAGCAACAGGTTGTACAAGACCTAACGCGACTCAAGGCGAAAGGAAGCAGGCTTTTGTCCGCACTCCGCTCCACGTCACCCGGCCCCGGAACACGTCCGGGGAACGGGCTCGCTACCTTTCTTCCCCACCTCGTGGGGAAGTGGGCCCTCCATAGCCTTGGCGAAGGAGGGGTCGAAGGGGCCGGCGCCGAGCGCCGGTGGGCGGTGGAGCCTGTCGCTGACACATCGCCGCTGATGCAGCACCCCTCCGTCCCCACTCTCTCCACTTCCCCCGGCCCCTGTGCCGGGGTCTGGAGGAGCCTCCTCCCGAAATGCCACTGGGCCCCGGAACAAGTCCGGGGAAAGCGGTACTCTGTGGCCCTCACCCAGCACAAAACCCTCCACGGGCGGAACCCTGGAGCGATGAGAGGGGTGCGGGATGCACGGCGGACATCGTGTCCGATTTGAAGTGTTGGTGGTGATGCCCGAGGCATCCCGCACGCGGAGATTTACCCGGGTCCCTTGCGGGCCCCGTCTCGAAACCTGCAGGCACGGGCCGGTCGAGCTTTGTGCCGGTGTCCCCGCAGATGGCCACGCCGGAGCCTGATGCTGTCACCCACCAGGCGCGGACGAGCTCCGCACGCTCCCGGGCACAAGGGACTGAGCTCATGCCTCCCATCCCGGAAACCGCTGACGAGCATACGCGCAGTTGAGCGGGCGGGGATAAGTTTCCTAACTTCACCCCACGCACCGTCATCCTGACGAAGGTCAGGACCCAGATCGCAAAGGGAGATTTTCGCCAGGCGGGCTCGGCCTGGGCGGTGGTGATGTGGGGGATAAGTGCGAGATCGCGGCCACCGCGCCTCACGAACTGGGCCCTGACTTTCGTCAGGGTGACGGTGGTTGTGGGAGCGTTGGTGCCTTCTCTTCCAACCGCCTCATTTTCTCCCGGACGGAGGCCTGCGCAGGCAGGCCGCAGATCCGGGATCTACCGAAGATCACTTCAAGCGATGAGCTTCCCGTAGGTCCCGGCACTTTGCCCGGCCTTCGCCGGGCGTCCGGCCGGGAAAAATGGCGTGGTCTTTAGGGTGGAGGTTGCGCCGCCGCCCGCTACTCCGCGGCTTCGGCGGGGGGCTGGTCGGGCTGGCGGGTCTGGCGGGCCTGCCATCTGGCCAGCAATTGCTTCGATGTCGCCCGTGATCCGTCCGGCGACCAGCCCGGCGGGGCGAGGAGATACAGGGCGGCATCGCGCAGCGAGCGGGCATGGCGGATGTCGTCGATAATGCCCCACCATTCATGCAGGCTGATCTTCAGCGGATTGTAGGTGCCCAGATTCTTCACGATGCCGTAGCGGCACTTCTCGTTCTCCAGCTCGGGCTGGAACGTGCCGAACATCTTGTCCCAGACGATGAAGACACCGGCATAATTCCGGTCGAGATAGATCGGGTTGGTGGCGTGGTGGACCCGGTGGTGCGAGGGCGTGTTCATCACCGCCTCGAACCAGGCCGGGCATTTCCTGATCGCCTCGGTGTGGATCCAGAACTGGTAGATCAGGTTGAGCGAGCCCACGAAGGCGATCATCGCCGGGTGGAAGCCCAGCAGGATGAGCGCCGAGCCCAGCCAGAGGAATTTCAGCGTCAGCGGGTTGAGCCAGGGTTGGCGCAGCGCGGTTGTCAGATTGTAGTGCTGGGAGGAGTGGTGAACCACATGGTCGGCCCAGAACCAGCGCACGGTGTGGGCAAAGCGGTGCGACCAGTAATAGACGAAATCGTCCAGCACGAAGGCGATAATCCAGGCCCACCAGGCAAAACCGATGTCGAAGAGCCGGTGCTCGTAGACGAACATGGACCAGATCGCCAGCACGCTACCGAACAGCACGGCCGACACGGTGTTTCCCAGCCCCATCACAAGACTGGCGGCGCTGTCACGCGCCTCGAAACGGGCACGGCCGGTTGATCGCGCAAAAATCATTTCTGCGAACACCGCGATCACGAAGAGCGGGATGGCGATCCAGATCGGATCGAAATTTTCCACAAAAGCCGGCACGTCCATGGCTCACCCCTTCAGTGCGTTGAGCCTGTCGGCCCAGGATTGCGCCTGGTCGGCCGAACTGAAATTCAGTCGGGCCGGCGCGAAGGCAAAATCGTTGAGACGCAGCAGCAGCGAGCCGTCTGCATCGGCTTCGGCGGCGCGCACACTGCCCGGGCCGAGATAGCGGATAACGAAATCGCTGCCGCGCGCGACCAGCAGGCCGATCGTGTGCCCGTCGCGGGACGGTATGAGCGCGCTGAGACCATCGGGCGTCACCAGACCACCCTCGCCTGCCTCATAGCCCACAGAATCGGTATCGAGCCGGGCCACCGCATCTTCCAGATCGCGGAGCCGGGCCGGCTCGGACAGGCCGAGCCACATGTTCAGTACCACCATGGCGGTGATACCGACGACAGAACCGGCCAGAACGATAAAGAGCATGAAGCGCCCCGGACAAAAAACAACGGGCGAAGGCTAACCAGCCTTCGCCCGCCGTCAAAGTCATTTTTGAACAATGTTCACTAGCCGCCATCTTTCTTCCCCACATCGTGGGGAAGTGGGCCGCAGTGAAGCTGCGGGTCGAAGGGGCCCGGCGCACTGCGCCGGGAGGGCGGTCGAATCTGTCGCTGACCTTCCGCCTGCGCTTCGCTCCGGCGGCCCCTCCACCACGCCTCCGGCGCGGTCCCCCTCCCCGCTGACGCGGGGAGGAAAGACCTTGTTCACTAGCCGCGGATGCGGAGGGTCACACCGTAGGTCTGCGGATCACCCGGGTAAGCATTGTAGCTGGCGCCCAGATACCCCACCGACGGGAAGCCACCCTTGGTGTAGTCCTCGTCGAAGATGTTGCGGCCCCAGAACTGGACCGCCCAGCTGTCGCTGTCCGACCCGATCGTGACCGAGGCGTTGTACAGCGTGAACGCGTCCTGGGTCGCGAAGGGACGCGGATCCTGTGACGTCGTGTGCTGGAACTCAGAGACGTAGGTCATCTCGCCGCGCCAGTCGATTTCCCAGCCATTGTTCAGCGGCGTGGTCAAGGTCGCGGTGAGCGATCCGACCAGTTCCGAATTGCCGCGATCACGGCCCGTCAGATCGTTGAACAGCGCGGTGACGCCGGCATCATTGGTCCGCTCATTGCCAGGTTCGCACAGGGCGAAGGCCGGATCGCCGGCATCCCACACCCCGGAACCGTCAACATAGGTGTCCGGGCACGGTGCGAACTCGTAATCGCCGTACTTGCTGTCGATCAGATAGGTGAAACCACCCGTGAAGAGCAGGTTGTCGACCGGGGACCACTGGCCCTCGAACTCGATACCCGACACTTCGATCGAACCGGCGTTTTCAAGCGCGAAGCCATTGCCGACGAAGTTGTTCGTCTGGAAGTCCTCGATCTCCTGGTTGAAATAGGCGATCGCATAAACCATGCGGTTGTCGAACAGCGAGCCCTTGGCGCCGATCTCGAAGGAGCGCGAGATCTCTTCCTCGAACTCGAACACGCCGGTGAAGGCCGCATTCGTCGAGACGTTGAACCCGCCCGGCTTGAAGCCGGTGGCATAGCTACCATAGAGGTTCAGCGTGTCGGACACGTCATAGGACAGGATGATATTGCCCGAGAAGTTCGTGTCGGTACGCGAGGTCGGGAAATCCGCCGCGCTGACCGGCTCGAAGTTCTGGAAAGCCGAGAATCCCAGCAGCGGATTGAGCGCCGCCATGCGCGCCTGAGCTTCGCTCAGCGGCTGGGTCGGGTCGATCGGCACACCGGCCTGGGCCAGCAGCGCCGGCACGAGATAGGCACACGCATCGCCGCCGATGATCGGGAAGAGCGTCGGATCGCATGTCGTCGGCGTGACCAGACGCAGATCGCGCGCCAGATCGACGAAGGAGAACGCCGACATCGGATCGGGCTGATCGATGGTGGTCACCATCTCCTTGCTCTCGTCCGAGTAGCGGCCGCCCAGCGTCAGCGTGAAGCGATCGGTCAGGTGGAAGTCGAGCTGGCCGAACACCGACCAGGCTTCCGTGTCATACTGGTAGTCTTCCAGGATGAGGCCGTGCGACGTCGCGATGAAGCCTTCAGCCGGCGTCGTCGGCAGAGCCGCATTGCCGGATGCGAGCGGGACGAAATTCCCCACACCGGCTGCCTGGTTCATGTTCAGGAAGAATTCCAGCAGATCGACACCGCCGGACCCCGGCGGCAGACCGAAGGCCGAAATCAGCTGCTGGGCCGTCGGATCGGCGGCAGACGCCGCATCGAAGAAGTTCCGGGCATCAGCGCCGTACGGCGTCGAGTTCGAGAAATGGAGGCGGTTGTTGTAGTAGAAAGCGCCACCCATCCAGTCCATGAAGTTGTCGCCGGTCGAGGTGACCCGGAACTCCTGGGTGAAGCTGTCATAACGGTTCTCGATATGACGCAGGCTCACCAGGTCGAGATCCGAGAAATCGGCATCGAACAGCTGGTCTTCGTCATAGCGGCGAACCGCCGTGATCGAGGTGAAGGTGAAGGTTTCGAAGTCGTGATTGACCTCGGCCGAGAGGCCGCTGGTCGACAACTGGGTGTTCAGATCGCCGTCGATCGCGATCCGGTCACCGCCCTCCGGGTCGGCCGGAACGGCCGTGCCGCCAAGGCCGACAAGCGCGGCCTGGTCAATCGGGTCGTAGAAGGCGAACGGGGCCGCACAGCAATTCTCGTCGATCCCGCCGTAGTCGGCGATGATGCGGACCTCGGTATTGTCGCCCGGATTCCACAGCAGCTGGCCGCGGAAGGTGTGACGCGACCGGTTATTGGCATCGCGACCGTCAACGACGTCGATATAGCCGTCGCTCTGGTGCATGGAGCCATCGAGGCGCAGCGCCATCGTGCTGTTGATCGGACCGGTGACGGAGGCACGCGCAATGTGCGTGTTGTTGTTGCCGATCGTCAGTTCGCCCACATAGCCGAACTCGTATTCCGGCTGCTGGGTGATGATCGACACCACGCCGGCCGGCGTGTTGCGGCCGAACAGGGTGGACTGCGGACCGCGGATAACCTCGACACGCTCGATCGAGATCAGGTCGTTGATGGCCGAACCGGAGCGCGGACGATAGACGCCGTCGATGAAGACACCGACCGACGGTTCCAGACCCGGGTTGAAGCTCGACGTACCGATGCCGCGCAGGTTGAATTCGGTGTTGGTGGACGTGGCGAACTCGGCCACGCGCAGGGACGGAACCAGGGTCTGCAGGTCGGCCGCGTCGCGGATCTGCGACTGCTCGATCTGCTCGCCGGTGACGGCCGCAACCGAGACGGGCGCTTCCTGCAGCGTCTGCTCGCGCTTTTGTGCCGTCACGGTGATGACGTCGACCTGTGCCAGTGCGCCGGACGCACCGATCAGGCCCGACAGAATGGCGGTCGTGCCCAGAACGGCCGCCTTGTTCAGCTTTTTCATGGAATTAACTCCCCTCTTCACGCGGTTTGTATGTGCCAACCGATCCGCGTTTCACAATTGTTATATGAACACCGCTCATGGCGGCTGTCAGCCGGTTTCTCCGATTTGCACAAAATTCTTGTCGGAATTGATGCAAGCAAACCTCACCGGTGTTTTTCAAACACAGCCTTTCCGCGACCTCTTTTCAAGCCGCCCAACTGTGCTTAGGCTGCCGAGTGAACAGCGTTCATAAGGCTGTCGTTGGGGAGAAAAATGAAAAAACTTATCATGGGGTTGGTCGCTATACTTGGCGTTCTCGCCCTCTCTGCCGCCGGTTGGTTCTTCCGCCCGTGGTCCGAATATTCACCGGCTGAAATCCAGGCTGCGACACAGCCGGAAAGCCTTCCGGACACGTTTCGCCACATGGACGAGGTTTTCCCCTATCGCACGATAGAACCGTCCGAATCGGCAACACCGCTGCCGCGCGAAACCGATCAGGTGAATGTCGCCTACACCTTCAACGGCGCCGAACGGACGGTCGATGACTGGCTCTCGGACTCGCGTGCAACCGGTCTTATGGTGCTGCACAATGGCGCCGTGGTGCACGAGCAATACCTGCTGGGTTCGACGCCCGAGACCCGTCACACCTCCTGGTCGGTCGGCAAGAGCTATGTCGCCACGCTGATCGCCATGGCGATCCATCAGGGCCGCATCGCCAATCTCGACCAGACGGCCGAGATGTTCGCACCGCAATATGGCGGCACGGATTATGGCCAGACCACGCTGCGCCACCTTCTCATGATGTCGGCCGGCGTGGACTTCGAGGAAGACTATGGCGCCCCGGATTCCGATATCCGCCGCCTCTTCTTCGGCGCCAATATCTTCGGCCGCGATATCGACGCCATGGTCGCGGAAGTCGAACGCAACCGTCCGGCCGGTGAAGACCTGCACTATGTCTCCGCCAATACCCAGGTGCTCTCGGCCGTCGCGCGCGGCGTGTGGAATGCGCCGCTGGCCGATATCGTCGAAGCGGAGATCTGGCGCCCGATCGGCATGACCGGCGAGGCCTACTGGAACCAGAATGTGCCCGGCGAGCGCGGTATGGCGATCGGCTATTGCTGCCTCAATGCAACACTCGAGGACTATGCCCGCTTCGGCCAGTTCTACCTGCAGGACGGTGTCTGGAACGGCGAGCGCCTGGTGCCGGAAGGCTGGGTGGAGCAGGCCACGCGCCCCAACGCCCCCTTCCAGGAAGCCGGCCCCGACGCGGTCTACGCCCATCGCGGTTATGGCCTGCACTTCTGGGTGCCCGAAAACCATGACGGCGAATATTTCATGGCCGGCGTCTACGGCCAGTATGTCTGGGTCGATGAGCGCCGCAATATCGTGATCGCCCGCACCGCCGCCGACACGGAATGGGGCGGCCGCACCGCGGAGTCGCTCGCCGCGATGCGGGCCCTCGCCGCCCACTACAGCGACGATCCGGACACGCCGGCCATTCCCGAAGAAGCCGCCGCATCCGAGACCGGGGAGCCCGGCGATGAGTGATCTGGAATTCGACTATGTCATCTGCGGCGCCGGTTCGGCCGGCTGTACGGTCGCCGAACGCCTGTCGCGAGATCCCGGTGTCAGCGTCCTCGTGCTCGAGGCCGGCGGCAGCGATAACAGCCCCATCATCCGCACGCCGATGCTGCTGCAATACGCGGTGACGGGCGAGCAGTTCAACTGGGGCTACTGGACCGAGCCGCAAAAACACCTCAACGACCGCAAACTGCTCTGGCCGCGTGGCAAGACGCTGGGCGGCTCCTCCTCGATCAACGCCATGCATTACATGCGCGGCGCCAAGGAGAATTACGACGAGTGGGAACAGGTCTATGGCGCTAAAGGCTGGGGCTGGAAGAACGCCCTGCCCGCCTTCAAGGAGGTACAGCACCAGACCCGCGGCGAAAGCGAGCTGCACGGTACGGGCGGCCCGCTCTGGGTGTCGGACATTGCCCCGCTCAACCCGCTGACCGAGGATTTCCTCAAGGCCGCCGACCAGCTGCAATACAAGCGCAATGCCGACTTCAACGGCCCGGCCCAGGAGGGTTTCGGCCCCTACCAGGTCACCCAGAAGAACGGCAAGCGCTGTTCCGCCGCCGACGCTTTCCTGCGTCCGGCGCTGGAGCGTGAGAACTGCTCGGTGCGCACCGGCGCGATGGTGCGCCGGGTGGTGCTGGAAAACGGCCGCGCCACGGGCGTCGAGGTCGACCTGGACGGTGAGACAACGGTCATCACGGCCCGCAAGGAGGTGATCCTGTCCGGCGGCGCGATCAACTCGCCCCAGACCCTGCTGCTCTCGGGCATCGGTCCCGCCAACGAGCTGCGCGAGTCGGGCGTCTCGGTCGAGCACGACCTGCCCGGTGTCGGCAAGAATTTGCAGGACCATCTCGATGTAACGGCACAGGTCTGGACGAAGTCCGCGACCTCGATCGGCAATTCCCTGCGCTCCCTGCCCCAGCACATGTACATGGTGCTGCGCTGGGCGCTGCGCGGCGACGGGCCGTTCACGGTGAACCCGGTCCAGGGCGGCGCCTTCATCAAGTCGGCCTATGCCGGCGACCTGCCCGACCTGCAGCTGGTTTTCATTCCGGCCATCTCCAATCCGCACGGTATGGAGAAGACAAGCGGCCACGGCATCACCCTGCATGTCTGCCAGCTCTATCCGAAGAGCCGCGGCGAGATCACGCTGAAATCGACCGATCCCCACGACCACCCGGCCATCCAGCCCAATTATCTGGAAGAGGAATGGGATCTCGATGTGATGACCGACGGGCTGGCCAAGGTCCGCGACATTCTCAACGCGCCGGCCTTCGACCATGACCGCAAGGCCGAGCGCTATCCGGGCCCCCATGTGGCCACGATGTCGGATTTGCGCGACGATGTGCGCGCACGGGCGGAAACGCTCTACCATCCGACATCGACCTGCGCGATGGGATCGGGCGAGCTGGCCGTCACCGACAGCCGCTGCCGCGTGAAAGGCATCGACGGTCTGCGCGTGGTGGATGCCTCGGTCATGCCGCGCCTCGTTGGCGGCAATACCAACGCGCCAACCATCATGATCGCAACCCGGGCCGCAGCGATGATCGCCGAAGACAATGCCTGACAACACTGACCGACCGGCCAAAGGAGGCTGACATGAGCGAAGCCGAAGCCAAGCAGATCGAACGCATGAAGGCGGTGCTGGAAGCCCAGAAGGCGGCCTTCCGGACCGAGCGGCACCGGCCGCTGGACAAGCGCAAGGCCGATCTCGACCGGATCGCCGGCCTGTGCCGCACCAATGCCGACGCGATCGCCGAGGCGATCTCGAAGGATTTCGGCAACCGGGCGCGCGAGGAAAGCGTGATCGCCGAGATCGCCTTTGTCATCCAGGACGCCGAACACACAAAGAAGCATCTCGTCAAATGGGCGAAGACCCGCAAGGTCGGCGTGCCGATGACGCTGATGCCGGGCAAGGCGGAAATCCGCCGCGAGCCCAAGGGCGTCGCCGGCATCGTTTCGCCCTGGAATTATCCTTTCCAGCTGGCCATGGCTCCGCTCGTGGCGGCACTGGGTGCGGGCTGCCGGGCGATGATCAAGCCATCCGAATACACGCCCGGCACAGCCGAGCTGATGAAGCGCCTGCTGGCCGACGCCTTCGAGGAAGACCATGTCGCCGTGATCACCGGCGGCCCGGCCGTTGGCGAGGCTTTCACCAAGCTGAAATTCGACCATCTCTTCTACACCGGCTCGACCCAGGTCGGCCGTCTGGTGGCCAAGGCCGCCGCCGAGAACCTGGTGCCGGTGACGCTGGAACTGGGCGGCAAGTCGCCGGCCATCGTCACGCCGGACTATCCGCAGGACGCGGCCGCCAAGTCCATTGCCTGGGGCAAGCTGTTCAATGCCGGCCAGACCTGTGTGGCCCCCGACTATGTATTGGCGCCGAAAGGATCCGAGCGCGATCTGGGCGAGGCGATCATCAATGTCGCTGCGCACCAGTTCCCCGACGCCTCGAGCGATGATGCCTACACGGCCATCGTCTCGGACCGGCACTATGACCGTCTCAACGCCATGATCGAGGAAGCCCGCCAGGGCGGTGCCGAGATCCTGCAGCCCGGGCATGACGCCCAGGCCGCACAGGCTGCGCGCAAGATCCCGCCGACCGTGGTGCTCAACCCGCCGGCCGATGCCGCGGTGATGACCGAAGAGATTTTCGGTCCGGTCCTGCCGATGGTCGGCTACAGTGAACTCGACGCGGCGATCGATTTTGTCGGCGACCGCGACCACCCTCTGGCGCTCTATGTCTACTCGACCGACAAGACGCAGGCGCAACGCGTGCTGGACGAGACGATGTCCGGCGGCGCGGCGGTCAATATCAACCTCCTGCATCTCTCGGTGCCCGACCTGCCCTTCGGCGGCGTCGGCGCTTCCGGCCAGGGGGCCTATCATGGCGAGGCGGGTTTCCTCACCTTCACGCATGAACGCTCGGTCTTCTCGACCGGCAAATGGCACCCTTCCCGCCTCCTCGCCCCGCCCTACGGCAAGATGTTCGAGACGGTGGCGAAACGGCAGATGAAGTAGCGCCATCGTCTTTCCTCCCCAACCCTGTTGGGGAGGTGGATCGCCGCGTCAGCGGCGAGACGGAGGGGCCGCCGCGCACGGCGGTTTGTTGACGGCACACCTGGCCTCCCGCCGGCTCCGCCGGCGCCCCTTCGACCCGATGCTGCGCATCGGCCCACTTCCCCACATCGTGGGGAAGAAAAGCACCTTGTCTTGGCCGCATCTCCAACTTGCGCTAGCACGCGTCATCCCCAATCACACCACGTACAGGCCCGCCCATGTCACTTCCCCTCACCGGAAAACGCGCACTTGTCACAGGCTCCAGTCATGGCGTCGGCCTCGCCGCCGCCCATCTGTTTGCCGCCCAGGGCGCGGAAGTCGTGCTGCACGGCAATGCCAATATGGCCGATGCCGACAAGGCGGTGCAGGACATCGGACCGGCCGCGCTCGGTGCTGTCCAGGCTGACCTGTCGCGCCCCGGCGGCGGACGTGAACTCTACGATGCCGCGCTGCACCTCGCCTCGGGCCGGCTCGACATCATCGTCAACAATGCCGGTATCCACCCTGCCAGCCCGCTGGACGCCAGCGACGCGGAATGGGAAGCGGTCTGGGCGCTGACGCTGCAGGTCAATCTGATGGCCATGGCCGATATCTGCCGCGCCGCCATTCCCGAAATGGCCGCCAGCGGCGGCGGATCCATCATCAATATCGCCAGCCGGGCCGGCTATCGCGGCGAAGACCGCAATCACATGGCCTATGCCGCCTCCAAGGGCGCCGTTCTCGCCCTCACCAAGACGATCGCCCGGCAATGGGGCGCAAACGGCATCTATGCCTATGCCCTCGCCCCCGGCTGGATCGACACCCGTATGGGACCGCAGCACGAGGCCGACCGGGCCCGCGCGAAGGCCGAAATCCCGATCGGCGACCTCGCCCAGCCTGAAGAGATCGCTGCCATGTGCGCCTTCCTCGCCTCCGGCGCCTGCCGCAGCGCCACCGGCAGCTGCATCGACATCAACGGCGCGAGCTATGTGAGATAGGCCCTCGTCCAAGTCCGTTTTCCGCGAGCGGCGGGCTTTGCGGCTTCCTACATGTCCACCCGGAACTTGCGATTTCGAGGAGGATTGTCGCATGACGCAGGGAGATCTCGCCCGCCGCTTTGCCGCACTGCACGTGAAGGGCGCGCCGCTGGTGCTGTACAATATCTGGGACGCCGGGTCGGCCGGTGCCGTGGCGAAAGCCGGGGCCAAGGCGTTGGCAACCGGCAGTGCGTCCGCCGCCGCGGCCCAGGGCTACAAGGATGCCCAGGCCCTGCCGCTCGACGCCCTGCTGGCCACTGTACGGCGCATTGTCGAGACGAGCGAACTGCCGGTGAGCGTGGATTTCGAGGGCGGCTATGCCGAAGCGCCCGACGCGCTGGCCGCCAATACGGCCCGCCTGATCGCGACCGGCGCGGTGGGCATCAATTTCGAGGACCAGATTGTCGGCGGCGACGGTCTCTATCCCGTCGAGGTCCAGGCCGACCGGATCCGCGCGATCCGCAAGGCGGCCGACGAGGCCGGCATCCCGCTCTTCATCAATGCGCGGACCGATCTTTTCCTGAAGGAACGCGATGCGGACCGTCAGGCGGCCCTGATCGGTGAAGCCGGGACCCGCGCCGCCGCCTATGCCGGGGCCGGGGCGAGCGGTTTCTTCGTACCGGGGCTGGCCCGGGAAGACCTGATCGGGCAGATCTGCACGGCTTCGCCCTTGCCCGTGAATGCGATGATGATGCCGGGCATGCCGGATCGCGAACGCCTCGCAGCCCTGGGCGTCGCCCGCATCAGCCACGGTCCCTTCCCTTATCTGGCGATCATGAACGCCCTCAAGACGGCGGCGGCCGAAGCGATCGGAACGCCGGTCCCGGCCTAGCCGGGGCCGCCATCCGGCATCGAGTCGGGATCGAGCCCCATGGCGGTCATCCGGTCACGCCAGCGCTGGCGGGCGAGGATCTGCATGTCCTCGACCGTGTCCGCCTCGTCGGTGATTTCCAGGCCGAGCAGGGTCTCTACCACGTCTTCCATGGTCACCAGGCCGCGCAGCGTGCCGAACTCGTCGACCACGACCGCCAGATGCCCTTTCGACCGGGTCAGCCGGTCGAAAGCGGCTGAAGCGCTGATATCGTCACGCAAGGTGATGATCTCGCGGCTGAACTCGGCAATATTCCGGTCGAACTCGTCGCGCGCCTGGGCCAGCAGCAGGTCGGACTTGAGAACATAGCCGCTGACATGATGTGCAGTACCGTCGAAGACGGGCAGCCGCGAGAACGGCGTCTGGGCGTGCGCCTCGAAGAAGGCACGCACTGTCTCGTCGCCATTGACCGATACCATCACCGAAGCCGGCGTCATGATGTGCTCCACCTTCAGCCGGTGCAGGCGCATGAGGTTGGAGACCACCGCCAGTTCCTTGTCGTCGAGCACGCCTTCGCGGGCGCCGATCTCGGCCATGGCGCGCATCTCGTCGCGCGAGAAGGTGAAAGCGCTTTCGCCCGAGCGCGCGATGAAACCGGTCAGCTTCTCGGAGAACCAGACAAAGGGCGTCATCAGCCGGGTCAGCCAGAGCACCATCCGGCCGACGGACGGCGCCAGGGACTGCCAGTGCACGGCGCCCAGCGTCTTGGGGATGATCTCCGACAGGACCAGGATCAACAGCGTCAGGATCGCCGAGGTCAGGCCGACGAATTCATTGCCGAACACAACGATCGCCTGGGCACCGACGCCGGCGGCGCCGACCGTGTGGGCGACCGTGTTCAGCGTGAGAATGGCAGCCAGCGGCCGGTCGAGATTGGCCTGCAGGGTCTGCAGGGCCTCGCTGGCGGGATGTTTCTTGCGGCGCAATGCCTCAACGTGCGCCGGCCGGACCGACAGCAGGACCGCCTCGGAGATCGAACACAGGAAGGACACGACAAGTGCAAGGGCCAGATAGGCCAGGAGAAGCGTCATTTGCGGGCCGTCATGGGCAGCTGCAGCATGGATACGCGACCGGTCTAGCCTGTTTCGCGATCCATGCCGAGCCTGGAGCCGCCTACTCCGCCGCGACAGCCATTTGCCCGGCGCGGTAGAGCGTGCCGGGTCGCGCACCGGTCAGCCGGCCCTTTTCCATCACGATCTCGCCGGACACGATGGTCGCGTCATAGCCGCGCGCGCCCTGCAACAGGCGCTGACCGCCGGCCGGCAGGTCCTTCTCCATGTGCGGCGGTTCGGACTGGAGATTGTCGAGATCGATAATGTTGATATCGGCCTTCATCCCGGCACGCAGATAACCCCGATCCGTCATGCCCAGATAATCGGCCTGGGCACCGGTGAGCATGCGCACGACCTTCTCCAGGGTGAGGCGCCGTCCGCGTGTGCGGTCGCGTGTCCAGTGGGTGAGCATGTAGGTCGGCATGGACGCATCGCATACCGTGCCGACATGGGCGCCGCCGTCGGACAGGCCGTAGAGCGCCTGGGGATGCTCCATCATCTCGAGCACATTGTCGTAGTTGAGCTCGGTATAATTGTAGAGCGGCAGGTAGATCAGTTCCTGACCGTCGCGCTCGAGCAGCGTGTCATAGACCATCTCCATCAGCGGCACGCCGTTTTCGCGGGCCCGCGCGGCGAGCGAACGTTCCGGCGGCTGCTCATAGTCCGGCGGATCGCCGAGCTGGAAGAATTTCTCCGCCACCATCTCGATATGCTCCATCAGCAGATCGGCGAGCGGCGGCACGGACGAACCCGGCCCGGACAGCTTGTCGGTCTTTTCCGACAGGATCTGCGCCTTGAAAGCCGGCTCCTTCATCTTCGCGACCCGCTGGTCCAGCGGCAGGTGCGCGATGGTCTTGTAGCTGGGATAGCCCATGAAGGGGTGGAAGGTGCAGTTGAAGCCAAGGAAAACACCGATCGCACGCGGCGCCACCTGCATGCGGGCATCCACGCCCTCTGCCTTCAGCTTCTCGGTCAGCCCGATCAGCTTCTTCCACTGATCCGGCGCGAAATCGCGCTGCATCAGGGAGAAGGAAAACGGCCGGCCCGATGCCTTGGCATAGTCGGCGATGATCTCCCATTCTTCGTCGAAATCCTGCTCGCCGCGTTCGAGATTGAAATCGGACACAGCCTGCACCACGCCATGGCCCAGCCCTTCGAAGGCACGGGCAATGCCGGTCAGCTCGTCACGCGTGGATTCCGAGGACGGCGTCCAGTCGCCGTCGGCCGTCTTGTGCACATCCGACCGGCCCGTGGCGAAACCGATGGCGCCCGCTTCCAGCGCCTCGCGGGTGAGCCGTCGCATGGTGGCGATGTCGTCGTCATTGGCCGGTTCGGAGAACACGGCCCGGTCGCCCATGACATAAACCCGCAGCGGATCGTGCGGCACCATGGCGGCGATATCGATGGTGCGCGGCATTTTCGCCAACGCGTCCATGTATTCCGGAAAGCTTTCCCATTCCCAGGTCAGCCCCTCGTAGAGCGCGGTGCCGGGGATATCCTCGACGCCTTCCATCAGCTTGATCAGCTTGTCGTGATCGGCTTCGCGCACCGGGGCAAAGCCGACGCCGCAATTGCCCATCACCGCCGTCGTCACGCCATGATAGATCGAGGGACGCAATTCCTCGTCCCAGCTGGCCTGCCCGTCATAATGGGTGTGGATGTCGATAAAGCCCGGCGTGACGATCCGGCCGCTGGCGTCCAGCGTCCGCTTCGCCTCGCCCAGATCGGTGCCGATGGCAGCGATGCGTCCGTCCTTGACGGCTATGTCGGCAACACGCCCCTCGCCGCCCGAACCATCATGGATCGTGCCGCCCGTGATCTTCAGATCATACATGTCAGACCTCCCGGTTTCGCCCTCTTACGGGGCTGTTTTCGTCTCCCGCGCGATCTTCAGCCAATCGAGGCCGCGGTACAAGCCGATCAGCCCGGTACCCGCAACGAGGTGCCAGATGCTCCACATGCCGGTGATCGCGGCCGCGCCGCCCAGCCCGTCGAACTGGCTGAGCAGTATGATCAGGCCGAGACCGGAATTCTGGATACCGACCTCGAAGGTCAGCGAGCGCCGGCTGGGCGCATCCAGACGCAGCACCCGGCCGCTCAGCGCACCGAGACCGAAGGCCGACGCATTGTGGATCACGGCAATCGGAATGATGATCACCCCGATGGCGAGGATGATCGTCCAGTTCTGCACCACGCCGACGACGATCAGCACGCCGATCCCGGCCAGCGACAGAGGCATGAGCACGGCGCGGATGCGCGCAGCAAGCCGCGGCCAGCGCGCCGCGACCAGCATGCCGGCCGCCAGCGGTACGGCCAGCAGGGTCACGGTCTGGGTCACGAAGGGCATGGGCGAGATCTCGAGCTGCTGCACCAGTTGTGCGGTGGGCCCGTAGACCGACGACCAGAACAGGATCGAGACCGGCGTCGCCAGGGCTGCGGATACGCTGGAAATGGTCGTCAGCGAAACCGAGTACGCCGTGTTCCCCCGCGCGAAATGGGTCAAAAGGTTGGAGACATTGCCGCCCGGGCAGGACGCGACGACGAACATGCCCAGCGCGATACTGGCCGGCGGCGCCAGAATCAGCACGAGGCCGAGGGTGAGCAGCGGCAGCCCGAGGATCTGGGCGATGACCCCGCCGATAACGCGCACAGGCTGCTGCCGAACGGCCCGGAAATCCTCGATGTTCAACGCCAGTGCGACGGTGAACATCATCCCCATGAGGATGAAGGCCATCGCCAGCCGCGTTTGGTCATCAACTATGACCCGAAAAGAATCTATCTCGGCACCGGTCACGATTTCCCCTTAAAAACAATATTTTAAGTTCTGAACGTTGTTTGCCCGGGCAGCCTAGGCGAGTTGCAACCAATTGTCATTGGCCTGCAAAGGGTCGCAAAACTCCACCAAATCTGTATTCTCCGCCGCCAAACGCGGCGCGAATCCAGCCGGAAACGCAACCGGCGGCCGTGTTTTCGGGCAGGAATGAGTCTCCAGAACAGGAGTCGCCATTCCGATTTTTGCGTTTTGGGAGGACCGCTTTGGGCAGCGGTCCGGAGTTTGGGGGACCGGAAATGGGCCGGAAACGTTTCGACGAGATGTCGTGCGCGATTGCGCAAACCCTGAATCAGGTGGGCGACTGGTGGACACTTCTCATCGTCCGCGACGCGATGAAGGGGGCGCGACGCTTCAGCGATTTCCATGAAAGCACCGGCATAGCCAAGAACATCCTCACCGACCGGCTGAACAAGCTGGTGGAGAACGGCATCATGGTGCGCGAGGAAGTCGGCGTGCGCGGACAGCGTCAGGAATACGTGCTGACGGAGCGCGGCGAGGCGCTTTTCCCGATCCTGATGGCGATGCAGCAGTGGGGCGACAAGTGGATCTACGGCGAAGCGGGCGCGCCCGTCGAGATGTACGACACGCGCACCGGCGATCCGCTGGCGCCGATCCAGGTTGCCAATCATCGCGGCGAGGAAGTCACCCATCGCGATGTCGCCACCCGCGACAAGTCCGGCAAGATGCGCGAAGCGGGATAATCCCCTCCGGTTTTTGAATCGACATGAACATTGTTCACTCCTAGTCTGACGGCAAAACTGCCGTCATGTCAGGGAGGGGACACACGACATGAATCGACTCGTCTTTGCCGCGATTGCCGGCACGGCCGCGCTGACGCTCACGGCTTGTGGCGGCCAGCCGGAACGCGATATCACGACCGCTGACCGCGACTACCAGAACCAGCTGATCGAACAGCTGATCGATGCGCAGCCCGGCGATGTGATCGAGATACCCGAGGGGGTGTTCGCCTTCGATCGTTCGCTCAGCCTGACGGTCGACGGTGTCACCATCCGGGGCCAGGGCGCCGACCGGACCATCCTGTCCTTCCAGAACCAGTCCCAGGGCGCTGAAGGCCTCCTCGTGACGGCCAGCGACTTCACCATCGAGAACCTCGCCATCGAGGACACGGTGGGCGACGGGCTGAAGGTGAATGAGGGCGAGAACATCATCATCCGCGGCCTGCGGGTGGAATGGACCAATGGTCCGGACACCCGCAACGGCGCCTACGGCATCTATCCGGTACAGACGACGAATGTCCTGGTCGAGGACTCCATCGCCATCGGCGCTGCCGATGCGGGCATCTATGTCGGCCAGTCGCGCAATGTCGTGGTGCGCCGCAATCGCGCCGAGCGGAACGTCGCCGGTATCGAGATCGAGAACACGATCGGAGCCGACGTCTACGACAATGTCGCCACGGAAAACACCGGCGGCATCCTCGTCTTCAACATGCCCAACCTGCCGCAGCCGGGCTATCGCACGCGCGTCTACGACAATCACGTCTTCGCCAACAATACCGGCAATTTCGGCCATGAAGGCACGCCGGTCGCCTCGATCCCGGCGGGCTCCGGCATCGTCATCAATTCCAATGACGAGGTGGAGATCTTCAACAACACGATCGCCGACAACCGCACGGCCAACATCATCGTGTCGTCGCTGCATTCGACGGGGTATTCGGATTATGCCGTCCAGCAGGACTTCGACCCCTATCCCGAAGGCATCCACATTCACGGCAACACCTTCTCCGGCGGCGGCGACAATCCCGACGGGCTGGACCTGCAGGGCCTGAAAATCCTTGTCGCCGGACCGCTGGGACGCCTGCCGGACGTGCTGTGGGACGGTTATTACGATGCGGACAAGATGGTCGATGGTGCGATGCCCGACGACCGCCGCATTTGTCTGGACAATGGTGAGGCGGAAATCGTCAATGCCGACGGTCCGAACGGGTATGAAAACCCGGCAGTCGTGACCGATAACCACCGCTGTTCCCTGCCGCCGCTGCCGGCGGTCGAGCTGGCGCTGGCCGAATAGGCGCTCCATGTTGCGTTTCAGTGTCCTGGCCCTGGCCCTCCTGACCGCCGCCTGCGGCGGACGGGAGGCCGCCACGCCGCAATTCATCGAGACCGGCAATCCGGCCCTGTTGAGCGCATGGGGCATGATGAGGTCGGACGGGCGCTCGCTCGTCCTGGGTGACGGGGTCGTGCCCTATGATCTCAACACGCCGCTCTTCTCCGACTACGCCCACAAGCAGCGCACGATCTGGATGCCCGAGGGCGTCAGCGCGACCTATCGCGAGAATGACGTGCTGGACTTTCCGGTCGGCACCGTCATCACCAAGACCTTCTACTATCCGCGGACCGGTACGCCGGACGAGGTTCGCAGCACGCTGGAAACCGCGCCGGGGTGGAGGCCCGACGGTCTCGATCTTGCCGGAATACGCCTGGTGGAGACGCGCATCCTCGTCCACCGCGAAAGCGGCTGGGTTGCCCTGCCCTATGTGTGGAATGCCGACCAGACCGATGCCGAACTGCGCCGCGCGGGCGAGATCATCCGCCTGACGGCCACCGACGCAGACAGCCGTGAGCAGGACTTTGCCTATGCCGTGCCGAACGCCAATCAGTGCGCCGGCTGCCACGCGGTGAACAATACGACGCGGCAAATCCAGCCGATCGGCCCCGCGCCGCGCCACATCAATCGCGACTATGCCTATGCCGGCGGCGCGCAGAACCAGCTGGAACACCTTCACGCCGCAGGCTATCTGGGCGACTGGCCGGGCGCGGAAACAGCCCCGCGCGCGGTCAATTATCTCGATGCCGCAGAACCGCTGGATGCGCGCGCACGCGACTATCTCGACATCAATTGCGCGCATTGCCACAACCCCTCAGGCCCGGCCGACACGTCGGGCCTGCACCTGCAGCACGACGCCCCCACCGGCCCCAATCTGGGTCTGTGCAAACTGCCGATCGCGGCGGGTGGCGGCACGGGCGGGCGGCGGTTCGGGATCATGCCGGGCGAGCCGGAAGAATCCATACTCCTCTATCGAATGGAGACGAATGACCCCGGCGCGATGATGCCTGAACTGGGGCGCGCAATCCGTCATGAGGAAGGCATTGCCCTGATACGGCAGTGGATTTCAGAGCTGGATGCGGATTGCCAGGCGCGCGGCTGACCCTCGCCTGTCACGCGAATTTCGCGAACCGGCATATTGAGAGAGGTGAGCGGCAAGGTTAACGTCACGGCTGGCGCGTCACGACAACCGGACAATCCAGCCAGGCGCGCCGTCAACGGGGAGATCATCCATGCTTCTGACAACCATCGCCGTCCTTGCCCTGCAAACCGCACCGGCCGACATGCTGGTCGAGAACGCGCTTCAGGTATCGACCGCCCAGGGCAGCTACATCACCTATTTCAATGCCGACGGCACCTACACCTCCAATATCGGTATCGAAGGCACCTGGGAAATCCGCGGCAATGAAGTGTGCGTCGAGCGTTCGACCGGCGAACACGGCTGCGCGCCGATCCAGGAAAATCTCGAACTCGGCGCCAGCTGGGAAGGCGAGAATGCCGCAACCGGCGAAACAGTGACCTATACCATCGTCGCACGCGAATAGGCCCGCGCCAGCGCTGCAAATAAAAGGGGCGCTCGTTACGAGCGCCCCTTTCGTCTGCGTCCCGATCGCGACGGCGCGCTACTCGCCAAAGCTCCCGGCTGGTCCCGGGAAGACGACCGGCGTTTCCGAACCGTCCGTGGCGACAGCACTGACGCCGAAATAATAATTGTCGATCACGACATTCTCGAGCGTGTAGGTATCGGTGCGGCCGACGAACCGGCTCCACTGCCATTGCGGCTGATCGGTCAGGCGCCAATGCACGCGATAGCCGGCGAGATTCTCTGCCGCCTCGCCTTCGGCCATGTCCCAGCTCAACGTGGTGGACGGCTGCACCGCGCCCTCGATCTCCACATTGGCCGGGAAAGGCGGCGCGCCCGCCATCTGGGCCATAACGGCGACATTGAGCGCGGTCAGCTTGGCAGCATGGCCCGCATCCACGCCATCCATCGTATCGCCATAGACGCGGCCGTCCTCGGTGCGCAGATCCTGGTGCTGGCGGTCATAGTGCTCGTTCGTCTCCATGATCCGCACGCCCGGCATGCCCGCCTCGTTGAACGGGCGGTGATGGCCGCCGCGGCCGAACCGGTCGAGCCGGTAGACCATCATGACGTCAAGATTGGGGATGTACTGGTCGGCCGTACGATCGACGAAGCGCGCCAGATTGCGCGACGGGCTGTCGACCTCGCCTCCGGTAAAACGGCGCTGGCGGGCCTCTTCCTCGGTCTCCACATAACGCGTCCCTTCGGAGAAGACCCGCGCCGTCGTATTGTCGATCACGCCATTGATCCCGGCGATGTTGGAGATCATGTCATTGTTCAGCACGCCCTTGATGCGCCAGCCCTGCTCCAGCGCGTGCGCTGCGACGATACGGCCGCCAAACAGACCCTGCTCCTCGCCGGACAGGCCGGCATAGATGATCGAACCGGCGAACTCGTGCTGTGACAGGACGCGCGCCGCCTCGATGACGCCGGCCATGCCGGAGGCATTGTCATTGGCACCGGGGCTGTCGGATGTGCCGTCGAGCGGATCGGAGACCCGGCTGTCGATATCGCCGGACATCATCACGAAACGGTCCGGATCCAGCGTTCCGCGCTGGATGGCGATCACGGAGACAACCTCGGCAGGCTCGGGAATGCGCCGCTCGCCGGAGATCGTGTCCGAAACATACATCACCTCCAGACAGCCGCCGCACTCGGCCGAGATGCGCTCGAACTCGTCATGGATCCAGCGGCGGGCGGCACCGATACCGCGGCTGTCGCTTTCGGTTTCCGAGAGCGTGTGGCGGGTGCCGAAATCCACCAGCGTCTGGATATCCCGGCCGATCCGGTCGGCGGAGACCGCCGCAACATAATCGTGGACGGCGAGGACTTCAGCCGGCGGCGCGTGCTCCTGGGCCAGGGCCGGCATGGACAGGAGCGCCGCCGCAGCGGCGGCGGTGGTCAGATTACGCATGAGAGACTCCCCAATTCGTCTTGCCGCCAGTTTGGCGGCGATGCCGCGCGGGTCAAGCGGCGCGGCGCCCGGCCGGTGTGGCTTACGTCCGGCTAACCATACGCGCAGGTATACCGGAATTCAGCCTCTGATTGTGCTAGCGGTTGAACACTCAAAGCGGGCAAGCAGCTCTGCGATCACGGAGCACCAACCGGAGACGGGCAGATGGGGTTCTTCACGGCAATCGGGCACGGCTTCGCGCACTATGCCGACTTCAAAGGACGCGCGCGGCGCAGCGAATACTGGTGCTGGACACTGTGCGTCACCCTGGTGACAATCCTCACGCTGTATGCTGCCGCAGCGGCGGCTCAGCCCAAGAGCGGTACGGTCCTTTCCGGCCTGATCGGACTGGGACTTTTAGCCTTCTACCTGGCGATCCTCCTGCCCAGCCTGGCCGTAACGGTCCGCCGCCTCCATGACAGCGGCAAGTCCGGCTGGTGGTATCTTCTGACCTTCCTGCCCTTCGGCGGCTTCGTCGTCCTGATCTTCACCCTGCTCGACAGCGAGCCCGGTCCCAACCGGTTCGGCCCCTCGCCGAAGACGCCGGGGAGTTCGTACGGAGGAAGACAGCCGCAGGGAGCACCCGACTGGGTCGAACGGGCCGGGGCACGCGCAGCAGAGATTGCGCAGACCGGGCACCCGGCCGGCAATACATTGAGCAGTCGGCGACCGCCTGTATCGGGCGGTTTCGGTCAGCGCCCGACCTTCGGACGCCGCCAGACTCCGCCGGGCCCGGCGAGGGCCTAGTGATCTAGGGAACCAGCACGACCTTGCCGATCGCCTTGCGGCCGGAGAGCGAGTTGAAGGCGTCGAGGAAGTTCTCGAGCTTGTAGGTGCCCGCCACGTAGGGCTTGATCTTGCCCGCTTCGAACATGTCGAAGAGTTCCTGCATGTTCTTGCGGTGCTCCTGCGGCAGTGCCCCGGCCCAGGCACCCCAGAACACACCGACCACGCTGGCCACTTTCAGGAGCGGCAGGTTGAGCGGCAGTTTCGGGATATCGCCCGCCGCAAAACCGATCACCAGATGCTTGCCCCCGAAGGCGATGCCACGGAAAGCCGCTTCAGTGTACTCGCCGCCGACCGGGTCGTAGATCACGTCCACACCCTTGCCGCCGGTCAGTTCCTTGATGCGGGCCTTGAGGTCCTCGGTGGAGTAGTTGATCAGCTCGTCCGCGCCGTGCTCCTTGCACACCGCCAGTTTCTCGTCCGAGGAAGCCGCGGCGATCACCTTCGCGCCCATCGCCTTGCCCAGTTCCACCGTTGCCAGGCCGACGCCGCCGGCGGCACCGAGCACGAGAAGGGTCTGACCCGGCTTCAGCTCGGCCCGCTGTTTCAGGGCATGATAGGAGGTGCCATAGACGATGGTCAGGCCCGCAGCCGCCTCGAACGGCATGCTGTCAGGGATCTTCGTCAGGGCGGGTGCCGGCAGGACGGCCTCGGCAGCGAACGCGCCGGTCGGCGTGTTGAACATCACCCGGTCGCCAACGGCAAAGCCCTCGACACCCTCGCCCAGCTCGCGGATCACGCCGGCCCCTTCCGTGCCCGGCACGAAGGGCAGTTCCGGCTTGAACTGGTACTGGCCCCGCACACACAACAGGTCCGGGAAGTTGAGACCGCCCGCCTTCACATCGACCAGGACATGGCCCGGCTTCAGTTCCGGCGCGTCGATCTCCTCGACCTTCATGTTCGCTTCGGGTCCGAATTCGCGGCACAGGAGCGCTTTCATGGATGTCCTCCCCGGACTGTTCGTGTGTGGGTTTGAAACCTAGCCCAGCTTGACGCCGTGATGGGCAGCGGCCTTGGTCAGGAACTTGATCGTCTGTTCGCCGCCGGCCTGGAACTCCTTCTGGGCGGCGGGATCCTTGATAGCGTCGAACTGCGCCGCGACATTCTCCGGCGTCAGCTCTTCCGGCGGCAGATAGATGCCGTCGGTCTCGTAGATTTTCGTCGCGGCAAAACCGCCGGCACCGGCGCACAGGATGGTGCGCGAGGGGCCGTCTTCAGACACGAGGTAGACGAGCCCCGTCGACACGGTCTCCGGCTTCATCAGATCGAGCGCGGCCGGCGGCAGCAGGCCCTCGGTCATGCGCGTGGCCGCGGTCGGGGCCAGGCAGTTGACGCGGATGTCGTATTTCTGGCCTTCCAGATGCAGCGTGTTCATGAAGCCCACGACAGCCATCTTGGCGGCGCCGTAGTTGGACTGGCCGAAATTGCCGTAGAGGCCGGACGAGGACGAGGTCATCGCGATACGGCCGTAATTCTGCTCGCGCATGATGTCCCAGACCGCCTTGGTGCAGACGACAGAGCCCATCAGGTGCACGTCGACCACGGCCTGGAAATCGGCAATATCCATCTTGGCGAAGGACTTGTCGCGCAGGATGCCGGCATTGTTCACCAGCACATCGACCCGGCCCCAGCTGTCCATGGCCTGCTTGACCATGTCCGCGACCTCGTCGGCCCTGGTGACATTGGCGGTGTGCGAGATGGCCTCGCCACCCGCAGCGCGGATCTCGTTGGCCACGTCTTCCGCGGCCGAACCCGTGCCCGTGCCATCCACGGAACCGCCCAGATCATTGACCACCACCCTGGCACCGCGTGCCGCCAGCGCCATGGCGTGGCAACGTCCCAGACCCAGGCCGGCGCCGGTGACAATGGCCACGCGGCCGTCGTAACGAATCTCACTCATAACCAGTCTCTTCTCTTGAACGTGTCCGGTTCAGCCGACGATCTGCAGGGTCAGCCAGTGCGCCATCAGGGCCGGCTTGTCCTCGCCCTCGATCTCGACGGTGACGGCGTATTTCAGCATCCATTGCCCCGGATTGCGCTCGGTCGCGTCTTCCAGGACGAAACGGCCGCGGATCTTCTTTCCGGCCCGCACGGGCTGCAGGAAGCGCACCTTGTCGAAGCCGTAATTGATGCCCATCGCGATGCCGTCGAGCACCAGCGTCGTGTTTCCAGCGAGCGCGGACAGCATCGACAGCGACAGGAAGCCGTGGGCGATCGTGCCGCCGAACGGCGTTTCCTTCGCCGCGCGCTCCGGGTCGATGTGGATGAATTGATGGTCTTCGGTCACATCGGCGAAGACATCGATGCGCGACTGGTCGATCTCGATCCAGTCGGACACACCGATTTCCTGTCCGATATGGTCCTTCAGCGTGTCGGCCTTGATTACCGGCATCAGGCAGTCTCCTCGTCGTTCAGAAGCATTTTGCGCAGCCCCGGCTTGTCGATCTTGCTCGTGCCGCCACGCGGCAGCGGCCCGTCCATGCGCCAGATACGATCGGGCAGCTTGAAGGCCGCCAGGTGCGGTTTCAGGAAGTCGATGATGTCCTGGTCGGACAGATCAGCGCCGTCACGCAGCAAGAGCGCCGCGCCGACGCGCTCGCCCAGGCGCTCGTCGGGAATGCCGATCACGGCTGCTTCCAGAATGTCCGGATGCTTGGCCAGCGCGCCCTCGACCTCGAGGCAGGAGACGTTCTCGCCGCCGCGGATCACCATGTCCTTGATGCGGTCGACGATGAACAGGAAACCGTCCTCGTCGATGATCCCGACATCGCCGGTCTTGAACCATCGGTCCTCGGTCAGAACGGCCGCCGTGGCTTCGGGCTGGTTGAGATAGCCGCGAAACACCGCCGGCGACTTGATCCACACCTCGCCCGGTTCGCCGCGCGGGGTTTCGTTGCCGGCCTCGTCGACCGTCTTGATGAAGGTGACCGCCGGCAGCGGCAGACCGCAGGAGCCCGGCTTGGCCTGGTATTCCGAATAGCCGTTATAGGTGCCCAGCGCGTTGGTCTCGGTGAGGCCGTAGCCGGACGATGCCCAGGCCTTCGGGAAGACCTGGTTGATCTTCTCGACATGCGCCTCGGGACGTTTGGCACCGCCTGTACCCATGCCCTGCAACGTATCCAGTGTGACGCCGCGGCGCTCGGCTTCCAGCGTCAGCTCGTGCGACATGGTCGGCACACCCACCATATCGGTCAGCTTCTCGCGCTGGATCAGTTCGACCGCTTCACCCGCGTCCCATTTGCGCATCAGCACCATCTTGCGGCCGGAGAAAAGCGACAGCAGGAAAACGGCATGCGAACCGGTGCAGTGGAAAAGCGGCAGGCACACCAGCACACCCGGATCGCCTTCGGTGAAGTCCTCGTCATTATTGGCGAGGCGCAGGGATGCACCGAGCAGCGCAAAGGACAGGATCGTCGTCACGGCACCGCGATGGGTGAGCACGGCGCCCTTGGGCGAGCCCGTTGATCCCGAGGTATAGAAGATGGCGAAGTCGCTGTCCGGATCGATGGCGATGGCCGGCGGCTCCTGCCCTGCGCAGGCCGCGACCATGGCGTCGAACGTGTCGGCGACATCGTCGAGCTCACCACGGCCGGCAATCAGTGTGAGGCCCAGGCTTGCCTGGTGCGGCCGCAGCCGCTCGATCTGCCGCGCCCCGGCAATGACGATCTTGGCCCCGCAATCGGACAGGCCGAAGCCCATCTCCTCGCTGGTCCACCAGCCATTGAGCGGCACCACGACACCACCGGCGGCGATGACGCCGAGAAAGGCCGCCATCCATTCCGGCGAATTTCGCATCGCCAGGGCGATGCGCGTGCCGGGTGTCACACCGTGACGCTGGATCAGCGCGTTGGCAAAGGCCACGGAGCGGCCGACCAGTTCACCGAACGTCCAGCGCTGATCCTCGAAGATCACGCCCTCCTTCTCGGCGTGCTCCATCGCCTTCATCAGCAGGAAGCGCAGATCGCCCGGTGCATTCACATAGGCCGGCTGGCGAACGCCGAGAATTTCGGCCTCGCCAACATTGAGGACTTCCTCGGCCTGGGTGATCTGGCGGGCAATCGCTTCCAGCTGCGCGCGGGCGGGCGCCTGCTTGCGCTGAGCCATGATCAGCCCTCCAGGGTTTCGTTGATGTAGCGCTTGAGTTCCTTGCGCGCGATGACCATGCGGTGCACCGCGTCCGGACCGTCAGCGAAGCGCAGCGTGCGCAGACCAGTGAACATCATGGCCAGCGGCGTGTCCTGGGAAATGCCCGTACCACCATGCATCTGCATGGCCTCATCCACGGTTTCCAGAGCGACACGCGGTGCGATCACCTTGATCTGGGAAATCCACGGCGCGGCCGCGCGCGGATCGCCCTGGTCCATCATCCAGGCCGCCTTGAGGCACAGGAGGCGAGCCTGTTCGATCGCCATGCGGCGTTCGGCGATGATGTCGCGATTGGCGCCCAGCTTGGCCAGCGGCTGGCCGAAGGCCGTGCGAGAGACCGAGCGGCGGCACAGGAGCTCCAGCGCCCGCTCGGCCTGACCGATGGCCCGCATGCAGTGGTGGATACGGCCCGGCCCGAGGCGGCCCTGGGAAATCTCGAACCCGCGGCCGCGGCCGAGGATCAGCGCATCCTTGGGCACACGCACATTGGTGAACTTGATATGCATATGGCCATGCGGCGCATCGTCATGGCCGAACACGGTCATCGGACGCAGGATCTCGATGCCCGGCAGGCCGGCCTCGACGAGGAATTGCGAATGGCGGCCGTGACGGGGGGCGTCGTCGCCCTCGGTCTTGGTCATCAGCACATAGACCGAACAGCGCGGATCGCCGGCACCGGAGGCCCAGTATTTTTCGCCATTGAGCACCCACTCATCGCCATCCAGCTCGGCCTTGAAGGCGATATTGGTGGCGTCCGAGGAGGCGACGTCCGGCTCGGTCATCAGATAGGCCGAGCGGATCTTGCCCTCGAGCAACGGCTCCAGCCATTTCTTCTTCTGCTCGGCATTCCCGTAGCGCTCGATGACTTCCATATTGCCGGTGTCCGGCGCGGAGCAGTTGAAGGTTTCCGCGGCCAGGTGGGACCAGCCCATTTCCTCGGCGAGGTAGGCATACTCGACCGTGCTGAGGCCGTAGCCGCGATCGGAACCGGTCAGCCAGAAATTCCACAGGCCGCGCTCGCGCGCCTTCGCCTTGAGGCTTTCCAGGATCTCGGTCTGGCGGTCGGTAAAGGCGAAACGGTCGCCCGCCTTGCCGATCTCCGCGTGATACTCCGCTTCAAGCGGCATCACCTCGTCGCGAATCATCGCGCGAACCTGTTCCACCAGCGGACGTACCCGCTCCGTCATACCCAGATCCATCATTACTCCCCTTTATCGTCCTGGCTGTTGTCGTTTCTCGTTGAATTGTCAGACCGGCCGGCCGCGCTCGGCAACCATCATCCGGCGGAATTTCCGCATCCCGCCGAGCCAGCGGTCGCGCTGGGTTGCGCGGGCAGCTTCGTAGCCGGCGACGCTGGCGTGCGGCAGGGCAAGGAAACGCTTCTCTTCGATCGCAGCAATCGCTTCGGCCGCCACGTCGGAGGGTTCCACCACACCGTCGGCGCCGGCGATACCGCCATCCGAGGAATTCTCGCCCAGCATGGCCGTGCGGACCGCCTGAGGGCAGACACAGACCACCTGCAGCCCGTCATCGCCGTGCGTGATCGCCAGGCTTTCTGCGAAAGAGACCGCTGCGTGTTTGCTGGCCGTATAGGAAGACGCCCCGATCTGGGCGAGCAGGCCGGCGGCCGAGGCGACCAGGATGAACACCCCGCCGCCGCGCGGTTTCATGCGCGGCCAGACCTGGCGCGCACCGCGCACGGCGCCCATCACATTGACCTCGAAACTGTCCAGCCAGTCCTTGTCCGACGCGCCTGCCGCATCCCAGCTGGGGGCATCGGCGCGCAGGATACCGGCATTGGAGACATAGATATCGACCGGGCCGAGCTCGGCTTCGGTGCGATCGAGAAAGGCCGCGATATCGGCTTCCTTGGTCACATCCACCGTCGCGCCGATCCCGCCGAAGGCCTGGGCCGCCTCTTCAGCGCCTTGAAGGTCGGCCAGGGCGATCTTTGCGCCGCGGGCATGAAAGGCTTGCGCCATGGCGAGGCCGATGCCGCGCGCACCACCGGTGATCGCGACAACCTTGTTCGTGTAGTCCATCTTGTCCTCCCGGTGGACCGGCCTCAATACTTCCGCATGCGGGCGAACTTGTCAGCGTGGTAATTGGCGTCGCCGTAGAGCGCCTCGGCCACGCGGACCCGCTTCATGTAGAAGCCGATGTCGAATTCATCGGTCATGCCCATGCCGCCATGCATCTGCACGCCTTCGCGCGCCGCCAGCTGGGCGACCTGGCCCAGCTTGGCCTTGGCCGCGCTGACCATCATCGCCGCATGATCCGGCGCCGCATCGAGCGTCTGCAGGGCTTTCAGCACGATCGACTTGCCCAGCTCGACCTCGGAATAGAGGTGCGCCGCGCGGTGCTGCAGAGCCTGGAAGGTGCCGATGATCTGGCCGAACTGCTTGCGCTCCTTCAGATAACCGACCGTGCTGTCGAGGCATTGCTGGGCAGAACCCGACATCTCGGCCGACAGGCCGGCACGGCCTGCGTCCAGAACCGCTTCCAGCGCACCCAGACCATTGTCGACCTCGCCCAGAACGGCGTCGGCCGTCACATCGACATTGTCGAGCACGATGTCGGCCGCATGCCGGCTGTCGACCGTATCCTTGCGTTCGACCGTCACACCGGCCGCATCCCGCGGCACGAGGAAGAGCGTGATGCCCTCGGCCTCGTTTTCGCTGCCGGCAGTCCGGGCCGACACGATCAGCATGTCGGCGACATGACCTTCGGCGACGAAGGTCTTGCGGCCGTTCAGCTTGAAGCCATTGCCGGAGCGTTCGGCAGAGACCGCCACGCGGGACGGGTTGTGCTTGCGGCCCTCGTCGGCGGCGAGTGCGGTGATCGCCTCGCCGGCCGCAATCCGCGGCAGCCATTCCGACTTCTGACCATCGGACCCGAAACGCGACAGCGCGGTCGCGCCCATGATGGCGGTCGAGATATAGGGCGACGCCGTCAGCGTGCGGCCCATTTCCTCGGCGATCACACCGGCGGCAACATGCCCCATTTCCACGCCGCCATGGGCTTCGGGCACGAGAACGCCCGTCCAGCCCATTTCCGCCATGTCGGCCCACGTCTTGCGGTCAAATCCGTCTTCCGAGCCGCTGTCGCGCAGTTTGCGCAGCTGGCTTACCGGCGCACTCGCCTTGAGATAACCCCGGGCGGCATCCTTCAGCATGCCGGCTTCTTCATTCAGCACCATGGCCATGATGTTTTACTCCTTGGGTGCCCGGCTCAAGCAGACGGCAGTTCGAGAATGCGCTTGGCGATAATGTTGAGCTGCACTTCCGACGTGCCGCCCTCGATGGAATTGCCCTTGGAGCGCAGCCACATACGGGCCACATCCTCATCGGCATCCCACTCCAGGCCGGACGAACCGGCGCTGTCCATCATCAGCTCCATGCGGCGCTTGTTCAGCTCGGTGCCGTAGTATTTCAGCATCGACGAATTGGCCCCGGTGCCCTGCCCCGCCTTGGCCTCGTCGGCCACGCGTTCCATGGTCGACATGAAGGCGAGCCCGTCGATCTCGGCCCGGACAACATCGGCCCGCAGGATCGGATCGGCCAGCATGCCATGCTCGTTCAGCCCGACCTGCTGCACCGCGACATCGCCCATCGGGCGCATCGCGCCGGAGCCCATGCCGCCGATCATCTCGCGCTCATGGGTCAGGAGGTATTTGGCGACCGTCCAGCCCTTGTTCAGCTCGCCGACCAGATTGTGCTTCTCGGCCCGCGCATCGTCGAAGAAGGTCTCGCAGAAGGGCGACTTGCCGGAGATCAGCTTGATCGGCTTGGTCGTCACGCCCGGCTGGTCCATGTCGACGAGAATGAAGGAAATGCCCTCATGCTTGGGCGCCTGGAAATCGGTCCTCACCAGCACGAAGATCCAGTCGGCCTTGTCGGCATAGGAGGTCCAGATCTTCTGGCCATTGACCAGATAATGGTCGCCCTTGTCCTCGCACTTTGTCATCAGCGCTGCGAGGTCGGAGCCCGCATTCGGCTCGGAATAGCCCTGCGCCCAGCGGATCTCGCCGCGGGCGATCTTCGGCAGGTGTTCCAGCTTCTGCTCGTGCGTGCCGTATTTCAGAAGCGCCGGCCCGAGCATCCAGATCCCGAAGGACTGGACCGGTGCCCGGGCGCCGATCTTGCGCATTTCCTCGCGCAGCACCTTGGCATGTGCCTTGTCGAGACCGCCCCCGCCATATTCCACAGGCCATTCCGGCACCGTCCAGCCTTTTCCGGCCATCCGGTCGAGCCACAGTTTTTGCGGTTCGGTGAAGTTGAACGTCTTGCCGCCCCAGACGACATCTTCCTCGTCCTGGATGGGCTGGCGCATTTCCTCGGGACAATTGGCTTCGAGCCAATCCCTCACATCGGCACGGAAGGCGTCTAGATCGGCCATACTCTCCCCTTTATCGATCGTTTTCGAGCATTCGGTATGATGCACTTGCGAAGACGTTAGCGCCGTTGCAGCAAGGCGTCCATGGGTGTGTGCGGCGATTTCAGGGGAAAATTGGTCGCAGGCCAGCTCCGGTGCGCGTGCGAAACCGGATGTGAAAAAGCCCCGGCCGTGCGGCCGGGGCTTCCGTTCAGCGATAAGGTACCGCCTCAGGCAAACTGCGGTGCAATCTGCAGATTCTTGGCAAGACCGAGCCGGTGCATGATCAGCAGCATGGTGCCGTTATAGTCGACAATCCGGTTCCAGATGCCCTTGCGCGGCAGGTGCAGCGCGGATTGCGGGAATTCATGGTGATGATCGTGCAGCGCCTCGCCGCCGGTCAGCAGCGCCAGCAGATAGTCGACCCATTTCGGCGTCTTCATGTGGCCATAGACGTTCACGCCCAGCGTCGTGGCGTGGAACTGGATTGCGCGGCCGATCACGGCGCTGGCGTGCAGCAGGGCGGTAAGAATCAGCGAACCGCCGCTCAGCGCCACGACGAGATAGATGACCGCCGGAATGATCAGGTGCATCACCAGCGACAGGGTGATGTGGAAACGGTCGGCAAAGCGCACGACGGCGTTTTCCTTGAGCCACAGCGGCATCGGGCGGGCGAGATCCTTCTCGTCGCGCCACAGGATCCAGCCGACCCAGGCCCAGGCCTTGCTTTCGAGCGGATTGTGCGGATCGCCCGGCTTGTCGGCAAAACGGTGATGCTGGGAGTGATAGTTCACCCAGTCCTTCAGGGAGCCCTGCATCGCCAGGATGCAGTTGAACATGATGATCACCTGGGCCGGCCATTTGATCTCGCCGGCGCGGTGCTGCCAGATCCGGTGCAGCGGGCCGATGCCCTGGTTGCACACGAAGATCGACAGCCCGATGACGGCGATGCAGAGCGGCGCATACCACCAGTGCAGGGTCAGCCCGTTCAGCGCCAGGCCGAGCGCGACCATGGTGATCATCATCGCCACGCCGAGCGCGGGATAGATGAAGGCGGAAAAGGCGCTGGCCCAGTTCAGGGTACGCCAGGATTTCAGGATGGCCTCGGAACGCGAAAGGATCCGCTGGTCAAGATTCATGGGGTCTACTCATCGATAAGTGGGGCCCCCGAAGGGACTCGTCGCGAGGAATGTCTGCATTGCAGCGCGCCGGGTCAATCTCGGAATGGCCGCAGTGCGGTTTTCAATTATTGCTCCGTGGCCGGCAGAAGGACGTGAAAGGCGGCGCCCTCACCCGGCCGCCCCTCGGCCCAGATGCGTCCGCCATGACGCTCGGCGATACGCTGGCAAAGGGCCAGACCGACCCCGGTGCCGGGATAATCGCCACGCGAATGCAACCGGGTGAACACCTCGAAAATACGCGCCGCGTGCTCGGGCGGGAACCCGATTCCATTGTCGCGAACACTCAGGACGGCATTCCCCGCTTCGTCATTCACCAGCGACAATTCGATCCGCTGTGGCCGTTTCGGGTCGCGGTACTTCACCGCATTGCCGATGAGATTCGACAAGAGCTGGCGCGTCAGCACCGGATCGGCGACGACACGGCCCGGCAAGTCCCAACAGAGACTGCCGCCGGTTTCCGACAGTGCCAGTTCGAAGTCGCTGGCCACATCCAGCACCAGCGCATCCATGTCCAGCGGCTGCACCGTCATCGCTACATGGGCCGACCGCGAATAGCTCAGCAGATCCTGGATCAGTTTCTGCATCCGCCCCGCCCCGTCGATCATCGTGTCGAGCAGTTTGCGACCGCGGGCATCGAGCCGGCCGGAATAGTCGCGATGCAGAAGATCGCCGAAAGCGCGGACCTTGCGCAGGGGTTCCTGGAGGTCGTGCGAGGCGACATAGGCAAAGCGCTCCAGCTCGGCATTGGAGGCCTTCAGCGCCTCGGCATGCGCGGCCGCCATCTCCTCGGCGGCGCGGCGATCCGTGATGTCATGGGCCGAGCCCGCCAACCGGACCGGCCGCCCGTCCCGCCCCCGCAGCGAATCGCCATGCGCATGCACCCAGACGCTGCGACCGTCCGGCCGATTCATGCGGTGTTCGACATCAAACGGCACGGGCTCCGAGAAATGCCGCATGATCGCGGCCTGCACGGCTGCCTCGTCGTCCGGGTGAACATAGGAGAGGAAATTGTCCAGGGAGATGCTTGTCATGGCGACGTCCAGCCCCATGATCTCGAGAAAACGCGGCGACAGGGTTATCTCGCCACGCCGCACATCGAGATACCAGAAACCGGCGTTCGAGCCCCGCATGGCCAGATCATACCGCTCGTCGGCTCGCCGCAACGCGACATGCTGGCCGATCAGGGCCACGGCCGTCTCGAACACGCCCAGCTCGACGGCACTGCAACCGCCGGCGCGCGTTTCGGGAGAGACCAGGCAGACCGTTCCGTGCACCCGGCCGCCCGCCAGCAGGCGCGCGCCGATATAGGTTGCGAGCCCGTCGACCGGCAGGCGCGCCAGCACCGCTTCATCATCCGGCCGCGTCAGCACGACGGGCCGGTCGCTTTGCATGGATTGTTCGCACGGAGCGCCGGCAATCGGCACGACAGCGCCCGGAGCGATCTCGCCAGTCTCGCCCGCGACCGTCTCGACCGTCGCAATCCCGTTGAAAATTTCACTGACAAAACCGGCCTGGACACCGAAATAGTCGACAGTGCGCGCCAGGAGGCGGCGCACCGCCAGATCGTGATCCCGGCCAGCATCCGCACTGTCTTTTACCAGTGCCAGAACCAGCGCCTGCGCACGCGCAAGCGCATCGGCCGGCACGCCCGCCTTGAACTCAGCCATAACACTATCCCGGCAGATCCTGGACCCGCCGTACATCCTTGCCCATCAACACGATAGCAAACACAGGAGCGGTGTTGAGTGATGCTTTATTAGACCGCGTGTGGCCAACAGTCGCGTCCGCATACCGGATGCCGGATCACTCCAGAAATAACGCGTCTTCGTCCGATTTATCGTTTCTCGGGATAGACCCGGCATCATTCTTACGTTTTCGTAAGGATACTCTTTGTTCGATTCCTGTGGGGGACGATATGAAAGGCGGATTGCTGCTTCTTGCCGGAACTGTCGGGGCCGCTGCGATGGCAATGAGCTTTCCGCAATCCGTGCGCGACGACGTCGCGGCGCGTACAGCAGTGCCGGATCACATCTACCTCGAAGCCGAGCGGCAACTCGCCTTGTTCGTCAAATGGGCTCGCAGCGAGGATGACCGCCCGGCCCAGAGCGATCACCCCGATCAGGATGTCTGGCTGAACCAGGACACCACGGGACGGGACGTCAGCTAGTTGGCGTCAGTCGCCGCCGCGTCCTGCGCTTCCGCTTCCCGGATGCGCGTTTCCAGCATTGACCGGTAGCCTGCGTCTTCCGGCGCCTCGTCCAGCATTGTCTGCCATGCCTGGATGGCTTCGTCCCGCGCGCCATCCTGATAAAGCGCCTCGGCCAGGAAAAAGCGGGCACGGACATCCTGCGGATCGATGTCGAGCGCCCGCGAAAACGCCTCGCGTGCCCGCGGCGACATCTCGCCGCCTTCGGCAAACAGATAGGCCTGGCCCAGGGATGCGAACAGATAGGCACTGTCGGGAGCCCCGTTGATCGCGTTCTCGAACGCAATCGCGGCCTCGTCGAACCGTCCGAGCGTGAGATAGGCCTGGCCCAGCACCGCCCAGCCGCGCGGATCGTCCGGATTGGCCATCAGATCGGCGGCGAGTGCATCCACCTCATCCAGCACGGCCTGCATCTCGTCCGGTACCTCCGCCATGGGCGCGGGCGCAGCGCGACCAGCGAGCTGTGGCGACCCGATCTGCATGTAGATCAGCACGGCCCCCATGACAGTGACCATGCTGGCCATGATGATTGCCAGGCGCAGCCGCGGACTGGGCTGCGCCTTCACCTCGCCTGAACGCTCCAGCGCGGCCTGTTCACGGCGGCGGATGTCGAGCTCCGCAGCGCGGGCTTCGCCGGGCTCGACCAGGCCGAGATCCACATCGCGGCGCAATTCCTCGCGCTGGCCGGAAAACACGCTCAGCCCGGACGCGGCATCCGCGGTCTCGCGCCGCATGACCGGCAGGATCAGGCCCAGCGCCACCAGCGTGGCGATCACGGCAATGAGCAACCAGATCATGACAGGCCCTCCTCGTCCGAGAGGGCGCGGGCGCGGGCATCATCGCCCTCGCCCGTATCGTCACCGGCCATGAACGTCCGGCGCTGTCCGCGCACGAAGACGAGGATGGCAATCCCGCCCCCGGCAAGCACCACGAGCGGGAACAGCCAGAGCGCGATGGTATTGCCCTGAACCGGCGGCAGCATCAGCACATAATCGCCATAGCGATCCTGCAGATAGGCCTTCACCTCGGCGTCGCTGTCACCCGCCAGCAGACGCTCGCGCACCACGGCGCGCAGATCGGCAGCCAGCGGCGCGTTGGAATCGTCGATGCTCTGGCTCTGGCAGACCACGCAACGCAGCTGGTCGTAGAGCGCGCGCGCACGGGCTTCCAGCCGGGCGTCTTCCATACGCTCTTCCGGCCCCGGAGAAGCGAGGGCAGCGCCGGCCAGCATCAGTCCGGCAAGCATGGCGGCAAGCATCTGCCTCATGGCATCTCCTCCGCCTGCAGATGCTCGACGAGCGGCAGCAGCGTGCCCTCCCAGACGTCTTCCGTGATCACCCCGACATGGCGGTAGCGCACGCGCCCGGCCCGGTCGATGATGAAGGTTTCCGGCGCGCCCGTGATCCCCAGATCGATCGCCACGCGGCCCTCGGCGTCATTGCCGATGCGGACATAGGGATTGCCGTTGCGCTCGAGCCAGCGCGTGCCGGCGCCCGGCGGGTCCTTCCAGTCGATGCCATAGACCGGCACCACGCCCGAGCGGCTGATCTGCATCAGCATCGGGTGCTCGATCGCACAGGGCGGGCACCAGGAGCCGAATACGTTCAGCAGGCTCACCTCGCCGGCCAGATCCGCACTCGCCAGCCCGGTCTCGTGCCCCTGGATCGGCGGCAGGTCGAAGGCCGGCAGTTCGCGATCGATCAGCTGGGACGGGATCTCGCCCGGATTTTCGCGCAGCCCGAGGGCGAAGTATGCCGCCATCACGGCGAACAGGGCGAGCGGCAGGAAAAGGAAAAGCCGGTTCATGCCGAAGCCTCCCGCACAGTCCCGGCCGAGTCGACCGCCTTGCGCGCTGTCAGGGCGCGCCGGCCGCGGTCGGCAATCGACAGCACACCGCCCAGGGTCAGGATCGCCGAGCCGATCCACAGCCACATCGCGAAGGGATAGATATAGACATGCACCGGCCAGCCGCGCTCACGCGAGGGCTCGCCGAAGGAAATATAGAGATCGCCGGTGCCGCGCGTGCGGATCGCGCTCTCGGTCGTCGACATCTGGCGCACCGGATAGAAGCGGCGCTCGGCCACCAGCTCGCCCAGATCGCGCTGCCCGCGGGAGATGGCAAAACGCCCCTCCTCGGCCACATAATTCGCACCGTCAAAGCGGCGGACATCGTCGAGCTCGACCGTATAGCCGGCGATCTGCAGGCTCTGGCCCGGCATCAGGAAGGCGCTCGTCTCCTGCTTCCAGGCGCTGACGCCGGTGATAGCGAAGACGGTGATGGCGAGACCGAAATGCGCCACCGCCATGCCCCAGATGCCCAGCGGCAGGTTGATCGCCCGGGACAGCGAGGCTTTCAGCGGAATGTCACCGAGTTTGAGCCGCTGGGCGATATCGGTCAGCACACCGATCCCCACCCACACGGCCAGCGCCGTGCCCAGCGCACCGGCGATCTGCGTGCGGTCGGCGATCCACAGTGCCAGCACGCCCGCCGCCAGGGCTGCCACCAGGGCCGGCATCAGCTTGCGCAGCACCGGCTTCAGCTTGCCGCGCTTCCAGGCCAGCATGCCCGACACCGGAACCAGGATAAACAGCACGCCCATCATCGGGTTGAAGGTGGCGTTGAAGAAGGGCGCGCCGACGGTGATCGTCTCGTCCGACACGGTCGTGATGAAGAGCGGATAGAAGGTGCCGAAGAAGACCAGCGCGCAGGCCGCACCGATGAAGAGGTTATTGATCAGCAGCGTGCTTTCGCGGCTGACTTCGGAGAACACGCCGGTCGGCTTGAGGTGCGAGGCCCGCAGCCCGTAGAGCGCCAGCGAACCGCCGATCACCGCGATCAGTATGCCCAGGATGAAGACGCCGCGCTCCGGATCGACCGCGAAGGCATGGACCGAGGTCAGCACGCCGGAGCGCACCAGGAAGGTCCCCGCCAGCGACAGGGAAAACGTCATCAGCGCCAGCAGGATCGTCCAGGCTTTCAGCGTGTCGCGCTTTTCCATCACACGCAGCGAGTGGATGAAGGCCGTGCCGGCCAGCCAGGGCATCAGGGAGGCGTTCTCGACCGGGTCCCAGGCCCACCAGCCGCCCCAGCCCAGCTCGTAATAGGCCCAGGCCGCACCCAGAGCGATACCCACCGTCAGGAAACTCCAGGCCGCCAGCGCCCAGGGCCGCACGATCCGCGCCCAGCGCGCATCGACACGCCCTTCGATCAGCGCTGCCACGGCGAAGGAGAAGGTGATGGAGAAGCCGACATAGCCCGCATAGAGCATGGGCGGGTGCGAGGCGAGACCGGGGTCCTGCAGCAGCGGATTGAGGTCCTGCCCGTTCAACGGCGACGGCCAGAGCCGCGCGAACGGGTTGGAGGTGAACAGCAAAAAGGCCGTGAACGCCGCCGTCACCAGCGACTGGACGGCGAAGGTCAGCGAGACCAGCCGCGCCTCGACCGGTTTTGCGGACAGCGCCAGAGCCGCCGTGTAGGCCGTCAGGATCAGGCCCCAGAGCAGCATAGAGCCCTCGTGATTCCCCCACACGCCGGTCAGCTTGTAGAGGAAGGGTTTGTCGGTGTGCGAGTTCTCGGCGACCACCAGGGCGGAAAAGTCCGACACGGCAAACAGCACGGTCAGACAGGCAAAAGCCGTCAGCATCAGCACGAATTGCGCGATCGATCCGGCGCGCGCGAAACCGTGAATGGCCGGGTCTGCGGTGCGCAGCCCGATGAAGGTCAGGACGGATTGGGCCAGCGCCACCGCAAAGGCCAGGATCAGGGCGAACTGCCCGAGTTCAGCAATCATGCCGGGGAGGTGTTACAGACCGCGCCAAAGGTCAAGGTTCACGGTGTCGCAGGTCAGAGCCGGCCCGCCGCACTGAGCGCCGCGTGCAGCGTCGCGAATGGCAGCAGGAGCGATCGGGGACAATCCGGCCGCGCAACCGCACCATAGGCCGCGTACCAATGTGCGACGCGCTCGGATTTGGCATCTATTAGGAGAGCGACGCCGCCGGTCTGGCTTGCGGCCCGCAGGCAGCGGCGGCCGGCTGCCAGCAATAGCTGTCCCCCCAGTCCCTGCCCCTGGACCGACCGGTCAACCGCCAGACGAGCAAGGCGGAAAGCCGGCACGTCGTGTCGTGCCAGCCCCCGCTTCACGCTATCAGGAACGGCCTCGAAGGCCAGCGATGCCGGGCTGACGCTGTAAAAGCCCAGAACGGCCCCCGACGCCTCGTCAGAAATGGCCAGAAACGTCTTGGAGGCTCCACGCTCGTGCGCTTGCCGCGCATACCGCGCCAGGAAGGTGTCCAGCTCTGGTTCGCCGCACTGGAAGCCTGCGCGCGCATGACGCTTCGCGATCGCCTCCTCACGCCATGACGGCAGAGCCATCACGACTTGTCGGGCATGGCGAAAGCGGCGGCCATCAAGCGTTCATTCGGCTCCGGCGGGTTTTCGAGAAGGTCAAGAACCGCCTGACTGTCGCGCGCTGACAGGCGTTCAGTCTCGGCCGCCTCGATCGCGGCCCTCGCCTCGCGCATGGCGGTCGTCAGCACGAAAGCGGTCAGATCCGTGTTCTGAAGCGCGGCGGCACGCATCAGCAAGGCCTTGTCCTCCCTGTCGACACGGAAAGACATCCGGCTGTTCTCGGCGACATTCAAACGGGGCATGCCTCATCTCCAATGTACGCCTTGAATTACCACATCACACCGGATCTGTCGATTGTGCACTTTCAAAACACACAGAACCCTAGCGCCGCGATCCCCACCACAACACCGCCAGCGCCGGCAGCCAGGGCAGGATGCGCTCCGCCGGGTCGCCGGGGGCCCTCGCCCAATCGCCCAGCACTGCCATGACACCTGACAGGCTGTCTGCGCCGATGGCACCCAGCGCGTTGAAAAATACCGTCAGGCCGAAGCCGAGGCACATCGCCGTTCCGATGGCCCAGGCTTTCGGCTCCAGGCCCAGAACCCGCACCACGATGATCGGACCGAAGGCGGCGCCCAGGGCCGACCAGGCGAAGAGCACACGGGCAAAGATCGTCGCGGGCAGGCTCAGCGTCATCCATACGGCCACCGCCGCGATCACGGCCATGACGATGCGCGAGACCAGCACTTCCTTGCCGGCAAAGCGCCGCGAGAGGCGCATGTCGTGCGAGACGGCTGCGGAGGCCGAGAGCAGGATCGAGTCGACCGTCGACATCACCGCCGACAGGACGGCTGCTATGACCAGGCCGGCCAGGACCGGCGGCAGGAGCTGGTCTGCCAGCGTGTAGAAGAGCGCCTCACCATCGGCTGCCCCGCCGACAATGGCCCGTCCGGCCAGTCCCAGTATCGTCATGCCGGTGAACACGGCGATCGCCCAGACGATGGCAATGGTGAAGCCGCGCATGCGCGCGCCCTCGTCCTTCACGGCCATCAGGCGCGAGATCAGTTGCGGCTGGCCCATCGCATTGACGCCCACGCCCCACACGCCAAGGACAAATCCGATCAACACGAAACCGGCCTGGCCGCCGGTGATGTCGAGATAGCCTTCCGGTGCTGTTGCCGAGAGCGCATCGGCAATGCCGCCGAAACCGCCCGCGGCGATCAGCGCCGTCACGGGCAGCGCCACGGCGACCGCGGCCATCAGCGCACCCTGCAGCATGTCGGTGACACTGACCGCCCAGAAACCGCCGAGCAGCGAGTAGAGCAGGACGATGGCCGCGCCGATCAGGACGGATTCGGTGATACCCAGGCCGAACTGGGTCTCGAACGCCGCCGCTGCAGCGCCGAACTGGGCCGCGATGTAGAAGATGAAGCAGAACAGGATGAAGACCGATGCCAGTATACCGATCAGCGCGCGCGAACGATCCGCCAGCCCGGCGGTCAGGAAATCCGTCGGCGTGACATGGCCGCGCTCGGCGGTTTCCGCCCGCAGGCGGCGGCCGAAGAACAGCCAGACGGCGACATAACCGCCCCAGATGCCCGGCACCATCCACAGCGCGGAGAGCCCGTTGGCATAGACGAAGCCGGAAAAGCCCAGCAGCACCCAGGCCGAGGATGTCGAGGCGGCATAGGACAGGCCCGCCACCCAGGCGCCCAGCCCCTGGCTCGCCAGGAAGAAATCCCCCTCGGTGCGATTGCGCCGCGAGGCCCAGACCCCGACGCCGACAAGGACCAGCTTGTAGGCGACCAGCGTCGCCAGAACGATGAGATTATCCCCGTTCATCCTGCCCTCCCCGGCAAGATGTGCGGCGCTCGCGCAAAACGCAGCCCGCACATTTCAACTCCCCCGTGAGCCGGTTTAAGCTGGTTTGCAAGCCAGTACAAAGCCGCCGGCCGGCGGCGTTCCTTATCGACTGCAACGGGCCCGATGGAAACCGAACCGCTCCTGATCCGGCATGATGGCGATATCGCCGAACTCGTGCTCAACCGCCCGGGCAAGCGCAACGCCTTCACCGAAGCTATGTGGGCGGGCCTGCCGGACCTGCTCGATACGCTGGCCGAACGCTGCCGCGTGCTGATCGTGCGCGGCCAGGGCGACCATTTTGCCTCCGGCGCCGATATTTCCGAGTTCGAGGAGATCTACGCCACCCGCGAGCGTGGCGAGGCCTATTCGGCCAGTATCGCGCGCGCCCTCGATGCGCTGGCCGATTTTCCCCATCCCACCATCGCGATGATCCGCGGCTCCTGTATCGGCGGCGGCTGCGGCCTGGCGCTGGCCTGCGATCTGCGCTTTGCCGACGACACGGCGCGCATCGCCATCACGCCCGCCAAGATGGGCCTGCTCTACCCGTTCAACGACACCAAGCGGCTCGTCGATGCGGTCGGCGGATCGATGGCGAAGGACATGCTGTTTTCCGCGCGCCAGCTCGACGCGGCCGAGGCCGAGCGCGCCGGCCTTCTGGACCGCCGCTTCGAACCGGCACGCCTGGAGCCGGAAACGCGCGCCTACTGCACGCGTCTTCTGGACATGTCGCCCCTGTCCGCCACATACACCAAGAAGATGATTTCACGCGTCCTGGAGGGCCAGGACCACGACACGGACGAAACCCGCGCCTGGTTCGCCAACGCCTTTACCAGTGCGGATTTCAAGGAGGGCTATCGCGCCTTCCTCGACAAGCGCAAACCGGACTTCTCGCAAGGAGGAGCCGACATCCACAAGGGGACGGACGAGCCATGAACGACAGACCCGCCATCAAGGCCAAGGATGCACCCGATCTGGCCGGTTTCGACTGGCAGGATCCGTTCCGCCTCGACGATCAGCTGACCGAGGAAGAACGCCTGGTCCGCGACACGGCACATGCCTACGCCCAGGAAAAGCTGCAGCCGCGCGTGATCGAGGCTTTCCGCGAGGAAAAGACCGACCCGGCCATCTTCCGCGAAATGGGAGAACAGGGTCTTCTGGGCTGCACCCTGCCGGAAGAATATGGCGGCGCCGGTCTGGGCTATGTCGCCTACGGGCTGGTGGCGCGCGAGGTCGAGCGGGTGGATTCCGGCTATCGCTCGATGATGTCGGTCCAGTCCTCGCTGGTGATGTATCCGATCTATGCCTATGGCTCGGAAGAACAGCGTCAGAAATACCTGCCCAAGCTGGCTTCGGGAGAGTGGATCGGCTGTTTCGGCCTGACCGAGCCGGATGCCGGTTCCGACCCGGCCGGCATGAAGACGCGGGCGGAAAAGATCGAGGGCGGCTACCGGCTGACCGGGTCGAAGACCTGGATTTCCAACTCGCCCATCGCCGACGTCTTCGTGGTCTGGGCCAAGTCGGAGGCGCATGACGGCAAGATCCGCGGCTTCGTGCTGGACAAGGGGCTTAAAGGCCTCTCGGCGCCCAAGATCGGCGGCAAGATCTCGCTGCGCGCCTCGATCACCGGCGAGATTGTCATGGACGGCGTGGAAGTCGGCGAAGATGCGCTCCTGCCGCACGTCTCGGGCCTGAAAGGCCCGTTCGGCTGCCTCAACCGCGCCCGCTACGGCATTTCCTGGGGCGCCCTGGGCGCGGCGGAATTCTGCTGGCACGCGGCGCGCCAATACGGGCTGGACCGCAAGCAGTTCAACCGCCCCCTCGCCCAGACCCAGCTCTACCAGAAAAAGCTCGCCGACATGATGACCGAGATCTCGCTCGGCCTGCAGGCCAGCCTGCGCGTGGGCCGGCTGATGGACGAAGCTGCGGCTGCGCCGGAGATGATCTCCATCGTCAAACGCAATAATTGCGGCAAGGCACTCGATATCGCCCGCATGTCCCGCGACATGCATGGCGGCAACGGGATTTCCGAGGAATACCAGGTGATCCGCCACATGGTGAACCTGGAAACGGTCAACACCTATGAAGGCGCCCACGACGTGCACGCCCTCATCCTCGGCCGCGCACAGACCGGGCTGCAGGCGTTTTTCTGACGTTGAAGTTGCAGCATTGCTGCATGCGCCCTATCACAGAATCCGGTGCGCCCGATATCGCGCCGGATTCTGGGGAAGGTTGATGCCGGTACTGCTTGGGTTGCACGTTCTTGTCGCGCTCGCCTGCGCGATCCACGCCGTTCGGACGGGTCAGCCGATGTACTGGCTCTTCATCCTGTTCATATTTCCGGCTCTGGGGTCGGCGGTCTATGTGCTGGCCGTCATCCTGCCGGGAGCGGCGGGCAGTGCGACGGCGCACAAGGCCCGCGCCGCGGCGCAAAAGGCGATCGATCCGGGCCGCGAGGCCCGGGCTGCGCTGACCCAGGTCGAGATCAGCCGGACACCGGGCAGTCTCAAGCGCGCCGCCGACGCGCTCCTAGAGACCGGGCGTGGCGAAGACGCTCTGACCCTGGCCCGCGAGGCGGCATCCGGCGCTTTTGCAGAGGATGAGGGCATCCTGTTCACCCTCGCCCGTGCCCAGTTCGCGACGGGGCAGTACGATGCGGCTCTGGCAACGCTTGATACGCTGCGGGACGCGCATCCCGACCTGCGTCATCCGGAGGGGCATCTCCTGTATGCGCGCACGCTGGAAGCACTGGGCCGTACCGGAGAGGCGCTGACCACCTATGCGGCGGTCGCCGACTACTACCCCGGTCCGGAAGCTCGCGCGCGCTGGGCAATGCTGCTCGAGCAAGAAGGTGACGCGGAAACCGCCCGGGCCCGCTGGCAGGAAATCATGGCCGCCGCCAGGCACGCTCCGAAATTCGTCCTGCGCACGCACCGCAAATGGCTGGACATGGCGCGCAGCCGCGCGTGAGTACAAGCCTGCGCAGTCAGCGGCGCATGCCAAGCTGCGCCTCATCGTCCCAATGGACCTCTCGCCCGATCTCCGCCGTAGATGAGCGGAGCCTGCACAATGAATGCACCGGGATGCACAGCAGCCGCACCTCGCACTTGATGCCCCGCTCCGCGCCCTTTAAACCGGCACGTGGAGAGGTGGCCGAGTGGTCGAAGGCGCTCCCCTGCTAAGGGAGTATACGTCAAAAGCGTATCGTGGGTTCGAATCCCATCCTCTCCGCCACTTTTCGCCCCTTCCCGCGAGCCGCCCCGGCCTCCGATACCGCGGGTTTACAACCCTTCGGGCTGCAGAGGGCGCGCCGGCAAACCGCAACACGCGTGCGACCGGCGGCGCATGGCCTCCGGTCGCGGGACGCGTGTTCAGGACTGGTCAGTCGGCGGACGCGAGGGCCTCGCGTGCGGCTTCGTCGATGGTCCGGGCCACGATTGCTGGCTGGGTCATGAAGACAGCGTGGCTGGCAGAAACCTCGGTGACCCTGGCCCCGATACGTTCGGCCATGTGGTGCAGCATGGCCTGGGAGAAGGCCTTGTCCTCGGTTGCGATCACCGCCCAGCTGGGTCTTGTCCGCCAGGCCGCGTGCTGCAGCACGGTGCTGAAAGCACCCATATTGATCGGCACCTGGGAGTCCCGCATGAAAGCGGCGTCCGCATCGCCGACATCATGGGCGAAGCCGGTCTGGAAATGGTCCGGCGCGACAAAACCATAGCCGTCATCGGCGACATCGAGCACGAATTCGGGTGACGCGGTGAAGCCCTCATATTGCTGCGCCGTGGTCTCGCCCGCGTCCGGCGACAGCGCCGAGACATAGACCAGCCCGGCCACGTTCGGGTGGAGGCCGGCCTCGGTGATCACCGTGCCGCCCCAGGAGTGGCCGACAAGGATCGCCGGACCGTCCAGGCGGTTCAGCGCCCGGTGGGTGGCGGCCACGTCATCGGCCAGCGAGGTCAGCGGGTTCTGCACCAGGGTGACGCGGTATCCGCGTGCGGTGAGATCATCATAGACACCGCGCCAGCCGGAGGCGTCGGCAAAGGCGCCGTGTACCAGCACGACATTGCGGATGGTCTGGTCGCCGGGGATTGCGGTCTGCGCACCGGCCTGGCCGGTTACGCCGAGCGCGCCCGCGATGGTGGCCGCGGCGGCCGCGGCGAGGACAGTTGGAAGACGGGTCATGTGTTCGATCCTGGAGTGAGAGGGACTGGATTTGACGGGCCACACCGGCTGGCGCGGCCCGTCACGGCATCAGCTGCGGGCGAAGGCCAGCAGATCGGCATTGACGAGATCCGGGTGCGTGGCGAAGAAGCCGTGCGACAGCCCGGGGTAGGTTTTCAGCGTGCCGTTCTGCAGCAGCTTGATCGCCTTGTGCGCCGAGTTCGCGATCGGCACGACCTGGTCGTCCTCGCCATGCAGCACCAGCACCGGCACGGTGATCGCTTTCAGGTCCGCGGTGAAATCGGTTTCCGAGAAGGCCTTGATGCCGTCATAGTGCGCCTTGGCACCGCCGCTCATACCCTGCCGCCACCAATTGTCGATCAGGCCCTGGCTCACCTCGGCACCCTCGCGGTTGAAGCCGTAGAACGGCCCCGAGGGGACATCGCGGAAAAACTGCGCCCGATTGGCGGCCAGCGCGGCACGGAAGCCGTCAAAGACCTCGAGCGGCACGCCGTCCGGATTGCTCTCATTGCGGACCATGATCGGCGGAACCGCCCCGAGCAGAGCCGCCCTGGCCACCCGGCCCGGCTCGGCACCGGCCACGTAGCGCGCCACCTCGCCGCCACCGGTCGAGTGACCGACATGAATGGCGTTGCGCAGGTCCAGCGCCCGCGCCAGATCGGCGATGTCGGCGGCGTAGTGGTCCATGTCGTGCCCGTCCGGGACCTGCGCGGAGCGGCCATGGCCCCGGCGGTCGTGGGCGATCACGCGATAGCCCTGGCCCAGGAAGAACAGCATCTGGTTGTCCCAGTCGTCGCTCGAGAGCGGCCAGCCATGGTGGAAAACGACGGGCTGGGCGTCCTTCGGGCCCCAGTCCTTGTAGAAGATTTCCGTACCGTCGCGGGTCGTGATCGTTGCCATGATAAAATGTCCTTCGGTTGGTGCGGTGCGGGCCCGATTGCCCGCAGCTCCGTTTTCTGTGTGGACAGAGATAGGCAGATGGGTGCACGGAGGGGCGTGGCGAATCCGACAACAAGAGAGGCAAAACCGACAATGCCGCACGCGCCTGCGCCCGTGGCCGAAATCGGCCTGCTGATTTATCCTGACTGCCAGCTCTCCGCGATCTACGGATTGACCGACCTGTTCCGCATTGCCGGCGAGTGGTCCGGAGGGCGCACGATCCGCGTGTCGCACTGGGAGGCCGGTGCCGGGGATGTCGCCTGCGTCTGGGACAGCCATCCGGATCCGGCGCACCGGCTCAGCCATGCCATTGCCCCGCCCAGCCTGGTGATGCCCGAACGCATGGCGCCCGTCCCGCGTGCGGCTCAATGGCTCAGAGCGCAGCATTCACAGGGCACCGTGCTGGGGTCGGTGTGCGCCGGTGCCTTCATACTGGCCGAGACCGGCCTGCTGAACGGCCGCCGCGCCACAACCCACTGGGCCTTCGCCGAACAGCTCGCCCGGCGTTTCCCGGACATCCGGCTCGCCGAAGACCAGATGGTTCTGGACGACGGCGATATTGTTACCGCTGGCGGCATCCTGGCCTGGACCGATCTTGGCCTGACCCTTGTGGAGCGATACCTGGGTGCTGCGACCATGCTTGCCACGGCGCGCTTCCTGCTTGTCGATCCGCCGCGCTCCAGCCAGCGGCCTTTCGCCGCCTTTATCCCGCGCTTCGACCATGGCGATGCCGCCATCCGCCGGGCCCAGCACCATCTTCACGCGCGGTTTTCCGAGCCTCTCCATCAGTCCGACCTGCATGCCGTGGCCGGGATGACAGAGCGGACCTTCCTGCGCCGGTTCTCCGCTGCCACCGGGCACCGGCCCAACGCCTATCTTCAGCAGGTTCGTATCGCCAGGGCGCGCGAAAGTCTGGAACGCACGCTTGAGCCGGTGGACCGGATTGCCTGGAATGTCGGCTATGCCGATCCGGCCGCTTTCCGCAAACTCTTCCACAAGCTCGTCGGTACCACGCCCGCAGCCTACCGGCAGCGTTTCGGCATCGCGACGCGCTGACGCCCGCGCGGCCGCCTGCGCCGTTGGACTACCGACGGGGTACGGACCTGCGCGCGCGACCGGCAGGACTGGCAAGAATCATGGCCACACGCCGGCACACCGCCTCCGCCAAACCGTTTTCGATCGTCCGCATGTCCGCACGGGCGCCGTCGCTGGCGGGGCGTGGTTTTGTTGGCGTGGCGGTCATCGCTGCGGCAGCAGCGGCGTTTGGCGGCAGAACGCCCCTCAGGCCCGCCCGAGCAACAGCACGGAGAAGAGCTGGCCGGGGTCCGTATAGGTTGCTTCGCGTGACCAGGCCCCGGCCGCCAGCACGGCGTCCAGCTCGTCCAGATCGAACTTGCGGGAGTTTTCCGTGTGGATGGTTTCGCCGGCGGCGAAGTCGAAACGCTTGCCGCCGATCGTCACGCTCTGGTCGGCGAGGCTGACAAGATGCATCTCCATCCGGCTGTCCGCCTCGTTCCAGCGGGCTTCATGCCGGAAGGCGTCGAGATCGAAGTCGGCGCCCAGCTCGCGATTGATCCGCACGAGGAGATTGCGGTTGAAGTCCGCGGTCACGCCCTGGGCGTCGTCATAGGCCGGGATCAGGATATCCGGGCTCTTCTTCAGATCGACGCCAAGCACCAGAAGCCCGTCCGGACCCAGCTCCTCGGCGGCACCGGCCAGGAAGGTCTCGATATCGGCATCGTCGAGATTGCCGATGGTGGAGCCGGGAAAGAAGCCGACCCGGCGCGCCCGCGGGTCGATATCCGGCAGCGGGGGCGGGACCAGAAAATTGCCGACGACAGGATGGATGGGCAGTTCGGGATAGTCCTGCTGCAGAAGCGGCTTGGTCTTGGCCAGCATGTCTTCGGACACGTCGATCGGCACATAGCCGGCCAGCGCCTCAAGGGCGTCGAGCAGGATCCGCGTCTTCACCGACGCCCCGGCACCGTATTCGACCAGAACGGCCCCCTCGCCGATCCGCCGCGACAGGTCCGGCGCGGCGGCGGTGAGGATCGCGGTCTCGGTGCGTGTGGGATAGTATTCCGGTAGCGCCGTGATGTCCTCGAACAGATCCGAGCCGCGCGCATCGTAGAGCAGGCGCGAGGGCAGCGTTTTCTGGCGGCCGGCAAGGCCTTCGAGAACATCGTCCAGCATGATTTCTCCGCTTGGGGTGGTCTGGGTGGATAGAGAAGACAGGATGGGCCGCCGCGTCAGCGTGTGTCGCGTGCCAGCCGGAGCCCCGTGAATTGCCAGCGTTTCGCCGGATGAAAGAAATTGCGGTAGCCGGGACGCGCATGGCCTTCGGCCGTGGCGCAGGAGGCGCCGCGCAGCACCATCGTGCCACTCATGAATTTGCCATTGTACTCGCCGATCGCGCCGTCCGGCGGGCAATAGCCCGGATAGGCGGCAAAAGCGCTGGACGTCCATTCCCAGACATCCGTGTAAAGCCCGTGCAGCGCGCCCGGCTTTGCCGTGCGGGCGGCATGCTCCCATTCCTGCTCGGTCGGCAGACGGCCCCCGGCCCAGCGGGCGAAGGCGTCGGCCTCGTAGTGGGAGACATGACAGACCGGCGCATCGGGATCGACCGGCTGCGCGCCGCGCAGGGTCATCGTGTGCCAGCCGTCCGGCGTGGAGAACCAGTAAAGCGGTGCCTGCCAGCCTTCGGCCTGGCATTGCGCAAACCCGTCCGACATCCAGAAGGCCGGGCGCGCATAGCCGCCATCGGCGATGAATTCGAGCCATTCGCGATTGGTCACGACGCGGCTGGCCAGTTCGAACGGGTAGAGCCGGGCCTCGTGCACCGGCCCTTCGCAATCATAGTGGAAACCGTCCGGATCGCTGCCGATGGCGGCCAGCCCGCCCTCGAACGCCACCCACTGCGCCTCGCCCGCGACGGGCTGCGGCTGCGGCGCATCGGCCGCATAAACCGGCTTCAGCGGGTTCTGGGCGAACAGGTGGAGAATGTCGGTCAGGAAGAGTTCCTGATGCTGTTCCTCATGGGCCAGGCCCAGTTCCAGCATGGCAAGCGCGCGGGCATTGCCGTCCGAGAGGAGTGCGTGCATGTGCCGGTCGACGTGCCGGCGATAGTCGAACACCGCCTCCAGCGTGGGGCGGGTCAGCATGCCGCGATGCGGCCGGGCATGCCGGTCGCCGACCGCGTCGTAATAGGAATTGAACAGGAAAGCGTAGTCGGCGTCGAAACGGGCCGCCTCGCCGCGCTCCGGGGCAATCACGAACGCCTCGAAGAACCAGCTTGTATGCGCCAGATGCCATTTCGCCGGACTGGCATCGGGCATCGACTGCACCGTCGCATCGGCATCGCTGAGCGGTGCGGCGAGCGCCACGGTCCGTCCGCGGACACGGGCAAACCGGTCAACCGCACTCCCGGCCTTCAAGGAACCGGCCGGTTCACCGGTCTCGCCACGACCTGGCCGGAGAGCCTGGATACGGTCTTCGATCGTCTCGGAGATGTCGTGAGCCATCGCCTGCTCCGTCGCGCTCGTTGCGTCCGCATAGCGGAGCGCCGGAGGGATATCCACCCCCTTGCAGGCCGCGATGCCGGGATCGGTCTACACAAGCAGGTGAGGTCGCGGCGTGCAACCGCAACCTCCCGCAAACCGGGCCTTGTCCGGTCTGTCCGGTCACAACGGTGTCAGGAGGTTCCGGTTCCGCGTCCACCGCACGGCAGCGTCGCGCCCGCCCCCGAACGCCGCTAAACAGAGGACATGAGCACGGACGACACATTCGAGATTTTCCTGGCAACCGCTCCCGGTCTGGAAACCGCCCTGGCAGCCGAGCTGGACGCACACGGCTTTGCCGGGGCCACGGCCTCACCGGGCGGTGTCATCGTGCAGGGCGGATGGCCGGATGTCTGGCGGGCCAATCTCGTCGTGCGCGGTGCCAGCCGCATCCTGGCCCGCATCGGGGCTTTTCGTGTCGTCCACCTGGCGCAGCTGGACAAGCTGTCGCGCAAGTTCGACTGGGGCCGGGTCCTGCGCAAGGACGTGCCGGTGCGCGTCGAGGCGAGCTGCCGCCGTTCGAAAATCTATCATGCCGGTGCGGCCGCCCAGCGGGTCGAGACCGCGCTGCGCGAAAGCTTCGGCGCAACGGTCGAGGACACGGCACCGGTCTGCGTGCGGGTGCGCATCGAGGACAATGTCTGCACGCTCAGCGTCGACACCTCCGGCGAACTCCTGCACCGCCGCGGCCAGAAGGAAGCGGTCGCCAAGGCGCCGATGCGCGAGACCCTGGCCGCCCTCTTCCTGCGCGAATGCGGCTATGACGGCCGCGAGCCCGTACTCGATCCGATGTGCGGCTCGGGCACTTTCGTGATCGAGGCCGCCGAGATCGCGGCCGGCCTGCCCGCAGGACGCTCGCGCGACTTTGCCTTCGAGCAACTGGCCTCGTTCGACCCTGCAGCGTGGGACACAATGAAATCGCAGGCCCTGGCCGCGGCGTCCCCGCCCGGCGGCTTGCGCTTTTCCGGTTCCGACCGCGATGCCGGTGCGATCCGCATGGCCACCGCCAACGCCGCCCGCGCCGGGGTTGCTGGCTGGACGGACTTCTCTCAATGCCCGGTCGCCGACCTGCAACGCCCCGACGGTCCGCCCGGTCTGGTGATTGTCAATCCGCCCTATGGCGGCCGCATCGGCAAGAAGGCGGCGCTGGTGACCCTGCACGGCACGCTCGGCCAGGTCCTGCGCAGCCGCTTTGCGGGCTGGCGGATCGGACTGATCACGACGGATTCCGCACTGGCACGCGCCACACGCCTGCCTTTCGGCCCACCCGGCCGGCCGGTCGATCATGGTGGACTGAAAGTCCGTCTCTACACGACCGGCACGCTTAAATAGTCATCGCATCTTCCCTGCCCCCGGGCTTGGCGGATATTCTCCGGCAAAACGGGAGGGGCGCATGCGCTTTGTCATCATCATTGCAGCCATACTGGCCGCCATACTTGGCCTGGCCGCCTGGGGGCCGGGCTCGCTCAATGCGATGCATTTCGAGCCGCCCCTGCCCGATCCGGCGCTTGCGGCCCGGTTCGAGACCGAGACAGCGCCCCTGCGCCAGGAGCGCGAGGACCTGCATGGCGCGGAGGATCTGGAGCCCGGTCCGGACGGCCGTCTCTATGCCAGCCTCGCCGACGGGCGGATCATGGCGCGCGGCCCTTCCGGCGACTGGGAAATGGTGGCGGAGACCGGCGGACGCCCGCTCGGTCTGGCCTTTGGGCCCGACGGCACGCTGTTCGTCGCCGATGCGCGGCTGGGCCTGTTGCGCCAGACCGAGGGCGGCTGGCAGACTTGGCTGGCACCGGCGCCGGACGGCCCGCTGGTCTTTCCCGACGATCTCACCGTGCTGGAAGACGGGCGGATCGTGATGACCGACGCCTCGCTGCGTCACGGCTATGGCGACCACATGGCGTCCTTCTTCGAGGGCGACCAGACCGGCCGCGTCCTGCTGGTCACCGGTTCCGGCGCCTATGAGGAACTGGCCACCGGCCTCGGCTTCATCAATGGTGTCGATCATGACCCCGAGACTGGCCTGGTCTATCTCAACGAGACCTGGACCGGCCGTATCTGGCAGCTCGATCCGGATACCGCAGAGATGTCGGTCCTGATCGAGGGCCTGCCGGGCTATCCGGACAATCTGGAATTCGACCGCGAGAGCGGACTGGTCTGGGCCGCCATGCCATCCCCCCGCGCCATGGACCTGGAAGCCCTGCACCCGCGCCCCTTTGTCAAACGCCTGGCCTGGCGCTGGATCCAGCTGGCCGGTCCGCCGCCCCTGCCCGCGCGTCCGCCCATGGCCATCGCCGTCGACACGGACGGACGCCCGGCGTTTGCCTTGCGCGGTCCGGACGATGGCGCCGACGGCATCACGACCGCCCTCGTCTGGCATGGTGAGCTCTGGACAGCCGGTCTCGCGCGCGACGGGATCACGGTGTTTCCGGCGCCAGGCGACAGCGAGTAACGGCCGGATCAACGCGCAATGCGGGAGACGATCTCGCGCTCGCAGACCGTGACCATGTTCGGCCGCCGGCACACATCCGGACGTGTGCCGGTCGCCTGCCAGAAATCGACCAGACCGAACGCGTCCGCCCGCTCCCACATCGCGGCCCCGGTCCACAACGGATCGAACTCGGGATAGTGCAGGACCACGGCGAGCTGGGCCGCACGCGGATCGAACAGCGCGATATTCTCCATCGCCTGCGCCCAGTCCTGCGTGACGGCGTGCATGCGCGCGACCTGTGTGGTGTCGATATTGTCGCATCCGTCCAGATCGACGCGCTCGGCAACGGGAACACCGTCCCGCCGGGCTGACAGGTATGCCAGGGCACACGGATGTGCCTCCGGCGGCAACACGGCCCGAACGATCTCCACCGCGGCCTCCGGCTCGCCATAGTGCAGCTGGGCGACCATGGCGAGCCCCTGCAGACGGCGGGCGTCGGGAAACAGGCGGCTTTTCTGCTCGATGAAGGCAACCGCCTCGGAAGCCAGCCCGCGCTGGACAAGAGCCAGAGCCATGAAGGTCGAAGTCTGGAAGTGTACCGGCCAGATCGCTTCGAGGTCCTCGGCCAGCCTGAAGGCCTCGAGCTCCTGCCCGGTCTGCCGCAGGATATCGAAATAGCGGTTCTGGACCTGCAGGCCGAGCCAGCTGGAACGGGGCAGTGTCGCGAACACCGCGACCTGCTGCTCGCGGCTGCTGCCATACACCGAGGCCAGTGCTTCGGCGTAGGCCAGGACAGGGGCATCGGGATCAAGCCTGCGCGCAGTATCGATCAACCCGTTCGCCGCCTCTGCGACCTGCCCGGCGCGCGAATCCGCCTGGGCAAAGAAATGCTGCTCGGGACGCGACATCAGCGCCACGGCATGCAGGCCATGCATGAAGGCGCTGTCCGGGTATTGTTCCAGCAGGTCCGCTGTCAGTGTTTGCGGCTGGACAATCTGTCCGCCCGTTCGCACCAGGGCACACAGGGCAAGGAACTGGCTGACAACTCCTGTATCCGCAGCGATTCCGGGCTCGGCAAGGCTGCGCAATTCGCTCAGGCAGCGCAGATCGGCGGTCAGCACCATGGCGATATGACGAACCAGATCGGTGGCCGCCCGGCCATCCCGCTCGAACGGCTGGGTCAGCAGTACCGCTCCGCTCTGCCGGTCCGTCAGATTTACGCTCAGCGGCCCGGCCCGGTCGGCATTCGCGGCCTCGCCTGCAGACACGACCGACGCCACAAACTCCGACCGCGCCGGCGTGACTGCGAATACGGCGCGATCGACATTCAGCGCCCGGAAGGCCCGGTCGAGCTCATGCCCCGTTTCGCCCGGCATGTCGAAGCGCAGCGCGACGGCACCCTCGATCAGCCCCGGCCTCGGCCAGGCGAGGAAAAGGGCAGCGAATACGGTCAGGCCCGCGACTGCGCCTGCGCCCCATACCCAGCCCCGGCCGAAGCGTGACGGTCCGGAGCTTGACTGGCCAGGGCGGGCAGGCTGCGGCGTTTCGCGCCGCGGCTCCAGTTCCACCACCGCGCAGGTCAGGCGATAGCCGCGCTTGGGCAGGGTCTCGACCAGGGCATCGCTGCCGAAAGCCCGCAACTCCGAGCGCAGGCGCGAGACCGCTCGCGTCAAGGCTTCGTCATTACCGATGATATCGCCCCAGACGGTGTCGAGCAGGGCCTCGCGGCGAACCCCTTCGCCGGCGCGCGCGGCCAGTGTGCACAGCACGTCCATCACGCGGGGTTCCACCCGGCGGTTCATCTCGCCGCGGGTCAGTGTGCCACGGCCGGGATCCACCAGAATCCCGCCCAGCCGGAATGGCACATGTATCGGCGCAGGCCGCTCGGTCATCCCCCACCTTCCGAATTCTCGCGTCGAGCCGACAGATTTGTCCAGGAACGGCGCAAGAGCTAGGGCCGATCGGATCAAAAAACCTGACGAAAACCTCCCGAGCCGCAGATCGGTACAACTTTTTTCGCCCCCAAACCCTTTCAGGAGCGAATTTTTCTCCAACCGTGATCGCGGAGGTTGTTTCCGTCGGCAAAGCGTCAGGACCCGACAGCCGCAATCCGGTGAGATGTCCCGGCATCACCAGACACGGGAGATCGTGATGATCCGCACAACCAGCCTCGCCCTCGCCGCCATCCTGCTCTCCGGCACGGCGCTACAGGCCCAACAGTCCGAGCGCGGCCAGGCCGGCCGGGACTATGTCGTCCAGAACTATGAGCTGAGCACGGATGCCGGCCGCCGCGCGGTCCTGCGCCGTCTTGAGCGTGAAGTCGCCGCCGCCTGCGACTCGACACGCCGCATGTCGCTGCCGCGCGTCCGCGCTGCGGACAATTGTCACCATGCCGAGCTCGATCGCGTCGTCTCCGCCCTTGGCGACCCCCGCCTTCTGGCCCTGCACCGCAATGATCGCGCGGTGCAACTCGCGAGCGCGGATCGTCACTGACCGCGCGGGCCAGCCGGACGCCGCGCGGAATCCCTCCACTGCGGCGTCCCGACCGCCTGTGCTGCGGGCCATGGCCGCGCACAGGCGGTTCTTCATTGTCCACACGCCGGTAGCAGACAGGCCCGGCTTTCGGTGCTAACCCGGATGGGAAAGAGACATTCGGGGAAAGCCATGACACTGACACTTCGGCCGGCGCTGCCGGTCCTGTTCGCTGCAGCGCTGTTTGCCTGCAGCCCGGCATCGGACACCGAGACCGCGACGACAGAGACAGCCGGAACGGCCGCGCAGACCGCCGAAGCCACCCGCTTCACCGTCATGGTCGGCGGAACGGCGATCGGCGCGCTGGAAGTCACCCCGTCCGGCGACAGCTATTCGCTGGACTATGAGTACCGCAATAATGGCCGCGGCCCGACGCTGGCCGAAGAGATCACGCTGGACGGCGCCGGCATGCCGCTGAACTGGACGATCGAGGGCGCCACGACCTTCGGCAATCCGGTCGATGAGAGCTTCGAATATGCCGACAGCGAGGCCCGCTGGACCGACACGACCGGGTCCGACCAGGCGATCCCGGCGGAACCGGCCTTCTACGTACCCCAGAATGCCAGCCCCTACTGGCTCGCCATCGCTGCCCGCGCCCTGATGGACAGCGAGGACATGTCGCTGCCGGCCATCCCCGGCGGCACGCTGCGCCTGGCCGAAATGGAAAGGCTGGATGTCTCCGACGGCACGGATACGCGCACGGTGACCAGCTATGCCCTGTCCGGCACCTCGCTCGACCCGACCTATTTCCTGATGGATGGCCGGGCCTTCTTCGGCGTCATCAGCCCGCGTTTCTCGGTGCTCGCCGAGGGTTTTGAAGGCGAGGACGAACGCCTGCGCGAACGGGCCACCGAATATGGCGCCCGGCGCTATGAAGACATGCAGACGCGCTACGCCCACAATTACGGCGCGCCCGTGCGGATCCGCAATGTGCGGGTCTTCGACTCGGTGAACGCGACCCTGGGCGAGCCGGTCTCCGTCGTGGTGGTCGACGACACGATTGCCGCCATCGAACCGCTCGATGCCGAACCTGTCGACAGCGAAGTGATCATCGACGGCAATGGCGGCACGCTGGTGCCCGGCCTGTTCGAGATGCACGGCCATGTCGGCGAGGACGACGCGATCCTCAACATCGCTGCCGGCGTCACCTCGATCCGCGATATGGGCAATGACAATGAAGTCCTGGGCGAACTGATCGAGCGCATCCGGACCGGCGAGATTGCGGGCCCGCGCATCTTCCGGTCCGGCTTCATCGAAGGCCGCAGCCAGTACAACTCCAATAATGGCATCATCGTCGAGAGCGAGGCGGAAGCCGTCGCCGCCGTCGAGACCTATGCCGAGGCCGGCGATTTCATCCAGATCAAGATCTACAACTCCATCAATCCGGACTGGGTGCCGGCGATGATCGAGACGGCGCACGCCAACGGGCTGCGCGTCTCCGGTCACGTCCCGGCCTTCACCAATGCCGACGCCATGATCGCGGCCGGCTATGACGAGCTGACCCATATCAACCAGCTCATGCTGGGCTGGGTGCTGGAGGACGGCGAGGATACCCGCACCCTGCTGCGCCTGACGGCCCTGCGCCGCTTGCCCGCCCTCGACCTGCAGAGCGCGCCGGTGCAGTCGACGCTGGATGCGATGGCGGAGCGCGGTGTGGCGATCGATCCCACCCTGGCCATCCACGAAGCCCTGCTGTTGTCGCGCAATGGCCAGGTCTCGCCGGGCACGGTGGACTATATCGACCATATGCCGGTGGGCGTTCAGCGCTCGGCGCGCAGCGCCTGGGCCGATATCGCGACGCCCGAGGACGACGCCAATTACGCCGGCGCCTTCGACCAGGTCCGGGAAACCATCCGCATGATGCACGAGCGCGGCATCTTCATGGTGCCCGGTACTGATCTGGGCGGCGCCTTCGCCTATCATCGCGAGCTGGAACTGTACCAGTCAGCCGGCATGAGCCCGGCCGAGATCCTGGCCTGGGCGAGCCATGGCATGGCCGACTATCTGGGTGTTGCCGACCGGCTCGGCTCGATCGCGCCGGGCATGCGGGCCGACTTCTTCCTGGTGCCCGGAAACCCGGTCGAGGACCTCGCCGACATCAAGACGATCTCGCTCGTCTCGTCCGATGGCACCTTCTACTACCCGACCGAAATCTATCCGGAATTCGGCATCGAACCCTTTACCGAACTGCCCGGCGTGGCCGTTCCGAACTGACCGGGCAGCCGGGACCTCTGTCCGCGTTGGGGGAGAGGTCTGCACGGTCATCGCATCGCCAGTAACGCCTGCAACCTGCAGTGTGCGGGAACGCTCGCCCCATATCTGCGTTACCTGTTGAGGAGGACGTAGATGGCGAAGCTGGCACTGGTGATCAACCGGACCTCGGGGCGTTTCGTGCGCGGCGATACCGATGCACTGGCCGAAGAACTGACAGCACACCCGGCGATCGACGCGGTCTGGGAGTTCGGCGAGGACGATATCGAGGCCCGTATCCGCGATGCGGACACACAGGGTTTCGACGGGATTGCCATCGCCGGCGGTGACGGCACGATCCAGGCGGTCGCCTGCATGGCGCACCGCAATGGCGCGAAATGTCCGCTGCTGCCGCTGCCGCTGGGCACGGCCAACATGCTGGTCCACCGGCTCTACGGCCACCGCAGCGCCAGCGAGATGCTCGACACGGTCGGCGACACGCGCGTCAAGCCGTTCCGGCCCGGACTGGCCGGAGAGGAGATCTTCCTGGTCGCCGCCGCACTGGGCTTCCCGTCAACGGTCGCCCGGGCCCGCGAAATGGTGCGCGAGGCAGACGGTGTTCCGCCCCTGCCCTCCCTGTCGCGCCGCATCGCGGCGGCAGCCCGCCACGCCTTCAAACCCCGTATCCGGTACTGGCTGGACGGGGACGACCGCGACCGCAAGCGCGCCAGCGGCATCTATGTCGACCTCGACGGTGAAGCCGGGGACATGGCCTATGTGGCCGTTCACTGGCGCAATATCGGCGATGTCGCCTGGGCCGGCCTGACCCTGCTGACCGACATCCATGATGGCGAGCGGCCGGGCGTCAGCGGCCGGACAGCCTGCATCGAGGCCCGCTCCCGCAAGCCGCTGGCCCTGATGCTGGACGGTGAACCCGTCTTCATGCCGGGCAACCTCACCATCACACGCTCCGACACCCCTATCCGCTTCCTGAACTGGACAGAATGACCAAGCTTTTCCAGATCGCCGACCTTCATTTCGGTGCCGAGGACAGAGATCTGGTCGACGCCTTCGTCGACCTGTGCAACGCCTCCCGGCCCGATGCCGTCATTGCCGCCGGGGACTTCACCCAGAGCGGCCGCAAGAGCGAGTTCGACGCTGCCGCCCGCTTCCTTGGCCGTCTCGACCCGCCGGTTGTCGGCATTCCCGGCAATCATGATGTGCCCTCGCGCGCCCTGCACAGGCGTTTCACGACGCCCTGGCGGCGCTATGAACGCTCGGTGGGCCGGCACATGGCATCCAGCCTGGAAGACGGGGCACTGCATATCGAGGGCCTGCGGACCGCCCGGCGGGCGCAATGGCAGCCGGACTGGTCTCTGGGGCGCATCGGCCGGCCCAGCCTGGGCCGCGCGCTCGACCTGCTGGCGGAGCGCGATGCCGATCTCCGGGTGCTCACCTGCCATCACCCCATCCTGGCACCGGGTGGAAACCGCGGCCGCGCCCGCACCGCCCGGGCCGGCACGTCGGTCACCACGATTGCCGAACATTGCGACCTGGTTCTGACCGGCCATCTGCACGAGACCTTCGCCCTGCCTGCCGAGGGCCCGTCGCACACCTGCTGGTTCGTCGGCGCAGGCACGACATTCTCGCGCCGCACGCGCGGCGAGCCGGCCGGCTTCAACGTGCTCGACATTTCCGCAGACACGATCCGCGTCACGCATCACATCGCGGACGAGGACCGGCCCGCCTTTATCGTCCGGGACAGCCGGGTCCTGCCCCGGCGTGAGGGTCAGTACTGACCGATCTGCATGGCGGCGCGCACCAGCTGGGCCGTGGAATTGAGCCCGAGCTTGGCCATGATGTTCTCGCGGTGTTTGCGGACGGTGGAGACACGGACCGCCAGATTGTCCGCAATCGTGTCGACGGAATGTCCCCGCGCGATCTCGCGCAGGACGTCCCGCTCGCGCACGGTGAGGCTTCCGGCCTTGAGCACGCCGCCCTCCTCCTCGTCAGCATCGGGCTGACGTTTCGGGGTCCGGTGCGGCGGCGCCTCCGCCACGGCATCGATCGCGGCCAGCAGGCTGTCCCGCCCCGCCTCCTTGTGCATGAAACCGTCCGCGACGGCGGCCAGGGCCGCGCGCTCGCGCTCGTCCATGTGGGATCCCGTCAGCAACAGGAAGCGCGTGTGCGAACCGGCTTCGCGCACGCGTTCGATCACTTCCAGACCCGTCATGTCCGGCAGGGCGAAATCCACGACGGCGATATCGGGCTGCTGTTCCTGGAGAAGGACAATGGCGCTCTCGCCGTCCTCGGCAGAGCCGGCGAGTTCATAGCCCGCCTGCATGGCGATCGTGCCGCTGACGGCCTCTCGGACGATGGCGTGATCGTCGATCACCACCACGCGCCTGGAATTTTCCACCTTGGTCATGGTGTTGGCCTGTATCCCCGCTTGCCAGCCCGCGCCACCGACCGTTACACATTCACGCAGGGGAATAGTCTACACCGATAGCGTCTGGAAAAGTATGGATTATCCGCAGATTCGCCGGATCGACGGACGTTTTTCCGACGCCGCGCTCGAACAGGCCTTCCTGGCCGAAAGCTGGAGCGGAATCCGGCTGCAGGCCGGCATCACCCTGCTCGCCTTCTCGCTCGCCTGGCTGATCTCGACCAGTATCGACCTGTCCTACCTGCAGGGGACGGACCGTTTCGCGACGACGATCGCCAGCCGGATCGTGGCCGGCATTCTCGGTGTCACCGTCGGCGGCTGGATGCTGATCGCAGCGCCGCAAAACCCGCAGGGCTGGGCCGGCCGGCTTGTCTTCGTCTGGATCATCACCTCGACGATTGCCGCAGCTCTGGTCGCCTGCGCCTACCCGGCCGTGGAAACCACACCGGACGGTATTTCCGACGTGCTGGTCTTCACCAGTTTCTGGATGTCGCTGCACATCATCATTCTGGGGGTCGCGCTCGCCTATTTCCCGTGGGCGATCATGATCTCGGCCACCGGCTATGCCGTGAGCTATCTCACCCTCACCGTGATGTGGTGGGACGCCGCCGAACATCCGATGATCGGCCAGTCGGTGATGATGGTGTCGTGCTGTGCCTTCGGCTGGGTGATGGCGATCATGCTGTCGATCCGTGCGCGGCGCCGCTACTTCATCATGCGGCGCTATGAAGAGGCCAAGGAGGCCGCCGAACGGGCGCACGAATTCACCACCTTCCTGCTGGCCGCCACGGGGCATGACATCCGTCAGCCGGTCTTCGCCCTCGACCTCAATGCCGCGCGCCTGACCGAACTCCTCGAGCGCGGCGACACGGCGGCGGCCCTCGATGTCAGCCGCAGCCAGCAGATGGTCACGCGCAATGTCTCGCGCATGATCTCCTCGATCCTGGAAGTGGCGCACCTGGATGCGCGCAAGCGCACGGTCAGCCCGGATCGCCTGCCCGTCTCCCGGCTGGCCGGAACGCTCGTCTCGGCCTTCGGCGAGATCGCCGCGAACAAGAAGATCGCGCTGACAGCCGCCCGCTCGAGCGCCCATATCCACGCCGACCCGGGCATTGTCGAACACATCCTGGCCAATCTGGTGTCCAACGCCATCGCCCATTCCGGCGGCGACCGGATCGTGATCGGTGCACGGCGCCGCGGCGGCCATGTCGATCTCGTCATTGCCGACAATGGCAAGGGCCTGCCCGCCGGGGATACCGAACTGACCGCACGTGCCACTCCGCCCGCGGCCGGTGAAAAGAGCGGCGGAAAGCGCTCCGGCCTCGGACTGGAGATCGTTTTCCGCCTGGCCGAGCATGGCGGTCTGAAGCTGCGCGTCGTGTCGCGGGCGGGACATGGCGTGATGGCCGTGCTGACCTGTCCGGCGCGCCGGGCAGCCCGGTCATAGCGACCGGCCGGGACAAGAAATCCGGCCGTCTACGATAATCGTCGAATTCTACCGGCCCGGTGGCCCCGCTAAGCATCCCCCGCCTGACGCAGGGGGAAATCATGCCGCGCAACACACGCCTTTCGACCGCCAGCCGGTCGCTCACCGATACATTCCGCAACACGCTTCTGGCCACCTGCGCCGGTCTGGCCTTCATGGCGCCGGCCCTGGCCGACACCGAAGGCGACCCGGTCGATGACGGCCCAATCGCTCGTGGCACACCGCCGGAAGGCGGTACCATAGTCTACACGACCTGGCAGCCCGAGCGCCGGATCTGGATGGAATTCTACTGGGTGGTGCCGGAGGGCTATGGCGACGCCCATGGCGTGTGCCTGTCGCAGAGCTATTCCACGTTTTCCTCTGCCGAGCCGGAAGCGCGCGGCGGCCTGCGCAACCAGCCGCTGAGCTTCTGCAACCGCAATGAATACGGCGAGCTGGAACCCGGCCGCGCGCCCTGGGACCGGGCGAACCGCCGGAGCGCCGAGACCGAGCAGACAGGGTCACGCTTCATGCTGGATGACCGCCGTGATGGCGGAGACCTTCATCCAGCCTGCCTTCTGCCCTGGAACTGGTTCAAATGCGTGGCCGATAGCGATGCCGCGTCTGCGGGCGGCGGGGCCGGCGCCGGTACGGCAGCCGGCAGCCCCCTCGCCTTCGCCCGCGACATGCCCGTCGCACCGCACATCATCGCCGGCGACGATTCGACCATTGACGGCATTGTCGACACGGAAAACCAGTTCTCCAACGTGGTGCTGATCACCGTCGAGACGACGACCGGTTCCTCGGTGTGTACCGGCACGCTGATCAATCGCCGCCAGGTCCTCGCCGCCGCCCACTGCTTTGCCGGCGGCGACGTGACCCGTGTCGAGGTGTCCTTCGATCCGGAAGGCCAGACCGGCTATTTCGGCGCGATGAGCGTGACGGTGCACGAGAGCTATGATCCCGATACGTTCGGTGCCGATGTCGCCGTGATCACGCTGGATACCGCCTCGCTGGCCGCCGATCCGGTCACGCTGGAAGGCTCGGACGGCGCCAACACCATGGCCGGCAGCCGTATCGTGCTCGCAGGCTATGGCAGTTTCGGCACAGGCGAGACCGGTCAGCTCTCGATCGACGGGCGCCGGCGCCATGGCGTCAACACGCTCGACCTGATCGGCACCTGGGGCGATTTCTTCAACGAGACCGGCGAGCCCCTGCCGCCCATCCTGTCCGGCGAGCCCGGCAATTTCCTGTTCGTCGATTTCGACGGCCCGGGCGGGATCAATCTGCTGGGCGGCGGCGCCATTGATGGCGAAGCCTCCTCGGCCCAGGGCGACAGCGGCGGCCCGCTCTTTGCCGACACCGCCAACGGCCTGATCCAGATCGGCATCGTTTCCAACGGCAATAACCCTTATGGACCGCTGGGCGGGTATGGCACCTGGGTCGCCTATATCCCGGTCGCCGAATATATCGACTGGATCGAGGGGCTGGATCCCTTCATCGAACGCCATGCCCTGGCCGGCGACGGCTACTGGCACGACGCCGCGCACTGGGAGTATAGCGATATCCCGGAGAACGACCGCGGAGAGCCGGGCACGACCGTCGTCACCGACGCCTATATCGTGCCGGAAATCTACGAGGTCTATCTGGACGCGCCGGGCATCACCCGGGTCGCCCAGGACGAATATGTCGATGCGGTCTATGTCTTCGACGGCGCGACCCTGATCGTCGAGGATGGCGGCCAGCTGGCGCTGGATACCGGGATCGGCATGACCGGCGGCGAAATCCGTATCGAGGGCGATGTGATCGGTCAGGCGCTGGAACTGCATGGCGGCCTGTTCGATATCGCCGAGACCGGCAGCTATTCCGACTTCTCGCCCTATTATTCCGGCGGCATGAACCTGACCGGCGCAGCGGTACGCATCGCCGGCGAGCTCGCCACCGACTGGCTGCACCAGACCGGTGGATCGCTCTGGGTGACCGAGACCGGTGTCTTCTTCGACTATCTCGGCACGATGGTCGAAGGCGGCTCGATCGGCATTGACGGGATTTTCGACACCGCCTCCTTCAACCAGTTCGGCGGCTACACCTCGATCTTCTCCAACGGCGTGCTCTACGACGCCTCCGGCTCGACCTTCATTGCCGACAGCGAGCTCTATGTCGGCGGCATCCTGGACACGCTGGAACTGCTGATCGCCGACAGCACGGTGATGGGCGACGGCATCATCTATGCGCCCTTCGGTGTCTACCAGCTCGGCGGCACGCTGCTGCCCGGCTACAGCCTCGACGAGGAAACGCCCGGCGGATCCCTGATCATCGAGGGCGATTACCTGGCGGACGATGCCCTCTTCGTCGTCTCCACCGACGGCACGGCGACCGACTACCTCCATGTGCTCGGCTCTGCGAATATCGCCGGCGAGGTCTCGCTCTTCCAGCGCGGCAATGCCCCGCTGGCCCGCAACAGCCGCTTCACCTTCCTGGAGGCGGAAGGCGGGCTGACCGTCGGCGATCTCACCGTCGCCGACCCGCAGATATCCCCGATGCTGTCGCTGTCACTGGGCCAGACCGCAAACTCGGCCTATCTCCAGGTCGACGCCCGCGCCTATGCCGAGTTCGCCCAGACCGACCAGCAGCGCGCGCTGGCCACGGCGCTCGACGCGGCCGCCGGCGACGATGTGCCGTCCGGCGACTTCGCCGATCTCGTCAACACGCTGGACTACATGCCCGGCGAGGATGCACTGCGCACCGCGCTGCAAACCGCCAATCCGGGCGACACCTTCGCCATGGACCGGATGGGTGAAGGCCTGTCACGCGCCATGGGCGACGTGATCGCCGGGCGCATGGCGCTGTTCGCCGAAGGCCGTCATGGCGGCGGCATGGACATGGCCGGCACCGGCAGCAGCCCGGTCCAGCTGGCCTCGGCCAATGCCGGCAGTGTCGAGGTGCTCTCGGCCCTGCAGGCCGTCACGCGGGCCGCGAATTCCGGCCAGATGGACCGGATCAATGACCGCACCGGCGTCTATGTCTCCGTCGAGGGCGGCTGGGGCGAGACCGACCTGCCCAATGGCAGCACGGATCTGGAAAGCCACCACATCGTCGCCGGGGTCGATTTCGAACCGGCCGGGAACTGGCTGATCGGCGCCAATGCCGGCTTCTCGGACTATTCCGCCCACAGCGCGACGACCCACGTCCAGGGCGAATCCGTGTCGCTGGCCGCCTATGCCGGCTATGCCGGATCGCGCCTTTATGGCAGTGCCTATATCGGCGCCAGCCGGCTCGACTACGACCTCACCCGCTCCATCCTGCTGGGCGTGGCCGAGATGCGGGCAACTGCCTCGACGGACGCGAACCAGTTCGACGCCGGCTTCGACATCGGCGCCGACCTCATCGAGGGCAATGCGGTGTTCGGTCCGGTCCTGCGCCTGCGTCATGGCAATACCGATATCGACGGCTACAGCGAGACGGGCGCGGGCGTGTTCAACGCCACGCTGGCGGCGCGCGAAAACGACCGGACCCTGCTGGGCGCCGGCGGCCGTTTCGCCAGCGGCGGCAAGACCCGCTTCTTCGGCCAGCTGACCTGGGAACAGGATCTCTCCGAAGGCGACGGCCAGACCCGCGCCAGTCTCGCCGGTGCGCCCTCGGCCGGCTTTGCCGTGCTGGACGGCCATCATGATGACCGCTTCGCCTCGCTCGCCCTGGGTGTCGATATCGACGCCTCGGACCGGGTCGCGATCTCGGCCCGCGCGCGCAGCGATTTCGGCCGCGACACGGATGAGGACACAGCCCTCAGCCTGGCGATCAACTGGCGTTTCTGACCGCGACGCCCTCGCGGACAGACGGAGCACGGTCCGGCATTGCCGGGCCGGGCTTTTTCGTGGGCGGCGGGATTATCGCCCCGGACGCGGGACATTTGTTCCGATTATCCCCCTAATCGCCCCGCCCGGCTCTGCCTATATCGGCGCCACGAACAGGAGGGCGCCATGCGCTGGACGGGATTAGTCTTGTCACTTGCCATTCTCGGGCTGACGGTCAGCCTGCTTTTTGCCACGGGGTTCACCTCGTCCGGGCAGCTGACCGTGCGGTCGGCGCCGGACATGCAGGAAACCGCCCTGGTGAAGCCGGTTATGAGCTGAAACGGGAGACGTGCAGATGGATATAAAGATCACGCTTGAGGAAGACGGCTCAAAGGGCCGCTATGTCGCCCATGTCGCCGGACAGGCGGATACCGGCGAGATGACCTTCAGCCGCATCAGCCCGACGCGGGTCATCGTCGATCATACCGGCGTGCCGGACAGCCTGAAGGGCATGGGTGTCGGCTCGGCGCTGGCCCGCCATGTCGTGGCGCAAGCGCGCGAAAAGGGCTTCACCATCGTGCCGCTGTGCCCCTTCCTGAAAGCCCAGGCTGAACGCCATGCCGACTGGGACGACGTCATCGAGGGCATGAAGCGCTAGTTGTGCCTTCGCACCACCCTCTCCCCGGGGAGAGGGACCGAGGGAGAGGGGGAAGACACCGTCTTCTCCCAAAAGCCCTGACCGGGATTTCCCCTCATCCGCCCTTCCGGCCCCTTCTCCCCAGGGAGAAGGCGGTCGCGGGGCGTGCCCCTAATCCTCCGCCCACTGGCGCAGCAGGTTGGCCTTGCTTTTCAGCAGGAGGTCGAGTTCGGCGGTCTTGCCATCGCGTTCGAACAAGGCCCGGCAGGCGCGGTCGAGATCGAACAGGATTTCACGCTGGTCGGGACGACGCACCAGGCTGCGCACCCAGCCGACCACGGCGATCCGCTCGCCGCTGGTCACCGGCGCCACCCGGTGCAGCGCCGCGGTGGGATAGACCACCACCTCGCCCGGCGCCAGCTTGATCTCGGTCTCGCCGTCGACGCTTTCCATCACCAGCTCGCCGCCCTGATAGCTGTCCGGCTCGGACAGGAAGAGCGTGAAGGAGAGGTCGGCACGGCGTCCGCCCATCAGCGCGTCATCGACATGCAGCCCGTACTCCATGCCCTGCGTATAGCGCGAGACCAGCATGCGCGTGATCGATTTGGGCTGGGCGAAGGAGACGAAAAGCGGGTGCGCCATCAGCGCCTTGCGCACCAGATTGCGGATCGTGTCGATGCGCGGGCCGGCCTCGACCTGCTCATTGCGCTTCACTTCGCGCGCCGCCCAGCCGGCCGTCTTGCGGCCATCGGCGTAATCGCTTTCGCCCGCCAGCTGCCGGAGCTGTTCGACGGTCTCGGCGGCACATACATTCTGCAGACACAAGAGCATGAATTTACCTGCGACTAATTGTCATTTGCCGGAAATGGGTTTAGGCGGTCTATCAGGGTCGGGCAAGACGTTCCGACAACAAGGCAAGGGGAATGCTTATGGGTATCAAGCGCCGTACGCGAATCTGGACCACGGTCGGCACGGCCGCCCTGCTGGGCGGTCTGGCCGGGTGTAGCGAGCCGGCCAGCGACACGCCAGCGGACGAAGTGCCGCAGAGCCAGGCCGAGCAGCACGACACCGGTGCCGCAGCCGATCATGCAGCCGAACCGGCTGCGCCGGCCGGCGGCTGGTCGGAAGGCGAAGGTGAAGGAGAAGGCGGTTCCGGCGGCGGCGAGTTCGGCATCGATCCGGTTGCCGCGGAAAGCGACCCCGTCGTCTACATGATCGCGCTGGAAGTCATGCGCGCCCACTACCTGGCGGGCATCGACGCCTACCGGGCCGGCGACCGCACGGCGGGCGCGGAAATGTTCGCCCACCCGATCAACGAGATCTATATCGACTTCGAACCGGTGCTCGAAAATCTCGGCGCGCCGCTGTTCGGCGATACGATGACCGACGCTTCGGTGGCCCCCTATTCCGGCGCCGGCGAAGACGAGATTGTCGCCCGCGTCGACGACGTCCTGGTCGCCATCGACGATGCAGCCGGGTTCGCGCCGGAAAGCGACGCGTCAGAAGCCGAGGTCCATGCCCGCGTCCTGACGGATCTGCTTGAGCGCGGTGCCCTGCAGTACCGCGTTGCCGCCAGCGACGCGGAGGCAGGTGAAGCGTATCTCGACGGGTATGGCTTTGCCCGTGCCGCCGAACGCTACGCAGCCGGCCATATCGACGTGATTGCCGCCGCCAATCCGGCGCTGGCGGGCGTCTTTGCCGGCCTTGTCGACCAGCTGAACGCGGCCTTCCCGACCGCCCTGCGGCCCGACACGCTCGAAGACGATGCCGGCGCACTCGTCAGCGCCGTTGCTGCGGCGAAGGAAACGGTTAACACCCTGCCCTGATTGGATATATCGCAAGAGCGTGATCCAGGTCACGCTTTGCTGGCGCGACGCGCCATACAGTGTATCCGAGCAAAGGCCCGGCAGCCCATGCTGCCGGGCCTTTTCCTTGAATTCCGGCAAATAGTTTGAGGGTATTCATTTATTATTCGCCGCTTAAGTTGCGGAAACGGAACATAATTCCGCGTGGTGGCGTTCCACATGCCAGCATGTTGGGGGCTGAACGATCATGGACTATTTCGACGTCAACAATTTCATGCCCCATGGCATGTGTTACCTGTGGCGGCCGGAACTGGTGGGCATGCACGTGATTGCCGACCTGGCGATCGCCCTGGCCTACTTCTCCATTCCGATCGTCATCGTGCTGTTCCTGCGTCGGCTGAACCGGCCCATCCCCTTCCGCTGGGCCTTCGTGATGTTCGGGATCTTCATCCTGTTCTGCGGCATCAACCACCTCATGAACATCGTGGTTCTGTGGCATCCGCTCTATTATATCGAAGGCGCGCTGAAACTCCTCACGGCGGCGGCTTCGGTGGCCACGGCGGTCCTGATGCTGCCCCTGCTGCCGGTCCTTATCGACCGCTTCACCCGCATCGACGCGGAGGAAGACGCGGACAGCGCATGAACCTGACCCGGCCCGATATCTCCAGCAGCACACAGTCCGGCGGAGCGCGCTATGAAACGCTCAGCGGCCTGCTGGAAGCCTATCGCACGCCGGTCGCCATAATCCTGTTCGGGGTCATCGTCTCTCTGTCGCTCTTCTTTGCCACCCTTCTCGGTCACAGCCGGGCCAAGGAGCGCGAATTCCGCAATCACGCCGCCGCGCGCATCGCGGAAATCCAGACCGGCTTCACCGCGATCGAGGCGGAGCTGACCGAGCTGGCCCATGCGGCAGGCGCCGGGCTGGCACCGCAGACCGTGATCGGGATATTCGGGGTGGCCGATGGCGAGGTGGCAACGCCGCCCGTGCGCGATCTAGGACTGGTTTCCCGGGACGCGGCCCTTCATGCCATCGATGCCGGTACCGCGCGTCAGGTCCAGCGCGCCGTCGCCTATATGCTGGAACGCGGCCCGGCGCCGCAGACCCCGGTCCTCCTGCCCCTGCCCGCAGCCGCACCCGGCGAGGTGCCCTTCGTGCTCATCGCCCCGCTCCCGGCCGGCCCCTATGCCTACGCCTACGTCACATCCGATTTCGACGCCCTGGTGCAACCGACCGAATTGCGGTCCGATCCGGCCTGGGTGATTTCCAGCCTGTATGACGGCAGTCCGCAATTCGCCCTCGCCCGCAATGCCAACCTGCGGGCCCGGACCACACCGGCGATGATGGGCGTCATCTCCGTGCTCGACACGGCGCCCTATGCCCTGCACTGGTCGGGCGAGGCGCCGTTCGACGTGGTCGATATCGCGATCGTGCCGCGGCGCAGCTACCTGCTGCAGTTCGGTCCCCTGCCCTGGCTGGTGCTGGCCTTCTGCCTGTTCGCCACAGCGGCAATCGGTGCGCTGGCGCTCAAGGATGCGCGGCGGACCGCCGAGATCCGCCGGCAGGTCGATCTGAAGACCGCCGAACTGCGCCGCAGCCAGGCCGTCATCGAGGCCAAGAACGAGGAGCTGGCGCGCTTTGCCGCCCATGCCTCGCACGACCTGCAGGCGCCCCTGCGCGCGATGAAGGGCATGTCTTCCCTGCTGGTTGAACGCCAGATCGATCTGGACGACCGCAGCCAGCAGATGCTGCAACGGATCAATCGCGGTGCCGACCGCGCCCAGCGGCTCGTGCAGGACCTGTTGTCCTACACCAAGGCCGACATGGCGCAGGTCAATGCCGAGACGATCCCGCCGGAGACCCTGCGCAGCGAGATCGACGAATTGCTCGCCGCGACGGTCGAGGAGTGCGGCGGCCGCCTGCGCTGGCAGATCGATGCGCCGGTCGAGGCCGACCGTTTCCTGCTGACGCGGGCGCTGCAGAACCTCATCTCGAACGCCATCAAGTATCGCGCCGACCGGCCGCTGCGGATCGACGTGTCGACACGCACGGATGCAGATGGCTCGACGATTTGCGTGTCGGACAATGGCATGGGGATCGAACCGAAGCATTTCGAGCGCATTTTCCGCGTCTTCGAACGCCTGCACGGTGCCGACGAGATCGAGGGCTCGGGGATCGGCCTGGCCCTGTGCAAACGCGTCGCCGACCTGCATGGCGGGCGGATCTGGGTGGAATCGGAGCCCGGCGTGGGCAGCCATTTCTTCCTGCATATTCCCAGCGTCCAGGCGCCGCGCGCCGCCATCTCCAACGACCGCTGAACCGGCCAGCACCCGGCATGTGCAGCCGCGCCGCTGACGCGCAGGCGTGCCAGCTGGTATAGAGCGGACGAAACCCGGATACCGAAACGCCATGCCCCGCTACCTGATCGCCGCGCTCTACAAATTTGTCCCGCTGGACGCCGGCCCTGCCCTGCAGGCCCGCCTGAAATCGCTGTGCGCCGAAAACGATGTGACCGGCACGCTGCTGCTGGCGCGCGAAGGCATCAATGGCACGATTGCCGGGCCGGAAGCCGGATTGCGCACCGTTCTGGACGGGCTGCGCGCATTGCCGGGCTGCGCCGGTCTCGAACACAAGGAAAGCTGGGCCGACGAACAGCCCTTCCTGCGTCTCAAGGTGCGGCTGAAGCGCGAGATCGTCACCATGGGCGTGCCGGACATCGATCCGGTGGGCGGCGTGGGCACCTATGTCGAGCCGGAGGACTGGAACGACCTCATCCGCGCGCCCGATGTCGTCACCATCGACACCCGCAATGACTATGAGGTGCGGATCGGCCGGTTCGACGGTGCCGTGAACCCGCACACGGCCAGTTTCCGCGACTTTCCCGACTGGTTCCGCCAGTTCCGGGCCGAGCGTCCCAATACCCGTATCGCCATGTATTGCACGGGCGGCATCCGCTGCGAGAAGGCGACGGCTTTCGTGAAGGCGCAGGGCATTGACGAGGTCTTCCACCTCAGGGGCGGCATCCTGAAATATCTCGAGACCGTCGATCCCGCCGACAGCCTGTGGCAGGGCGAGTGCTTCGTCTTCGACCGCCGCATCGCGGTCGGTCACGGTCTTGCGCCGGGCACGCACGATACCTGCCATGGCTGCCGCGAGCCGCTGGCGCCGGAGGACCTGAAATCGCCGCTCTATGTCGATGGCGTCAGCTGTCCGCACTGCCATGATGCGCGGTCACAGGAGCAGCAGGCCCGCTATGCCGAGCGTCATCGCCAGGAACAGATCGCCGAAATCCGCGGCGAGCGCCATGTCGGGCGCCGCACGGAGGCGGAATGAGCGCCGGTGCGCCCATCCTCTACTCCTTCCGCCGCTGCCCCTATGCGATGCGGGCGCGTCTGGCCCTGCACGCGGCCGGCATCGCTGTCGAGCATCGCGAGATCCTGCTGCGCGACAAGCCGCAGGCCATGCTGGACGCTTCGCCGAAGGGCACCGTGCCGGTGCTCGTCCTGCCGGACGGGCGCGTGCTGGAGGAAAGTCTCGACGTCGCGCACTGGGCGCTGGCGCAGAACGATCCGGAAGACTGGCTCGCGCCCGGTGACGAGATGGCGCCGCTGATCGCGCGCTGCGATGGCGACTTCAAACACCATCTCGACCGCTACAAATACGCCACCCGCCACGACACCGACCCGGCCGAGCATTTCGAAGCCGGCAGCGCCTTTCTCGCAGAGCTGGACGCGCGGCTGTCCGGCGGCGGCCAGTTGTTCGGCGCACGGATGTCGCTGGCCGATGCCGCGATCTTTCCTTTCGTGCGCCAGTTCGCCCATACTGATCGCGAGGCCTTTGACGGGCTGGGCCTGTCCGGCGTGTCGCGCTGGCTGGACGATCACCTCGCCTCGCCGCGCTTTGCCGCCGTGATGGCCAAGCATCCGCTCTGGTCGCCGGACGGTCCGACGGGCTGACCGGAAAAACCGAATTGCGGATTCCGCGCAACACAGATCGTCAAAACGGGTTTTGGGGGTAGCGAATCGCTGTCATCGAACCGAAATATTCTGTATCGGTCCTGACGGATTGTGCAGGCGCAGCATTCTGCGCCCCTCCACCCCCCAGCCGCACGCCATGGCGACTGAAAGATCCCCGGAAGCCCGCGCTTCCGGGGATTTTTTATGATCGCAAGGAGGCGTATCCTTAACCGACGCACGCGAGGGTCCCGGAACCTGTACCGCGCCTGGTGCGGGCGTTTTTCATCGTCCTTTCCCGGGAGACATCCTTGCGCAAAACACTTCTGGCGGCCGGTTTCGGCCTTGCAATCCTCCCTTCCGCCCAGGCCCAGCACTGGACCTATGAAGGTCATGAAGGCCCCGATCACTGGGGCGAGCTGTCCGAGAGCTGGGGCGCCTGTTCCGCCGGCCAGCAGCAATCGCCGATCGATCTGGGCACGTCCAGCGGGCTGAGCCTGCAATCCATGGCGATCGACTGGCCGGAGACGATCCCGGGCACGGTGATCGACAATGGCCACACCATCCAGGTGAATGTCGAACCGGGCGCCAGCCTGACCATTGCCGGTCATGAATACGCTCTCGTCCAGTTCCACTTCCACGCCGCCAGCGAACACACGATCAATGGCCGCCATGCGCCGATGGAAGTCCATTTCGTCCATGCCGACAGCGAGGGCGGTCTCGCCGTGATCGGCGTGATGATCGAGGCCGGCGCGCCGCTGGCGAGCCTCGGCTCGGTCTGGGCGGTCAATCCGCAGCCCGGCGGATCGGGCGGCGTCGCCGCCTCGATCCATCTCGGCGAATTCCTGCCGGCCGACCGCAGCGCCTGGCGCTATGCCGGCTCGCTGACCACGCCGCCCTGCAGCGAGGTCGTCACCTGGACGGTCTTCCGTCACGCCGTCACCGCAAGTGACGCGCAGATCGCCTGGTTCGAGGACCGGCACCCGCACTCCTACCGTCCCGCCCTGCCGCTCAACCGCCGTCACGTCCTCCAGATCGGCGGTTAGCAAAAAGCCCCGGACCTTGAAGGTCCGGGGCTTTCTCTTTTCAGGGCCGGAAGGCGCCTATTCCCAGAAATAGGGCTGGCGCTGGCGATCGCCCGTGACCAGCTCGTTCATCGTCTCCGCCTCGTAGAGACGGCCATTGAGCATCACGTATTCGATCTCGTCGGTATTGCCGATATCCTCCAGCGGGTTTGCCCGCAGGAAGACGAGGTCGGCCAGCTTGCCTTCCTCGATCGTGCCGAGATCATTGTCGAAGCCGAGATGGCGGGCCGGCATCACCGTCGCCGTCATCAGCGCCTCGAGCGGGCTGAAACCGCCGCGCGCGAAGGACCACATCTCCCAGTGGGCCGCCAGGCCTTCCTGCTGGCCATGGGCGCCGATCGACACGTCGACGCCGCGCTCGAACAGCATGTGCGCCGTGCGGGCGTTGTCGTCATCGACGAAATCCTCTTCCGGCGCCGTCGTACGGCGCACCGAGGAGGCCTGCAGCTGGCGCGGCGGCGCATGCCGCGACAGGATCGGATGCTCCCAGACATTCATCGCCTGGCGCCAGTAGGGATCGCCGGCCAGACCGCCATAGGTCACCGTCAGCGTCGGCGTGTAGGCGACCTCGGTCTGGGAATACATCTGCAGCACGTCTTCATAGATCATCGAGAGCGGCAGATTGTGTTCGATCGAGGTATTGCCGTCCGCCACCATGGCCATGTCCATGTGGTAGTTGGAGCCGCCTTCGGCGACCACTTCCAGGCCCGCCTCTATCGAGGCCGCCACAACCTGCTGGCGCTGGTCACGCCGCGGCTGGTTGTAGTTCTTGATCGAGTGGGCGCCCTGGGATGCCAGGCGGAAGACGTGCTCGCGCGCATCCCCGATCGAGTTGATCTCCGCATAGACCGACGGCGCGCGGGCGCCGTAGACGATCTCGCCGGTGGAATAGATACGCGGGGCGAGATAGGTGCCGGCGCGCTGGTATTCCGAGGCGGTGAAGATATGGCTCGCCCGGCTGGACGGGTCGTGGATCGTGGTCACACCCAGCGCCAGGTGCGCGACGGCCGACCAGTTCTGCTCCGGCACCAGATCGCCCGTGCCCTGCGGCCCGTGGGCGTGGGCGTCGATGAAGCCCGGCGTGATCGTCATGCCGTTGGCATTCACCACACGGGCGCCTTCCGGCACCTCGACATCGGCACCGACAGCGACAATCCGGTTGCCCTCGATGATGATATTGCCGGCTTCGATGACACCGCCATCCTCGCCGGCCATGGTGATGATGCGGGCGCCGGCGATCGCCGTCACCCCCGACGGCCGGTCGGCCGTGGCCGTCATGGCCAGGCTGATGCCGCTTTCCGGCGGGGTATATTCGGTCTCGCGCGCCGGATCCGGACGGAAGTCCGCCAGCGGCACGGAGAAGAATTCCGGTCCCATCGACCAGTTGAGATGCGTGCCGCCCTCGCTCCAGTGGAAATAGGTCGCGCCATTGCCCGACACTTCCACCGTCGGCAGGGCCGAACCGTTCGATCCGCCCGACACCGATTGCGGTCCCGGCGGCAGCGGCATCACGAACACATCGTAATTCTGGCGGAAAGCGACATGGGCGCCATCGGGGGCGACCTGGTATTCGGTGATCATCTCGCCGGTGATGTGGGTGCGTTCCTCATGACCGTTGAGATCGACCGAGACGAGGCTGGCGCCGTCGCCGCCACGGGTGAAATAGACGCGGTCGTTCGAGGCACCGAAATGCGGCAGCGAACCGCTGTCGGTCACTTCGGTCATCTCGCCGCCTCCGGCCGGCACGCGGTAGATGCCCGTCGTTTCCGACCATTCCGGCGCGGTCAGATAACCGCCGCTGTCCTTTTCGAACACCAGGGTCGAGCCGTCCGGCGAGAAGCGCGGATTGGCGTAATGCCCCGGCTCCGGCGTCACCGTGCGCTCGCGGCCGCCGCGGGCGGACACGGTGCGGATCGAACCGAGTTCCTGGTCGTCCCAGGCGACAAAGGCGATGGTGCGTCCGTCCGGCGACCAGGTCGGCGTGATCTCGCGGCGCTCGCCCGGCTCCGCGCGGGTCAGGCGGCGCGGCTCGCCGCCGGCCGCATCGCGCACCCACAAGACGCCCAGGCTCTCGAACACGATCTGGCTGCCGTCCGGCGAGGCGGTGGCAAAGCGCGGCATGCGCGTGGTGAAGGTGTCCGGCGCCACCTCGACCTGCGGCCGCGGCGGATCGATCACGTCGCGCGTGTCGGAGACTTCAAAGGCGATATCCGTGACAGCGCCGGATGCCACATCCACCGAATGGAAGGTGCCGTCGGCCCAGTACACGATGGCGCTGCTGTCCGGCATCCAGTCCATGTTCGGATACATGCCGGTCACGCCCCAGGTTTCCTGCATGTCCTGGTCGACGGTCTCGACCAGACGGCGTTCCTCGCCCGAGTGCAGATCCTTGATGTAGAGGCCGGACTGGATGCGGTCGCGGCGGATGAAGGCCATGTAGCGGCCATCCGGAGACGGCGCCGGACGCACGGCACCGCCGGCCCCCTCGACCACCGTGTCGATCTCGCCCGTCTCCAGGTCGTAGCGGCGGATATTGAACAGTTCGGTGTTGGAATCCTGGGCGTAGATGAAGGTATTACCCGAGGTCACATTCTGCGTGTAATAGACGTAGCGGCCATCGGGCGAGAAGATCGGCTCGCCCAGCTCCTTCTGGAAATTCTCGTTGGGACGCTCGACCAGCTGCACGCCGTTTCCGCCCAGCACGTGATACATCCAGATCTCGCCGGTGCCAGCCGAACGCTGGGTGGTGAAGTGCTTGCGCGCCGCGATATAGCGGCCCGACGGGTGCCAGGTCGGATTGTTCAGGAGACGGAAGCTCTCATCCGTCAGCTGGCGGGCATCGGACCCGTCAGCATTCATGATCCAGATATTGTCGCCGCCGCCACGGTCCGAGGTGAAGGCGATCCGGCTGCCATCCGGCGAAAAGCGCGGCTGGTACTCCCAGGGCAGGCCGGACGAGATATTCGTCGCGACACCGCCGGTGATCGGCATGGTGTAGATATCGCCCAGCATGTCGAAGGCAATCGTCTGCCCGTCCGGGCTGACATCCAGCGACATCCAGCTGCCCTCGCTCACCTCGATGGGAATCGAGCGTGTCGGCAGCGGTGGATTGGCAACATCCCATTCCGCCTCGTCGCTATTCTGGAAAGCCAGGCCCGGCGCGCTTGCCAGAATGGTCGATGCCGCCAGTGTTGCAATAAATCGGGTCATATACCCCTCCCCAATACGTGTTTTCGCCGCGGAGCATAGGTCGCCCCCAAGGTGGCGACAAACTTACCGTTCTGTGAGGTTGGGGATGGGGGGGAATACCATGCAATGCAAAGCCGTGTATCGGGAGACACGCTGCCATCCTTCCCCTTGATGGGGAAGGTGGGCCGAGGCGGAGCCTCGGGTCGGAAGGGGTGAATCCCGGTGGCGGCGCTTTGAGCACAAAGCGGCAGACACCTCGCCGCCACCCCATCCACCACGCCTGCGGCGCGGTCCCCCTTCCCCATCAAGGGGAAGGATGGGCAATCCTCAGTGCGAACCGCCCAGCCGGCCCGGCTTCACCTTGTAGTCGACGGCCAGGCCGTAGGCCGGGTCGTCGTCGCTGTCGACCATCAGCTGGCCGGCGCGCGAGAGGAGGCGGTGGCAGTCGCGGCTGAGATGGCGCAGTTCCAGCTGCTTGCCGGCGGCCTCGTATTTGGCCGCCAGGTCTTCCAGCGCCTGCAGGGCCGACTGGTCGACCACCCGGCTGTCGGCGAAATCGACCACCACACGGTCCGGGTCGTTCTCGATGTCGAACAATTCCATGAAGCCGGCGGTCGAGCCGAAGAAGAGCGGTCCCTCGATGCGGTAGACCATCTGCCCCTCCTCACCCGCGACCTGGCGTGCATGGATGTGCGAAGCCGCCTTCCAGGCGTAGACCAGGGCCGAGACGATCACGCCGACGATCACCGCCACGGCGAGGTCGGCATAGACCGTCACGCCGGTGACCAGGATGATGACGAAGGCGTCCGAGCGCGGGATGCGGGTCAGGATGCTCAGGCTCTGCCAGGCGAAAGTGCCGATCACCACCATGAACATCACGCCCACCAGCGCGGCCAGCGGGATCTGCTCGATCAGGCTGGAGCCGACGAGGATGAAGGCCAGCAGGAAGAGCGCCGCCGAAATGCCGGCCAGGCGCAGGCGGCCGCCGGATTTCACATTGATCATCGACTGGCCGATCATGGCACAGCCGCCCATGCCGCCGAAGAAACCGGTCACCAGATTGGCCACACCCTGGGCGACGCATTCCTGGGACGCCCCGCCGCGGCGGCCGGTGATCTCGCCCACCAGGTTGAGGGTCAGCAAGCTCTCGATCAGGCCGATCGCCGACAGGATGAAGGCATAGGGCAGGATGATCTGCAGCGTCTCCAGGCTCAGCGGCACCATCGGGATATGGAATTGCGGCAGGCCGCCCTCGATCGAGGCGAGGTCGCCGACGCGCGGCACCGGCAGGCCGAAACCGATCACCAGCGCTGCGACCACACCGATAGCCACCAGCGGCGCGGGAACCACTTTCGTCACCTTCGGGACCACCCAGATCAGCGCCATGGTCAGGGCCACCAGGCCCAGGGTCAGGATCAGCGGCCAGCCGGTCATCCAGACATGCTCGCCGGCCTCATTGACCACTTTGAACTGTTCCAGCTGGGCCAGGAAGATCACGATGGCCAGGCCGTTGACGAAGCCCAGCATGACCGGGTGCGGCACCATGCGGATGAACTTGCCCAGTTTCAGCACGCCGGCCGTGATCTGGATAATCCCCATCAGCACGACGGTGGCGAACAGGTATTCGATCCCGTGTTCGGCCACGAGATGCACCATCACCACGGCCAGCGCGCCGGTGGCGCCGGAAATCATCCCCCGGCGGCCGCCGATCAGGGCCGTGATCAGGCCGACGATGAAGGCGGCATAGAGCCCGGCCAGCGGCGGCACACCGGCCACGAAGGCGAAGGCCACCGCTTCCGGCACCAGGGCCAGGGCGACGGTCAGGCCGGCCAGCAGCTCGATCCGGATGCGCGACGGGGTCAGCGGCGGCAGGGTGCCCCGGTCGCGGACAGACGCGGCGAGACGTTCCGTGAAGGCGGCAAGAGAGGTGCGGATCATGGCTGGGTCCGTTGTTCGGCAGGACCGCATCATGCAGGCCCCGCGGCAGGATGTCGCGATGCCGCCTCTTATGCTGCAACGCAGCAGATGGCCAGCCTTGCAACGCATCACCGATGAAAAATGATCGTCAAGGTCGCATTAACCACGCTTTTCAACGAAATATTCGTCCCGATCTGCGCATCCTGATCCGGAACGAAGGGGACTAGACGTGGATTATTCGAGCGTTGCCAAGCCATCCGGCACCGGCCCTGCCAATGATACGTCCGAGCCGATCCGGCCCGCCATCGCCGACACGGCGTCGCTGACCCGTGCCCAGCTGAAGGCCCAGGCCCGCGCACCGCAGCACCGCGTGAACCGCAAGGCGCTGAGCCATATCCTGCAATCCTTGGACATATTCGCCGTCATCATCCTGGCCGCGGCCGGCGCCTATGCCATGTCCGGCGGGCGCGTGACCGAAGTCGCCGCCGGCGAACTCCTGCCGGTTGCCGCCTTTACCGTGCTGGCCCCGGCCCTTCTGATGCTCAGCGGTGTCTACCGGATCGAACCGCGCGAGGTCGGCCTCTATCGCGTGGCCCGGGCCTTCATCGCGACGGGCCTGGCCGGTTCGGCGATCACCGCGCTCGCCCTCGTCACCGCGCCGCGCGCCACCGAGCTGGTCGCCCTGTTCGCCATGACGGGCGTGGGCGCCCTGACGGTATTGCATGTCATCTATGCCGTCTTCATCGGTCACTGGGCCCGCGCCGGCCGCCTGGCACGCAATGTCGTACTGGTCGGGGCCACGCCGAACGCCCGCAAGCTGATCGCCGCCAATGCCGGTTCCGGCACGGTGAACGTTGTCGGCGTGTTCGACGACCGCAAGTCGCGCAGCCCGGCCACCCTCGCCGGCGCGCCCTATCTCGGCTCCACCGACGACCTGTTCTCCTGGCCGCTGCTGCACGAGGTCGACCGCATCATCCTGACCGTGTCGCCCAAGGCGGAACAGCGCGTGCAGAGACTGCTTGCCAAGCTGCGCGCCCTGCCGCACTCGGTCTGCCTGCTGCTGGATCTGGACAGTTTCGATCCGGCCGAAACCTCGCTCGACGATATCGTCGGCGTGCAGGCCGCCCGCATGAACGGTGTCGAGGAACGCCTCGGCCACCTCGTGCTCAAGCGCGTCACCGACCTGGCTTTCGGCCTCGTCATGTCGGTGTTTGCCCTGCCCGTGATGGCGCTGATTGCGCTGGCGGTGAAGCTGGACAGCCCCGGCCCTATCCTGTTCCGCCAGACCCGCGAAGGCTTCAATGGCCGTCCGATCGAAGTGCTGAAATTCCGCACCATGCGCCACGATCCCAGGGGCCAGGACGGTCCGGTGCGCCAGGTCGAGTTCGACGATCCGCGTGTCACCCGTATCGGCGGCTTCCTGCGCAAGACCTCGCTCGACGAGCTGCCGCAGCTGTGGAATGTCGTCGCCGGCTCGATGTCGCTGGTCGGTCCGCGCCCGCACGCGCCGGGCATGCGCACCGGCGGGACGGAAACCTCCAAACTGGTGGCCGAATACGCCCACCGTCACCGCGTGAAGCCGGGCATTACCGGCTGGGCCCAGATCAACGGCTCGCGCGGTCCGCTGCATTCCCCCGAAGCCGCCCGCGAACGCGTCCGCCTGGACGTGGAATACATCGCCCGCGCGAATTTCTGGTTCGACCTCTGGATCATGCTGCGCACCCTGCCGGCCCTGCTCGGCGACAAGGTGAATATCAGGTAGCGCATCGCCGCTTTCCCCGGATCCTCCCCTCTGCTTTCCCCGGAGGAGCAAAGCGAATTCCGGGGCCGGGGGAAATACTGTCGAGCGTGCAGGACGACTAGGGGCACAACGCCACAACCGTCTCCGTCACCCTGACGAAAGTCAGGGCCCAGTTCACAAGGCTGGGCGGTCGCGAACGTGCGTTCGTCGTGCTTGCCTGCTGGCCCGTTTCTGAGCTTCAAACGCCCGAATTCCGCTACGCGGTCTGGGTCCTGACTTTCGTCAGGATGACGGCGTGGGGAGACGAACAATCTTGCCCCACTTGCCAGGACTGTTGTTCAACCTGAGGAAAGTGGTGTGATTGGGGAAATGCGGGGATCAAACCCCGTAAAACCCAGTCAACCGGTTCAGCTTGCGCATGGCCTTCCCCGTCAGGCGGGCCATCTGTCCGGTGCGTTCGGGGTGGGCCCAGTCGGAGGTGTCCAGTACGGCCTTGCGGGCGGCGCCGGCCCAGCCGGCGGGCGCGCAATAGCCGCCGGCAAGCCCGACCTGGCAGGTCGCCAGATCCTTCTTGAAGGCAAACTGGCCGGGGCCGAGATCGACGCCCTTCTGGCCGGCTTCGGCGGCGCGGCGGGCGCTTTCCACCATCAGCACGAGGCCCGGGCTGATCGCGCCGAGATCGCGGTCATAGGCGGGGAACCAGTATTGCACCAGCCGCTCGCTTGCCATGCCGACATAGACGGCGGCAAACTTGCCGTCGATTTCCAGGCTGGAGCAGACGCCCCGGAATGTGTCGCTGCGCCGGCGCAGCACGGCTTCGAGCAGTTTACGGGTCCAGCCGACCGAGAACACGTCGAACACGCCGCTCTCGGAGTATTGCGCGCGCTTCCAGGCGAGCATCTGCGCCATGGCTTCGGGACGCGTGTCGTGCATGGTGAAGCGATGGCCGCCCTCGGCCTCGTCCAGACGGCGGAACCGCGTGCGGATATTGCGCACGATCTTGGAATTGATCGAGCGGCGGTTCTCGTACCAGGCGTCGAACCCGTCCGAGACGTCGATGATCCAGCCGCCATCATAGCCCAGCGTGTGCGGCCGGAAGGCCGGCTGGCTGGCAAGCGCGCTGTGAAACAGGAAGATCGGGATGCCCGCGCCCTTCAGCCAGGCCATCAGGTCGACCGGGCGGCCCGGCTCGCCGATCACGCCATGCACATCGCCCAGCGGTCCGGCGAGCGGCCGCGCAAAGCCGAACTTGCCCGTGTGCAACGGCAGGAAGCCGACCGGCACGCCGTTTTCGCGCACCGTGACCACCCGCGTATCCGCCCGCACTTCCTCGCAGCATTCGGCAAAGTCGAGCGCGAAATACGGGCTGGCCAGCGCCGCGTCATTTGCTACGAATTCGGCCCAGGCCTCGCGCTCGTCGGCAGCGAGATCACCGGGTTTTTTCAGTGCCACATCCATGGTGATGAGCCTGCGTCATTGTCCCCGCTGCAACACTAGGTCGAACCCCTTATCAGGACATGAAGATTCCTGATGCCGGTCGCCTCGCGCGCGGCATCGCGCTTGCATGGCTCGCCTCAAGGGCGAGTGGAGCGTTTCATGCTTGGACGGTATCTTCTGGGTTATCTGCCGGTACAGGCCGCACAGGGGCTGGTCGGCTTTGGCAGCGTCGCCGTTTTCACGCGGCTGATGGCGCCGGAAGATTATGGCAGCTACGCCCTGGCGCTGGCCGCCATGTCCTTGACCCACATCCTGATTTTCACCTGGCTGGAAGCCGCTGTCGCACGTTTTCATGCGCGCGCGGAGCGCCGCGGCCGGATGCGCGAACACCTGATGACGGCCTATGCGGTCTATGCCCTGATCGCGCTGGTCGCGGGCACGGCGCTGATCGGCCTGGTCCAGATCCTGCCGCTGGACGAACGGCTCAAAACGGCACTCGCCTTCGCGGTCGTCGCGCTCCTCCTGCGCGCTGCGATGCAGATCGGTATGGAGACCCACCGCGCCCGGGGCGATGTGCGCCGTTTCTCCGCCCTGGAAGCGAGCTATCTCATGCTCGGCTTCATGATCGGTGTCGGCCTGATCCTGACGACGGATCTCGGTGCCGCCGGCATTTTCATCGGCCTGGCCGTGGCCGCCGGCGTGATGCTGGTCTTCGACCTGCCGGTGATGCTGAACCGCGCCCGCGGCGGCAGGCGCCAGAGCGTGCGCGTCGCCGCCTATGCCGCCTACGGCCTGCCGGTGACACTGTCCCTGATCTTCGAACACCTGCTCTCGGTGGGCGACCGTTTCCTGATCGCCGGCTTTCTCGGCCAGGGCGCGGTCGGCATGTATGCCGCCGGCTACGGTCTCGCCGACCGGCTGCTGGACATCATCTTCATCTGGTTCGGCGCGGCCGTGTGGCCGATGACGATCCGCGCCCTGGAACAGGACGGCAAGGCTGCCGCCCGGGCGGTCGCCGGACAGGCTGCCGGGCTGATGGGCCTGATCGCCTTCCCCGCCGCCGCCGGGCTCGCCCTGGTTGCACAGCCGCTGACCAGCGTGCTGGTCGGTGAGGCGCTGCGCGAGGAGGCCGCGCGCATCCTGCCCTGGATCGCCCTGTCCGGACTGATGAACGGCATGATGACCTATTATTTCCACGAAGCCTTCACCCTCACCCGCCGTACCGGCGTGATGGCGGCGATCATGAGCGCCTCGGCCATTCTCAATCTGGGGCTCAACCTCGTCTTCATACCGGCTTTCGGCCTGACCGGCGCCGCGCTGGCGACGGTGCTGGTCTATGCGCTGGCGCTGGTGGTGTGCGTGGTGACGGGCCGCAGGCATTTCGCCCTGCCCCTGCCCTGGGCCGAATGGATCAAGGCCGGCAGCGCCACCGCGATCATGGCGGCTGCCGTGCTGGCCGTGCCCGGACTGCCCGAAGCCTGGCAGACGCTGGCGGCAAAAGCGCTAACCGGCGCAGTCGTTTACGCGATTTCAGCTTATGTGTTCGATATTGCCGGATGCCGGCAATGGCTGCGCGATGCCCGCGCCCTGATCAAGCCGGCGGGGGCGACGACATGACCATGATGGCCGACACTTCCCTGCGCGAATATGCCAATGCGGCCAGCCAGGCTGCCGAACGGATCTCCATGTCCGTGCTGGTGCCCTTCTATGGCGACAATCCGGGCGGGCTGGTGCGGGCGCTGGAAGACCAGGCGGCCGGCGATGTCGAGATCGTGCTCTATGATGATGGCGAGCCCGACCGCGAGCTCAATGCCGCGCTGTCCCTGCTGCTCGCCAGCCTGGAAACTCCGGCGCGCCTCTTGACCTCGACCCGCAATCGCGGCCGCTCGGAAGGCCGCAACCTGCTGGCAGAACAGGCCCGCGGCGACTGGCTGGTCTTTCTGGATGCCGATATGCGCCCGGGCGGCCCCGCCTTCCTGCAGACCTATCGCGCCCTGGCCGCCCGCGGCGGGTTCGACGCCGCCTATGGCGGTCACGCCACCGACTGGCCGTCCGAACGCGAACTGGAACTTCACGCCGCCCTCACCCGTTCTTGCGAGGAACATGGTGCCGAGGAACGCAATGTCACCGGTCCGACGGCCTTCTGCTCGTCCAACATCCTGGTGCGAGCCGATGTGATGAAAGCCGTCCCCTTCGATACGGGCTTTACCGGCTGGGGGTTCGAGGATGTCGACTGGGCGGTCATGGCCGCCCGCGAGTTCACCCTGGTGCATGTCGACAACCCGGCCTGGCATGGCGGCCTGCAATCGCCGGCGGCTTTGCTGGCGAAATTCCGGGCCGGCGCCGTCAATTACCGCCGCCTGCTCGACCGTCATCCCGAACTGGCCGGACTGCCCGGCGCCCGTGCGGCGCGCACGCTGGCCCGCATTCCCGGCCAGGCGGCCCTGCGCGGCGTCTGGTCGACGATCACCCGCAGCCCTGTCCTGCCGATGAAGCTGCGCACCACGGCGCTGAAACTGTGGCGCGCCAGCTGGACCGCGGAGGCCCTGTCATGAACGCCCCCTACACGCCCGGCTCCGGTCTCGGCGCCGCCCTGAACCGCCGCTGGGTCCGCCTTGCGGCCCGCCAGCCGATGCGGATCGATCTCGACCATGCCATCGTCACCTTCACCTTCGACGATTTCCCCAAATCCGCCGCCACCACCGGCGCCGCCGTGCTGGAGCGTCATGGCTGGCGCGGCACCTATTACGCCTCGGCCGGCTATGCCGGCGGCGAGACCCATCACGGCACGATGTTCGATGCCGGCGATCTCGCCCGGCTGACCGCCGACGGTCACGAGATCGCCTGCCACACCTATGGCCATCTCGATGCGTCCGCCGTTTCCGGCCGCGCGCTGGTCGCCGATGTCGAGCGCAATGCCCGCGCCCTGGCCGCGATGGGCCATGAGGCCGAGATCACGTCCTTTGCCTTCGCCTATGGCGAGGCGACGCCGGCTGCCAAGCTGGCCCTGGGCAGCCGTTTCGCCACGCTGCGCGGCATCCGCGCCGGCATCAATCGCGGCACGGTGGATCGCGGTCTTCTGAAATCCGTACCGCTGGACGGCGGCGAGGCCGGCATTGCCCGTGCCATCGAGGCCGCCGGCACGCTGCCGGATCATCCCGGCTGGCTGATCTACTACGCCCACGACATCCAGGACGAACCGACGCAGTGGGGCTGCACCCCGGCCCAGTTCGAACGGGTGTGCGAGGCGGTCGAGGCGTCCGGCGCACAGGTCATGACCATGGCCGAAGCCGCGCGTCAGATGGGGAGAAAATCATGAGTGTGTCCGTCATCATCCCGACCTTCCGCCGGCCCGAAGGCCTGCGGCACGCGGTGGAAAGCGTTCTGGCCCAGTCGCACCAGCCCGGCCAGCTGGTGATCGTCGACAATGACCCGGCCGGCAGCGCCGCGCGGGTCGCCGCGACCGCGAAAGCCATCGCGCGCTGCGAGGTGGTCTATATCCACGAGCCGCAACCGGGTGTGTCGAATGCCCGCAATGCCGGCTTTGCCGCCGCCACCGGCCGCTATATCGCCTTCCTCGACGATGACGAGATCGCCTCGGTCGGCTGGCTGGAAGCCCTGCTGGACACCGCCCGCACGCTCGACGCCACCGTCGTGTTCGGCCCGCTGCGCGGCGAGGCGCTCGGCGTCTCCGGCATCCGCGCCGACCTGGCGCACCGGCTCTATTCCCGCGTCGGCCCGGCTCAGGACTGCCGCCTCGACAAGCCGTTCGGCTGCGGCAATTCCCTCATTGACCGCGATGCGTTCGAGATTGCCGACCGGCCCTTCGATCCGCGCATGAATACCTCGGGCGGCGAGGATGATGTCTTCTTCGCCCTGCTGGCCCGCCAGGGCGCCCGCTTCGCCTGGTCGGCCAGGGCGGTCGGCACCGAAACCGTCGACGCGACCCGCACCGGCTGGCGCTACCTCCTGGCGCGCTCCTTCGCCTTCGGACAGGGCGCGACCCAGTCGTGCAGCCGCGGCGGGCGCATGAACTGGCCGGGCATCGTGTTCTGGATGGGTGTGGGCCTCGCCCAGACGCTGGTCTACGGCTCGCTCGCCGGTCTCACCAGCCTGGCCATGCCCCGCCGCGCCGCCGAATTCCTCGACCGCTGCGTCCAGGGCGCCGGCAAATTCCTCTGGATCGAAGCCTTCGAACCGCGGTTTTACGGCCAGGTCGAGGGGTAGGCGCCGGGCTGGTTGAAGAGCGGAGACTTCCCCCGCTCTCCCGCTTTCCCCGGATTTATTCCGGGGTCCGGTTGAGTTTCCGCCGAAGCGCTGCCACCCGGATCAAACGCGTCTCCTGATGCCAGACCCCGGCACAAGGCCGGGGAAAGCGGTGTGTGTCATGGGAAAGCGGCGCTTGCGACGGGGCGGCACACGCAACCAACTTTCCCACCTAGACCCGAACCGCCGCCAGCCCGTCTGCGATCCGTGTGCGTGACGCCCGCGAGACACCGGCATCCGCCGCATGGCACGCCCAATCTGCGACCGCTGCGCTGACTTCATCGATCACGCAGCGCGCGCCGGCCGCGTCCAGATCGGCTTCGGCCCCGAGGCGCACAAGCGTCTCCCGGCCGATATCGCGGCCATGTCCCAGAACACTGGTTGAATGTTCGCCACCCGGCCCGTCCGTGAACACCAGGTCATAGGCCGGGGCGAGGCTCCAGCGCCCGTCGCGGTCCATCAGGAAGCTGAACTGTTTGGCGTGATCGTCACGATTGCGGGCCAGCACATTGAATACGGCCAGCCGGTACATGGCGATCGCCTCGCGCCGGTCGCGGGTGACGGCGCGCGCCAGGCGGATCAGCTCGCGATAATCCAGCGCCGGCAGGCGAAAATCGGAATACAGAAGGCCGCAGGCCGAATGCACGTGCAGACGCGCATCGCCCTCCCGGTCGAAACGCCGCGTGGCGAAATAGCGGGCCTCGTCCGGACCTTCGATCAGGCGGACATCGGGCATGATCACGCCGGCCGCCCGGGCCATAAGCGCATAGGCATATTCGATGGCGGCAATATCGGCCGGATCGTCGCGGCCGGGAAACTTCACCAGATAGCCGTCATACCCTTCGGGGATCGCGTCGGACCCGTGCCGGGCCTCGCCTGCCGCATCGAGCGCAATCAGGGCCTTGGGCCGCGCGCCCGCGGGAGAACCGCCGGCCTGGCCGAGCGCGGCAATCACCGCCCCCGCCTCGCCGGCCAGAACCCGCGCTGCATCCGCCGCCAGACGATCGAGATCGAGCGCCCCTTCGGCGCCATCCCAGACATCCATGGCCGGGGCATAGGTCAGCGCGCCGATCCCGCGGCGCCCGACACAGGCCAGACGATCCAGCGGTGTCAGCTGCGACGGCTCGAAACCCAGCTGCCGTGCGCGCCGGTCGACCAGGAGCCGCCCCCACCCGTCCGGCAGGCTGTCGGCAAACATGCCGTGAAGCCCCTCGAAGACGTCCCGCTTCCAGGCGGTTTCCAGCCCTGGGCCGGCCTGGTGATGCAGCGGCGATAATTGCAGGCCGGACGCGAGAAAATCCGGCGTATACTCCAGCCAGGCCAGGCCGTCGCGATAGGCCAGCCGTCCGACCGGCATGGCTGTGCGGTCATCCCATTGCAGCGTGACTTCAAGCGGCGTGCCCGGCGCGATCTTCACGTGCGCCGTCCCCGCTGCGGCCGCCGCGGCGGCTCCAGCACATCGCGCAACGATCCATAGCGCTGGTGCTCGGCCAGCAGCCCGTCCAGCGCGGCTTCATCGCCCAGCGCCATGGCGAGCCGGATAAAGGAGACGAAGGCGATCTCGCCCGTGCGTTCGAACTTGCGCAGCGTGGCCACCGGAACCCCGCTGCGCGCCGCCAGACCGTCCTGCGTCAGATCCGCATCAAGCCGCCGCGCCCGAAGCCGCTGCCCAAGCGTTGCCGACACTTCCTGCGGCGTTGAGAGTTTAAATGACATTATGATATCAGTTACTGAGGTAATTCCGGAATATTTGATACCATAATATCACTTGATTGACGAGCACTTCTTCCAACCCGCATTCCGCTGCTCCCCCACTTTCCCCGGAGAAACCCCCTCCCACTTTCCCCGGAGGAGCGAAGCGAATTCCGGGGTCCGGTTGAGTGTCCCCCTGTCATCCCGGATGGATACCCCGCGTAGGCGGGGTGAAAGTCCGGGACCTATAACCCCAGTGAATATCCAGCTATCGCAAACACCGAGCCTGCTTCCGTCTGACGGCGAGCGTATAGGTCCCGCCCCTGCGGCCTGCCTTCGCAGGCCGTCCGGCCGGGATGACAAATCGTCTTGAACTGCCCCCCCCTACCGCGATCCCTGTGCCAGTTTCGCAGCCCCCGCCGTGAACAGGATCCAGCTGAGCGAGTTCTGGTTCATCAGATTGCTTTCGGAGATCGAGGCCAGGCCCATGATGGCGAACTGGGCGAGGACCCAGTAGGTCTCGGGGCGCTGCGAGAAGATCGTGCCGGCGGCGCGGATCAGCGAGCGCAGATAGACGGTCACCATCAGCACGACGCCGGGAATGCCCAGCGCCAGCGCGATTTCCAGCAGGCCGTTATGGGCCGTGGGCACCGGCCAGCTCGTGCCGGCGCGGACCCAGTAGACCGGACCGTTCTCCACCGTCCAGAAGGCGCGATAGCCATAGCCCGTCCAGGGACGGCGCCAGACTTCCTCGATCAGGATGGCCCAGATATCGGTCCGGCCGGTCAGCGTGGCGTCGCGGCCGAGCATTTCGAGAAATTCCACCGGCGCGATCAGCAAGATCATGCCCAGCATGATGCCGCCCGTCAGTCCCAGGAAGAGAACCAGGGTGGCAAAGCCGAACCCCTGGCGGCAGGCCATGATGCCGACCGCCCCGCCCGTGCCCAGCGTCCAGGACAGGAGCGCCGTTTTCGAGGTCGAGAGCAGGACCAGCGCCGTGCACAGCAAGGCCATGCCGATCCAGATCCAGCGGCGGTCCGGATCGGCGCGCAGCGCCGCATAGGCACTTACCGCGCCCAGCGCCATCATGCCGCCCAGCGTGTTCTTCTCCCAGAACACGCCCTTCCAGGCACCGGCATGGACCGCATGGTCGATACCGATCGAGGGCACGGCGATGGCCATCACCGCGCTCGACACGGCAATCAGGCCGAAGGCCGAGGCGATCAGCAGGATCATTTCGCGCCAGCTCCAGCGCGAGGCCATCCAGAAGCCGAACAGGGTCGACATGATCAGGGCGAAGGAGCGTCGCAGCGTCGTGTCCGGATCGATCGACCAGATCACCGAGACGGCGGTCAGCGAGACCAGGCCCAGAAGCAGGACATTATTGGCCAGCGTGCCCAGCACGGCGCCGGGCCGCAGGGCGCACAGCGCCAGGGTGAGCGCATAGACCGGCAGCCAGATCAGCCGCAGGATGGCCGAGCTCTCCGGATCGGCCGGATCGGCAAACACCGGCCCGATCAGCGCGGTCGAGAAAAGATAGAGGCAGAGAACCGTCGCCGAGCCTTCAAGAGCCCGGAAAAAGGAAAAGCCCGGCGCATGGCGCCAGGCCGAGATCAGCGCCGGTTCCGGTGCGATATCGCGGGCCGGTGCCAGGCTCATGCCGCGCTCCGGGCCTGCCCGTCCGCGCGGTTGACGATGATGCCGGCGACCACGCCGCCACGGGCCTCGATCGCCTGGCGCCGGGCCATGATACCATCGGTGCGCGGCAGGCGCGCATCGGCCACCAGGATCACACCGTCCAGATCGCCGACCAGCGAGAGCGGCGCGCGGCTGTTGCCCGGCGCGTCGATGATCGCCAGGTCGATCGAGCGGCGCACGGCTTTCCAGTACTCCGGCGCGGGTCCGAGAATGACCTGTTTCACCGTGTCGCGGCGGGCCTGCATCTGGGTGACGAAAAGATTGGGGGCCACCGACTCGCGGGCGACGATCCGCGCCGGTGCATCGCCGGCCTCGATCCGCCAGAACGGGTCGCGGCCGAAACGGGCATCGAAAACCGGTCCCTGCACCCGCGCCGCCTCGGCCTGGGCATTGCCGGCAAAATCGAGATCGTAGAGCCAGACGCCGCGATACGAGCGCCGTGCGGCCAGGCGCGCCAGTTCGCGTGCCACCGTCGACGCGCCGGCGCCGCGGCTGGCGCCCATCACCATGAGAACACGCCCTTCCCCGCCGGGCCGGGCAATCGGCTCGAGCTGGTCAATCAGGGTTGAGAGGTCCTGGGTGAGATTCATGACGGGCCCGGAATCATTCGTGTCGCACCAGATTGCCCGCCGCGTGGTTAACGTCCCGCTTACGCAGAGCGATCGGCGATGCGCGCCAGCACGGGCAGACCGCCATAGGGGTCGTTCGCCGGCTCGGGCACATCCTGCGGCCGGCGCGTCTCGCGCGGACGGCGCAGCGCACCGGCGGCGACATAGGTGCGCCAATAGCCGCGCAGCAGGCCCAGGAAGAGCGCCACGCCCATGGCCAGCACGGCCGAGGCGACCAGCGCCAGCTTCTTCATCGACGCGCCTTCCAGCGGCGGCGAGGCCCGGTCGATCACGCGCACCGCATCGGCCGCACCGACAGCCGGGGCCCGGCGCGCTTCGGCGGTGGCTTCCAGCGCGGCAATCGCAGCGGCGGCCTCCTCGGCGGCGGCAACATTCTGGGCCAGGCGGGTATATTCGGTTTCCAGGCCGCGCAGGCGCTCGACATCACTGCGCACATCGCGCAATTGCGTTTCCAGCGATGAGGCCAGAACGGCCTGGGAGCGGGCATCCGCCTCGCGGCGGGCCAGTTCCGATTCCAGCTCCTGGCGCACCGGATTGGCGCCGGAGCGGCGCTGGCCTTCGCTGGCAGCGGCACCGCTGGCGACAAAGGCTTCCAGGGCCGCAATCTCGCGCTCCACCGCCGTCACCGCCGGCGCGCCCGGCTGATAGCGCGCGAGCAGGCTGGCACGTTCGGCGCGCAGATCGAGCAGGCGTCCGGAGACACCGTTCTCGACATAAAGCTCGATCTGCCCGGGGATCTGGTCGAGACGCTGGCGCAGGGCCGCGGCACCGGCCTGCGCCGCATCGCGGTCGGCGCGGGCGCCGTTCAGACGCTCGGCCAGATTGCCGACAAGGGTCTGGGAGGTCTGCTGTTCGGTGTCGAAATTCGACAGGCCGTGCTGGTCCAGGAAAGCGTCCAGCGCTGCACGCGTTTCCAGCACCGCCACATCGGCCTGCCGGCGGCGCACGCCCAGACCGGTCACGCCGGTCTCGATCAGCACTTCCTCGCGATAGGCCAGATAGGCATCGACGATCGCATTGAGGATCAGCGCGGCGCGTTCCGGATCATTGCTTTCGAAACTGGCATTGAGGGCGGAGGAGTTCGGTTCGCGCGAGACACCGAAACCGCCGCGCAGCACTTTCAGCGCCGCGCCGCGGGCATCGCCGTCGACCGCCTCGCCCAGCACCGTTTCCGCGCCCAGGCTGTCCAGCGCAATCCGGCGCACCGCTTCGGAGCTCAACAGCTCGCTTTCCGACTGCATGACCTGGTTCAGCATGAAACCGTCGCCCCAGCCGGCCGCGGCGGGCGTCGGGTCTTCGTTCAGCAGGACCAGAAAGCGCGATTCCGCGGTATAGCTGGTCTTCAGCGTCAGCATCGCACCCGCGACGCCGAGGGTGAAAATCACCGCGAAAACGATGGCGATGAAGCCGCGCTCGGCCCAGGCCAGGGCCACCACGTCGAACAGGTCCAGCTCCCGGCGGCCGGAAGCCACCGGACCGCCGGCCGGAGCCGGCTGGGTACCGGAAAAGTGGGACGCGCGAGTCATGCGTGCATATGAGCCGGATTGCGCTTAAAAATTTGTTATCCAACGCGGCCGAATATCCGCTCCGGACACGCTTGCGGAGAGTATTTCATGCGCGCGATCAAGACCGGCCTCTGCCTGGCGGCCCTGATGACCCTGCCCGGGCTCGCCGGCTGCGCCAGCCATGGCGCCGATACCGCGCCCGTCGCAGCCTGGGGCGAACCGCGCTTTGCGGCCTGGCAGGAGACCGATCCGGCCTACCGCTTCTATCCCGGCGACAGTTTCGAAGTGATCGTGCATTCGGCCCCCGAACTCTCCCGCACGGTCGAGATCGGTCCGGACGGGCGCGTCGCCCTGCCGCTGATTTCCGACCTGATGGTCGCCGGCCGCACCGATCGCGAGATCGGCGACACGATCGCCCGCGCCTATGCGCAGAACGTGCTCGTCAATCCGATGGTGGAAGTGCGCCGCGCCGGCCTGGGTCCTCAGAACATCATTGTCGGCGGCGAAGTGAATGCACCGGGCCTCGTCGAGATGACCGGTCCGATCGGTGCGCTGGAAGCGGTGATGCTGGCGGGCGGTTTCCAGAACACGGCTGCACGCGGCGATGTCGTCGTGCTGCGGCGTGCCCCCGGCGGCGACATGATGATGCGCACGGTCAACCTGCACGACGCGCTGCGGGCGCGCCAGGGTGCCGACAATATCCAGATCCGGCGTCACGACATCATCTTCGTGCCGCGCTCGACCGTCGCAGAGGTCAATCTCTTCGTGGAACAGTATGTGATGGGGATTGTCCCGCTCGACCAGGCGATGAGCTTCGCGATCGCCGACGCGATCACAAACAACTGATCCGCAGCTTTCACGCAGCCTGAATATCGGGAAAACGGGGCCATAGCGGCGCCGCTATTGCGTCTCGAGCGATCACAAACGGCCAGACGTCCGGCGAGCATCGGCCAAGCTGGCGTATGTCACTCAGTGTCGCACCAATGTTGCGCTTGTGGGGCCGTTACGGGTGGGCAATGTCACCGCTACGCACCGCCTTCGCAGCACGTGAGACGGAGACACACGCTCCGCCGGGCACAGGACTGCGATCACCCTGCCGGCGAGTATATCATACCCGCCGGCGGCGTGGACAGTCTGGTGCGGATTGCCGGCCTAGTGGCGGGTCGAGAGCCACTCGCGCGCAGCGCGCTGGGCCGCGGCGACTTCGATGGTCGACATCTGGTCGGAGATTTCCTGGCGATAATACTTCGCCGGCTCCGAGCCCATCAGGGCCGCCAGATTGAACCATTTGTGCGCTTCGACATAATCGATCTCGCCGCCCTGTCCCGTGGAATACAGGATGCCGAGCTTGCAGAGATCCTCGCCGGTCGGGTCGGCGAAAGCTGCCTGGTGGGCCTGGGCCGTTTCTACGTCCGTGAAAGCCATGGGTCTTCTTCCCTTTTTACAACACGCGGGCGCGGCCTTTCTTGGCATGTCACCCGCTTCACCATCCTGTCCGAATGCCTTCGAACATGAGGCGACTTTGCGCAAAGAGAATTGCTTTAAGGTTAAGGGAAATCAGGAAAAATACGCCTTAAATACTTACGCGCGTTAGGTTTTCCTACCAAGCGTTAAACGCGACATCCACGCATCGGCAAGGTTTGTACGCGCGCCCAGGCGGATTCTGCGGGGGGTCGCCAGCCGCACCAGGGTTAACAGCACCACGACAGCTGCGGAGATCAGGGCAAGCATGGCGTTGCGTTTCAGACGGTCCTGGTCCGCACTCTCGACAACCGGTGCCGGTATCGCCGGCTCCACCACGGTCAGAGCCGCCTCGCCCAGCAGTTCACGCACAGCCAGCACCCGGCCGCCAGCCATATCCACCAGCCCGCGCAAGCGCCGCACATCGTCCGGCCCCGCCAGCCCGTCCAGCAGCCGGATCGCGACCGCCGGCGAGGTCTGCGCCCGGATCGCTGCGATATCCCTCAGCATTTCCGACAGGGGCCCGGCACCCTCACGGGTACGGGCATCGATCCGGCCGCGCAGCAGCAGGGCCGTCTGGTCCGGCGCTGCAAAGGCGATATCCGCCCGCAGGCCTGTCGCGCTCAATGCCGCCAGCGCCTCGCCGGACGAAAGCACCGCAGCCAGATCGGCCTCGAGCGCGCTCCGGAAATCTTCCGTCAGCCGCCCGGCCCGGCCGGCCGCCTGCAGGATTTCCGCACCCGACATCGCAACACTCGGCGAGATCTGCAGCTGGACCAGTCCGGCCTCGACGGCCGCCAGTCCGAATGAGAGCGTATCGGCCGGCGCGTCCGGAATGATCGCCGCATCACAGCCCTCGAAGGCTGCCGCACGATGCGCGCAGGCCTGGATGACAAAGTGGCGCACACCGCCATAAAGGCGCGTGTCGCCGGCCACATCCTCGGCAACCAGGCCCGGCAGGCTGCGCATTTCGAACTCCCCCCGGGCGCGCCCGCGAAAGAAGGCCCGGGCGCTTGTATCGGCGATCGACCAGAGGAAAAGCGCCCGGTCATGGCGCTGGCGCAGGCGTTCGGGTGCCAGGACAAGCTCCGGCGGTTCCAGGCCCGCCGAACGCCCCGCAGCCAGCCGCTCGGAGAGGGCGCGGTCCATCAGGGCCTGGCGTTCCCAGGGCGGGCCGGCGCGCAATTGCGCATCCAGTGCGGCAGCATCGCCATCGCCGGCAAGAGACTCAAGCGCCAGACGGTCACGGCCGATCAGGTCGGGGCCCAGAGCGGCCCAGGCGCGGAAACGGTCGATATCCGCCCGCCGGCGCCGGTCTCCATCGAGGGCGGCGTCGAGCCGGTCTTCCCAGAACGCGCGCGGATCCATGCCGGGCGGTACTGCGGCCGCGATCGCAACGGACAGGCGGCCGGATGCGCTCTCATCCGCCGGCGGCGGGTCGAGGTCGCCGCGGCCGATCAGCCACTGTCCGCCAAACCAGCCGGCCGCCAGAAGGGAGAGGATCAGCCAGAGCGGCTGGAAACCCTTGTAGAGCGCCCGCCAGACCAGCCACACGACCAGTCCCGGCGGCGAGGCTTCCCAGGGCGACCGGGTCTCCTCGCGCCAGGTTTCCGCGCGTTCGCGGCGGGTGGCCTCGGCATGGGTCAAGCCGCTGCGCCAATAGGCTTCAGCGTCCGGCCGCCGGCGTGGCTCCGCACGATCCGTATCCGCATGGACGGTCTCCGCCATGACGCCCCCTTGATCCCGGCGGCAATCTTCCGGTTCGGGGCGATCCTGGCAAGGCCTTGCACGTCAGACGCGAGAAATCGCGGCCGACGCGGCGCAGGATGCGGTCAGGTCTTCGCCGTCTGTCCGAACAGGACGGCGCGCGCCTTCTTCATCTGTTCGCTGTCATCGGCCAGATTGCTGCGCAGATCATTGCCGACGGCCCGGCCTGCCTTTACGGCCGGACGCGCGCCGACGCGCTCGACCCAGGCTTTCAGCTTTGGGAAGTCGTCGAGATTCTGGCCCTGGCCTTCCGGCAGGATCCACGGCCAGATCGCCATGTCGGCAATCGAGTATTCGCCGGCGACATACTCCCGTCCGTCGGACAGGGCTCGTTCCAGAACGCCATAGAGCCGGTTCACCTCATTGGTATAGCGCTGCTTGCCGTATTCCAGCTTGCTCTCGTCCGGCTCGATCTTCTGCGCATAGGACCGGAAATGGTGCGCCTGTCCGGCCATCGGACCGAGACCGCCCATCTGCCAGAACAGCCATTGCTCGACCTCGACGCGGGCGCGTTCGTCGGCGGGATAGAACTGCCCGGTCTTGCGGCCGAGATACTGCAGGATGGCCGCACTCTCGAACACGGAGATCGGCTGGCCGCCCGGTCCGTCCGGATCGACGATCGCCGGCATGCGATTATTGGGGCTGATCTTCAGGAAGGCCGGCTCGAACTGCTCGCCCACGCCGATATTCACCGGCTTGAGTTCGTAGGGCAGGCCCATCTCCTCAAGCGCGATGGACACTTTCCACCCGTTCGGCGTGGGCCAGTAATAGAGTTCGATCGGGGCCGTCATGGCGCTCTCCTCAAAAAATCCGGTCCTTGCCAGATTGGCCCCCGTCGTCACCCGTTCAAGGGGATGCTGCAATCACGGCCGCGTGTGCGACCTTCGGGCGCTTGGCAGGACACGGCCAAAGCCGTATCTGTCGGCGCGAACAGACAACAGGCCGAACCATGCCCGATCAAGATATCCTGTCCCGCTTCCCGCCGGTCTCGATGACCCTGCTGGAGACCGACAAGGCACGCTTTGCCCGCGAACTGGGCCGCAGCTTCCGGGAATACGGTTTCGCCGCCATTTCCGACCACGGCCTGGACGAGGCGCTGATTGCCGGCGCCTATGCCAAGGCCGCCGAATTCTTCGCCCTGCCGGAAGCGACCAAGATGAAATACTTCGTCGAGGGCGGAGGCGGTGCACGCGGCTATACGCCCTTCGGCAAGGAAATCGCCAAGGACGCCAAGCATGTCGACCTGAAGGAATTCTGGCATGTCGGCCGCGACCTGCCCGCCGGTCACCCCTACGAAGCCGACATGGCGCCGAACCTCGTCCCCGGCGAGATCGCCGGCTGGCAGGAGACGGTGCACGGTCTCTATGCCGCCTTCGACGCAATGGGTGTGAAAGTGCTGCGCGCCATCGCGCTCGATCTGGGCCTGGAAGAGACCTTCTTCGACGACACGGTGAAGGACGGCAATTCGGTGATGCGCCTGCTTCACTATCCGCCGGTCACCGGCGATCCGGGCGGTTCGATCCGCGCGGAAGCCCATGGCGACATCAACACCATCACCCTGCTGCTGGGCGCGGAAGAACCGGGCCTGCAGGTGAAGACGCGCTCGGGCGAATGGGTCGACATGAACCCGCCGCCGGGCTGCCTGGTGGTGAATATGGGCGACATGCTGGCCCGCTCGACCAATGACGTCCTGCCCTCGACCCAGCACCGGGTGATCAATCCGGCCGGCGCGCGCACGGAATTCTCGCGCTATTCCCTGCCCTTCTTCCTGCACTACCGGCCGGACTACATGATCGAGACCCTGCCCGGCTGCGCGGGACCCGACAATCCGGACAAGTATCCCGAACCGATCCGCGCCAACGACTATCTCAACCAGCGCCTGCGCGAGATCGGTCTTCTGAAATAGGACGCTTCTAGTCTGCCGCCTCGAGCGCCGGACCGAGCAGTTCGGCCTCGATACTCACCGTCACCCGGTCGGCGACGCCGAACGAGGAGCCTTCGGGCGGGATGCCGTAGGCAAGGCCGAAAGCGGAACGATCGAAGGCGGCTGTGGCGGAAAAGCCGATGCGGGCCTGCGGATCGTAGGGCACCATGCCGGCATAGCCGCCATTATAGGTGACATCGAGCGTCAGCGGCTGCTCGATACCCATCAGCGAAAGCGTGCCGGCCACCTGTGCCGTGTTCTCGCCGGTCAGCGTCACATCGCTCGACACGAAGCGGATGACCGGATGATTTTCAACGTCGAGCCATTGCGCGCCGGTCAGTTCGGCGTCGAAATCCACATCGTCGAGCGGATAATGGGTTTCCAGCGAAGCCGGGTCGATCTCGGCCGTCACGGACATCGTTTCCGGCGCCTGCGGATCGAAATCCATCTCGACATCGAAGCGCGTGAAGCGGACCGGGTAGCGCGAGAATCCCATATGGTCGACATGAACGATGAGGCTGCCATGGGCCGTGTCGAGCCGGTAGGCACCCGCCGGCGGCGGATCCATCGGCGGCGGCGCGATATCCTGGGCCAGGATCGGAGCCGTCATCAGGGCGGCGGCACCAAGGGCTGTGAAATGAGACTTCATGATCAGTGTACCCCTTCGCGGGCTTCGGCGAGTTCCAGCGCCAGTTGTTCCAGCTGCCAGGCGACACCCTCACGGCGCGGACCGGCATTATCAAGACCGTCGAGGAAGGCGTCCTGCTCGACATAGGTCAGCCTGGTGCCGTCCTTGTCCGCCTCGAACGTGACCGTCGCCAGCGAGACCGAGATCGGTGTGCCGTCCATCGTCATGCGATAGGCCAGGATGATCCACGCACCCTCTTCGATGTCGTGGATCACGGCATCATAGGTGAAACGTCCGCCGTCCGGCGCCCGCCCTGATGCGCTTTCCAGGCCACCGACGCGGAAGTCGAGGGCATGCTCGATGTCGGCAAACCCCTCGGTCTCGGCAAACCAGCGGCGCTTGGCCGCCGGTTCCGCCCAGGCGGCAAAGACCGCGCGCGGCGGAAAATCATAGCGCCGGGTGAGTGTGAACGTGTCGTGGTCGACGCGGCGGTCGGTCATGCAATATCTCCCCTGAAGGGTTTGGTGTCGGGTTTCTCCACCCACACGCCCAGATGCGAGGCCAGAGCGGCGAGCAGGGTCTTCCAGCCCTCGCGCATCCGGTCGGCGTATTCGGCATAGGCAGCCGGGACATCCTGAACCAGGGTCAGGCTGGCGCCGGTCTTTTCCGGCACGACGGTCACCGTCACACGGCCACCCTCGGCCGGATCGATGTCCGCGCTGCGTCCGGTTGCGAACCGGAAGATCAGGCGGTGCGGCGGATCAATCTCTTCATAGATGCCGACAAAATGGGCATCGCCGTCCTCGCGCCGGTCGAGGATCACAAAGCGTCCGCCTTCGCGGGCGTCGATTTCGCACCGTTCGGCCGGGCGGCCCGAACGGACGAAGAGCCAGAGGCGGGCCAGTTCCGGATCGAGCCAGGCCCGGAATACGTCCTCCGGATCGGCTTCCAGATGTCGTGTTTCCGTGATGCTTGGCTGGTCTGTCATGGGATGGTCTCCCGCGTCAGGTGTGAAACAAGGTTTTCCAGCAGGGCGCCCCATCCTTCGCGATAGCCGGCGAAGATGTCCGAACCGGTCTCCGCCGCGATCTGCAGCGTCAGGCGCATGCGGGCGCCGGACCCGTCGGGATCGATCTCGACCGTCGCCAGCGCCGAGGACAGGTTGCGGCCTGCAAGGCTGACGGTCTCGGACATGATGATGCGGCGGTCCGGCACAATGTCCTGGTAGACGACCACCGCCTCATAGGCGTTGGCATCGCCATCGGCCCAGCAGCGGCTGATGTCACGGCCGCCGACCCGGAAATCGTCCGCGTCATAGACAAGATGAAGATGGTCCGCCGGCTTTTGCCACTGTGTCCGCCCCTCCACATCCTTCCAGGCCGCGAATATCTGCGCTGGCGTAGCGTCATAGCGCCGCTCCAGCGTGAAGCGTTCATGGGTGATCCGGCCGGTCATCTGGCATCTGCCTTCATCGCCGTCACGATCTCGACGAGCTGTTCGATCACGGTGCCCCAGCCATCATGGAAGCCCATGGCTTCATGGCGTTCGCGGGACGCCCTGTCCGGGTGCAACACCGTGGCGATGTAATGCGTTCCCGCACCGTCCGGCCTGAATTCGATCCCGGCGGTCATGTGAATGCCGCCGCAATGCTCGGCATCGCCCGCCGGCCGGTAGCCCGGCAGCAGCGCGCTGGTCCAGGCGATCCAGGCTTTCGGCTCGACCGCGACGAAGATGCCGGCATTGTCGAAGCGCTCGCCTTCGGGCGATTGCATCACAGTGCGGAACATGCCGCCCGGACGCAGGTCCATCTCGATCTCCGGCGTCGTCCAGGGGCGCGGCACCCACCATTGTTTCAGGCGATCCGGATCGGTCCAGGCCGACCAGACCAGATCGACCGGTGCATCGATACGGCGATCGATGGCCAGATCGGTTTCGGGGTTGAAGCGGGCCCAGTCACGTTTGCGGGTCATCGGGGGTTTCCTTTGCAGCCATGTCCCTGAGATAGGCGTCGAGCCGGTCGAGCCGGGTCTCCCACAGCGCTTTCTGCTTCGACAGCCAGTCCTGTGCCTCGCTCAGACGCGCGGTTTCCAGCCGGCAGGTCCTCACCCGTCCGGTCTTCTGCGTGCGGATCAGCCCGCCCGTCTCCAGCACTTTGAGGTGCTGCATCAGGGACGGCAGAGCCATGTCGAAGGGTTCGGCAAGCTCGGACACCGAGGCCGGCCCCTCGATAAGACGGGCGATCACGGCCCGGCGTGTCGGGTCCGCCAGGGCGTGAAAAGTGGAATCGAGATGCGTCTGATAGTTAGGCATATGCCTAGGCTTTCAGCGGAGAGCCGCGCCGTCAACCCAAAACTTATACATTCGCCTAACTTTGAGCCAACCTGTTGATCCGAAACGAAAACAGTCTGCGATTTCGCGGGTGCGATATTACTCGCCTCGATAATTTCCATAATTTCAATTGATTATCTTTCGCATACAGGCCGGCATAATCTGAAACCAGCAGCAAGACGCGACGGATCTGACCGGTTTTGCGCCGGCGGCGAGCCATTTCGGACTGACCCGGCCCGCCGCCACTCAGCAAACTGAAGGGCGCGGACCTTTCGTCCGCGTCCTCTTTTTTTTGTACCGGCGGGCAGGCATCTAGCCTTTCGGCATTTCCTTCACGTGGACATCCATCTGCGGGAAGGGGAATTCGATGCCGTTTTCGTGGAAGCTCTTCCAGATCGCCATGTAGACGTCGCTGCGCACATTGGAGAGCCCGTTCTGCGGATCGGAAATCCAGAAACGCAGGTCGAAATTGACCGAGCTGTCGCCGAACTCCATCAGATTGCAGACCGGCGTCTTGTCCGGCACGACACGATCGACGCTCTGGGCGGCGGCGATGGCAAGCTGCTGCACCTTCTCCATGTCGACAGTCGAGTAGGACACGCCGAAGGGGGCATGCTGGCGCACCACCCGGTCGGACTTGGACCAGTTGATCACGCCATTGGCGATGAAATGCTCGTTCGGGATGAGATGTTCGGTGCCGTCGCGCGTGCGCATCGAGACATAGCGCGACTGCATCCCCGTCACCCAGCCGAACTGGCCGTCGACTTCCAGCGCATCGCCCGGCTTGATCGACTTGTCGGCCAGCAGCGTGAAGCCGGCGGCGAAGTTCGCCACGGTCTTCTGCAGGCCCAGGCCGACCCCGATACCGACAGCACCGGAGAAGATCGCCAGCGTGGCCAGGTTGAAGCCGGTCAGCTGCAGCGCGATCAGCAGCGCCACGATCGGCAGGACAAAGCCCAGGACCTTGGCAATCAGCGCCCGCAAGGCCGGCGAGATCTCTTCGGCGCGCTCCAGCTGGGTGTTGATCGCCCGGCCGGCAAAGGACGCCGCCCAGAACAGCACGCCGAAATAGATCAGTGTGCGCAGCACGTCGAACAGGGAGAGATCGACAGGATCGCCCTCCTCCGTCTCGCCCAGCGGGATGGCCAGCGCCTGCAGCTGCATCACGACATCGTCGAGCAGGCCGAACACGTCGAGCGCGGCCACCGGCCAGGCGATGTAGAAAGCGACCTGCGACCAGAAGCGTGAGCGGATGATCAGCGTCACGGCGCGGATCACAAGCCAGGCCGTCATCAGGCTCATCGCCGCATTGATCAGATGGAAGGGCCGGTCGACCGCTCCCAGCACAACACGTTCAACCGCCAGCACGGCCAGGAGCGCCAACGGTGTGGCCAATGCAATCGCTGCCGTCAGCAGCCGCCGAGCCAGGCCCGTGCGGATCAGCTCACGCGTGTGCGCCTCGACCAGATGACGCAGCCGCGGACCGAAGATCAGTGCCGGGATGAAGGCCGCTGCCACCAGTCCGATCTGGATCGCGATATTGATGTCGAGCAGGGTTTCCTGGAGCCAGGTCAGGATTTCGCCGAAACGGCCCTGCATCGCGTCGAGCGGCAGGAGTTCGTCGAGAGCGGAATCATCCTGTGTCATGGGCCTTGTCGCTCCGGCTCGTGCGGTGAGATCAAAGGGTTAGCACGAGATGCGCGCGCAGGACCAGAGGCGGAAAGGAACGGGCGGCGGTTTCAGCCGTTGCAACCCGTATAGCCACAAGGGAGGTCATCATGGCCACTCTCCATGCGCGCGAACTGCGCACCGTGTGGCGGCGCCGGCTTTTTACCTTCGCGGTCGCCACCTTTATCGTCCTCGCCCTGCTTCTTGCCGTCGGCAGTCCGTTGATGGCTGAATACGTACAGCCGGGCCTGATCGGCCCTGTCGTCTTTGCCGTCGAATGGGTAGTGATTGCCACTGGCCTGACCTGGCTGGCACTGTTCGCCCTGTCGAAGCGGCGGCGGGACCGGCCCGGGACCGAATAGTCCGGGCGACTATTGCCCTCGATAATAGCGGCGGGCAACGCCGACAAAGATCGGGCTGGCCAGGAAAGCGTACCACGCCCCGGCGATACCCGCCGCGAACAATGAGAAGAAGACAATACTGGCCGCACTGTCATAGGCGCCGTTGGCGGCGCTTGCCGACAGGAGTGCGCCAGTGAGCCCGCACAGCGTGGACAGCCCGATTGCCGGCCCGCCGACGAGAAAGCGCTGCCACTTGAACGCCATGCCCGGCGGATGATCGAGCCGCCGCGCCCACCAGGTCGAGAGGGCAAAATCGGCGATCCAGACCACCGCAAAACCCGCCGACAATCCGAGCAGGATGGCGGCTGCCACGCCCCCGGGTCCGGACAGTGCCGTGACGGCCCGAAGGAGCGCGACGCAGGCCGCCACGCCCCCAGCGAGCAAGACAGTCCGGTTGGGGCGGCGTACCACCCTAGCCCAGCAGCTTCTTCTGCAGGATCTCGTTCACCGCCTGGGGATTGGCCTTGCCCTGCATGGCCTTCATCACCTGGCCGACGAACCAGCCCATCGCCTTGGGCTTTTCCTTCACCGAGGCGGCCTGATCGGGATTGTCAGCGATCAGCTGGTCGATCACGGCCTCGATGGCGCCGGTATCGGTGACCTGCTTGAGACCCCGCTCCTCGACGATCTTCGCCGGATCGCCGCCTTCGGCCCACAGGATCTCGAACACGTCCTTGGCGATCTTGCCGGAAATCGTCTCGTCCTGGATAAGCGCGACCAGACCACCCATCTGCGCGGCGGATACCGGGCAGTCGGTGATGGTCAGGCCTTCCTTGTTGAGGCGGCCATAGAGTTCGTTATTGACCCAGTTCGAGGCCAGCTTGGCATCGCGCCCCTCGGCCACTTCCTCGAAATAGGCGGCACGATCCTTGTCGGCCGCCAGCACGGAGGCGTCATAGTCCGACAGGCCGAGCACGCTGACAAAGCGCTCGCGCTTGGCGTCGGGCAGTTCCGGCAGACCGGCCTTGATCTCGTCGACCCAGGTCTGCTGCAGCTCCAGCGGCAGCAGGTCGGGATCGGGGAAGTAGCGGTAGTCGTGCGCTTCTTCCTTGGACCGCATGGAGCGCGTCACGCCGGTATTGGCATCGAACAGGCGGGTCTCCTGGTCGACCTTGCCGCCCTCCTCGAGGATGTCGATCTGGCGCTGGGCCTCATACTCGATCGCCTGGCGGATGAAGCGCAGCGAGTTGACGTTCTTGATCTCGCAGCGTGTGCCCAGATGCTTGAAATCACCCGTCTCGCGGAATTTCTCGTAGGCGCCCGGCTTGCACACCGACACGTTCACGTCGGCGCGCAGCTGGCCCTTTTCCATGTCGCCGCCACACGTTCCCAGATAGCGCAGGATGGTACGCAGTTTGGAGACATAGGCCGAAGCCTCTTCCGGCGAGCGGATGTCCGGCTTGGAGACGATCTCCATCAGCGCCACGCCTGACCGGTTGAGGTCGACATAGGTGGAGTTGGGGTCGAGATCGTGGATCGATTTGCCGGCATCCTGTTCCAGATGCAGGCGCTCGATACGCACGGTGAAACGCGAACCATCGTCGCGCTCGCACTCGATGGCGCCCTCACCCACGATCGGGAACTGGAATTGCGAGATCTGGTAGCCCTGCGGCAGATCGGGATAGAAGTAGTTCTTCCGGTCAAAGCGCGACCAGTTATTGATCTTCGCATTGAGGCCGAGACCCGTCTTCACCGCCTGTTCGACGACGTGCTCATTGATCACGGGCAGCATGCCCGGCATCGCCGCATCGACCAGCGAGACCTGCGTGTTCGGCGCCGCACCGAAGGCCGTCGCCGCACCGGAGAACAGCTTTGCGTTCGAGACCACCTGGGCGTGGATCTCCAGCCCCATCACGACTTCCCAGTCACCGGTCACGCCCGGCAGTGTGTAGCTATGTTCGGTCATCTCGCGCCCTTGCCTCGCAGATACTCGCCGATGGCCTCCATGACGCCATCGAAATTGTCGTTCACCTCGTGGTTCCACACACGGTGGACCGCAAATCCTTGCCACTCCAGCCACCGGTCGCGTTCCAAATCGCGACGCGCATGCCCGTCGAGCGTATGTTGTCCACCATCGACCTCGATGACCAGCTTCGGGTCGAAGCAGGCAAAATCGACGATGTAGTGCCCCAGCGGCACTTGCCGTCTGAATCTATACCCTTGGCGCTTCAGGGCTCGAAGCGCGCTCCACATCTTCACCTCCTGCGGCGTCATCCGCTTTCGCAGAGACCGCGCAATCCTCACCGGCCGGCCCGTCATGGCTGCCTCCATCCAACCGGTGCAGCCTGCCTGGATGGCAGCGGTCCAGGCCGTGACAGCCGTTACAGCCATCCTTCCCCTTGATGGGGAAGGGGGACCGCGCCGAAGGCGTGGTGGATGGGGTGAGGGCGAGGTGTCTGCGGCGACGCAGCGAACCTGCAAGCACCGGGATTCACCCCTTCCGGCCCGAGGCTTCGCCTCGGCCCGCCTTCCCCATCAAGGGGAAGGATGGCGTTCCCTCGCCTCCTCCGTCTCGTTCTTCTCCTCGTCATCCCAGGCCGGACGCTCGTCTTCCGGCGTATTCATCGCCGCGACCAGTACCCGGCCCGCCATCATCACGGTCAGGCCGAAAAACAGGAAACCGATACCGGGTGTCACCAGCAGCACGGTCCACAGATTGCGCGGCTCCAGCGGAGCGATGCCGCGAAACACCACCACGCCGGCCAGCACCAGCAGCGCGCCGACCAGGAAGGCCGGCCGCGACAGCTTCATCGCCGGGTGCGCGGGTTCAGTCATTGCCCGTGTCCCCGCCATCCGTGCGCTTGCGGCTGCCCGGCGCCGGGACGAAGGCCCGCCAGGCAGTGCCCAGACCGATGACGCACAGGGCCAGCCCGATCAGCAGCACCACGATCACCCACAGCGAGGGCAGTGTGCCCGCCCCCAGCGTGGCGATCAGCCCGTCGATGCCGCTCAGAACCAGCGGCACGGCGAACATCAGGCACATCAGCGCGATGGCCAGCACGATGATCCGCGTCGTCCAGACATTGGCGGCGCCGGTTTCGGGCGTATCGGGTCCGGGAGCGTCGCTCATCCCTTCGCTCCTGGCACCAGTGCGCTCCATCCGATCACGACACCGAAGGCGTTGAAGGCCATGCCCATGCCGAAAAGCAGCACCGCCGTGACGGTGGACAGATCCGACGACGTCATCTGGCCCGACAGGCTCAGAAAGCCCCAGAGTGCCAGCGGCACGCCCAGAACCAGTCCCATCAATGCGATCAAAAGCACGATGACCCGGTTGAACCAGTCATTCGCCGTCCTGTACGGCGCCTTATGCTCCAGCGGCGCGTCGCTCATCGCCCTACCACCACTTCTCCGCCTTGAAGCCGAAGCCGGCACTGTCCTCGATCGCGGCACCGACCTTGAACATGGTCCCTTCGTCCAGGGCGCGCGTGATCACCTGCAGCCCCAGCGGCAGGCCCGACTTGTCGAGCCCCGCCGGCACTGACATGGCCGGCACGCCGGCCAGGTTTGCCGTGACGGTGAAGACGTCGTTGAGATACATGGCGATCGGATCGTCCGACTTGGTGCCCAGACCAAAGGCGGCAGACGGTGCGGCCGGGGTCAGGATGGCGTCGACCTTGTCGAAAGCGTCGTGGAAATCCTGCAGGATGCGCGTCCGCACCTTCTGGGCGCGCAGGTAGTAAGCGTCGTAATACCCCGCCGAGAGCACATAGGTGCCGATCATGATACGGCGCTGCACCTCATGGCCGAAGCCTGCGGCGCGGGTCTTCTCGTAGGTATCGACGAGATCCTTGCCCTCAACGCGGTTGCCATAGCGCATGCCGTCATAGCGCGCGAGGTTGGACGAGGCCTCCGCCGGCGCAACGATGTAATAGGCCGGCAGGGCGTATTTCGTGTGCGGCAGGGAGATGTCGACAATCTCGCAACCGGCGGCCTTGAGCCAGTCGATACCCTTCTGCCAGACCTCATCGATCTCGGCGGGCATGCCGTCGACCCGGTATTCCTTCGGAACGCCGATCTTCAGACCCTTCACCGACTGACCGACCGCGGCGGCAAAATCCGGCACGTCATTGGGCAGCGAGGTGGAATCCTTGGGGTCGTGCCCCGACATCGCCTGCAACAGCAGGGCCGAGTCCTTCACCGTCTTGGCGAACGGGCCCGGATGGTCGAGCGAGGAGGCGAAGGCCACGACGCCCCAGCGCGAGGTGCGGCCATAGGTGCCCTTCACGCCGACCGTGCCCGTGAACGAGGCCGGCTGGCGGATGGAGCCACCCGTATCGGTGCCCGTGGCACCGAAGCACAGATCGGCGGCCACAGCGGCGGCCGAACCGCCGGACGAACCGCCCGGTGTCAGGCTCTCATTGCTGTCCTTGGCCTTCCAGGGATTGACGACCGGACCGGTGTTCGAGGTCTCGTTCGACGAGCCCATGGCGAATTCGTCCATCGAGGTCTTGGCGACGAAGACGGCGCCCGCATCCCACAGCTTCGACGTCACCGTCGACTCATAGGTCGGCTTGAAGCCCTTGAGGATGTTAGACGAGGCAGACGTATCCACGCCTTCCACGGCGAACAGGTCCTTGATGGCCAGCGGCACGCCTTCCAGAAGACCGCCCTCGCCCCTGGCCAGGCGCGCATCGGCAGCCTTGGCCATGGCCATGGTCTTTTCCTCGTCAAAGGCCGTGAAGGCATTCAGCGCCGGCTGGGCCGCCTGGCAGGCCGCAAAGGCCTCCTGCGCAAGCTCGGTCGCGGAGACCTCCTTGCCCTTCAGCTTGGCGGAAACCTCGTCGAGGGAGAGTTTGAGAAGATCGCTCATATGCCCCTACTCCACCGATTTCGGCACGACGAAGAAGCCTTCATCGGACTTCGGTGCATTGGCGAGAACCTTGTCGCGGATCCCGCCATCGGTGATCTCGTCCTTGCGCATCGGCAGCGGGAAGGCGACGGGCGTCGTCATGGCCTGCACGCCCTCGACATCGACCTCGTCGAGCTGCTCGATCCATTTCAGGATACCGTTGAGCTCTCCCACCAGGGTGTCGATACGGTCTTCCGGCTCGGCGAGTCGCGCGAGGCGCGCAATACGCCGGACGTCGTCAGCGGTCACGGACATTGAAAATCACTCCGGATAGTCGAAGCCGATTGAGTACCAACCCGGTTTCGCAGGTGCAAGAAAGCTTGACGGCTGCGCCTGCACGGCGCATTGGCGGCGCATGCCCGTTATCGCCCTGGAAGACCTGACCGACGGCCCCCTGATCGCGCTCGATCCGGGCACCAAGACGATCGGCGTGGCGTCTTCCGGTGCATCGCGCGGGCTGGCCACGCCGGTGGAAACCATTGTGCGCACCAAGTTCACCGCGGATGCCGAACGGGTCTTTGCGCTTTATGACGAGCGCAATGCCGTGGCCATCGTGATGGGCCTGCCGGTCAATATGGACGGGTCCGAAGGTCCGCGCGTCCAGTCCGTCCGCGCCCTGGCCCGCAATCTGTTGCGCCTGCGCGATATCCCCGTCGTCTTCCAGGACGAGCGGCTCTCCACCTTCGAGGCCGAGGAAAAACTGATCTCCGCCGGCGTTCGCCGCGACAAGCGCAAGGCCGTCATCGATGCCCACGCCGCCGCCAATATCCTGCAAAGCGCGCTCGACCGTCTGGCGCAGCTGGGCGGATAATGATCCTGCCCCCCATCCTTCCCCTTGACGGGGAAGGTGCCCGGCGAAGCCGGGCGGAAGGGGTGAATCCCGGTGGTCGCATAGTCGCAGAGACCTCGCCCCCACCCCCTCCGAGCCGGAGCTGCGCTCCGGCCCACCTCCCCCATCAAGGGGGAGGATGACTTTCGCGGCGCGCAAGGATAGCCATAGGTCATGCAGGCTTCGATCGTCTCCGCTCTCGTCCCCGTATTCGGCGTTATCTTCGTCGGCTGGCTGCTGCGCCGGTCCAGCCTTTTGCCGGATGACAGCTGGGCCCCGATCTCGCGCCTCGCCTATCTGGGCCTGTCCCCCGCCCTGCTCTTCTCCTCGATCAGCCATGCCGACCTCAGCAACATCCAGCTGGGCAGCTTCATCCTGGCGGCTGTGCTGGGCTTTCTGGGCATGGCGGCGATCACGCTGGCGCTGAAACCCTTCCTGCGCATTCCCGATCCCACCTATACCAGCCTCTTCCAGGCAACCTGCCGCTGGAACGGCCTCCTGATCCTGGCCCTGGGGATTGCCCTGTTCGGCGATGAGGGCGAGATCCTGGTGGCGCTGGTCATGGTGGTCTCCATCCCGCTGGTGAACATGGAGTGCGTGGCGGCGCTTTCGGTGTGGGGCGATGGCGCCAAGCCGAAATGGGATTCGATCCTCTATCGCATCCTCACCAATCCACTGATCCTGGGTTCGGCCGCGGGCGGGATCGTCAATCTGGGGAATATCCCCCTGCCCGGCATGGTGATCGACACGGTCGACCTCATGGGCCAGGCCGCCCTGCCGCTGATCCTCCTGTCCGTGGGCGCCGGTCTCAACTTCACCGCCATGAGGGCCCGGCCGCGGCTTCTTGCGCTGTCGGTCTTCATCAAGCTGATGATCGGGCCGCTGGTGTTCTACGGCATCGGCCGGGCGCTGGGCATCGAGGGCGTGCCGCTGACCATCCTCCTGCTCACCGGCGCTTCACCCGGCGCCGCCTCGGCCTATGTGCTGGCGAAACAGATGGGCGGTGATGCGCCGTATTCAGCCGGAGACATCACGGCATCAGCGCTGTTCTGCTTCGTGACCATCCCGTTCTGGCTTTGGGCGTTGGGGTGAACGGCTCAACGCTTGATCACCAAACGTCACCCTGACGAAAGTCAGGGCCCAGTTCACAGAACACGATCATGCCAAGCTTGGCTCAAATCAGCTCTGCGACCTGGGTCCCGACTTTCGTCGGGATGACGGTGTTGAGTGCTCAATCCCCCAGACAATACCGCTCACCCTCGTCCGCCAGACCGAAGCCGGCCTCGAGTACCTGCTGGCGTTCCGGCGCATCGGGGAAGCGGACCGGATTGGTGTGGTTGAAGTGGATGAAGCGGATCTTGGTCTTCTCCGAGGCCGGCAGGTCCGCGAAACGGTCCATGGAATGCGTGATGAAGGGATGCGGGAAGCCGGACATGTCGCGGCCGGGTATCTCGCCATTGGCGAAGAAGGTGGCGTCAAGATAGGCGACATCCACCGAGGCCACCGCCCGTTCGATCATGCCGGGTTCGCCATCCCCGGCCTCACCCCACGCATCCCACTCCTCCCAGCTGTCGATATCGGGGAGGAAGAGCGCCGAGCGGTCCGGCCCGTCGATGCGGAAGCCGACCACCTCGGTATATTCCTGGCGATGGGGCACTTCGAAGGGCGTCACTGTGAGCGAGCCCACGACGGACGGTTCGTCGGCCTGCAGGTCTACCAGCACGATATTGCCCAGACGCACCAGCTGGTCCCAGGGCCCGTTGGAAAACAGGAAGGCCGCCATGGACGGCATGACATGCACCGGCACGCCCCGGGCGCCCATGCTTTCAAAGCCGAGATACATCAGCCCGGTATAGTGGCCGATATGGCCATGGGTGAGGAATATCCCGTCCAGCCCGGGTCCCTCGCCCGCCGGCGGTGCAAATTCATCCAGACGCTGCAGCTGTTCGCGCATGTCCGGCGTCGCCTCGAACAGGTAGCGCGCATCGTGCGGGCGGTCGACGACGGCCAGCGAGGTCGCCAGCCGCCGCAGGGACGGATCGGCCCAGGCCGGGTCGTCCGGATTGCCCATCTGCGGCGCCCCGCCATCCTGGGCCACGCCCAGCACCAGAAGTTCAACCGCACAGCGTGGTGCGTCCTGGGCCGGAGCGGCAGCGGCGAAAACCGTGGATGCAAGAAGGGTCAGCGCCAGCGCGCCCGGACGAGTCATCATGGTGGAAACGAGAGGACAAGCCGCCGGGCGGGTCAAGCCTCGCGATTGCCAGGGCTCACCCCGCCTGCGGGGGAGCTGTCCGCGACAGCGGACTGAGGGGGCGGCGCGCAAGCGGCGCAGAGCGCGTCAGCGCGCATGGCTCTTCCCCATCGCCTCGCTACGCTCGGCACTTCCCCCGCCCACGCAGGGGAAGCCTTCGCGTCACGTCTTGCCCGTTGCCGCGACTGCCCCTATACCGCCGCAGACATCTTTCCGGGGCCTGACGAAACGGGAGGCGGGATGACCCGCGCCGCATTTTCCTACGACTTCCCCCACCGCCACCTGATCTCGGTGGCCGATCTCAATCCCGTCGACATCCGCATCATCTTCGAGCGCGCTGCCCGCTGGCTGGCGGTGAACCGCACGCCAGACAAGTCGAGCGATGTGCTCAAGGGGCTGACGGTGCTGAACCTCTTCTTCGAGGCTTCGACCCGCACCCAGGGCTCGTTCGAGATGGCGGGCAAGCGGCTGGGCGCCGATGTGGTGAATTTCGCCGTCGCCCACTCCTCGGCGTCGAAGGGCGAGAGCCTGTCGGACACGGCTCGCACGCTGGCGGCCATGCGTCCGGACATCATGGTGGTGCGCCATTCGGCGACCGGCGCGCCGCGCTTCCTCGCGGAACGGACCGGACTGGCCGTGGTCAATGCCGGCGACGGCATGCATGAGCACCCGACCCAGGCCCTCCTGGACAGCTTCACCCTGGCTCAGCACTGGGGCGAGGTGGGCGGCAAGCGCATCCTGATCGTCGGCGACATCCTTCACTCGCGCGTCGCCCGCTCGAATATCGGCCTGCTGAACATTCTCGGCGCAGAGATCCGCCTGTGCGCCCCGCCCACCCTGCTCCCCTCCGATGTCGACCAGTGGGGCTGCGACGTCTTCCACGATCTCGACGAAGCCCTTCAGGACTGCGACGCCGTCATGGCACTGCGCCAGCAGAAAGAGCGCATGTCCGGCGGCTTCGTACCCTCGGCCCGCGAATTCTTCCACCTGTTCGGGCTGACACACGAGCGCCTCGAGGTCTGCGCGCCCGACGTGCTGGTCATGCATCCGGGACCGATGAACCGGGGCACGGAGATCCACACCAAGCTGGCCGACGATCCGGAAAAGAGCGTGATCCTGGAACAGGTCGAAAGCGGTGTGGCCGTGCGCATGGCGGTGCTCGAACTGATCGGCGAGACGATCCGCCGCGACTTCGACAGCCGGGAGGCGGGACAATGAGCGAGACCAGCCTGGCCATTATCAATGCCCGCCTTGTCGACCCGGCCTCAGGGCATGACGGCCCCGGCGGGCTGCTGATCGAGGACGGCGTCATCGCCCAGACCGGCAGCGAGATCGATGTCGATGCAGCCGACGCAGTGATCGACGCGAAGGGCTGTATCCTCGCGCCCGCGCTGATCGACCTGCGCTGCGCCAAGGAACCGGCCCTCACGCCTGACGGCGAAACACTGGATACGCTGACGGCAGGCGCGGCGGCCGGCGGTTTCGGCACCATCGTGCTGGCCCCGAACGCCCGCGCGCCGCTGGACAAGGCGGACGGGTTTGCGGGCATGAATCGCGGTCTCGCGAAACACGGTGTCAATGTGCTCTCCGCCTGCGGCGCGACCCAGGGCCTGGCCGGCGAGCAGATGGCCGAGATCGGGCTGATGGTGCGCGGCGGTGCGGTCTACGCCGGCCAGGGCGACCGGCCCATTGCCGACACCCGCACCATGCGCCGCCTTCTGGCCTATACCAGCCAGTTCGATATCTGGCTCTCGGTGCGCCCGGCCGACTGGGCGCTGTCCGACGGAACCGTGGCGCTGGAGAGCGACTGGTCGGCCCGCATGGGCCTGCCGGCAGAACCCGCCCTCTCCGAACGCATCGCCATCGAACGCGACGCCGCTTTGGCCGAGCTGTCCGGCGGCAAGCTGATGATCGACCGCCTGTCGACGGCTGACGGACTGGCGGCCCTGCGCCGCGCCCGTACGCGCGATCAGGAGATCGCCGCGACCGTGGCCGTCGCCCACCTCACCCTCAACGAGGTCGATGCCGGCGGGCTGGACAGTGCTTTCCGCATGGATCCGCCGCTGCGCAGCGAAGCCGACCGGCGCGCCCTGGTCGAGGCGGTCACCAGCGGCGAGATCGACGCCGTGGTCACCGACCACCGCCCCACACCGTTTGACGACAAGGGCGAGCCCTTTGCTCTCGCCATCGCCGGCACGATGAGCCTGGAAACGGCGCTCGGCGCGATGCTGGGCCTGGTCCATGACGGCCAGCTGGAGCTGATCGACGCCCTGCGTGTGATGACCTGCGGCCCCGCCGATCTTCTGGGGCTGCCGCAGGGCCGGATCGCCGAAGGTGCACCGGCCGACCTGATCCTGATCGATGGCGACAAGCCCTGGGTCTGCGATCCGGACCGTTTCCACTCTGCCCGCGGCAATTGCGCCTGGGCCGGACGCCGTTTCCAGGGACAGGTCTTGCAAACTCTCGTCGGCGGAGTCACGATATACAACCAAAAGGCGTAAACCGGTCATGCAAACTTTCTATCTGGCAATCGCGGCTATCGGTGGCTACCTGTTCGGTTCCATCCCCTTCGGCCTTGTGCTGGTAAGGCTGGCCGGCCTGGGCGATATCCGTGCGATCGGGTCGGGGAATATCGGTGCCACGAACGTGCTGCGCACGGGCCGCAAGGATCTCGCCGCCGCCACGCTCCTGCTCGACGCCGGCAAGGCGGGCATCGCCGCCGCCGTCTTCGGCCTTCTCCTGGGCACCACGGCCGGCCTGGTCGCCGGCGCTGCCGCCTTTGTCGGCCACTGCTTCCCGGTCTGGCTGAAATTCAAGGGCGGCAAGGGTGTCGCGACCTTTGTCGGCACGATGCTGGTCGTGTTCTGGCCGGTCGGACTCGTGGTGATCGGCACCTGGCTGCTGATGGCCGCGATCTTCCGGATTTCCTCGCTGGCCGCCCTCACTGCCGCCCTCGCTGCCCCGGCCGCCGCCTGGTTCCTCGGCCGGACGGACGTGGCGATCATGGCCGGCGTGCTGACCGTGCTGATCTATGTCCTGCACCGCGCCAATATCGCGCGCCTTCTCAAGGGCGAGGAACCGCGCATCGGCGGCAAGAAGGATGCTGCGGCTCCGGCCACGGACGATCCCGGAGACACGGCCGCATGAGCGAAGCCGGGCCCGGCCACGCCGAAAGGGTGATGTGGCTGCGCCTGGCGCGCACAGAAGGGCTGGGCGCCGTCGGCTTTGCCCGGCTGATCGCCCGCTACGTCACGGCCGAGGCAGCGCTCGACGCCCTCCCCGGACGCTGCCGCAAGGCGGGCAAGCCGGCTCCCGTCATTCCCTCCCGCGAGACGATCGAAGCCGAACTGGATGCGGTGGACCGGATCGGTGGCGTGATACTCACCGGGATCGATCCCGGCTTCCCGCCACTCCTCGCCGCCATCCCTGCACCGCCGCCAGCCCTGGTCGTCAAGGGCGACCTCGCCCTGCTCGACCGGCCGGCCTGTGCCATGGTCGGCGCCCGCAATGCCTCGGCAGCCGGCCTGCGCTTCGCGCGCGAGCTGGCGCACGGGCTGGGCGGCGAAGGCATTGTCGTGGTCTCGGGTCTGGCCCGCGGCATCGATGGCGCCGCCCATGCCGGCGCGCTGGAGACCGGCACGATCGCCGTCGTCGCCGGCGGCATCGACCACATCTACCCGCCCGAGCATGCCGATCTGCACAATGCAATCGCCGAGCGCGGTCTTGTCGTCTCCGAACGCTCTCTGGGCCGCATCCCGACCGCGCGCGACTTTCCACGCCGCAACCGGCTGATCTCCGGCCTGTCCCGCGGTACGGTCGTGGTCGAGGCCGCGTTGCGTTCCGGCTCGCTGATCACGGCACGCTTTGCCGCCGAACAGGGACGCGAAGTGATGGCCGTGCCCGGCTCGCCGATCGATCCGCGCGCCCGCGGCTCGAACCAGCTCCTGCGGGACGGCGCCCATCTGATCGAAACCGTCGAGGATGTGACCGGGATACTCGCCGGCCTGCAGAGCCTGCCGCAGGTGCGCGAAGCGGCCCCCCAGTCCGGCGATGACCTCTTTGATGAAGACTGGCCGGACACGCCTGTGGACGAAGCCGCGGATGCCGGCAATGACGACATCAGCGGCACCAGCCGTATTCGCGGCCTGGTATCGCCAACCCCGGTCTCGGTCGACGAGATTGCCCGGCAGAGCGGCCTGCCAGCCGGAACGGTGTCGGCCATGCTGATGGAATTGGAGCTGACGGGTGAAGTCGCGCGCCTGCCGGGCGGGCTGGTCCAGCGCGTCACAGCCACACGCTAGACAGCGGACACAGCGTCAGCCGGACTCGCCGGCTTCCTCGATCGCGCGACCTTCCATTTCGACGATCTGGGCCGCGACCTCGATCAGTATGGCGGCCCGGTTCATCCGGAAACGATAGGCATCTTCACTGAGCGTTCGAAGGTGCCGGGACAGCTCTTCCGCTTCGGCGCCGCAGGTGAAAGCCGGAGCGGGACTTTTGTTGAAAAGGTCTGCCGAGCGTCGTGCGCGTTTCATCGCCGCCTCCTTCGCCGCGGCAAACTACAACCAAAAGAGGCAAGTGCGAGCGTGACGCGGATCACGACTTGTCGTTGAGATGATCCAGCAGCAAATCCCGCGCGTCCTGGACCTGGCGTGCCAGCGCTGCCGAGCCTTCGCCGGTGTCGGGATGCAGCTTCTTCATCAGGCGCCGATGCGCCTGGCGGATTGTCTCGGCATCGGCGGACGCATCGACGTCGAGAATCTCGCGCGCCTCGGCCAGGCTCATACCTGTTGCCGGCGCTGTGCCGGCCGATCCGCCGGAACTGCGCGAGCGGCGATGGGGAACGCGGATCGCCCGGCCCAGCATGCCGAGACCGAACAGGCCGATCGGCCCGCCGAGGATGACGGCGCCGCGCAGGCAGATCACCACGCCCGCGATCAGGGCGCCGCTTCCCAGGATGATACGCACCATGCGCGCGGCATCGTCCGTCTTCTGCTGCGAAAACCACCACGCCGCCCCCAGACAGGCGGCCAGCAGCAGAGCTCCGAAGACAAAAGCGGCCATGGCTAGAACGGGATGGGCTGACCTTCCAGGCCCGGCAGTTTGAGCACGATCAGCAGGTCGCGCAATTCCTGGCGCGCTGCGACATGGCTCATGGTGAAGGTGACGGTGGAGCCGTTCTCGGTCAGGTCCAGCAGGGTCAGCCCCAGCGGGAAGAGCTCCCGGTAGATGACGCGCTCGGCAAAGCCCGGTGCGAGCCGGAAACCGATCCTCTGGGAGAGCATTTTCAGCCCCTCGCCCACACGGCGCTTGTTGCGCGCATCCAGCATGGAGATACGATTGCGCATCACCACCCAGTCGATCGATTCCTTCTGCATCGCCGCCTTACGCTTGCGGCATTCCCAGACCATTTCGCTGTACAGGCTCGGACTGCCGACCTCGAACGTGTCCGGGTCGATCTCGGCCAGCAGGTCGAAATCGATGAAGCTGTCATTGACCGGCGTGATGATCGTGTCGGCGCTGGAATGCGCCAGCCGCGAATAGAGCGTGTCGGCGCCCGGCGCGTCGATGACGACGAAATCGCACTGGGTCTTCAGATCGGTCAGAGCCGCCGAGAAACGATCGGTCTCTTCCTGTTCGGCCAGGTCCAGATCGCGCTGGACCGACGGTGCAAGCGCAATCTCCACCGGCCGCGGCAGGCCGAGGCCATGCCGTTCGCACCAGCGTTCGCGATTACCCAGATAACGGCCGAAAGTCCGCTGGCGCAGATCGAGATCCATCGCGCCGACCGTCTTGCCCATGCGCATCAGGGCCACCGCCAGGTGCATGGCGACGGTCGACTTGCCGGCCCCGCCCTTCTCATTGCCCACCACGACGACATGCGCTTCACGCACGCCGTCGCGGACACGTCCGAGCGGGCGCGACGGCAAACGGAAGGCCGGATGTTTCGTCATGACTACCCAAATCCCCTGCGCGGCTCCGGCGCCGCAAGGGACACCGGACCGCGCCTGCCCGATACGGCGCTTCCTGCGCTCACCCGCCGTCCTCCGGCGACGCGAAAGGCCTGCCGGAATAATCGGTCGCCTGACAGTACTGGCCGGACGACCGCAAGGCTGTGCAGACCTCCAGGGCCGCCGCGCCGGTATCGAACGGCCCGGCCTTGAGGCGCAGGAAATCACCCTGTTCCGGGATATGGGCGTGTTCGAGGCGTGCGTCCAGACCAGCCAGCACCGGATAAAGGCCCTGCAGCTCAGCCCAGCCACGCAAAGCCATCGCCTCGCGCCGGTATGAGGCGAGATGAACGGCATGCATGACGCTTTGCGCATCTTCGAATTCCGGTGCCGGCGGCAGGTCCTGCGGGCCGTCAGCCCCCCGCCCCGGCCCCTCTTCGGCCGGCAGGCTCTCCAGGCCGACCAGCGCCGCCGCCAGAGCGCGCAGCTCGGGATAGACCTGGTCGAGGGTCTCCGGTTCGAAGCGGGCCAGATGCGCCAGTTCCCGTGCGGTCGCATCGGCCAGACGCGCCGGCTGGGTGTCGGCGACACCGGCTTCAACAGACACATCGCGATCACGGTCGCCGCCCGTCGTCGCGCAGGCGCTGACGATAGCGGCAAGCAGAATGGCTGGCAGAATTCTCATGGCGCTGTATCTAGGGCGAGTCGGATCGCTTGCCTGTATCATGGCTTATGATATTCCCCGGCCTGTCTGTTTTGCGGAACAACCATGCTCAATCTCCAGATTCCCCACGCCACGACAGTCTCGGCCCTGCGCGCGCGCATCCGCAGCTGGCGCGATGACCGGCTGTCCATCGGTTTTGTACCGACCATGGGCGCGCTGCACGACGGACATATCTCGCTCGTCCGGCTGGCGAAAGCCCATTGCGATCGTGTTGTCGCCAGCGTGTTTGTCAATCCCAGGCAATTTGCCGAGGGCGAGGATCTGGACGCCTATCCGCGCACCATGCTTGAGGATTCCGAAAAGCTCACCCTCGCCAGGTGCGACCTGATCTTCCTGCCGGACGTGGCCGAAATGTATCCCGAGGGCTATTCGGCCAATATCAGCATGCAGGGCGCGGCTGTAGGCCTGGAGAGTGTCGCCCGTCCGCATTTCTTCGACGGCGTCGCGACTGTCGTCGCCAAGCTGTTCAACCAGGTCCGTCCGGACATGGCCTTCTTCGGCGAGAAAGACTACCAGCAGCTCCTGGTGATCCGGCAGATGGTGCGCGACCTCAATTTCGGTATCGACATCATCGGCGGCGAGACCATGCGCGAGCGCGACGGCCTCGCCATGTCCTCGCGCAATGTCTACCTGTCGGCAGACGACCGCGTCCGGGCTGCCCGGCTCAACGTCATCCTCAAGGAGTTCGCGGCTGCGCTCAACGCCGGCATGCCGGCAGACCAGGCACAGAAGGCCGCGATGGCCAGTGCAGCCGCCGCCTTCGATGCGGTCGACTATGTCGAGGCCCGGTGTGCCGCAACCCTGGAAGAACTCCCGTCCGGTCCGATCGACCGCGATGCCCGCGTACTGGCCGCGGTGCGGCTGGGCTCGACCCGGCTGATCGACAACATGGCGGCAAAACGGCCTTCGTGATGCCCGAATTGCGGTTAAGCTGACCGCTCGTTCAGCCTGCAGCGGAAACCTCGATGATCTCGCGTCTTCTTTTTGCCCTTGCTGGCCTTGCCGTTCTCGCAGCCCCGGCGGCCGGCCAGGCACCGGTCTCGCGCGCTACAGCGGAAATCGTCGCCACCTATCCCCACGATACGGGTGCCTTCACCCAGGGGCTCTTCATCGAAGACGGCGTCCTGTTTGAAAGCACGGGGCAGGTCGGTGCGTCCGGCCTGCGCCAGGTGACCTTGGAAACGGGGCATGTGGAACGCCAGACCGCGCTCGAACCACCCTATTTCGGCGAAGGCTCCGTCCAGCTGGGCTCCAGCATCTACATGCTCACCTGGCAATCGGAGACCGGTTTCATCTTCGACGCCGGCACGTTCGAGCGCATCGGCACATTCGACTATGAGGGCCAGGGCTGGGGGCTGACGCATGACGGCACGCATCTCATCCTGTCGGATGGCACGGCAGAGCTGCGCGTGATCGACCCCGCCGATTTCTCCACGATGCGCACCATCGAGGTGACCCTGGCCGGGCGGCCGGTGCGGCGTCTGAACGAGCTGGAATGGGTCGATGGCGAGATCTGGGCCAATGTCTGGCAGTCGCCGCTGATCGTCCGCATCGATCCTGAAAGCGGAGCGGTCACGGGTCTGATCGACCTGACGGACCTTGTCCCGCCCGCCCTCGCCGGCAGCCATGACGCCGTGGCCAACGGGATCGCCTGGAACCGCGAAACGGGCCAGATCTACGTGACCGGCAAGCTGTGGCCGTCGCTCTACGAAATCCGGATATCCGAATAGGCCCTACCAGGCACCGATTTCCAGCAGTTTGGCGCGCAGGTCCGGTGGCAGATCATCGCCGCCTTCGACCGGACCGGCGACGTCCTGCGGTGCGTCCTCGGGCTTGAGATAGCGCCAGCCCTGGAAAGGCCTGCGCGGCGCGGCCGCGGTACGGATGACCTCGGTCGACATCACGATGGCACAGCGTTTCACCCCGTCCTCCCCGTCGACCGTTTCCAGCGAGATGATGTCGGAGCGGCAACGGATGGCGCCACCGATCACCCAGTAGAGCGATCCGCCGTTTTCCACCTCGTCGCGCTTTGCCGGCGTCATGCGGGTCACATGGACCGAGACCGGCGGTTCGCCGGCGGCCCGGCGCCGGGCCGCCGTGCGGGCCATGGACGCTTCCAGCTCCTCGATCGAGGAGACACCGACACAGAGCTTCACCAGATGCATGACCATGGGTCACAGTTAGGGCGACTCAAGGGGCCGGTCAAAGCGTCGTGGCCGTCCGGGTCAACGGGCGGCGTTGCCCAGATACTCGATCTCGCTGAAGCCGATTTCGAAACCTTCCTGGAAGGTCTGGAAGGCCGCGCTGCCCTCGATGTTCTGGGTAATGCGGACCAGGACCGGCGCCGGCAGGTCGGCCATCTCGGCGAACTCCTGTTCCAGTTCGAACCGGTTCACACGAATGGCGAAGTTCGGCTTGAAGCTTTCCGGCGCATAGAGTCTCAGATGGCGCACGCCCGGTTCGCTGCGGCCGACCGTGATCTCGCCGCGCAGATACTCGGCAAAGGCCGCATCCTCTTCGCTGTCCGCGTCCAACTGAGGCTGGAAGCGATAGGTCACATCATCGGCGTCCTGCAAATGCAGGTTCACCGTGCCCGGCAGGAAAAGCGCGTCTTCACTGTCAAAGAACAGGCCGCCCTCGTCCTCTTCGTCATCATCGCTGGTGATGACATCGTCCCAGATGGCCCGCTGTTCTTCCGTCAGATCGGCCTCCAGCGGAGAGACCAGCGTCCAGCGGTCCGCCTCGGGCTGGGCGCCGTCAAACCGGGCGACGATCTCTCCGGCGCTGCCGGTAAAGGTCAGAAGAAAGCGCCAGTCGGCGTCATTGTCCTGGGCGACGGCGCGGCCGAGCGCGGCCTCGAATGCCTCCAGCTCGTCCGCCGGCCCGGTCTGGGCATACGCAGGCAGGCTCATCAGGCTCGCTGCGCCCAGCGCAGCAGCAAAAACATGTTTCATTGTGCGGTCTCGATACGGTCATCCCTCGCCATCGGCCATAGCAGGGACCACCGGCGCGAACGCATTAAAATCCTGTCACCTTCGCTCGATCTCAAGCGGCCTGGCGGTTCACGAAACCGTCCGGCGCGTTCGGATCGATATCGAAGGTGCGCTCGCTCTTCGGCATGGCGCGCTCGGGCTCGCCGAACAGCTTGATCTTCAGCTTCACCATCGCCGTCAGCAGGCGCTTGCCCAGTGCGCCCAGGCCTTCGGTCGAGGTCGAGCGCGGCCTGTAGCCCAGCGACCGGCGCAGCACGCCATTGGCAAAGAGGATCGAGTTCTGCAGCCGCGATTGCGGCGTGGAAATCTCGAACGGCACCGACACGTTGACGCCGGACTGGTTCTCGATCCGGTGCGGACCGTGCAGCGGCCAGTTGGCCGCCATGCCCGGGTGCAGATCGACCGTGAAGGCATCGGCGTCCCAGGCCGGATCGAAATCGATATCTTCGGTCTTGTCCTTGTGCAGGACAGCCTCGACATCGTCGGTATTCAGATAGGGCAGACGCGGCGGATAGGTGCGGAACCGCTTCACGCCGCGCATGTGCCACAGCATGGTTTCCGACACATCCGAATGCAGGAAGACCTGGGCTGTCGGCGAGGAGATGAGAATGCCCGCTTCGGCGACCAGCGGCCGGAAGGACGGGTCGGCCTTCTTCATGTCGGCGAGCATCGCCTCGTAGATCGGCCGGTATTCCGGATCACGGTCCATGGCATGGCGCAGATTGATCCACAGCTTGCCGCGGCGCACCGCCTCGATCAGTTCCAGGCCCGACAGCGCACCGGGATCACCGGCCCGCCAGCTGTCATGATCCGTCGCATCATCGCCCATGGTGCAGAAATCGATCAGGTCACGCGGGTGCCGCTCGATCAGCGCTGCCAGCGCCATGTCGGAGAAGGCATGGTGCTCATGATAGCTGTGACGGATGACGACGGGCTGCTTGCGGAATTTCCGCCGCGCCTCGTCGGTCCAGCTGCTCGAAAAACGGGCCATATAGGTGTCGCGCATTGAACCGCTCCCTTGGATGTCCCCCCAGGAAGTGCAAGCAATATGCCGGTCTCGCGTGACACGGGAATGATGGAGTTTTCTTCCCACGGGACGTGGGGAAGTGGGCCGATGCACAGCATCGGGTCGAAGGGGCCTCCGGAGCCGAAGGCGTAGGAGGGAAGCGGCGGAGCCCGTCACGGACAGCCCCCGCCGCGCGATGCGCGGCGGCCCGTCCACCGCTTCGCGGTCCCCCTCCCCGCGTTCCGCGGGGAGGAAAAGCCGTTAAGCCGCCTCGTCCACCTCTTCAGCGAGCGTGACCAGGATATCGCCCTCACCTACCTGGCCGCCGGCCTCGACGCTGACTTCAGCAATCACGCCATCGCGCGGTGCGGCGAGCGCGTGTTCCATCTTCATCGCTTCCAGCACGACCAGCGCCTGTCCCCTGGTGACGCTGTCGCCCGGCTTGATGTTGACGGCCAGGACCTTGCCCGGCATCGGCGCCTTGATCACACCGCCTGCCTCGGCCGCATCGGCCAGGGCTTCCGGATGCGGTTCGGCAAACACCGTCACCCGGCCACGGCACGCCACGAGCATGCCGTCATCAACCGGTTCGCAGTGCGCAAGGATACGCTCGCCATCGACCACGGCCTCGAAGCTGTAGCCCTCGAACATCTCGCCGACCTCGAGCCCTTCGAGCACCGACACCGCGTCGCCGGCCCGAACCTCGATCCGCTCGCCTTCCAGCTTCAGCACGGCTTCCACCGGCTCGCCGCCAACCTCGAACCGGCAGGACAAGTGCGGATCGCCATTGAGACGCCAGCCGTCGGCGGCGTCGAACGGATCCAGCGCCGCCGCGATCACCGGTCGCAGGTCGAGCACGGCCAGCGTGGCGAAAGCCGCATCGGCCGGTTCTACGGCCGACGGAATGAGGCCGTCGATGCGCTCCTCAATGAAGCCCGTCGACAGTTTCTCATCCAGGAAATCCGGGTTGACGGCAGCGCGCCGCAGGAAGCCGGCATTGGTCTTCACCGGCCAGACGACCAGATCGTCGATCATCCCGGCCAGACGATGCGCCGCCTCGCGCCGGGTGGGTGCATGAGCGATCAGCTTGGCGATCATCGGGTCATAATGCAGCGACACCTCGCCGCCTTCCTCGACGCCGGTATCGACCCGCAGAGAACCGCCGGAGGCCGGCAGGTCCAGACGGTGAAGCGGCCCCGTCGACGGCAGAAAGCCGCCCGCCGGATCTTCTGCATAGAGGCGCGCCTCCATGGCGTGACCGGACAGGTGGATATCGTCCTGCTCGGGCACGGAGCCGCCGGCAGCGATCTTCAGCTGCAGCTCGACCAGGTCGAGCCCCGTGACCATTTCGGTGACCGGGTGTTCCACCTGGAGACGGGTATTCATCTCCATGAAGAAGAAACCGTCCTCGCGCAGCGGGCCGGAACCGTCGACGATGAACTCCACCGTGCCGGCGCCGACATAATCGACAGCCCGGGCCGCATTGATGGCGGCCGAGCACATGGCGGCACGCACGCCCGGCGTCATACCCGGCGCAGGCGCTTCCTCGATCACCTTCTGGTGCCGGCGCTGCAGCGAACAGTCGCGCTCGAACATGTGGACGACCCGGCCGCGGCTGTCGCCGAAGACCTGGACCTCGATATGGCGCGGATTGACGATGAATTTCTCGATCAGCACCCGGTCGTCGCCGAAGCTCTTGGACGACTCGCGCTTGCAGCTTTCCAGCGCAGCCGCAAAATCCTCCGCCTTCTCGACCTTGCGCATGCCCTTGCCGCCGCCGCCGGCCACGGCCTTGATCAGCACGGGATAGCCAATTGCGCCGGCTGCTTCGGCCAGAAGCTCCGGATCCTGGTTGTCGCCATGATAGCCCGGCGTGACGGGCACGCCCGCCTCTTCCATCAGTGCCTTGGCCCGGTCCTTCAGACCCATCGCACGGATCGCGGATGCCGGCGGTCCGACGAAGATGATGCCGTTGGCGGCGCAGGCTTCGGCAAAGGCGGCGTTCTCGGACAGGAAGCCATAGCCCGGATGGATGGCATCGGCCCCTGTTTCCTTCGCCGCGGCGATGATCTTGTCGGCGACCAGGTAGCTCTCTGCGGCCGGAGCCGGACCGATCGCCACAGCCGTGTCGGCCATGCGCACATGGGGCGCATCGGCATCGGCTTCGGAATAAACGGCGACGGTGCGGATGCCCATGCGCTGGGCGGTCCGCATCACACGGCAGGCAATCTCGCCGCGATTGGCGATCAGGAGCGTCTTGATCATGGGTCTGGCGCCTCGCTCTTGGAACCGGTCTGTGGATCTGGACGACGGTATTGCACAGCCGCCACCAGGACAAAACTGATGATCATCAGGAGGTACCACGAGCCCAGCTTGGCGAGCGACACCATGTGCCAGCTCACCTCCTGCCCCGGATAGGACCAGGCGCGCGCAAACGTCCCGATATTTTCTGCGAACCAGATGAACAGCGCGACCAGCAGGAAGCCGATCACCAGCGGCATCGGCCGGTAGGCCCGGTCGGGCCGGAACCAGACCACGCTCCGCCCGTAGAGCAGCACTGTCGCCGCGAACAGGACATAGCGGATATCGACCGTGTAGTGGTGGGCAAAGAAATTGATATAAACCGCTGTCGCCAGAAGATATTGCCACCACATATTCGGAAAGCGGTCGAATCGGAATTCGAAGATGCGCCAGACCCGGGCCAGGTAGGACCCGACGGCGGCGTACATGAAGCCGGAGAAGAGCGGCACACCCGCGATCCGCAGCAGGCTCTCCTCCGGATAGACCCAGCTGCCGGCATAGGTCTTGAAGATTTCCATCACCGTGCCGACAACGTGGAAGGCGGCGATCACCTTCGCCTCCTCCCAGCTTTCCAGCTTGCTCGCGATCAGCGCGACCTGGATCGCCAGGGCAGCCAGGGTGAGAAAGTCATAGCGCGCCAGCGCCGCGTCGGCCGGGTACCAGAGGAAGGTCGCCAGCAGCAGCGCCAGCATCAGCCCGCCGAACAGGCAGGCCCAGGCCTGCTTGATGCCGAAGCTGACGAATTCGAACACGCCCAGCGTGACCGGCCCGCACACAAACCAGGCCCGCAGCGCCTCGCGCCGCCGGTGCAGGAATGCCCGCGGATCGGGACGGCTGATCAGCGCCGGGTCCTCCGCCTATTCCGCCCAGTTCGGCTTGCGGCGTTCCAGGAAGGCGGCGAGGCCTTCCTGGCCCTCTTCGGAGGCCCGGCGGCGGGCGATCGCCTTGGCCGTGTGTACAACAAGGCCGTGATTGATCTCCTGGCCGAACACATCGTCGACCAGCTGCTTGGCATCGTGCACGGCGCCGGGCGCCGCGGAGAAGGCGAGCTTGGCGAGATGCTCTTCCATCTGCGCCATCTCTTCCATCGTCTCGACGGTGTACTGCGCCAGGCCGATCTTCTCGGCGAAGGTGCCGTCAAAGCCTTCACCCGTGGCGAACAGGGCGCGGGCCCATCGCGGGCCGATCGCACGCACGACATAGGGCGAGATCGTCGCCGGCGTCAGGCCGAGACGGACTTCGGAAAAGCGGATCTGGGCATCCTTCATCACCACGCCGACATCGCAGGCGGCCAGCAGGCCCGCTCCGCCGCCCATCGCAGCGCCATGCACCAGGGCCACGGTGAGCTGGGGCAGTTCGTGCAGGCGCTTGAGCATATTGGCCAGCGCCATCGCGTCTTCTTCATTGTCGGCCTCGGTGAACAGGGCCGACGCTTTCATCCAGTCCAGATCGGCACCGGCGGAGAAACTCTTGCCGGCCCCCCGCAGGAAGACGATGCGCACGCCTGCCTCGCTTGCCCGCAACGTCTCGAACGTGTCGGACAGCCGGGCGATGACCTCGGCATTGAAGGCATTGTGCTTGTCGGGACGGTTCAGCGTGATCACCGCCACACCGGCCGGGCTGACATCGAGAAGCACGGGCGCGTCGGACATGGGAAGGCTCCTTCATTTCGGGGCTGTGTGTGCCAAGGCTTAGCGCCCGCCCGCCGCCGTCACAATGAAAAAGCACAACTCATCCTTCCCCTTGATGGGGAAGGTGGGCCGAAGCGGAGCTTCGGGTCGGAAGGGGTGAATCCCGGCGGGGGCGAATTCGCGAACACCTCGCCCCCACCCCATCCACCACGCCTGCGGCGCGGTCCCCCTGCCCCATCAAGGGGCAGGATGAAGCGTGGCACATGAAAAAGGGCCGCCGGATTGCCGGCGGCCCTCTGTCTTTGCAGGTCTCGCGACAGGATCAGTCGCCGCGGAAGATCAGGCCCTTGACCAGACCCAGGACCAGGATGGCGACGAAATAGCCGATCGCCAGGGCGCCCAGATAGAGCAGATAATCGGTCTGGGTGAATTGCTGTATGAAACCGTTGAAGTCGAACCCGGTCGCCCCGCCCCGCACCATCGGCATCACGATATCCACGATGACATGGATGATCACGCCGACGACGGTGAAGATCAGGATAGCGCCAATCTCGCGCATCAGCAGCGCCAGGACCAGGGCAATCACGCCCAGCTGGATCCCCAGCATCATCCAGTTGACGGAGCTGACCCCGTCACCGGCATAGGCAATCAGCCCCGGCATGAAGAAGTCGATAGCGGGCTGGATATAGCCCATGATCTGGTCGAGAAATTCCATTACGCGGTCCCCTTCCGCAACTAACGCTGGCCCATCTTACCCCAAGTTCGAGCCATCCGTTAACGATCTTTCCAAACATGTCCCAAGGGAAGCCGGTTCTCCTGAGACGCGAACACCGCTATTTTCTGAAGACCATCCGCTTGATTGCAAACAGGATCGCGACAACGATCAAATAGCCGACAAACAGGACGCCGGCGTAGCGCCAGAAATGCGGCTCAAGCAGCGGCGGCAGGCTGAAACCGCCCGACCCGGCAATCACCGGTGCCAGGCTTTCCAGCACGATATGGGCCAGCGTGGCGCCGACCGCGACGAAGGGCAGGCGCGCCCAGGCGGTCATCATCAAGGTCGCCACGACAGCCACAAGCAGGCCGAGCACGGCGTTGACTTCTGCGAAGCCCTCGCGGGCAAACCCCAGAACGGACTCAAGCATGTTCGATACTCCCCCAGCGCTTGCCTGCTTGCGGCGATGCGGGGGAGATACTAGCGCGAATTAACCATTTGTCACGGAGAAAGCGTCCGGAGGCCCGGAGCAACTCTTTGAATTTTAGGGTATTCCGAGCCTGTCAGACGCCGCGCCGCCCGAGCGCTTCCACCTTGTGCAGCATCTTTGCCCGGCCTGGCACGCCCGCGGCTTCCACGCCGCCCAGTATCGTCCGGCGGACGGGCCTGAAGCCGGAAATACGCAGAATGCCCTTCTCCAGCGCCTTCACGCTGTGGCCGCCGAACATAGTGCCGTAGGCAAAGCCGGGCATGCCCATTGTCACGATGATCCGGGCCGACTTGCCCTTCATCTTCTGCGCCGGCCAGCCGGCACCGTCATTCGTCGTGGCGAGCAGGAATTCATTGCGCGCCAGCTGTTCCAGGAAGGCCTTGAGGCGGGCCGGCATACAGCCCAGCCAGAGCGGAAAAACCAGGACAAGATGATCGGCCGCCGCCAGCTTGCCGCGCTCGCCGACGATCTGCATGTCGGGCGGCGTATCGAATTCGGACTGGTTGTGCAGGAAATCGATCGGCAAGCTGCCGATATCGATCCGGCTGACTTCAAAGCCCGCCTCGCGGGCGCCGCGCTCATAGGCCTCCGCCAGCGCCGGAACGAAATGCTCCGGCGACGCGTCCGGATGTCCGTTGATAATGCAGATCGACCGTTTCATGACCGCACTCCCTGTGCGGTCTTTATACACCCGGCATCCGTGCTGGGCCGCGTGTCACGGCGCCGCAGGGCAATCTACATCCGGAACACGCCGAATTTCGTCTTCTCGATCGGGGCGTTGAGCGACGCCGAGAGCGACAGGCCGAGCACGCGGCGCGTGTCGGCCGGCGCGATCACGCCGTCATCCCACATCCGGGCGGTCGAGAAATACGGGTGACCCTCGGCCTCATAGGCCTCGCGGATCGGCTGTTTGAATTTCGCCTCGTCCTCGGCCGGCCAGTCCTCGCCGCGGGCTTCCATGGCGTCGCGCTTGACCGTGGCCAGCACCGAGGCGGCCTGCTCGCCCCCCATCACCGAGATGCGCGCATTCGGCCACATGAAGAGAAAGCGCGGGGAATAGGCGCGCCCGCACATGCCGTAATTGCCGGCCCCGTAGGAGCCGCCGATGATGACGGTGAATTTCGGGCCCTTGAACGTCGACACGGCCGTGACGAGCTTGGCGCCGTCCTTGGCGATGCCGCCGGCCTCGTATTTCGAGCCGACCATGAAGCCGGTGATATTCTGCAGGAAGACCAGCGGGATGCCGCGCTGGGCGCACAGCTCGATGAAGTGGGCCCCCTTCTGGGCGCTTTCGGAGAAGAGGATGCCGTTATTGGCGATAATGCCGACCGGCATGCCGTAGAGCCGGGCGAAGCCGGTCACCAGCGTCTCGCCATAGAGTTTCTTGAACTCGTCGAATTCGGACCCGTCGACGATCCGCGCGATCACCTCGCGTACATCGAAGGGTGCGCGCGTGTCGGTGGGGATGATGCCGCCCAGCTCGGCCGGATCGTATTTCGGCTCGCGCGGGTCGGTAACATCCAGATCGATGGTCTTCACGGTGTTCAGCGTGCCGACGATCCGCCGGGCCGTATGCAGGGCGTGCTCGTCATTTGCGGCATAGTGGTCGGCCACGCCGGAGACACGGGCGTGCACGTCGGCGCCGCCCAGATCCTCGGCCGAGATCACCTCGCCCGTCGCCGCCTTCACCAGCGGCGGCCCGCCCAGGAAGATCGTGCCCTGCTTGCGCACGATCACCGTCTCATCCGACATGGCCGGCACATAGGCGCCGCCCGCCGTGCACGAGCCCATCACCACGGCGATCTGGGGAATGCCCTCGGCGGACATGTTGGCCTGGTTGAAGAAGATGCGGCCGAAATGGTCGCGATCGGGGAAGACCTCGGCCTGGTGCGGCAGGTTCGCGCCGCCGCTGTCGACCAGATAGACGCAGGGCAGACGGTTCTGCATCGCGATTTCCTGGGCGCGCAGGTGCTTCTTCACCGTCATCGGATAATAGGCGCCGCCCTTGATGGTGGGATCGTTGCACACGACCATCACTTCGCGGCCCGAAACGCGGCCGATGCCGGCGATCATGCCGGCGCCGTGCACATTGCCCTCATACATGCCGTTGGCGGCCAGGGCGCCGATCTCCAGGAAGGGCGAGCCGGGATCCAGCAGACGCTCCACCCGGTCGCGGGGCAGCAGCTTGCCCCGGGCGACATGGCGCTCGCGCGACCGTTCCGATCCGCCCAGAGCCGCCTCGGCCGTCTTCGCGCGCAGGTCGGCGACCAGCGCCTCCATGGCCGCCGCATTCTCGCGGAAGGTATCGGACTGGGGATCGATGGCGGAAGCGAGCTGGGTCATGATCGGGTCCCGGTTTGGTCAATCTCTGCCGCTGCTTAACCCGCCAGGCCACCCGAGCGCAATTGTTGCTGCATCCAAAGCGGTTCCCGCACGCATCTTTCCCGGCACAGGTCCAACGGGACAAGACCATGCGCAAACACGCCATTTCTGCCGGCCACCGCGCATCGCGGGACCGATCTGATTCGGCAAGGTGCTGCCCGTGCGCGCCCCTGTTCCGGGCCCGCACAAACCGGACGGGAAACGGAAAAGTTGTTGCTTTGTCAGGAACGCAACCGGGTTTCCCACGTTGTTTGGATGGAATGCCTTGGCGCCGTCACACTTCTCCGGCAATGTCTGGTTCGGACCGCCGGGACAGGGCGGGCAGGGCGAATGAAAAATGAGTGCGTGGCCGGGTTAACGAGTGATTCAGGCCTCCGCTCGCAGGCTCACGGGCGTGATCTTCACGCTTTCTGTGATGTCCCGATTTCGTTCGCGGGAGGGAGCAATGCGTAAGCAAATTTTTGTTTCCATAGGCTTTGCAGCCGCGCTCTGCGCCCCTGCCATGGCGCAGTCCGCCATCGATTCCGAGGCCTGGCTGACCGCCCCGGCGAGCGTCGAGAATCCCGGCGCCGTGCGCTGGCGGATCACGACGGAATCGTCCAGCGGCACTCCTGTCGTTATCGGTTCCGGGCAGACGGGCGGCGACCGCGAGATTTCCGCCATCGCCGGCCAGATCGACTTCTATCCCTTCGGCGATGAATTCTACCTGTCGGCCGGTACGGTCGCGCCCAATGACCGGGGCCGATACCCGCTGTGGACCCGCGATACCGGCCAGCGCCCCGATGTCTTCCCGCACGCTGAACTGGCTGAAACTGCCAATCCCAGCCAGATCGAGCGTCTGACCCGCTATTTCGGTGCCGGCGTCACTGTGCGGACCATCGACGACTGGAGCCTGACGGTGGAAGGCGGCGCCTATTTCCAGGATTCCGGTGAAGACCGGATGGTGCTGTTCGATCCGGACACCGGCGAGAACCTGCCGCTGCTGGAGGATCTCGACAGGATGGATGTCGAGGCCGTCGGCGAAACCCAGGGCCGCTCCGTCCGCCCGGTCGGCCATCTGGTGCTGCGCCGCCGTTTCTAGCGCTGCGCCAGACCTGGACGCCACCCGCGTCCATCCCTCTTCATATCGCCCCGCGTCACCCCTAGAGTAAGCGTCGAATCTTCACGGTCGGCGCACCATGCCTCTCAACCTGTCCTTCCTGCCTTTTCTCAACCGGATCGAGAAATCGGTGCTCGATGCCGTCGAGCACGAGGTGGAATGGTTCTGCCTGCCGGCCGGCAAGCTGCTGTTCCGGGAAGGCGATGATGCGGACGCCTTCTATCTGGTGCGCTCCGGCGCACTGGCGGCTTTCCGGGACGGGGCCCTCGGCCGGCCGGACCTGATCGGCTATATCCGCGCCGGCGAGCCCGTCGGCGAAATGTCGCTGCTGGACGAGACGCCGCATTCGGCCAGTGTCTACGCCCTGCGCGACAGCGAGCTGGTCCGCCTGCCCAAGGCCAGTTTCGAACGCCTCACCTCAAAACATGCCAGCCTGATGCGCGAACTGTCCCGCATGATGCTGGCGCGCCTGCGCGGGCCCAAGCGGCCGGCCGGATCGGAGCCGCGCGTCTTCGCCCTGATCTCGACCTCGCCGACCATTGACCTCGACTACCGGGCGCGTGAGCTCAAGGCCGCGCTGAAGACAATCGGCACCAGCTGTGCCATCGCCGACGAGACGTGTGCCGACTGGAGTGCCAGCCAGCTTGATGTGCTGGAGCAGGACCATGATGTCGTCCTGCTGGTCGCGCGCTTTTCCGACCCGGGCTGGGCACGCCGCGCGATGGGCCGGGCCGACCGGATGTGGTTGTTCGCGCGGGCCGACGCGCGGCCCTCAACCCCGCTCCTGCCGGACGACCCCTCTCCCGCCATGCGGCTGAAACTGCTGGATGTTGTTTTGCTGCACCCGGGCGGGGTCACCGCTGCCTCACGGCCGCAGGAATGGGCCAATGCCTCGGATGCCGCCCGCGTCTTCCACTGGCGCCAGGACCAGCATGTTGCCGACACGGCCCGCCTCGCCCGCACCCTCGCCGGCAAGTCCGTCGGCCTCGTCGTCTCCGGCGGCGGCGCCCGGGCCTATGCCCATCTCGGTGCGATCCGCGCCCTGCGCGAAGCCGGTGTACCGCTCGATTTTGTCGGCGGCGCCTCGATGGGCGCCATCGTCGCCGCCGGGATCGCGCTCGACTGGAGCGATGACGAGCTGGACTGGCGGATACGCAAGGCTTTCGTCGAGACCAATCCGCTCGACGACTGGACCCTCCCCGTCATCTCAATGGCGCGGGGCGAAAAGGTCGACCGGCGCCTGAAAGAGCATTTCGGGGATGTCGAGATCGCCGAACTCGTGCGCCCCTATTTCTGCCTGTCCTCGAACCTGGCGTCCGGCCGGCCGCATGTGCACCGGTCCGGCCGCCTGCGCGATGCGCTGCGCGCCTCGATCGCGATTCCCGGCCTTTTGCCGCCCGTCGTCCTGCACGGCCAGATCCTGGTCGACGGGGCCGTCTTCACCAATTTCCCGGCCCGCGAGATGCGCGCCTTCCATCGCGGAGCGGTCGTCGGGGTCGATGTGACCCGCGCACAGGGCCTGAATCCGGACGATTTCATCGATCCGCCGAGCTTTTTCGGCTGGGTGCGGCGGCACGGGCTGAAATCCCCGCCGCCGATCGCATCCCTGCTGATGCGCGCGGCCACGGTGGGGGTGGCCGACCATCGCGATATCGGACGCGAAGCCGCCGACCTGCTCATCCTGCCCGACACGCCGGTCGATATCCGGCAGTGGGACCGGTTCGATGAAGTGGTCGAAGCGGGTTACGAGGCCACACAGGACATGCTGGCCGGCATCAATGACGAGATGCGTGCACGGCTGGGCCTGCCTGTACCGCCCGGGGCCTGACGCCGTTCAGTCACGCCAGAACTGCCACCAGGCCGGCGCATCCTCTTCTTCCAGCCCCAGCCAGGCCCGCACGCAATCCTGGGCCGGGTCCAGCCGGGTCCAGGCCGGCAGGTGCGTCTCGATGGCGTTGTCGACGGCCGGGCTGAAGACAGACACCGCAAATGCCAGCCCCAGCACCGTGACCAGCAGAGTCAGCAAGGGTTTGAGAATATCGCCCAGGAACCGGATCAGTCCGCCCATCTCGCCTCCCCGGCCGGATCGCACCTAGAAGGGCGGATAATTTTCGGACCAGTCGCGCAACACGATGGTGCGCTCGGCTGTCTCGGTCATCAGGCAGCTCGTTTGCTCCAGGCTGGCATGACTGCCGCCTTCGAAGATCGAGGCGAGAAACGCACAATCGGCATCGCGTTTGGCGATCCAGGCGCGCTGCGCGTCACGCAGGGCCGTCGCCCGCGTCCCGTCATGGCGCGCACGCAGGGCGTCGTAGGCCTCGTTCAGCGCGGCATCCCAGGCCTCGAGCTCCTGCGCGGTGCAGCCGATCATGCCGGCATTCGTCTCGCCGTCCTCGTTCAGACGGATACAGGCCTCGGTGAAATCGCCGATACAGGCGCGCGACGTCCCGTCCCGGCGTCCCAGGCACAGCGCGACCGTATCCGACGCGCTCAGCTGCGGCATTGCGCGGGCGGCAGCCGGAACGGGCTTGTCGCCCTGTGCGGTGAACAGTGTGGCGGCGGCAAGAATGGACATCAGCATCATGGGAAACCTCGTGGCGGCCGGGAGCCTAACAGGAACGAACGCCCTGCGCATCTCTGCCCGTGCGCCCGGCAGAACGCTCAGCGATATTCCGGATTGGGATGGTCGAAGCGGGCGCCGTCATCCCACGCGCGCCGCGAATTGCCTTCGGCCGGCAAGCCGCCACTGCGCTTGAGCAGCGCGGCCAGGTGCATGAGGTTCCAGCTCATGAAAGTCGTGTTTCGCTGGGTGAAGTCGTTCTGCGGCCCGCCGGAATACGGGTCGAGATAGGACGGTCCCGGCCCCGCCTCGCCGATCCAGCCGGCATCGGCCTGCGGCGGGATAGTGTAGCCGACATGCTGGAGCGCGTAGAGCACGCTCATCGCGACATGCTTGATGCCGTCCTCATTGCCGGTGACGATGCAGCCGCCGGCCTTGCCGTAATAGCCGTACTGGCCCTTCTCGTTCATGTCGCCGGACTGGGCATAGAGGCGCTCGATCAGCATGCGGGCGACCGAGCTCTCCTCGCCCAGCCAGATCGGCGTGCCGACCACGAGGATATCCGCCGCCTTCACATGCACCCAGATATCCGGCCAGTCATCGCTGTCCCAGCCATGTTCGGTCATGTCGGGGTAGACGCCGTGGGCAATGTCGTGATCGACAAGGCGGATCATCTGTGTCGCCACGCCCTGCTTGTCCATGATCGCCTGCGAGACCTTCATCAGGCCTTCGGTGTTGGAGACGTCCGGCGACTTCTTCAGCGTGCAGTTGATGAAGACGGCTTTGAGATCGGAATAGTCGGCCATGAAAAAAGCTCCGGGAGATTCTCCCGGAGCTTAGCACATACGGCTCGGCGATAGCCTCAGCCCGTCTCGCCGAAAAGCTCGCGGCCGATCAGCCAGCGGCGGATCTCCGAGGTGCCGGCGCCGATCTCGTAGAGCTTGGCGTCGCGAAGCAGGCGTCCCGTGGGATATTCGTTGATATAGCCATTGCCGCCCAGGAGCTGGATCGCGTCCAGCGCCATCTGGGTGGCATTCTCGGCGGCATAGAGGATGGCGCCGGCGGCGTCCTTGCGCGTGGTCTGGCCGCGATCGCAGGCCTGGGCGACGGCATAGACATAGGCGCGCGTCGCGTTCATGCGCACATACATGTCGGCGAGCTTGCCCTGCACCAGCTGGAATTCGCCGATCGAGCGGCCGAACTGCTTGCGCTCGCGGATATAGGGCATCACCACGTCCATGCAGGCCTGCATGATGCCGACCGGGCCGGAGGACAGTACGGCGCGCTCATAGTCGAGACCCGACATCAGCACTTCCACACCGCCATTGAGCGGGCCCATGATGTTCTCTTCGGGGACCTCGCAGTCCTCGAACACCAGTTCACCGGTCTCCGAGCCGCGCATGCCGAGCTTGTCGAGCTTCTGGGCGACGGAAAAGCCCTTCATGTCCTTCTCGATGATGAAGGCTGAAATGCCGCGCGAACCGGCATCGGCGTCGGTCTTGGCATAGACGATCAGCGTGTCGGCCGATGGCGCATTGGTGATCCACATCTTCGCGCCGTTGAGGACGTAGCGGTCGCCCTTCTTCTCGGCTTTCAGGCGCATGGAGACGACATCGGAGCCGGCGCCCGGCTCGGACATGGCCAGCGAACCGACATGCTCGCCGGACATCAGCCTGGGCAGGTATTTCGTCTTCTGGGCGTCATTGCCCCAGCGGCGCAGCTGGTTGACGCACAGATTGGAGTGGGCGCCATAGGACAGGCCCACCGAAGCCGAGGCGCGGGAAATCTCTTCCATCGCCACGACATGTTCCAGATAGCCCAGCCCCGATCCGCCGAGCTCTTCCTCGACGGTGATGCCCAGAAGGCCCAGATCGCCCATCTTGCGCCACAGATCGTGCGGGAAGATGTCGGTCTGGTCGATCTCGGCCGCGCGCGGCGCGATCTCGTCGGAGGCGAAGGAACGGACGGTATCGCGGATCATGTCCGCGGTGTCGCCGAGGTGGAAATCAAGCGTGGGGTATTGGTTCGAAATCATGCTGCGCGATGTATCACGCGGACGGGACCGGTCAAGATAGCGGCGTGAAACGCGTGAAAGACTTTACCGGGCTTCGGCAGGAACACGCCGATTTTTTTTCAACCGTTCCAGCCATACCGAGCCAAGCGACCACGCAGCAGCCAGCATGAGGAAAACGCCTGCAATCAGCGCCCAGGCATCCCCGGTCAGGCTGCGCTCGGACCACATCCGGCCCCAGTCGCCCCAGGTCATCACTGCACCGAACGCCGTCACCACGGCACCGGCTGCCAGCGAGGCGATATAGCCCCAGCTGCCATCGTCGGACTTGCCGACCGGCTTTTCCTCGACCTCGGGCGGCAGATCGGCAGCCAGATCGCGCGGCGAGAAACTGTCTTCATCAGCGTCCCGGGTCAGCGGATCATCGCCATCCAGCAGATCGTCATGCGGGTTTTCCGTCTCGGCTTCGGCCACCTCGACGCGCTCGCCCTCGACCTCACCGACAGCGCCGTGGCTTTCGGCCGGCACATTCGACGCATGCGGCGGCGGTGTGTCCTGGCCGGCAACGGCAACGGCCCGCTCGACGATTTCCGTGATCGCCACTTCCGGTGCAGGCTCGGCCTCGACAGGCGTTGTCACCTCGTCCTCGACGGCGGATTCCGCATCTTCAGCAGCGGTCTCGACCGCTTCCGGCTCGGTTTCGGGCTGCGCAACCGGAAGCACAACGTCACCATCGGTCGGGTTTGGCCGGAAGCGCGCGGTCATCACTGATGTGAAGGCATAGCCCAGTTCGACCTGCAGCGGCAGTTGCGGAACCGGCGCGGCCTGTTCGGCGGCAGGGACGGCCGCAGCCGGCGCTTCCGGAACAGCTTCGTCAGCGTCTATGGCCTCAAGGCCCGGCATCGCGGTCAGAGCAAAACCGAGCGTCGTATCGGCCGGCAGGGCGAAGGCCGGCTCGGCCGATCCAGGCTCATCGTCCCCGGCTTCGGCCAGCTCCTCGCTCATGCGGGCAGCGACAAGCGCCTCGGGCGTGTCTGTGACGGTTTCCGCGCCAATGGCCGGGGCTTCAATGACAGGCTCGACAGCTGCGTCCCCGGCGGCTTCGGCTAGATCTTCGGCCGGAGCGCCGTCTTCCTCCACCGCCTCGTAGGCGGCCTCGACCGGCGCATCGCTCATGTCAGAGACGGCGGCTTCAACCGAAGCCATGTCGTGATCGTCCGCCAGCGCCTCGCGCTCTTCCAGCGGCATGGCCTCGACCGTGGCGAGAATGCGGGCAATCTCCGCTTCAGCTTCGGCGCGGCTGGAGATGCGACGATCCGGCATGGGCGGCGGGGGCGGCGGTGCATAATCCTCGACCGGTTCGTCCCGGCCGCCGGCAATGGCACCTTCCAGCACACGCTCCTCGCGGGGGTGCTCGACCTTGATCACCAGTTCGACGGCCGGCCGTTCGGCCCGCGCCGGCACCATCGCATCCAGGAAAGCGCGGCTTTCGGCCTCGCGGCGCGCACTGGTGCCGTCACCATGTGCAGCCAGCGCCTCGGCCGCCGCGTCCAGCCGGCCCTCATAGAGATAGCGGGCAACATCGGAATTGCGGAAAGCATCGCGGCCGATATCGTGGATGAAGGAAACCAGCGCGTCGCGCTGTCCGCGCGCCAGCGGAATGTCCGCGATCTCGTCGATCGCCGTTTCAGCCTGCATCACATCGTAGATCAGCAGCAGCGACGCCTCTTCCTCGGAGACCTTGATACCGCCGCGCGCGGCAGCCCGGTGGCCATAGCCCACGACCCAGCGTCCGTCCGCCCCACGGATCGCCGTCTCGCGGAAAGGTTCGAACCGCTTGATCAGCTCACGCGCGGCCGGAGAGGATTTCAACTGCGGTTTTGTCATGTTCTGTTTCGAGACATTGCCCTGGCCCTGTCCACTCCCCCTGCAAGCGGGGCGCCGCAGCGCTAGTCCTGCAGTCCGCGGAAGACGTCCGTCGTGCCGATGGCGGTGAAGGGCGCGAAGAATCCGCCGCCCGAACCGCCGCCGACCAGGTAGATATCGCCATCCAGCAACGCCGCATCGGCCCCGGTCCGCGGCGACGGCATGCCCGCCTCCTGCCGCCAGCTGCTCTCGCCAGGCGCCCAGGAGAGATGGTCCTGCAGGGTGGCGCCGCCGTCTGCTGCGCGGCCGCCGAAGACGTGGATCCGGCCGCCTCGGACAACCGCCGCCAGCCCCGACCGGCCACCCGGCAGCGCCGGCCCGGCCGTCCATTCACCGCTTTGCGGGTCGAATACATCGTGCCGGTCGACAGCGCCCTCTGCTGTCGCACCACCCAGCACATGGACGCGGCCATCGATCACGGCAGCCGCGGTGCCCCGGCGGGTAATCCCTTCCGGGGCCTCGAGGGTCGACCATTCGCTGGTCTCGGGATCGAACACGAAAACAGAGGCATCATCGCGCAAGCCGCCTATGGCATAGAGCTGACCCTCGACGGCAACCAGCGAGAAATCCGCCTTCGGCGCCGGCATGGCGGCTTCGCTCTGCCAAATATTGCCCTCGATCGAGAAGGACCACATGCGCGCGCTGGGACCGACCACCGCGGTTTCATCAGCGGCATAACCGCCGGCGGCATAGATGCGCTCGCCGGTCGCGGCCATGCCGAAATGCTCGAGCCCGCGCGGCAGCGGCGTTTCCGGGAACCAGCGCTCATAGCCCGGATCATAGCTCTCGAATTCGTCGCGCGGCGATGTCAGCCCCGAACCGCCGGCCGCGAAGATCCGGCCGTCATGCACCACGACGGCAAGACCCGCGCGCGGCGCGTCCAGCCGTGCCGTCTCTTCCCAATGCCCGCCATCCGCGGCGTCCTGGGCCAGAACAGCCGGACCGGATGCCAGAAGCACCGCTACAAGACCTGTCAAAACACGCACGCTGTCACCATTCGTCAGCCGGGGCCCGTTGCCGGGACACCTCTAATATCATCATAACAGGACCAGCGTCGCCAGTCCCAGAAAGGCCAGGAAGCCGACTACATCGGTCACCGTGGTCACAAAGACCGAGGACGCGACAGCGGGGTCGGCGCCAGCGCGCACCAGGCCCAGCGGCACGAGAATGCCGGACAGGCCGGCGCAGGCGAGGTTCAGCACCATGGCGATGGCGATCACGCTGGCCAGCGCGACGTCCTGGAACCACAGAATGGTCACCGCGCCCATCACGACCGCAAAAATGAGCCCGTTGACCGCGCCGGTCGCCAGTTCGCGCCAGATCACCCGCATGGCGTTGGCCGCGGTCAGATCGCGCTCGGCGATCGAGCGCACTGCAACGGCCAGAGACTGGGTGCCGGCATTGCCGCCCATCGAGGCCACGATCGGCATCAGCACGGCGAGCGCAACGACCTGGGAGATCGCGCCCTCGAACAGGGCGATCACACCGGAGGCCAGCACCGCAGTCGCCAGATTGACCAGCAACCAGGGCGCCCGCGAGCGCACAGACCGCACGACCGTGTCGGCCAGGCCCGCCTCGTTCACGCCGGCCAGGGCGAGCATGTCTTCCTTGTTCTCGTCCTGGATGACGTGAACGATATCGTCCAGCGTCAGCATACCGGTCAGCCGCCCTGCACTGTCGACAACCGGCGCCGAGACCAGGTGGTATTTCTGGAACAGGTAGGCGACCTCCTCCTGGTCGGTCTCCGGATCGACGAGGATGCGCGGCGGTTCCATCAGATCCGACAACGCCACATCGCGCCGCGCACTCAAGAGCCGGCAGACCGGGATCTCGCCGACCGGGCGGAAGCCGGTGTCGATGACGAAAAGATCGTGAAACTTGTCCGGCAGGTCGTCCGAAGCGCGCATATGGTCCAGCGCATGGCCGACCGACCAGAATTCCGGCGCCGCGACGAATTCGCGCTGCATGAGACGGCCGGCCGTCTCGTCCTCGAAGGCCAGGCTCTGCTCGACCGCCTGACGGTCGATCTCGGAGATTTCCGCCAGAACGGCCGCCCGGGTCTCCGGATCGAGTTCCTCGACGACCTCGGTGGCATCGTCCGAATCGAGCTCCTGGATCGCGGCCGCCAGATGCGACGGATCCAGATAGGCCATGACGACTTCACGCGTGTCCGGCTCGATCTCCGCGAGCACTTCACCGGTGAAGACATCGGGCGCGAGCGTTGCAACGCCCTCCTGCTGCCCGGCGGTCAGCTGTTCGAGGACGTCGGCGATGTCGGCCGCGTGCAACGGCGCCAGCATGCGCCGGATCGCGTCGCCATCGCGATCGGCAATGGCCTGCCGGAGATTGCCGACGAATTCGGGATCGACATCGGCCAGGGCATGAGAATCGACGGGGAGGTCGTCTTCGAATGCGGCTTCGCCCATCTGATCCTCCTTACCATGTCGCCATCGGACCTACACTAGGGCTGGAATCATACGAAATCGAGACCGGGTGATGGCGCAAATGCGGAAATTTGCAGAGCGTTTACACGCCCGGCCACGACCCCGGGGAAGTCCTGCACACCACCTCGAAGCGTCGACGCACCAATAAAAAAGAAGCACAAAATAAAAATATATTTCTTTTTATTTAGGTGTATTTTTTGAAATAAATAATATTGTTCGATTTCGGACAATTTTTCCGAACAACAAGAAAGAAAATATTATGACCGATAACAATCAAGAAAAATCAAAATTCAAACAATCCCAGACGTCGCCCTCCCAGGCGCCGCAGGAAAAGACGGACGCACCCGAGGTGAAGCCGGGCTCGCCGGACACCAAGTCCAGCAAGAGCTAGCCTCACGGCTGCGCGGCGACCGAAGACGCCCGCTCGTCGCGCAACCTACCGCTTCGGACATATTGAAAAGGAGCCTTTTGTGACAATCCGCATTTCCAAGACACAGGTTTCCTTCAGAAGCCCGTTCCATCTCGACAGTATCGACGGCGAATGGCCGGCCGGTACCTACACGATCGAGGCCCAGGACGAGTCGATGTCCAACTCGTCGTTTCAGGCCTTCCGCCGGATATGCACGACCATGATAGCGCGCACGCGCAATGGCCGGCTTGGATTGCCGCGCTTTGTCGAAATCGTGCCGTCAGAGCTCGCAGCTGCGCTCGCTACGGACCGCGATGGCCTCGACCGGGCCGAGAATGAAGGCTTGGCCGCGCACTGATCCCGCGGCCGGAGATATCCCCCGGCCCGAAACACCCTCCGGAAAGCATTCCGCTTCATAGCGATGTCGGGATATCCTGGCCCCCTCCAGCCCAAGGCTACGGAGGGCATCCTGCTTCGAGCCGATGTCAGGGCTTGTCCTGCGCAGCCCCGAGGGCGAGTGTGTCGCGAACAGTCCGCCTACGCTCGGGAAATGATGAGGCTTGCCTAGCCGAACCCCGGATCAAGCCCGCAGGGCGAAGGATGGTGCGGTCGAGAAGACTCGAACTTCCACGGGTTTTACCCCACAGCGACCTCAACGCTGCGCGTCTACCAATTCCGCCACGACCGCACGTCATGGAGGCGCGGGAGATAGCAACATCGCCGCGCCTTGTGAAGAGTGTTCTGCAACGCTTTATGCAGCAGCAAAGAATTCGTTGGCGTCGGCCGGCCCGGTAATCGACACGGCGACGCGGTCACCCTGGATGATGACATCGCCGCGGGCGATCGGATGATTATTGGCGAGGATCCAGACCTGGTCGTCCTCACCGGTATCCAGGGGAATCACCGCACCCCGGCCCATGCGCAGGAATTGCTGGATCGGCATTTGCGACCGGCCCAGAAGGACCGAGATTTCAACGCTGACGGATCCGATCTGACTCACGTATGAGCTCCTGCTCTTGCGGTTCGCGGCTTCGGGACCGATGTTTGGGCCGATACGGTTTCGCGAGCGTTAAGATAAATGGATAAGGCAATACCGCCGGTCGAATGGGCCGTCTCCGAGGGCCATGTGCCCTACCCGCAGGCGCTCGCCTTCATGGAAGCGCGGGCGGCGGCGATTGCCGACGGCACGGCCGGCGAACTGGTCTGGCTGCTCGAACATGCACCGCTCTACACCGCCGGCACCAGCGCCAAGAGGGAAGACCTGCTGATGCCCGACCGCTTTCCCGTCTACGAAACCGGCCGTGGCGGCGAATACACCTATCACGGCCCCGGTCAGCGCGTGGCCTATGTCATGCTGGACCTGACCCGGCGCGGCCGCGATGTGCGCGCCTTCATCCGGTCGCTCGAGCGCTGGCTGATCGGTGCTGCTGCGCAATTCGGTGTCGAGGCCGGCCCCCGCGACGGACGGGTCGGCGTCTGGGTCGATCGCGGCGGCGGCCGCGAGGACAAGATCGCCGCCATCGGCGTGCGCCTGCGCCGCTGGGTGTCCTTCCACGGCATCGCCTTCAATGTCGATCCGGACCTGTCGCATTTCGGCGGCATCACGCCCTGCGGCATCTCCGATCCGCGCTATGGTGTCACCAGCCTCGCGGATCTCGGCCATGCGGTGACAATGGCAGACTTTGACGCTGCCCTGCACCTCGCCTTCCTGGACGCGTTCGGCGAGGCCCGCCGGGTCGACGCACCGGCGCTTGCAAGCGCTGCCTGATCGCTGCCCGGTTACAGCACGCCGGTTACAGCACGAACGGCGTCAGGGCGAAGGGCAGGATGACCAGGCCGGCAGCGATCCAGCTGGCTGGCCCCATGGCCCGCCAGCTGCGCACCAGGCCCCGGCGCCAGCCCGGCGTCTCACGCGCCGTCTTGGCCAGCCGCAGCGCATAGATCGCCACACCGGTACCGGCCAGCGCCGTCAGCGCCGCGCCGAACAGGAACCAGAGCGTCTTGGTCCAATAGCCGCCGAACGTGCCGAAATGCAGCGGGTCGGCCGCTTCGGCGATCCGCTGATGTGCACTCAAGCGCGCCGGATCGACCACATCGAGCAGCGCCCCGGTCCGCGGATCGATCCAGGCTGTATTGGCCCGCGGGCGCACAAGGATGGCGCGTCCGGTATAGCCGTGAATCTCGGCGGGCGTCTCCCGGTCCGGCGGCCATATCACGGCCTCGATCCTGAAGTCCGGGTGCCGGGCCATCAGCGCGGCGATGCCGGCGTCGATGGCCTCGCCCATGCCAAGCTCGCGCTCCAGGGCCGCGGTCTGCGGCAGTTCCGGATCGTCCCCGTTGGCGGCCGGTGCACCGGCGCCCAGAACCTCGACGAGATACCAGAGCCCGGTGACGATCATCAGCACGACGAACCACAGCGACCAGACGCCCGCCACCCGGTGCGCGTCGCCGATCCAGGCCCGCGCCGTGCGGCCGCGCGGCAGGCGCAAAAAGCCGCGCCACCATTTCTTGTAGACCCAGAAGGACGTCACCAGCGATACGGCCAGGAAGACCGCCGCCAGCGCCACGATCGGCACGCCGTATTTGACGGGCAGCATGAGGTGACGGTGCGTGTTGCGCAGGAAACGCTGCACGCCGGCCCAGGGGCCCGTGCCGGTTATCTCTCCCGTGCGCGGATGGACATAGACGTGTGTCGACACGCCATCCCGGCGCAGAACGGCATCGAAGGTCGCCGCCGGATGGATCGGGGCATAGACGATCATCCGCCCCTCACCCCCTGCCCCATCCATGACCGTCTCGCCGACCGTGCCCCAGCTGGCGCGATCCTCGATCGCTGTCGGTGCCGCCCACATCGCCGGACGCAGTGCCCAGTCGATCTCGTAGGAGAAGACGGCCAGCGTGCCGGTCAGGAAGACGAAGGTCAGGAACAGCGACAGCTGCAGGCCGGCCCACTGATGCACGCGCCACCAGGCCGAACGGGCTTTCGCCTTCCGCCCTGCCGGTGCGTTCGCCTCACGGGTCACGGCCTGCGCATCCATCGCCGCTTTACCAGCGCCGGGTCAGTTCGACGAAGACCGAGCGCGGAGCCCCCGGGAAGTGACCGGTGCGGTCGATGAATCCGCTCGACGCATAGGTCTCGTCGAACAGGTTGTCGATCCGCAGCAGCGCCCGCCAGGCGTCGGTCTCGTAGATCACCGAGGCGTCGAAGACGACATAGGGCCGGACCTTCTGGCCGCTGATCGACTGGCGCACATCGACATAATCGCCGCCCAGGGCCACCGCCGTATTGATCTGCGGGAACTGGTAGCGGGTCCAGAAACCGGCCGTGTGCTGCGGTGCATTGGCAAACCGGTCGCCGACCGAATTGGTCAGCGCATTCGTCCCGGCATCGCCGGTGATCAGCGTGTCGTTATAGGCGTAGGACATGGTGGCGACCCAGTTCGAGGTGATGTCGGCCGTCACATCGAACTCGAAGCCTTCAGAGGTCACCTCGCCCAGCGCCACCAGATCGTCCACGCCGTCATTGCCGACATCGCCACGCGGGTCGGACTGCAGCACGTTGGAGCGCACGATCCGGTAGATCGAGGCCGAGGACTGGATGTGCCCGTCCATCAATTCGGTGCGTATGCCCGCTTCCCAGATTTCGCCGGCGCTGGGATCGAACGGACCGCCGGCCAGCGGATCCTGGCTGGAGATGGATTGCGGCTCGAAGCTTTCGGCCCACTGGGCAAACAGCGACACGTCCTCGCGCAGGCGGTAGACACCGCCCGCACGCCAGGTCGTCGCCTCGTCCTGGAAACCGTCGCCGGTGACCAGGTCGGTATCCTCGAACCGGTCCTGGCGCACACCGACGACGCCGATAAAGCGGCCGATCGTGGCCTCGTTCATAAGGTAGATGCCCCGGCGTTCCTGTTCGCTGCGCGTCAGGCGATAGCCGGCGCGCGGCGGCAGGGCATAGGTCGACGGGTCGGTGACGCCGTATTCCGGCGTGAACAGGCTGAGCGGCGTCGGCAGACCGGCGGTCGGGACGTTGCGGCCGCGCAGGCTGAAGCCGAGGAAGTCGGATTCCCGGGTAAACCAGTCGACCCCGGCCAGGAGGCGGTTGTCGATCCGGCCGAAGGCATGGCTCCAGATCGCATTGGCGCCGAAGGACCAGCTCTGATTGCCGCGTTCCTGATCGCGGAATTCGCGGATCGAGGCATCCACCGCACCGTCGCCGTCCGAATCGAACAAGCCGCGCGGTTCGTGATATTGCTGCGTCTCCTCACCCTCATTCCAGCGCAGGCCTGCATCGAAGGAGAGGCTGGACGTCAGCTCATACTCGATCCGCGCCTGCAGGACATTCGAGACCAGGCGCAGGAAGTCGCTGTCCTCATTGTGGTTCCAGCGGCGGTCGGTGAGGAAGTTACCGGCATCGTCCGTCGGCACGCCGCGCAGTCGATTGCCGCCCAGATCCTGATCATAGCGCGTCGCCTGCAGCAGGATGCGACCGCGATCCAGCGCGATGGCCAGGCCGGCGTCGAAGATCTGCGTCGTGCTGTCGGCATTGCGGCGCGGCTGGTTCATTGTCTCGTAGAAGACGCCGGCGCGGCCCGACACGCGATCGGTCAGCCCGCCTTCCAGCTCGGCGGACGCGCCATAGCGGCCTTCCGTTCCGGCCACCAGGCTGGACTGGGCGGAAAATTCTTCGCCCGGCGTCTTGGTGATGTAGTTGAACAGACCGCCCGGTGCACCCGGCCCGTAGAGCATGCCGGCCGGCCCCTTGAGGAATTCCACGCGCGACACGTTGAACAGCTGCGGCACCGAGAAGCCGGCATAGGGGTCGCCGCGCAGCCCGTCGAAATAGATCTCTTCCTGGCGGAAGCCCCGCGCCGTCACGCCGGCATAGCTGAACACGCTGACGCCGGAGAAATTGCGGTAGAGGTCCTGGGCGTCGCGCGCACCCTGGTCCTCGATCAGCTGTTCATTGATCACCTGCACCGTCTGGGTCGACAGCAGCGGTTCGACCGGCAGCTTGCCCGAGCTGATCTCGCCGACCCGGTAGAGCGAGCGTGCCCGTCCGGTGACGATGACAACGTCCTCGTCGGTGTATTGTGCGGTATCCGGGGCGTCTGCGGACTGAACCGCGAAGGCCGGGACGGCCATAAGGGCGAAGGCGCAACCGGCCAGGGCCGATGTCGTGAGAAGACGGGTCATGCGGAACAACTCTCAAACCTGCAATTAAGAATGAGACACATAAATAGATTGAGAACCGTTCCGTCAAGCACAACGCACTGCGGCTGCACCCGTCAGGCGCAGCCGCACAAAAAGCGTTGCTGATTTGAAACAGGCTGGTGTGAGCCGTCAGCCCTGGCGCGACATGCGCGAGAACCAGATGGCAAAGGCCAGGATCACCAGCCAGAAGCCGATGAAAGAGGCCAGGCCGGTCGCACCGGTGAGCTGTTCCAGCATTTCGGGATTTTCCTGCAGAGCGCGCTGGAATTCCTGCTGGAAACCCGGCTCGCCCATGGCTTCGGCCAACGCGGCCTGGTCGGACGTGTCCACGCCGTTTTCGGCGGCAAACTCGACCATGGCATTATAGATGCCCGGCATCAGACCGGCGATGGCGCCGATCCCCTTGCCCACAATGGCCAGCCCGAGGGGCAGGAAAGCCAGCCCGACACCTCGGCCGGCATGGCGGCGGCGATTGATGAAGAGCGACAGCACGAAGAACCAGACCGCCAGCATGCCGATCCATATGGGCACCGAACCCAGTCCGAACTGGATGCGGACGAAATCGGCAACCGCCAGAACGGCGAGGCCGGCGAGCAATGCGGTCGCCGATGCACGGTAGACCGGCAGAAACAGAACGAGCGGATTCATGGTGCCTCCCAACGCCACACAAAAAGACGGGGCCGCACAATCGCGGCCCCGACCTTCAGGATCAAGTGATTTTGCCGTGTCAGACGGCGGCCGGCTTGAGACGGTAGGCGTAGAAGCCGACGGCACCGTTTGCCATCACGCTGATAATGATACTGACCAGTGCGGTGCTCAGCCCGGCAGCCTGATAGCCCGCCGGATTGCTCAGCGACGCGCCCACGATCACCGGCATCAGGATCATGCTGAGCACGATCGAGATCACGATCATCACGACAAAGGCTGCCGCCGCCAGCCAGCCGGACTGGCCGGCATCGTGGAAACGCTTGGCAAAGATGCACACCCAGCAGAACAGCAGCGCGAGGCTGCCAACCAGGTTGATCAGCCCGCCGATCACCGGAACCAGGGCAATGAATTGCAGGACGATAGCCGCCGCCAGGAGCGCGACCAGGCCCTGGGCGAACTCCATGGGGCCGAGCTTGCCGCTCGCGCCGATGAGGATGCGCTGGGCATCCTTGGGATCGATGATGAAATCGTTGAGCGCCATGTCGGTCTCCCATTAGCTCGATGCGCGACAATTAACGCGACTCGTTTGCAATGGCACGGCAAATCTGGCGAAGGCGCCGCCTAGCCCTGGTCGTCGGACGGAGCCGGGGGCTCGGCCGTCAGGATACGGATCGGCGCCGGCCCGTAGGCATTCGCCCCCGCCTGCCCCGCCGAAAGCCCGACCCACAGCGTGTAGATCAGCCAGACCAGATTACTCAGCCCCATCATAAGGGCGAGGCCGCTGCCCGCCGTAAAAAGGGTCAGCGGATTGAAATCGTCCCCGGCAAGGAACGCCGTCAGGATGGCACCGCCCATCAGCACACCACCGACCGAGGTCAGGGCCAGCGTGATCGCCCAGGGGACAAGATGCAGCCAGGCCGAGCGGCCGGTATCGTGCAGGCGCTTGCCGTACACGCACACGCCCACATAGATCAGGAACAGCCAGATCAGCCCGCCCAGAGCCGGGATAATGCCGGACACCACATTGCCGCAGATCAGCAGACCGACACCGATCCAGAATTCGCGTTGCGCGATCCGGCCGTTCGGATTGAGCAGGACATACTGCAGATCCATTGCGTCTCTCCCCCGAAAAGCCCGCTTCCGGCAGGCCCGACACCCAAGTAACGCACGACTCCGCCCTGAGGGTGAAGTCCTATTCGAACTCGATCATGAGCTCGTCTGCGGCGACGGATGCGCCGGGCTCGACCTTGATGGATTTGATGGTGCCGTCGGTTTCCGCGCGCAGGACGTTTTCCATCTTCATCGCCTCGACGATGACGAGCGGCTCGCCGGTCTTCACCTCCTGGCCCTCGGCCACCTCGATGGCGACAACGAGGCCCGGCATCGGCGAGACGACCAGTTTGGCCGTGTCCGGCTTTTCCTTCTCCGGCAGGCGCACATGCAGCTCGGCCGAGCGCGGCGTGCAGACAATGCCCACGGCCTTGAAACCGCGATGGCGCAGAAGGTACCCCTCGGTCCGGTCGGAGAATTCCAGTGCGACAGGGCGCCCGTCGATCTCGGCCTCGAACAGGTGCTGGCCGGGGTGCCAGGCAGTACGCATTACCAGCTTGTCGGACACCAGCGACGGCGCCCAGACGGTCGCCTCACCCTCACGCGTCATCTCGATCTCGACCGGAATGCGGCGCTTGTCCAGGAAGACCACCCATTCGCGCGCGGTCACCGTCTCTTCGGGACGCAGACGCCCCTCGATCCGCCCGGCACGCCGCGTCAGCGTCTCGTGCACATAAGCCGCACAGCAGGTCATCGCGACCAGCTGGTCCTCGCGCGGCGCGGTGCCGTGGAAGCCTTCAGGGAAGTGCTCGCCGATATAGCCGGTATGGATGCGCCCGGCCCGGAAGTCCGCCTCGTCCAGCACGGCGGAGAGGAAGGGCGCATTCGACTGCAGCCCCTCCACGTGCAGCCGGTCCAGCGAGGCCGCCAGCGTGTCGATCGCCGCCTCGCGGGTTTTGCCATAGCCGATCACCTTGGCGATCATCGGATCGTAGAAGAGCGAGATCTCGTCGCCCTCGCGCACGCCGCTGTCGATGCGCAGCATACCCTCGCCCAGCTGGCCTTCTTCCGGCATGGAATAGCGCTTGAGACGGCCGATCGAGGGCAGGAAGCCGCGATAGGGATCTTCCGCATAGAGACGCGCCTCGACGGCCCAGCCATCGATCTTCACGTCCTTCTGGGCGATCTCCAGCTTCTCCCCGGCGGCCGAGCGGATCATCTGCTCCACCAGGTCCAGCCCCGTGGTCAGCTCGGTAACCGGGTGCTCCACTTGCAGCCGGGTATTCATCTCCAGGAAATAGAAATTCCGGTCCTTGTCGACGATGAACTCGACCGTGCCGGCGCTGTCATAATCCACGGCCTTGGACAGGGCCACGGCCTGCTCGCCCATCGCCTTGCGGGTCCTGGCATCCAGGAAGGGCGACGGCGCCTCTTCCAGGACTTTCTGGTTACGCCGCTGGACGGAACATTCGCGCTCGTTGAGATGGACTACATTGCCGTGCTTGTCGCCCAGCACCTGGATCTCGATATGGCGCGGCTCCTCGATGAATTTCTCGATCAGGATGCGGTCATCGCCGAAAGAGGACTTTGCCTCATTGCGCGCCGCCTTGAACCCGTCCTTCACCTCGGCGTCCGAGCGGGCGATCCGCATCCCCTTGCCGCCGCCACCGGCCGAGGCCTTCAGCATCACCGGATAACCGATCTTCTGCGCCGCAATCAGCGCCGTCCCGGCATCGTTGATCTCGCCATCGGCGCCCGGAATGGTCGATACGCCCGACTTCGCCGCCAGCTGCTTGGAGCGGATCTTGTCGCCCATCGCATCGATCGCATTCACATTCGGCCCGATCCACGCCACGCCGATCTCGGCCAGCGCCTTGGGGAAGGCCGCGTTTTCCGACAGGAAGCCGAAACCGGGGTGCACCGCATCCGCACCGGTCTGCTTGATGGCCTCGAGGATCTTGTCCAGCACGAGATAGCTTTCGCCCGGCGCCGGCGGTCCGATGAACACCGCCTCATCCGCCATCTCCACGGCCAGGCTGTCCGCATCCGCTTCGGAATAGACCGCAACCGTCGCAATCCCCAGACGGCGGCAGGTCTTGATCACCCGGACGGCGATCTCGCCACGGTTCGCAATCAGTATCTTGTTGAACATGAACGGCCCCAAAGCATGGCGGGCGGACGCCCGGAATAGCCGCACCGGTTTAGCGTGCCGTCCCGCCGCGCGGCAAGCGCTGCACTGAGACTAGTCGGCCCGTTCGCGGCCGGGATCGGCGAACCAGTCCGCCTCCAGCGCGCGCAGCCGCCCGACCACGGACACCAGGAAGGCCGTCGACCAGCCGATCAGCAGGAAGCCGGTAATCCCCTCCATCGCTGCCACCAGGCGCCAGCCGGCCGACAACACCACATCGCCATAGCCCAGCGTGGAAAAGGTGGAGGCCGAAAAATACAGCGCCTCCTCCAGCGTGCCGATCTCGCCCAGCAGCAAATAGAGGCCTGCAAACAGCCAGATCTCGATCCCGTGCAGTCCCAGCACACCCAGCACCACGGCCAGGATCAGCCCGGCCTGAACCAGCCGGTGCCCCGGCTCGCTCGCACCGTCGCCGCGCCAGCGGATCATCACCAGAAGCGCGCCCAGCCCGACCATATGAATGGCCAGGACCAGCACGATCATCACGCCGGAAACCGCCAATGCCGCAATCATCCCTGCCCCCGCTTCCTGGATCGAGCCTTGATACAGCCATCATCCCCCACGCGAAAGTCAGGTCCAAACGGCGACGCTTCGCACTTCCTCCCCGTCACCCTCCGTTTTTCCCCGGCCACCTGCTTTCGCGGGCGCAGGTCCGGGGGCTACGGGAAGCTCATCTCTCCCCCTTCTCCCCATCCGGGGAGAAGGTGCCTGCAGGGCGGATGAGGGGTGCGCGTCAGCGCCGCAAAGAGTCTTGAGCAGGCCGCTCCGCGGCCGCCCCTCACCTTTGATTCCTCTCCCCGGTCGGGGAGAGGGGGTGCTGGAGCCACCACCCCCTAAACACCCCTCCGCTTTTCCCGGCTGAAAGCCCGGCGCAGGCCGGGCGCAGCGCCGGGATCTACGGGAAACTCATCGCTTGAAATGATCTTCGGTCGGTCCCGGATCTGCAGCCTGCCTGCGCAGGCCTCCGTCCGGGAAAAGTGAGAGCGTTGGAAGAGAAGGCACCAACGCTCCAACAAGCACCGTCACCCTGACGAAAGTCAGGGCCCAGTTCATAGAGCGCGGTGGCCGCGATCTCGCACTTATCCCTCACATCGCCGACATTCGATCTGAGCCCGCCTGGCGAAAATCTCCCTTTACGATCTGGGTCCTGACTTTCGTCAGGATGACGGTTTGTGGGGCCGGGGCCGGAAACTTATCCCCGCCCGCTCATTTGCCCTTACCATCGTCAGCGGTTTCCGGGATGGGAGGCATGAGCTCAGTCCCTTGTGCCCGGGAGCGTGCGGAGCTCGTCCGCGCCTGGTGGGTGACAGCATCAGGCTCCGGCGTGGCCATCTGCGGGGACACCGGCACAAAGCTCGACCGGAGCGTGCCTGCAGGTTTCGAGACGGGGCCCGCAAGGGACCCGGGTAAATCTCCGCGTGCGGGATGCCTCGGGCATCACCACCAAACCTTCAAATCCGGACACGATGTCCGCCGTGCATCCCGCACCCCTCTCATCGCTCCAGAGCGCAAGCTCGTGGAGGGTTTGGTGTTTCCTCATCTGCAAACACACACGATTTTTCCCGGAAGCGCACAGCGCTGTCCGGGACCGACTGGACGCGGCTCACGCTTCACGCAGAAAGGTAGATCCCGGATCTGCAGCCTGCCTGCGCAGGCTTTCATCCGGGAAAAATGGAAGAGGTTGAAATGAACACTTCCGCTTTCCCCGGATTTATTCCGGGGCCGGGGGAAGTGGAGGGAGCGGAAGAGCGCGCCCCCTAAAGCGGAATATTGTCGTGCTTTTTCCAGGGGTTTTCCGCCTTCTTGTTGCGGAGCGTCCTGAGCGCCGAGATCAGCCGTTTGCGGGTGCCGTGGGGCATGATGACGTCGTCGATATAGCCGCGGCCGGCGGCGACGAAGGGGTTGGCGAAGCGGTCTTCGTATTCGGCGGCATGGGCGGCCATTTTCTCTTCGTCGGAGAGATCCTTGCGGTGGATGATTTCCGCGGCGCCCTTTGCGCCCATCACGGCGATCTCGGCGGTCGGCCAGGCATAATTCACATCGCCGCGCAGATGTTTCGAGCTCATCACGTCATAGGCGCCGCCATAGGCCTTGCGGGTGATCACGGTGAGCTTGGGCACGGTGGCCTCGGCATAGGCGAAGAGAAGCTTGGCGCCGTGCTTGATGAGGCCGCCATATTCCTGCTTGGTGCCCGGCAGAAAGCCCGGCACATCCACAAAGGTGACGACCGGGATGTTGAACGCGTCGCAGAAGCGCACGAAACGACCCGCCTTGCGGGAGGCGTCGATGTCCAGCACCCCGGCCAGGCTCATCGGCTGGTTGGCCACGAAGCCGACGGGCTGCCCGTCCAGCCGGCCGAAGCCGGTGACGATGTTGGAACCATAATCCGGCGCGATCTCGAAGAAATCGCCCTCATCGGCCACCTTCTCGATCAGCTCCTTGATGTCATAGGGCTTGTTCGGATTGGAGGGGACGAGCGTGTCCAGGCTCTTCTCGATCCGGTCCGGATCGTCATAGCTGGGGCGTTTGGGCGGGGTCTCGCGATTGGACAGCGGCAGGAAGTCCACCAGGCGGCGGATCTGCACAATGGCCTCGAGATCGTTCTCGAACGCACCGTCGGCGACACCGGATTTCTTCGCATGCACCGAGGCCCCGCCCAGTTCCTCGTGAGTGACGGTCTCGTTGGTCACCGTCTTCACCACGTCCGGGCCGGTGACATACATGTAGGAGGTGTCCTTCACCATGAAGATGAAGTCGGTGATGGCGGGCGAATAGACATCGCCGCCGGCGCACGGCCCCATGATCATGGAGATCTGCGGCACCACGCCCGAAGCCAGCGTATTCTGCAGGAAGATATCCGCATAACCGGCCAGCGAGGCCACGCCTTCTTGGATGCGCGCACCACCGGCGTCGAAAATGCCGATGACGGGGGCGCCGTTCTGGATGGCGGCCTTCTGGACCTTGACGATCTTCTGGGCGTGGGTCTCCGACAGGGAGCCGCCGAACACGGTGAAGTCCTTGGAGAAGACATAGACCAGACGGCCATTGATCGTGCCATGGCCCGTAACCACGCCATCGCCGGGGATCTTCTTGTCCGCCATGCCGAAATCGACACAGCGGTGCTCGACGAACATGTCCCATTCCTCGAAGGAACCGGCGTCCAGCAGGAGCTCGATCCGCTCGCGCGCCGTCAGCTTGCCCTTGGCGTGCTGCGCCTCGATCCGCGTCTCGCCGCCCCCCATGCGGGCTGCGGAGCGTTTGGCATCAAGCTGTTCGATCACGTCTTTCATGGACCCTCGTCCCTTCCCCAAGATTTCGTCAGGCCATGATTTCTTTCGACAGGAATGGCGGCCTCCTGCGTTCGATAGCAGACCCGTCCGGCACAGAGCAATCAAGCCGCTGCTCAGGCGCGGGAATTGCAGGGCGTGGCAGCGGCAAGGAATGGAAGACGGACATGAGCCCGCTTTACAGTGCGGACATCGTCAGGATCGATGCGTTGACGGCAAGGCAGCGCGCGGCGTGGAACGCCATGCGTTCCAGCAACTTCGCCCTCGCCTCTCCCTATTTCGCGCTGGAATTCGCCGAGGTAATGGCCGCTGCGCGCAACGATACCCGCGCCCTCATCGTGTCCCGAAACGGATCGCCCGCGGCCTTCCTGCCGCTGCAATTGTCCCGCTCCGGCGTTGCACGTCCGGTCGGCGGGCCGCTGGGCGATCATCACGGGCTGGTCACCGACACGCCCGACATCGATCTCGACCCGCTGCTGAAAAAGGCCGGCTTCGGTGTCTTTGCCTATAATGGCGCGCTCGCCGACCAGACCAGTTTCCTGAAGCATTGCGACGGTCCGCCGGAGATATCCTGGGTCTCCGACCTGTCGCGCGGCTATGATGCCTTCATTGCCGATTGCACAGCAGCCGACGCCAAGGCCATGCGCAATATCCGCGCCCGCCAGCGCAAGCTTGACGAGCTGGATGCCGACGTCGTCATCCGGATCGACGACCGCCGGCCTGAAGCGCTGCAGGCGCTGATCGACGCCAAACGTGACCAGTATCGCCGTACCCACGCGCTCGACGTGTTTTCGGTACCGTGGACGCTGAATGTGATCGACACGCTGTTCGAGCGGACCGATCCGGCGCTTCGCGGCCTGCTGTCGACACTGGAGATCGACGGACAGCTGGCCGCCGCCCATTTCGGCATGCGGTCGCAAACCGTGCTGCACTACTGGTTCCCGGTCTTCTGGCCGGACCACGCCAAACTGGGCCCCGGCCTGACCCTCTTCCTCGACATGGCACGATCGCTCGCGGGTGACGGCATCACCGCCATCCATCTCGGCCCGGGCGAATATGACTTCAAACGCCGGCTGTCGAATGCCGGCTTCGGGGTCGTCACAGGCCAGATCCGCCAGCCCTCGCTGACGACGAGCCTGATTGCCGCCGGGGTCAATCTCGACAGATTCGCCCGCAGCCTGCCGCTCGGACGCTTTGCCAGCTGGCCGGGCCGGGCGATCCGGCGGCTCGACAAGTGGGCCGCGATGCACGCGCTCTAGACGGCCAGGGCCGCGCCCCGCCCTCACCCGAAAACGTGTGACGGCATGGCAGCGTCGGGTCCCGCCTACTGGAACGGGTTCAGCTTCTTCAGGAAATATTGCAGCCCGCCGCGCTTTTCCTTGCGGTCCAGCTCTTCCTGGGAGGTCAGGAAAGTGGTCTGGACGACATAGCGCTCGCCCTCGAAGGGCAGATGGCCGTGCCAGGAATGATCGTCGCGCAGGAAGGCGAAGACATAGCCGGCCAGCGGCGGCACTTCCTCGGTGAAGTCCTCGAAATCCTTCGGCCCGTTGAGCACGCGGATACAGCCGGCGCCCGTACCGTCCCACTCGGCATTGAGATAGGTCAGCATGGTCAGGATCTTCGACTTGGAGTCATTGTGGATCGGACCGTCGGACAGCTGGGAGAGCCGGCGCACGGTGATCATGCGCGGCTTTTCGGTGAAGTCGACGCCGAACTTGTCGGTCAGGACCTGGGCCAGTTCCGGCGAGTTGAGATCGTCCATCAACCGCTTGAACTCGCCGCTCGCTTCCAGCCTGGACAGCGGCAGATAGCCCGGCTTGTTGATGGCGGGATAATCGCGGCGCACATCAGCCGCCTCGCCAGCGCTCAGCGCGCCCTCGGCGACGAAATAGTTATACGGCGTGTTGCGCATCCTGGCGGAGCGCAGCGCATCGAAATTCAGCAGGCCACCCGGCCCCGTCTTCCCGGCCATGTCCGGCTCCGCAATCGTCATGTCGGCCATGATACCCAACTCCGGTAATTCCGCCGCCACACTATAGGAGCGGCGGCAGGCTTCAAGCCGGGCCGTCCGCGTCCAATGCGCGCAGCATGGCGTCCACCGCGACCAGCTCGGCCTTCAGCAGCGCCAGCCGCTGGGCCGCCTCTGCGTCCTCGCCCCATCGTCCGGCCTGCCAGGCTTCGTCGACACTGGACAGCGCGAAGGCCTGGCCGCCATCGATCTCGCCGTGCAGCAGCGCCAGACCGAGAATGGCCGAACCGGTCACCGCCGTGGCATGTGCCAGGGCGGTCAGGCGCCACGCATCCTGTTCGCCGGCAATCGCCATCACGCGCTGCAGCGCAACGGGGTCCTGGTCGACGGGCAGGATACCGGTCGCGGCGACGAAATGCGCGCCAAGCGCCCGCTCGGCCCAGGCCAGCATCGGATCCCAGGCCGCAGCCTGTGCCGCGACGAGTTCCTGCGGTTCGGGCGCCCGGAAACAAACCAGATCGGTGGAGGCGTATCTGGTGACTTCCGCCACGGTTTCCGCGTGCGCCAGCGCCATCCGGTCCAGCGCCACGAAGCACAGCCGGGTCATCGGCATGGACGGCGCGTCGATCCGCTCGCCCTGGGCCGACCATTCGGCAGCAACGCCTTCGGCCAGCGCCTCGGTCGGTACGGCCAGCACCTTCCTGGCCGGTGTACGCACACCGCGCCCGTCCAGCAGGACCGACCAGCCGGCCTCGCCGCGCTCGACACCGACCTGTTCGTAAAAGCGTTTGGGACGGGCATCTTCCGGCCTGGGCAGACGTACGCCGGGCTTGGTTTCATATTTGTCGCTCATGCCGCGCTCTCTTCCACGCCGCGCCCGAACACGTCCAGCGCCCGGTTCAGCGCGTCGAAGTCGTGGTGCACATCATGGGCGCCGCCGCCGCGGATCTCGTCCTCGGTGTGAAAGCCCCAGCTGACACCCAGAGTGTGGACCCCGGCATTGCGGCCCATTTCCATGTCGAAGGAGGTATCGCCGATCATCACCGCCTGGTGCGGATCGGTGCCCGTCTCCTTCATCGCGTCCAGCACCATGCGCGGATGCGGCTTGCCGGCCCCGCCATCGACGGTCTGGAAAGTGTCGAAATAGCGGTGCAGATCATGATGGCCGAAGACGATATCGAGGCCCCGCCGGGCCTTGCCTGTCGCCACGCCCAGAAGCCAGCCCTCACCGGCAAGACGCTCGATCGTCTCGCGGGCGCCTTCGTAGAGCTTTTCCTGGAAGCCGGTTTCGGCGCGCTGCTCGACGAAGGCTTCCTTGTAATACGTCGCCAGATGCGGGATGCGCTCGGCCGGATAGTCCGGCGGCGCCAGGCGCATGATCGCCTCTGTCAGCTCCAGCCCGACGATCGTGCGCGTGCGGTCATACTCGATCGGCGGCAGGCCGGCGCGCTCGAAAGCCCGCGCCATCGCCCGCTGGATCACCTGGCGGCTGTCGACGATGGTCCCGTCAATATCCCAGATGGCGAGTTTCAGATCGGACGGCATGGGCACTCCCGCAACGGCTTCACGGGCTCGTTAGGCGGCGTTCGCCGGCTTGGCAAGCCGGGGGCCGCTCATGCTAGCTATGCACAAACCCGCGAGGACGAACGCCCATGACCCATCCTGACGACCTCACCGACGCCCAGCGCACCGAACTGGATGCCGCCGCCTTCCGCCGGCTCCTGGCGCATCTGGACGATCACAAGGAGGTGCAGAATATCGACCTCATGCTGCTCGCCGACTTCTGCCGAAACTGTCTGGGCGACTGGTGGCGCGAAGCCGCAGCCGAGCGCGGCATCGATCTGTCCAGGACCGACGCCCGGGCCCGGGTCTACGGCATGGATCCCGACGACTGGAAAGCGCAGTACCAGACCGAAACGAGCCCGGAAAAGCTGGAAGCCTTCAAGGCCAAGCAGGCTGCGAAAGCCGGCGGCTGACGGTCAGCCGCCTGCCGGATCCGCCGCTACGCCAGCTCATCCTCAACGCGTGTCTCGTCGATCTCGTTGGCGAAGAAGCCGAGTGTGTCGAAGATTTTCTGGGTCGGCTTGGGCAGGTCCGCCGTGAGCACCAGCGGTGCGCCCTTGTCGCGCGGAATCTCCAGCCGTCTGGCATGCAGGCAGAGACGCCGGTCGAGATCTTCCGGGGCCGGACGGTCGCAAGTGTATTTGCGGTCGCCCAGAATGGCATGCCCCATCGCGGCAAGATGGACCCGCAGCTGGTGGGTGCGGCCTGTGACAGGACGCAGCGCGACCCAGCTCGCCTTCTGGCCGGCTTCGGCGACGACGGTATAGCGGGTCAGGGCATGGCTTGCCCCCGGGTCGCCATGCGAGGCGGCCACCATGGTCTCGCGCTCCGCATCGCCGCCGGCACCGCCGGCCTTCTTCATGAAGCCCTTGATCTCGCCCTGTTTGGGCTTGGGAACGCCCAGGGCAATCGCCCAGTATGTCTTTTTCGTGCGATGCGACTGGAAGGCCTTCGCCAGTCTCGCCGTGGCCCTGGGGCCCTTGCCGACGATCAGGACGCCGGATGTATCCTTGTCCAGACGGTGCACCAGGCGCGGCCGTTCCAGGCCCGTACCGAAAGCGTCCAGCAGGCCGTCGAGATGCCGCTGGGTCTTCGACCCGCCCTGCACGGCCAGGCCTGCGGGCTTGTTGAAGGCGATCAGCTCGTCGTCCTCGTAGATGACGAGGGATTTCACGAAGGCGGTATCTTCGGCCGACAGCGTCGGCCGGGCCGGTTTCTCGCCCGGTTCGGGCAGCGGCGGAACCCGCACTTCCTGGCCCGCAGAAACACGGCTATCCCCCTTTACACGGCCGCCATCGACACGGATCTGCCCCTTGCGGCAGAGCTTCTGCACCATCGTCGCGGGGACGTGCGGAAAGCGCCGCTTGAACCAGCGATCGACGCGGGAGCCATCCTCGGACGGCTCGACCTTCAGGGTTTGAACGCCACTCATGTCAGTACCTTGCGCATGATGATCAGCCCGGCGAACACCGCGCCGAGGGCCAGCACAACCGATCCCGCTGCATAGCCGAACGCCAGTGCATAGGCCTTGCGTTCGACCATCGTGGCGAGCTCGAGGGAGTAGGCCGAGAAGGTGGTGAAGCCCCCGAGAAATCCCACAGCCCCCGCCAGTCTGATATACTGGTCGGCCTCACCCCGCCCCGCCAGGGCAAGCCAGCCCACCAGGAGGCCCATCGCCAGACCGCCGACGACATTCACGGCCAGCGTCCCCCAGGGCAGGCCCAGCGGCATTTGCGGTCCCAGCCAGCGCAGCGCGGCCTGGCCGACAAGATGCCGGGACACGGCACCGCCCGCGCCGCCCGCTGCGATGAGAAGGAGATGGTTCATACGCCGCTCGATAGGACGGCCCCGCCGGATTGGCAAGCACGGCAGCAGGACGGGTCGCCCCGGACATTTCGGAATGCGACAAAACGACCCACATTAACATATGAAATCCATTTAATTTTGCATTTTTGCATAGCTACTCTGGTGAAACGTCCATTGTGAAACTTGGCTAAGTCCTTATTTACCAACACGCGAACCGGGACGGCCGGCTCGCCAAGACCAAAGGACTTTTGCTGATGACCCGCGTTTCTTCGACCCTCTCGACGGTGATCAACATCCTGTTCGTGGCCGGTGTGTTTGGGGCCATGACGATCGCGCTTTCCAGCGCCCTCGCCTAATCCCGCCCCCATCAGGCTTCGATCCGCCAGCCGGCTCCCCTCACACGCCGGCGGCCCGGGATCGCCCGACCCAACGAAAGCGGGTGCTGCTCCAGCAGCGCCCGCTTTTGTTTTGGGCCCTTGGCACAGGGCTGCCAGGGCATAGACTGCCGGCAGCAAAAGCCGGAGTCGCCTGATGCATCTGATCGCCCTTGCCGCCCTCGTACTGCTGCAGGACACGACGCCCGATGGCGAGCCCGCACCGGAGGCGGCGGAAACTCCCGCCGAACCAACCGATGCCGCCACACTCATCGCGCTGACCGAAAGCCGCTGGGATGAGTGGGGCAGCGTGATCGGCGAGCTGGCATCGCGCACGGCACGGGAGCGCTTTGCTGCCGATCTGGTCTATCCGGTCATTGCCCGCACCGACCTCGATGATGGCGCACGCGGCCCGATCATGCAGGCCGGACTGACGCGGATCGGCGCCCTGCAGGCAGAGAACACCGCCTGGGCGGCCGCGCAGCTTGATCCGCAGAGTTTCGCAGACTTCCACACCCTGCAGCCCCGCCCGGCCCGCGAGCTTCTGCGCATGGCCGAACGCGACGATGCCAATCTCGGCCGCATCGTCGCCGCACTGGAACCCGTCGTCCTGGAAGGCGGATATGACGCTGCCGCCTTTGCCGCCATGGCCGACCGCCACGCGCTCGCCGGAGACCGGGCCCAGCCCTACGGCACGCAATCCTACTGCGCCGACGGCACCGTCACCCTGCACGAGATCGCCGAGCCGGACACCCTCACCGACCGGCGCGAGGCCATCGGCCTGCCGCCCCTCGACCGGGATGCTGCAGAGGGCGCGGCCTGCGAGATGGAAGACGCGGCGCCGGGCTCGCCCGGCTAGCCCTTGCGACGCTCATTGCGCAGCGCGCGCCAGCGGTCGAGCCGTTCGCGAATGGACGCCTCCCGGCCGCGGTCCTTGGGTTCATAAAGCACCGGGCGGTCGTGCATTTCGGCCGGGAAGTAATCCTGGCCGGACACGCCGCCCTCGACATCGTGGTCATACTCATAGCCCTTGCCGTATCCCTGCTGCTCCATGAGCCTGGTCGGGGCGTTGAGAATGTGGGCGGGCGGCATGAGAGAGCCCGTCTCCTTCGCCAGACGCCGGGCCCGCTTGTAGGCGACGTAGACAGCATTGGACTTGGGCGCCGTTGCCAGATGGACGACGGCATGCGCCAGCGCCAGCTCGCCTTCCGGCGACCCCAGGCGCTCATAGGTGCGCGCGGCCTCATTCGCGATCATCAAAGCTGTCGGGTCGGCAATGGCGATCTCTTCGGACGCCATGCGCACCAGACGCCGCGCCAGGAAAAGCGGATCCTCGCCGCCTTCCAGCATGCGTGCAAACCAGTAGAGTGCGGCATCGGGATCGGAGCCGCGCACCGATTTGTGAAGCGCGGAGATGAGATTGTAGTGCTCCTCGCGATCCTTGTCGTAGGCCGTCGCCCGTCTGTTGAGAAGCTGGGCCAGTGCCGCCGCGTCGACCGGTGTGTCGGGATCGAAGGTGAAGGCCTCCTCGACGAGGTTGAGCAGGTAGCGGCCATCACCGTCCGCCATCGAGCGAAGGGCTGTGCGTGCGCCGTCGTCGAGCGGCAAGGCGCGGCCCATCTCGACCTCGGCGCGCGCGATCAACTGGTCGAGGCCCGCATCGTCCAGGCGTTTGAGAATCAGGACCTGGCAGCGCGACAACAGGGCCGCATTGAGCTCGAAGGAGGGATTCTCGGTTGTCGCCCCGACGAGCGTGACCGTCCCCTCCTCCACGACCGGGAGGAAACCGTCCTGCTGGGCCCGGTTGAAGCGGTGGATCTCGTCAACGAAGAGCAGCGTTCCCCGCCCGGCGGCGCGTCGGGCCCGGGCCCGCTCGAAGGCCTTCTTGAGATCGGCTACACCGGAGAAGACCGCCGAGAGCGGCTCGAACTCCAGATCGCTGTCCTCGGCCAGCAGACGCGCGATCGTCGTCTTGCCGACGCCGGGCGGTCCCCACAGGATCAGCGAGGCCAGACGGCCCTGCGCCCGCATCCGGGCAATCGGCCCGGTACCTGTCAGCAGGTGATCCTGGCCGACGACTTCATCAAGGGTCTTGGGGCGCAGCCGGTCGGCCAGCGGCCGCGGCGCGCTCTCTTCAAGGCCGGCAGATTGGAACAGATCGGTCATGCCACAAGAATGCCACGAACCGATCTGCAGTGCTCACATCCTTGTCAGTCGGGGCTACATGCGGCGCCGCTGCTGCAGATGCCACCCTGGCGGTTGATCCGCCGCATCGACTCGCGTGCGGCGTCGAGCATTTCCGCGTTTTCCTCACCACACTCATAGACCGTGCGGGTCCGCATGCCGGTCATGGGGCGCTCCCGACATTGACCGGCCTCGATCATGGCCTGCAAGTGCAGTTGTTCCTCAAGCTCCGCCTGGCGAAGCGCTTCCTGCTCCTCCGGCGAGGTGATGCAACCTGACAGCATCGATGCACACCAGACCGATGCGACAACAGACGCCACGCGAACATGTTTCATTGGTCGATCCCTCCGTTTTTATGACCATACGGAGCTAGAGAGTGACGCGTCTTGACGCCAGTGTAAATCAATACGAAACCGGAGGTCGCATGCCTTGAAGCATTCCAGCGATGAGCGGGGAGAGACAGGATGAGCGACAGGCCGGAGCAAGCCGTCAGTCCCGAAATGAGACTCGTGCCCTATCTCAGCGTCCATGACGGCGCTGCGGCGCTGGACTTCTACACCCGTGCCTTCGGGGCCGAGACGGTCGAACGATATGATTTCGGCGGCAAGCTGGGCCATGCCACCGTGCGCATCAATGGCGGTATATTGATGCTGGCCGACGAGTTTCCCGATCCGGACGAGCAGATCGGGAATGTCTCGCCGAAGACGCTGGCCAACCGCACCACATCAACCATCAATCTGAATGTCGACGATGCGGATGCCTGGTTCGAACGGGCTGTGGCAGCGGGTGCCACAGCTATCCGTTCCTGCCGCGACGAGTTCTTCGGCCGCCATGGCAAGCTGCGCGACCCGTTCGGCCACGTCTGGAGCCTGGTCACGCTGAAGCCGCAGAGCGACGAGCGCTAGTAAAGCCGCAGCGCGGTCTCGTACCGGCGGCCGCGCCGCTCGACCACGATCGGCCAGATCCGCTCTCCGTCCCGGCTCTGCAGGATCTCGGCGAGATCGTCGATGTCGCGAACCGGCTCACCCATCAGCTCGATCACCCGGTCACCGGCCCGGAAGACATTTGCCGCGACAGACCGCCCGGCGACCCGGTAAATCACCACCCCCTCGAGAAAGGGATCGAGTCCGACGCGTTCATTGAAGGCCGGCGACATCTCGACCAGCTGTGCCCCCGACAGCGGGTTGCGGCCGGTCGCATCGAACGGTGCAGGCTCGGTCTCGCCCGGTGCCGGTTCGACAGGCACCTCAAGCGACAGCTCGTCGCCATCACGCAGGACGGTGAAGCTGGCCGCCTCGCCAGCGGCCCTTGTGGCCAGCCGGAAACGGGCGCCCGCCTCGTCATTGATCTCGCGACCGTCGACAGCCATCACGATATCACCGCGGCGCAGCCCGGCCTCGTCGGCCGCTGCGCCGGGATAGACCTCGTTGACCAGCGCGCCGCGCGGCCGGCTCAGGCCCAGCGCCCGGGACAGGTCGCCATCCACCGGTTGCAGGCGGGCGCCAAGCCAGGGGCGAACCAGTTCGCCCTCGCCCAGCGCGGTATCGACCACACGGCGAACCATCTCGACCGGGATGGCAAAGCCGATCCCGTTCGACCCGCCGGAGCGGGAAAAGATCATGGTGTTCACGCCCACCAGCTCGCCATCCATGTCGACCAGAGCGCCACCGGAATTGCCCGGATTGATCGCCGCATCGGTCTGGATGAAGGAGCCGAAATCGCTGCCGCCGACCTCGGTCCGCGCCAGGGCCGACACGATGCCGGATGTCACGGTCTGGCCGACACCGAAGGGGTTGCCGATCGCCAGCACGAGATCGCCGACCTCGATATCGCCGGCCATGTCGAAGGGCAGGACCGGAAGCGGCTCGTCGGTCTCGACGCGCAGGACGGCCAGATCGGTGGCTTCATCCGTCAGCAGGACCTCGGCCTCGAACTCCCGCCGGTCGGCGAGGACGATCCGCAGCTCGGTGGCGTTGGCCACAACGTGATTGTTGGTGACGATCACACCGGACGCATCCACGATCACGCCCGAACCAAGGGAGTTCTGCTCGCGCGGCTGGCTGCGGAAAAAACGCGACAACACCGGATCTGACGCGAACGGGCTCTGGACCACGCGCCGCGAATAGACATTCACGACGGCCGGCGTCGCTTCACGCACGATCGGCGCAAACGACAGCTGCAGTTCGCTACGGCTTTCCGGAACCACCCGCTCCGAACTGTCGGCGAAGGGAATGTCCTGCGCCAGGGCAGGAGAGCAGGCGAAGAGTAAGGCGATGAGAAACTGTCTGATCATGGCTTCCACTTGGGCACAGCTGAGACAAGAAAAAAGGCGGCATTGCATGAGCAAAGCCGCCTTCTTCTGAACGTGCAATGACCGGGATCTTACTCCTCAGTCATGCCTTCTTCTGCTTCCAGGCGCGCGCGGTCCACGGCGCCCTTGGCGGCCGGGTCGCGATCGACGAGTTCGATCACGGCCATCGGCGCATTGTCGCCATGACGGAAGCCGGCCTTCAGCACGCGGGTGTAACCGCCATTGCGCTCGGCATAGCGGCCGCCCAGCGTGTCGAACAGCTTCTTGACCTGGTCCTCATTGCGGACACGGGACATGGCCAGACGACGACCGTGGATATCACCGCGCTTGGCCAGCGAGATGAGCTTGTCCATGAACGGAGCCAGCTCCTTCGCCTTCGGCAGGGTGGTGACGATTTGCTCGTGCTCGATCAGCGAGGCGGCCATATTGGCCAGCATCGCCTTGCGGTGCGAGTGCGTGCGGTTCAGTTTGCGATGTGCGATGCCGTGACGCATGGCTATATCTCCTCAGGTCCGGTTCGGGTGCCTCCCGGCAGCCGCCTAGACGTGATCCTCAAAACGTTTGGCCAGATCCTCGATGTTCTCCGGCGGCCAGTTCGGCGCTTCCATACCCAGGTGCAGACCCATCTGGGCGAGAACTTCCTTGATCTCGTTAAGCGACTTGCGGCCGAAGTTCGGGGTGCGGAGCATTTCCGCCTCGGACTTCTGGATCAGGTCGCCGATGTAGACGATGTTGTCGTTCTTCAAGCAGTTCGCCGAACGCACCGACAGTTCCAGCTCGTCGACCTTGCGCAGCAGCGCCGGGTTGAAGTCGAGCTCGGGCTTGTCGTCCTCGGCCGGACGCGCCTCGACAGCTTCCTCGAAATTGATGAAGATCTGGAACTGGTCCTGCAGGATGCGCGCTGCGAAGGCAACGCTGTCCTCCGGCGTGACGGTTCCGTCGGTCTCGATCTCGAGCGTCAGCTTGTCATAGTCCAGAACCTGGCCCTCACGGGTGTTCTCGACCTTGTAGGACACGCGCTTGACCGGGCTGAACAGCGAGTCGACGCCGATCAGGCCGATCGGGGCGTCTTCCGGACGATTCCGCTCGGACGGCACATAGCCCTTGCCCGTGTTGACCGTGAACTCCATGCGGATTTCCGCACCCTCGTCGAGCGTGCACAGGACGAGGTCCTTGTTCACGATCTCGACGTCGGCGGTCTCTTCGATGTCACCGGCAGTGACAATGCCCGGACCGGACTTCTTCAGGACAACCCGCTTGGGGCCTTCGCCATGCATGCGCAGGGCGATCTGCTTGATGTTCAGGACGATGTCGGTGACGTCTTCACGCACACCGTCGATCGACGAGAACTCGTGCACCACGCCGTCAATGTGGACATTCGTCACGGCTGCGCCCTGCAGGGAGGACAGCAGCACGCGGCGAAGCGCATTGCCGAGCGTCATGCCGAAGCCGCGCTCCAGCGGTTCCGCGACGATCTTCGCCTGACGCTCCGGGTCATGCCCCGGCTCGATTTCCGGCTTCATCGGGCGGATAAGTTCCTGCCAGTTCTTCTCGATCACGTTCCTACTGCCCCTTCATCAGCCGCCCGGCCCCTGGCCGGCGGCGCGTTCAACAGGCGAAATGCGCGCCGCGGATTAGACGCGGCGGCGCTTCGGCGGACGGCAGCCGTTGTGCGGGATCGGCGTGACGTCCTGGATGGTGGTGATGGTGAAACCCACCGATTGCAACGCACGCAGCGCGCTTTCGCGCCCCGAACCCGGGCCCGAGACCTTCACTTCGATGGTCTTCATGCCGTGCTCGATTGCCTTCTTGCCAGCGTCTTCAGCGGCCATCTGGGCCGCATACGGGGTCGACTTGCGCGAACCCTTGAAGCCCATGTGACCGGCGGACGACCAGGAAATCGCATTGCCCTGGGCGTCGGTGATGGTCACCATGGTATTGTTGAAGCTGGCATTCACGTGGGCGACGCCCGACGTGATGTTCTTACGCTCGCGCCGCTTGATGCGGCTCGGTTCCTTAGCCATGTCTCAGGGCCCTACTTCTTCTTGCCGGCGATCGGCTTGGCGGGACCTTTGCGCGTGCGCGCATTGGTGTGAGTGCGCTGGCCGCGGACCGGAAGGCCGCGACGGTGGCGCAGGCCACGATAGTTGCCCAGGTCCATCAGGCGCTTGATGTTGACCGCGACTTCACGGCGCAGATCCCCCTCCACGAGGTGATCACGATCGATCACTTCACGGATTTGCAGGATTTCTGCGTCATTCAGGTCGGCAACGCGGCGCTCCGGAGCGATGGAAACCTGCTCGCAGATCTCCTTCGCCTTGGCCGGGCCAATGCCGTGGATATAGCGAAGCGCGATTTCAACGCGCTTATTCGTCGGAATATTGACGCCGGCAATACGGGCCACTTTCCATCTCCCAAGTCAGAACGCCATTCGCGGACGAACCAATGGGCAACCTTTCGGTCGCCGCATGAGCTCGCCCGTTTCGCGAAGGGCGCTATCTACAGTCAGCGTTGCCGCCCCGTCAATGGGGTTGCAACAGGTGTGTGTGTCACTTCGTGTCCAGTGCCGCGGCAATTCTCGCCGCGACGTCTTCCATCGACCCCATGCCCTCGACTTCCTTCAGCTTGCCTTGAGCGGCGTAGAAGGGAAGCAGAGGCGCGGTCTGATCCTGATAGGCTTTCAGGCGCACCTTGAACGCGTCGATATTGTCGTCGGCACGTCCTTCTTCGGCCGCACGCTTTTCCATACGTGCGACAAGTTCCTGTTCATCCACCATAAGGCGGACAACCGCATCGACCTGCGTGCCGCGCTTCTCGAGCGCCGCATCCAGGGCTTCAGCCTGCGCAACCGTGCGCGGAAACCCGTCGAAAATTGCCCCGCCGGCCGATTCGGCCTCCGGCAGGCGCTCTTCAATCAGTTCGATAACGATCGCGTCGGGAACCAGGTTCCCGCCATCGACGATGGCCTTCACCCGATTGCCGAGTTCGGAACCGGACGCAATCGCCGCACGCAGCATGTCACCGGTCGACAGCTGGACCCAGCCGCGATCGGAAACGAGTTTCTTGGCTTGCGTGCCCTTGCCGCAACCCGGCGGTCCGAACAGGATGATGTTCATCGTTTGCGCCCCCGCAGTTTCGACTTCTTGATCAGACCTTCATACTGGTGCGCCAGCAGATGGGACTGGATCTGGGAAATCGTGTCCATCGTCACCGATACGACGATGAGGATGGACGTACCGCCCAGGGCAATCGCCGCGCCGCCGCCCATCAGCATGGGCACCATGCAGATGACGACCAGGTAGATCGCGCCGATCAGGGTCAGGCGGGACAGCACGAAATCGATGTATTCCGCGGTCCGCTTGCCCGGACGGATGCCCGGCAGGAAGCCGCCATACTTGCGCAGATTGTCCGCAGTATCTTCCGGATTGAAGACGACGGATGTGTAGAAGAAGCAGAAGAACACGATCATCGCCGCATACATCGTCAGGAAGAGCGGCGAGCCCTGGCCCAGATAGGCGACCACGGTCTGCAGCCATTCCGGTCCCGACTGCTGCTGGAAGCTGGCGGCCGTGGCCGGCAGGAAGAGCAGCGACGAGGCGAAGATCGGCGGGATCACGCCGGCAGTGTTCAGTTTGAGCGGCAGGAAGGAGGTATCACCGCCCACCATGCGATTGCCCTGCTGGCGCTTGGGGTACTGCACCAGGAGCCGGCGTTGCGAGCGCTCGATGAAGACCACCAGAACCAGGCCGGCCAGCACCAGGAGAATGCCGCCGAAGAAGACCGGCGCCGCCAGGGCGCCCGAAGCCGCCTGGCTCAGCGCACCGCCGAGCAGACCCGGCACGGCCGAGATGATACCGGCGAAAATGATCAGCGAGACGCCATTGCCCACGCCGCGCGACGTGATCTGCTCACCCAGCCACAGCAGCAGCATGGTGCCGCCGACGAGGGTGATCACCGTCGAGGCGATGAAGAAGGGTCCCGGATTGATGGCCATGGTCAGGCCGTCGGCGTTCGGCGTATTCATGCCGATCGCGATCGCAAAGGCCTGCCCGGCCGCCAGCAGCACCGTCAGATAACGCGTGTACTGGTTGATCTGCTGGCGCCCCTGCTCGCCCCCTTCCTTCTTGAGCTTTTCAAGGCTCGGAATGGTGGCGGACATGAGCTGCATGATGATCGAGGCCGAGATATACGGCATCACGTTCAGCGCGAAGATCGCCATGCGTTCGACGGCACCGCCGCCGAGCGTGTTGAACATGTTCAGGATTCCGCCCTGGAACTGTTCAAACACACGCGCATACTGGACCGGATCGATCCCCGGGATCGGCACGAACGTACCGATCCGGTAGACGATCAGGATCCCGATCGTAAACAGAATACGTTGTTGCAGCTCCTTCGCCTTGGCGAAGGAGCTGAAATTCATGTTCGCAGCAAGCTGTTCGGCAGCTGAAGCCATAAACTCGTCCCCGAAAGGTCAGCGTGGGTCCTATTCCGCGGCCTTGGCCACGGCGACGGTCACCTTGCCGCCCGCCTTCTCGACAGCCTCGATGGCCGCCTTGGAGGCACCGGCAACGGTGACGTCAAGTTTGGACTTGAGCTCACCTTTCGCAAGGAGGCGAATGCCATCCAGTTCACGGCGGACCAGGCCAGCCGCAATCAGGACTTCGGCATTGATCGGCTTTTTCGCGTCGATCTTGCCTTCAGCGATGGCCTTCTCGATACGGCCGACGTTCACTTCCGCCCAGCTCTTGCGGTTCGGCTTGTTGAAGCCCCGCTTCGGCAGACGCATGTGAAGCGGCATCTGACCGCCTTCAAAGCCCTTGATGGCCACGCCCGAACGGGACTTCTGGCCTTTGACACCGCGACCGCCGGTCTTGCCCTTGCCGGAGCCGATACCACGGCCGACGCGGGTGCGCAGCTTGGCGGCGCCGTCATTGTCGCGCAGTTGATTGAGACGCATGTCGTTCTCCATTCGATGGAGCGGTTTCCCCTTTAGGGACCTACTCCTCGACGATTTCCACCATATGGCTGACCTTGGCGATCATGCCGCGGACAGCCGGGGTGTCTTCCAGTTCGCGAACGCGACCGATCTTGCCGAGGCCGAGACCGGTCAGCGTTGCACGCTGATCCTGAGGGCGGCGCGTGGGGCTGCCCGTCTGGCGAACACGGAGCGTTTTCTTGGCCATGGTTCGCAGTCCTTACGCTTCGATCGCTTCCGGCGAAGACGCACCGTCATCGCGGCGGTTCACCAGATCACCAACCTTCAGGCCACGCTTGGCAGCAACCGAGCGCGGGCTCGACTGCGACCGCAGCGCATCCATGGTGGCGCGGATCATGTTGTACGGGTTCGAGGTGCCGACCGACTTGGCAACGACGTCCTGGACTCCGAGGGATTCCAGTACGGCGCGCATCGGACCGCCGGCGATAACACCGGTACCCGGAGGAGCAGCCCGCAGGATCACCTTGCCAGCGCCGTGACGGCCCTTGGTGTCGTGATGCAGGGTGCGGCCCTCGCGAAGCGGCACGCGGATCATCGTCTTCTTGGCCTCGTCGGTCGCCTTGCGGATGGCTTCCGGCACTTCGCGCGCCTTGCCCTGACCGAAGCCGACACGGCCCTTGGCGTCGCCGACGACCACGAGCGCGGCGAACTGGAAGTTCCGGCCGCCCTTCACGGTCTTGGCAACGCGGTTGATGTGGACGAGCTTGTCTACGAGCTCGTCGTCACGTTCCTGTTCGCGGTCGCGTCCGCGGCCGCGGCCACGGCCGCCGCGATCGCCGCGATCACCGCGGTCACGCTGCTGCTCGTTCTGATGAGCCATACGTCCGCTCCCTTAGAAGTTCAGGCCGCCCTCGCGGGCCGCCTCTGCGAGCGCTTTGACACGCCCGTGATAGATGTAACCGCCACGGTCGAAGACGACGTCCTTGACGCCTTCCTTCACCGCGCGCTCGGCAATCAGCTTGCCCACGATTTCCGCGGCCTTCGTGTCCCAGCCCTTGGAATGCTCCTTCAGGGCAACCTCTTCCAGGGAAGAAGCGGAAACGAGGGTCTTGCCCGCCACATCGTCGATGATCTGGGCATAGATGTTTTTCGCGGACCGGTGCACCGACAGACGCGGACGCCCATTGGCGAACTTGCGCAGGCGGGTGCGGTTGCGCTGGGCGCGCCGGACCGATTTTTCGCGTTGAGTCTTCATCGCACGCCCTACTTCTTCTTGCCTTCTTTGCGGCGAATGTATTCGCCGACATACTTGATGCCCTTGCCCTTGTAGGGTTCCGGCGGACGGAAGCGACGGATTTCCGCAGCGACCTGACCGACCTTCTGCTTGTCCGCGCCCGAGATCTTCACCTCGGTCGGCTTCGGACAGGCCAGCGTAACCCCCTGGGGCGCGTCATAGATGACGTCGTGGGACAGGCCCAGCGACAGCTTCAGCGAAGACCCCTGCATCTGGGCGCGGTAACCGACGCCGACCAGTTCGAGATCCTTCTCGAAGCCGTCAGCGACGCCCTTGACCAGATTGGCGACCAGTGCCCGCTGCATGCCCCACATGGCACGCGCCTTCTTGGACTCGTCGGCCGGCTTGATGGTGATGCCATCTTCGCCCTGGCTGACGGTAACGTCCTCGACGAAGGTCATGGACAGTTCGCCCTTGGGTCCCTTCACGGTCAGACTGCCATCCTGAAGCGTCGCGGTGACGCCGGAAGGAATGGCGACGGGGAGTTTACCGATACGTGACATTGGCTCGCTCCCTTAGCTCACGTGACAGAGGATCTCGCCGCCCACATTGGCCTCGCGAGCGGTCGCATCCGACATCACGCCCTTGGGCGTGGACAGGATTGCGATGCCGAGGCCGTTCTGGACGAGCGGCAGGTCCTTGACACCGGAATACACACGGCGGCCCGGCTTGGAGATACGCTTGATCTCGCGGATCACCGAGTCACCTTCGAAATACTTGAGTTCGATTTCGAACTCTTTCTGGCCGTTGGCGTGCTCCACTTCCGCGTAATCGCGGATGTAGCCTTCGCTCTTCAGCACATCAAGCACGCGGCGGCGCAGGGCCGAAGCCGGCGTGTTCACGTTCCGCTTGTTGCGCATCAGCGCGTTGCGGATGCGGGTCAGCATATCGCCGAGAGGATCGTTCACAGACATGTCGGGCCCCCTCTTACCAGCTCGACTTGACCATGCCGGGGATCATCCCCTGGCTGGCCAGTTCACGCAGCGCGATACGCGACATGCGCAGCTTGCGATAGAATGCGCGCGGGCGGCCGGTGATTTCACACCGGTTGCGGATGCGCGACGGAGCCGAATTGCGGGGCAGCCCGGCCAGTTTCAGCTGAGCAGCGAAACGCTCCTCAACCGGCAGTTCCTGATTGCGCGCGATCGCCTTCAGTGCGGCCCGCTTGGCAGCATAGCGCTGCGACATGCGTTCCCGCTTGCGATTGCGTTCAACTGCGGAAGATTTCGCCATTTAAGTCCTCCTGCGTGCAGAGCCCGAGCGGCTCTGCTCTCCTGCTGCGTTAGTTCGTAAACGGAAAATCGAACTCGGCCAGCAGGGCCTTCGCTTCCTCATCATTGCCTGCGGTAGTGCAGACAACGATATCCATACCCCGGATTTTCTCGACCTTGTCGTAGTCGATTTCCGGGAACACGATATGTTCCTTCAGACCCATCGCGTAATTGCCACGACCGTCGAAGCTCTTTCCGTTGAGCCCGCGGAAGTCACGCACACGCGGCAGGGCGATGGTGATCAGGCGGTCCAGGAACTCGTACATACGGTCCTGGCGCAGGGTCACCTTCGCGCCGATCACCTGCTCCTCGCGGAGCTTGAAGCCCGCGATGGACTTCTTGGCAACCGTCTTGACCGGCTTCTGGCCGGAAATGGCTTCCAGATCCTCAAGGGCACCCTTGATTTTCTTGGAGTCCTGGGCCGCTTCGCCAACGCCCATATTGATCACGATCTTGTCCAGACGCGGGATCTGCATGTCGTTCGCGTAGCCGAACTTTTCCTTCATGCGCGCCTTGATCTCGTCACGGTACTTCGCACGAAGACGCGGGGTGTAGGTGTCAACCTCAGACATCGATGACCTCACCGGATGCTTTGGCGACACGGACCTTGCGGCCGTCATCAAGCGTCTTGAAGCCGACACGGGTCGGTTCGCCGGTTTTCGGGTCGGCCAGCGCCACGTTCGAGACGTGGATCGCGGCTTCCTTTTCCTTGATGCCGCCCTGGTCGGTCTGGGTCGGGCGGGTGTGGCGCTTGACCACGTTCACGCCCGCCACGAAGACCTTGTCCTCGGCCGGAACCACTTTCATGACCTCGCCGGTCTTGCCCTTGTCACGGCCGGCGAGAATGACGACCTTGTCGCCCTTCTTGATCTTGGCAGCCATTACAGCACCTCCGGCGCCAGCGACACGATCTTCATGTGGTTCTTGGAGCGAAGCTCACGCGGAACCGGGCCGAAGATACGCGTACCGAGCGGCTCGTTATTATTGTTGATGATCACCGCGGCGTTGGAGTCGAAGCGAATGACGGAACCGTCCTTGCGCTTGATATCCTTGGCCACGCGAACGACGACGGCCTTGCGGACGTCACCCTTCTTCACGCGACCACGCGGGATGGCTTCTTTCACGGAGACGACAATGATGTCGCCGACGTGGGCGTAGCGACGCTTGGCACCGCCCAGCACCTTGATGCATTGCACACGGCGGGCGCCAGAATTGTCGGCTACGTCCAGATTGGTTTGCATCTGGATCATGGCAGATCCTCCTTAGGAAAGGGTCTCGGCCTGCGGGCTTACGCCTGCGCCGGGACAACCTCCCACCGCTTCAGTTTCGACTTGGGTGCACATTCCTGGATCTGGACCTGGTCACCCACTTTGAACGCATTGGCTTCGTCATGCGCGTGATAACGCTTGGTGCGACGAACCGTCTTGCGGAGCAGCGGGTGGAGGAAGGTCCGTTCCACACGCACGACCACGGTCTTGGCACCTTTGTCACTCACCACGACGCCTTGCAGGATACGCTTAGGCATCGCTTAGCTCCCTTGCTCTTGCTGCGACTTGCGCTCGCTCTGAACGGTCTGGATGCGCGCGATGTCGCGGCGCACCTTGCCGTAGCGAGCGGTGTTTTCCAGCTGGCCGGCGGCCTGCTGGAAACGCAGGTTGAATTGCTCTTTCTTGCGCTTCAGGAGTTCGTCCTGGAGCTGGTCGTCCGTCATGGCGCGAACGTCGACGGCCTTGAGTTCTTTATCGCTCATTGCCCGATCTCCTACTCGCCCAACCGGGCGACGATCTTGGTCTTGATCGGCAGCTTCGCGGCGCCGAGTGCCAGGGCCTCACGTGCGACGCTCTCCGGAACACCGTCGATCTCGAACATGATGCGGCCAGGCTTGACCTTGCACGCCCAGAATTCGGGCGAGCCTTTACCTTTACCCATCCGGACTTCGGTCGGCTTCTTGGAAACCGGCACATCCGGGAAGATGCGGATCCACACGCGACCGGCACGCTTCATGTGACGGGTGATGGCCCGGCGCGTGGCTTCGATCTGGCGTGCGGTGACGCGTTCCGGCTGCAGCGCCTTGAGGCCGTAGGAGCCGAAGTTCAGCGTATAGCCACCCTTCGCAGCACCCTTGATGCGGCCTTTGTGCGCCTTGCGGAATTTTGTGCGTTTCGGTTGCAGCATGGCTGATATCCTTACGCGGCTTGACGGCCCGAACGGGCACGTTGCTCACCCGACTCCTGGAGACGACGCTCCTGGGCCATCGGGTCGTGATCCATGATCTCGCCTTTGTAGATCCAGACCTTGATGCCGATGATGCCCATCGCGGTCTTGGCTTCGGCGGTTCCGTAGTCGATGTCGGCGCGCAGCGTGTGGAGCGGCACAGAGCCTTCCTGGTACTGCTCGGAGCGCGCAATCTCGGCGCCGCCGAGACGGCCGCCGCAGACGATCTTGCAGCCTTTGGCACCCATGCGCATCGCCGACTGCATCGAACGCTTCATCGCACGGCGGAAAGCCACGCGGCGCTCGAGCTGCTGGGCGATGGACTCGGCCACCAGATTGGCGTCGATCTCGGGCTTGCGCACTTCGACCAGGTTCAGGAAAACCTCGCCGTCGACCATCTTCGACAGCTCCTTGCGGAGCGTCTCGATGTCCGAACCCTTCTTGCCGATCACCACACCCGGACGGGCCGTGTGAATGGTGACGCGGCACTTCTTGTGCGGGCGCTCGATCACGATCTTCGACACGCTGGCATTCTTCAGGCGCGCCTTCAGCATCTTGCGGATCTTCAGATCCTCATGAAGCAGCTTGGCGTACTCGCCCGCGCCGGCGTACCAGCGGGATTCCCAGGTGCGGTTGACGCCGAGGCGCAGACCGATCGGATTGATTTTCTGACCCATCAGGCGGCCTCCTCGACTTCGCGCACCACGATGGTGAGCTCGGAAAACGGCTTCAGGATCTTCGCGCCGCGACCGCGGGCGCGCGCCTTGTACCGCTTCATGACCAGGTTCTTGCCGACATAGGCTTCCGACACGACAAGGCTGTCGATGTCGAGACCGTGATTGTTCTCGGCATTGGCAATCGCGGACTCGAGGGTCTTGCGAACCTCCTTGGCGATGCGCTTGCGCGAAAACTCGAGATCCGCCAGCGCACGCTCGACCTTCTTGCCGCGGATCATCGCGGCAACCAGGTTGAGCTTCTGCGGGCTGGTGCGGATCATCCGCAGCTTGGCGCGCGCTTCGTTGTCAGCGACGCGACGGGGATTGGCAGACTGTCCCATCGCTTATCTCCGCTTCGCTTTCTTGTCCGCCGCGTGACCGTAATAGGTCCGGGACGGAGCGAATTCGCCGAGCTTGTGGCCGACCATGTCTTCGGTCACGAGCACCGGCACGAACTTGTTGCCGTTGTGGACCTGGAAGGTCAGACCCACGAATTGCGGCATGATGGTAGAACGGCGCGACCAGGTCTTGATCGCTTGCTTGCGGCCGCCCTCGTGCGACTTTTCCGCTTTTTTCAGCAGATAGCCGTCGACGAACGGACCTTTCCAGACAGAACGAGGCATCGTCGGCTCCCTATCGCTTCTTGCGCTCGTGGCGCGAGCGGATGATGAACTTGTCCGTAGACTTGTTCTTGCGCGTCTTCGCACCCTTGGTCGGCTTGCCCCACGGGGTCACCGGGTGACGGCCGCCCGAGGTCCGGCCTTCACCACCGCCGTGCGGGTGGTCGACCGGGTTCATCACCACGCCGCGAACGGACGGGCGACGACCCAGGTGGCGATTGCGGCCGGCCTTGCCGAGATTGATGTTCAGGTGGTCCGGGTTCGACACCGCACCGACCGTCGCCATGCAGCTGTCCGGAACCATGCGCAGCTCGCCGGAAGACAGGCGGATCTGGGCATAGCCGGCATCACGGCCGACGAGCTGGACATACGCACCGGCGGAACGGGCGATCTGACCACCCTTCTCCGGCTTCATCTCGACATTGTGCAGGATCGTACCGACCGGCACAGCCTTCAGCGGCATGGCATTGCCCGGCTTCACGTCGCACTTGGCGGATGCGATGACAACATCGCCTTCCGACAGGCGCTGCGGCGCCAGGATGTATGCCTTCTCGCCGTCCTCATACTGGATGAGGGCGATGAAAGCCGTCCGGTTCGGATCGTATTCCAGACGCTCGACGGTCGCGGGAACGTCCCACTTGCGGCGCTTGAAATCGATCACACGGTACAGGCGCTTCGCGCCACCGCCACGACGGCGGGCCGTGATGCGACCGGTATTGTTGCGGCCACCCTTTTTGGTGAGGCCTTCAACCAGCGTCTTTTCCGGACGGCCCTTGTGCAGCGCGGAGCGATCCACGAGCACGAGGGCGCGGCGGCCCGGAGAAGTCGGTTTGAATGTTTTCAAAGCCATCTTACAGACCCGTCGTCACGTCGATCGAGTGACCCTCTGCGAGAGTCACGACCGCTTTCTTCTGGTCATTGCGCTTGCCGTGAATGCCACGGAAACGCTTGGTCTTGCCGTGAACCTTGATCGTGTTCACCGCTGTCACCTTCACCTTGAAGAGTTGTTCGACCGCTTCCGCGATCTCCTTCTTGTTGGCGCTCAGCGGGACGAAGAAGACAACCTTGCCGTCTTCCGACAGCAGGGTGGACTTTTCCGTGATCACCGGTCCCAGGATCGTATCGTAATGGCGCGCAGCAGCCGTCATCTTAAGCCTCCTTCGCGCTCAGGCGTTCGTGGATCTTCTCCACGGCGGCCTTCGTCAGCACCAGGGTGTCGCGACGCAGCACGTCATAGACGTTCAGGCCCTGAGCGGGCAGCACGTCGATGAGCGGCAGGTTGCGAGCCGCCTTGGCGAAGTTCTCGTCGACCTGCTCACCGGAGATGAACAGTGCGTTCGAAATGCCCAGGCCTTCGAGCGAAGCGCGCAGGTCCTTCGTCTTCGGCTCGGTCAGGACGGCATCATCCAGGATGATGAGCGCCTTGGAACCGGCCTTGGAGGACAGGGCGTGACGCAGACCCAGCGCACGGACCTTCTTGGGAAGGTCGTGAGCGTGCGAGCGAACCCGCGGGCCGTGTGCCTTGCCGCCGCCGACGAAGATCGGAGCCGAACGGGCGCCGTGACGTGCACCGCCACCGCCCTTCTGCCGGCCGAACTTCTTCTTCGTGCGAGCGATTTCCGAGCGGCCGAGCGTCTTGTGCGTGCCCTGCTGGCGTGCAGCCAGCTGCCACTTCACAACGCGCTGCAGGAGGTCGGAGCGCACCTCTTCGATGCCGAAGACGGCATCGTCGAGATCGATAGCACCGGCGTCCTTCGCCGCGAGGGTTTTTACCTCGATCTTCATGCTTGCGTTCCTTCTTCACCTTCGGCGGCCGTGTCCGTCGCTGCCGCTTCGGCTTCCGCCGGCGCAGCGTCGTTCTCGACAGCCGGCGCTGCTTCAGCAGCCGGCGCGTTCATTTCGTCCAGCGTCCGGAACTTGCCCGGCAGCGGGAGTTCCATGTCGCCATAGCCCTTGATGGCATCGCGCAGCTCGACCCAGCCGCCGGCCGATCCCGGCACCGCACCCTTGACCAGGATGAGGCCGCGATCCGCATCGACGCGGACAACTTCGATATTCTGCGTGGTCACGCGGGTCGCACCCATGTGACCGGCCATCTTCTTGCCCTTGAACACCTTGCCCGGGTCCTGGCACTGGCCGGTGGAACCATGGGAGCGGTGCGAGATCGACACGCCGTGCGAGGCGCGCAGGCCGCCGAAATTGTGCCGCTTCATGGCACCGGCAAAACCCTTACCGATCGAAATGCCGGCAACGTCGACCTTCTGGCCCGGAACAAAGTGATCGGCCGTCAGCTCGGCGCCGACTTCGATCAGGGCGTCCTCGGCAACGCGGAACTCGACCAGCTTGCGCTTCGGAGCCACATTGGCCTTGGCGAAGTGACCGCGCAGCGCCTTCGGCGTCCGCTTGGCCTTGGCTTCGCCGGCACCCAGCTGCAGAGCGACATAGCCGTCACGGTCAGCGGTCTTGTGAGACACGACCTGGACGCCATCCAGCTGCAGCACGGTGCAAGGCACGTGCACGCCGTCATCGGCGAAAATACGCGTCATGCCCAGCTTGCGGGCGATCACGCCGGTTCTACGATCTTCCTGGCGCATAACCCTACGCTCCCAGCTTGATCTCGACGTCCACGCCGGCCGACAGGTCGAGCTTCATCAGCGCGTCAACTGTCTGCGGGGTGGGGTCAACAATGTCGAGAAGGCGCTTGTGAGTCCGGATTTCGAACTGTTCGCGCGACTTCTTGTCGATGTGCGGCGAGCGCAACACCGTGAACTTCTCTATGCGCGTCGGCAGCGGAATCGGGCCGCGAACGTTCGCGCCGGTGCGCTTGGCGGTGGAGACAATCTCCCGGGTGGAGTTATCCAGAACCCGGTGATCGAACGCCTTCAGGCGAATGCGGATGTTTTGACGTTCCATCAAACCGATCCCGTTTCTAAACTTTCAAAAAGAGCAATGAGCGGGGCGGCACACACGGCACCGCCCTGCCCGGATTTCTTGTTACTCGACGATCTTGGAGACGACGCCTGCGCCGACGGTACGGCCGCCTTCACGGATAGCGAAGCGCAGCTTCTCTTCCATGGCGATCGGCGTGATCAGCTCGACATTCATTTCCACATTGTCGCCCGGCATCACCATCTCGGTGCCTTCCTTCAGCGTCACGACGCCGGTCACGTCGGTCGTGCGGAAGTAGAATTGCGGACGGTAGTTCGTGAAGAACGGCGTGTGACGGCCACCCTCTTCCTTCGTCAGGATGTAGGCTTCGGCCACGAACTTCGAGTGCGGCTTGATCGAACCCGGCTTGCACAGAACCTGACCGCGCTCAACGCCTTCACGGTCGATACCGCGCAGCAGAACGCCGACATTGTCGCCGGCCTGGCCCTGGTCCAGCAGCTTGCGGAACATCTCCACGCCCGTGCACGTCGTCTTCTGCGTGTCACGGATGCCGACGATCTCGATTTCCTCGCCGACCTTCACAACACCGCGCTCGACACGCCCCGTCACAACCGTACCCCGGCCCGAGATCGAGAACACGTCCTCGATCGGCATCAGGAAGGGCTGGTCAATCGGACGGTCCGGCGTCGGGATGTATTCGTCCACAGCCGCCATCAGCTCGAGGATCTTCTCCTTGCCGATGTTCTCGTCACGGCCTTCAACAGCCGCCAGAGCCGAACCCGCAACGATCGGAATATCGTCGCCCGGGAAGTCGTAGGACGACAGAAGTTCGCGAACTTCCATCTCCACCAGCTCCAGGAGCTCCTCGTCGTCGACCTGGTCAACCTTGTTCAGGAACACAACCAGAGCCGGAACGCCAACCTGGCGCGCCAGAAGAATGTGCTCGCGCGTCTGCGGCATCGGGCCGTCGGCCGCGTTCACAACCAGGATCGCGCCGTCCATCTGCGCTGCACCCGTGATCATGTTCTTCACATAGTCGGCGTGACCCGGGCAATCCACGTGCGCATAGTGACGGTTCGCCGTCTCGTACTCGACGTGGGCCGTCGAGATCGTGATGCCGCGCGCCTTCTCTTCCGGCGCAGCGTCAATCTCGTCATACTTCTTCGCCGTGCCGCCGCCCTGCTCGGCCAGCACCATCGTGATCGCTGCCGTCAGCGTCGTCTTGCCGTGGTCAACGTGACCAATCGTGCCAATGTTCGCGTGCGGCTTAGTGCGCTCAAACTTTTCCTTCGCCATCGATCTCGCTCCGAAATCTCGTATTCGTTTCTACAGTGACCAGAGGTTCGCCTTAGGCGGACTTGGCAATGACTTCTTGTTCGACCGCCTTCGGCACAGGCTCGTAGTGGTCGAATTGCATGGTGAACTGGGCCCGGCCCTGAGTGGCCGAACGCAGGTTGTTGACGTAACCGAACATGTTCGCCAGCGGCACCATCGCATTCACGACGGTGGCGTTGCCGCGCATTTCCTGCCCGGCGATCTGGCCGCGGCGGGAGTTCAGGTCACCGATCACCGAACCGGTGTACTCGTCCGGCGTCACGACCTCGACCTTCATGATCGGCTCGAGCAGCTTCGGCGCGCAGTGGTGCTTCGCTTCACGGAAGGCCGCACGGCCGGCGATTTCGAAGGCCAGGACGCTGGAGTCCACGTCGTGATAGGCACCGTCGATCAGGGTCGCCTTGACGTCGATGACCGGGAAGCCGGCCAGCAGACCGTTTTCCATCACCGAATTCAGGCCCTTCTCGACGCCCGGAATGTATTCCTTCGGCACCGAACCGCCGACGATCTTGGATTCGAAGACGAAGCCCGAACCCGGCTCGCCCGGCTCGAATTCGATCTTCACGCGGGCAAACTGACCGGAACCGCCGGACTGCTTCTTGTGCGTGTAATCGACCGTACCGGCCTGACCGAGCGATTCACGGTAGGCCACCTGCGGCGCACCGATATTCGCTTCGACCTTGAATTCGCGCTTCATGCGATCGACCAGGATGTCGAGGTGAAGCTCGCCCATGCCCGCGATGATGGTCTGACCGGACTCTTCGTCGGTCTTCATGCGGAAGGACGGATCCTCGGCGGCCAGACGCTGCAGCGCGATGCCGAGCTTTTCCTGGTCACCCTTCGATTTCGGCTCGATCGCGAGCTCGATCACCGGATCCGGGAATTCCATACGCTCCAGGATGACCGGGCTGGACGGATCGCAGAGCGTGTCGCCCGTCGTGGTGTCCTTGAGGCCCGCAATGGCGACGATGTCGCCGGCGAAGGCTTCCTTGATGTCTTCGCGCGAGTTCGAGTGCATCAGCAGCATACGGCCGATACGCTCTTTCTTTTCCTTCACCGTGTTGAGCAGGGACACGCCCGTCTCGAGGTGACCGGAATAGATGCGCGCGAAGGTCAGCGAGCCGACGAACGGGTCGTTCATGATCTTGAAGGCCAGCAGCGACACCGGCTCGGAGTCCGAGGCCTTGCGCTTGGTGGGCTCGCCCGACTTGACGTCGATGCCCTTGATGGCCGCGATATCGATCGGGCTCGGCAGGTAATCGACAACGGCGTCGAGCAGCGGCTGGACACCCTTGTTCTTGAACGCCGTGCCGCACAGGACCGGGTTGAAGGCCAGAGCGATACAGCCCTTGCGGATCAGCGCCTTGAGCTGCTCTTCAGTCGGCTCTTCGCCTTCCAGATAGGCTTCCATCGCGGCTTCGTCCTGCTCGACAGCAGCCTCGACCAGCTTTTCGCGGTACTCGGCAGCCTTGTCGGCAAGCTCGGCGCGGATTTCGCGCTCGTCCCAGGTGGCGCCAAGGTTTTCACCGTGCCACACTAGTTCCTTCATCTTGATGAGGTCGATGACGCCTTCGAAATCGCTTTCCGAGCCGATCGGCAGCTGCGTGCACAGCGGCGTGGAGCCCAGACGCTCCTCGATCATCTCGACACAGCGGTAGAAGTCGGCGCCCAGCTTGTCCATCTTGTTGATGAACACCATGCGCGGCACTTCATACTTGTCGGCCTGACGCCAGACCGTTTCGGTCTGCGGCTCGACGCCGGCATTGGCGTCCAGACAGCACACGGCACCGTCGAGCACGCGCAGCGAACGCTCGACTTCGATCGTGAAGTCGACGTGTCCGGGCGTGTCGATGATGTTCAGGCGCTTGTCCTTCCAGAAACAGGTCGTCGCAGCCGAGGTGATCGTGATGCCACGCTCCTGCTCCTGCTCCATCCAGTCCATGGTGGCGGCACCATCGTGCACTTCACCAATCTTGTGGGACTTGCCGGTGTAATAGAGGATCCGCTCGGTCGTCGTCGTCTTGCCGGCATCGATGTGCGCCATGATGCCGAAGTTGCGGTAGTCCTCGATTTTGTAGTCGCGGGCCATTTCAAAGGGTCCTTGGTACGGGTCAGTGCCTGTGGATCGTTACCAGCGGTAGTGCGAGAAGGCACGGTTGGCTTCCGCCATCCGGTGCGTGTCTTCGCGCTTCTTGACGGCGGTACCGCGATTGGCGGCAGCATCCATCAGCTCGGCTGCGAGACGCTCACGCATCGTGTTCTCGTTGCGGCCGCGCGCAGCGCCGGTCAGCCAGCGGATCGCAAGAGCCTTCTTGCGGTCGGCGCGGACCTCGACCGGAACCTGGTAGGTCGCACCACCGACACGGCGGGAACGGACCTCGACCTCCGGAGCCACATTGTCCATGGCGTCGTGGAAGACACGGATCGGCTCGCGCTTCAGCTTGTCCTCGACGATATCGAGGGCGCCATAGACGATACGCTCGGCGACCGACTTCTTGCCGTCGAGCATGATGTAATTCATGAACTTCGTGAGATCGCGATCTCCGAACTTCGGGTCCGGATGGATTTCGCGTTTCTCTGCGCGGTGACGACGCGACATGGACGTCTCCCTTACTTAGGACGCTTGGCGCCGTACTTGGAACGGCGTTGCTTGCGGTCCTTGACGCCCTGGGTATCCAGAACGCCGCGAAGAATGTGATAGCGGACACCCGGAAGGTCCTTCACGCGGCCACCGCGGATAAGAACGACGGAGTGTTCCTGAAGATTGTGCCCCTCACCCGGAATGTAGCTCACAACTTCGTGCCCGTTCGTCAGACGCACTTTGGCGACTTTACGCAGGGCCGAGTTCGGCTTCTTCGGGGTCGTGGTGTAGACACGCGTGCAGACGCCACGGCGCTGCGGGCAAGCCTGAAGGGCCGGCACCTTGTTGCGCTTCGGCTTGTCTTTCCGCGGCTTGCGAATGAGCTGGTTGATTGTCGGCATCCCGCTCTAATCCGTTCCTAATCTCAAAGACCACGCCCCTCAGCACCGGAATGGAACTGATGGACGCAAATGACGACACCGACGTTCGAGCGCGAGGCCCGCACGGCGGCATCTGGGGTTTTTCCGTTACCGTGGATGACGTCTAACCGCTTGGGTTACGGCTCATCCTCAAAACGAGCGCGGAAACTACGCATGCGACTCGGTTCCGTCAAGCGCTTGTTCAGACATTTTCAGAGGCTTGCACGGTAAACGCTGCAATCATGAAAAAGGCCGCCGGTCACCCGGCGGCCTTTTGCCTGTTTAGATTGGGCTTTCGGGCCCGAAACGCCTAGTCGGCCTTGCCTTCGGACGCCATTTCTTCGGCAGCTGCCTCGGCGATTTCCGCCGGCAGACCTTCCGCTTCCACGGCTGTCGCCCGCTCGGCGAGCATCTCGGCATCGAGATCGTCGGCCAGCGCCTGGTACTGACGCATCATCGCGCCGGTACCGGCCGGGATGAGTCGGCCCACGATGACGTTCTCCTTGAGGCCCTCGAGCATGTCTTCCTTGCCCTGCACGGCGGCCTCGGTGAGGACGCGTGTGGTCTCCTGGAAGGAGGCCGCAGAGATGAAGGAGCGCGTCTGCAGGGAAGCCTTGGTGATACCCAGCAGGACCGGCTCGCCTGTTGCCGGGCGCTTGCCCTCGGCTTCGAGCTTCTCATTGGTCTCCAGGAACTCGATCTTGTCGACCTGTTCGGCTGCCAGGAAGCTGCTCTCGCCCGGATCCTTGACCTCGATCTTCTGCAGCATCTGGCGAACGATCACTTCGATATGCTTGTCGTTGATCGGCACACCCTGCAGTCGATACACTTCCTGGATCTCGTTGATCAGGTAGTTGGCCAGGGACGGCACGCCGAGGATCGCCAGAATGTCGTGCGGCGCCGGGTGACCGTCGAGCAGATATTCGCCTTTCTGGATATAGTCGCCTTCCTGGACCGTCAGGTGCTTGCCCTTGGGCACCAGGTACTCGACCTTCTCCATGTTCTCGTCATCCGGCACGATGGCGATGCGGCGCTTGTTCTTGTAGTCGCGGCCGAACTCGACGCGGCCGGTGATCTCGGCGATCACGGCGTGGTCTTTCGGACGGCGGGCCTCGAACAGCTCGGCAACGCGCGGCAGACCACCGGTAATGTCCCGGGTCTTGGCGCCTTCGGTCGGGATACGGGCAACGATATCACCCGGACGCACCGTATCACCGGAGCTGACCGAGAGAATGGCGCCCACGGCGAGCATGTAGCTGGCGGTGGAACCGGACGCGAGCTTGATGGGATCGCCGTTCTCGTCCTGGATGACGATGGTCGGCTGGATCGCCGAGGCCTTGGCCCCGCCGCGCCAGTCGATCACCACCTTGGAGGCGATACCCGTCGCTTCGTCGGTCTCTTCCTTAACGGATACGCCGTCGATGATGTCGACGAACTTCACCGTGCCGCCGACTTCCGACACGATCGGAGCGGTATACGGGTCCCATTCGGCCAGACGCATGCCGCGTTCCGACTTGTCGCCCTCCTTGACCTTCAGCTTGGTGCCGTAGCCCAGCTTGTAGCTTTCGCGTTCCTTGCCGTCCTTGTCGACAATCGCCACCTGCATGTTGCGGCTCATCACGATCAGATCGCCATCGGCATTGGTCACCGTGGACGGGTTCTTGAAGGTGATCTTGCCTTCATGCGCAGCTTCGATGAAGGACTGCTCGGACACCTGGGCCGTACCGCCGATGTGGAAGGTCCGCATCGTCAGCTGGGTCCCCGGTTCGCCGATCGACTGGGCCGCGATAACGCCGACCGCCTCGCCGATATTGACGCGCGTACCGCGCGCCAGGTCACGGCCGTAGCAGGTGGCGCAGACGCCGACGCGGGTTTCGCAGGTCAGCGGCGAGCGCGCGAACACGCTCTGGACGCCGGCAGCCTCGATCGCCGCAGCAAGGTCTTCGTCGATATAGGTGTCGGCCGGGCAGATCACTTCGCCCTCGCCATTCTTCACCTCGGCAGCGGTCGTGCGGCCCAGGATGCGCTGCTCCAGGGAGACCACCACATCACCGCCATCAACGACGGCGCCGATCTCGAAGCCTTCGGACGTGCCGCAGTCTTCTTCGGTGATGATGCAGTCCTGGGCAACGTCGACGAGACGGCGGGTCAGGTAACCCGAGTTCGCCGTCTTGAGCGCGGTGTCGGCCAGGCCCTTACGGGCACCGTGCGTCGAGTTGAAGTACTCGAGAACGGTCAGGCCTTCCTTGAAGTTCGAGATGATCGGCGTCTCGATGATCTCGCCGGACGGCTTGGCCATCAGGCCGCGCATGCCGGCCAGCTGCTTCATCTGGTTCTTCGAACCCCGGGCGCCGGAGTGGGCCATCATGTAGACCGAGTTGACCTCGGAGACCCGGCCGTCTTCGCCGATCGTGGTCTTGGAGATCTCGTCCATCATGGCGTCGGCCACGTTGTCCGTGCACTTCGCCCAGGCATCGACGACCTTGTTGTACTTCTCACCCTTGGTGATCAGGCCGTCGACATATTGCTGCTCATAGTCGGCGACGAGCGCACGGGTGGCGCCCACCAGGTCCGCCTTGGCATCCGGGATCAGCATGTCGTCCTTGCCGAAGGAGATGCCGGCCTTCGCCGCTTCCTTGAAACCCAGACCCATGATCTGGTCGCAGAAGATCACCGTCGCCTTCTGGCCGCAGTGGCGATAGACGTGGTCGATCAGGCCGCCGATCGCCTTCTTCGTCAGCAGTTCGCCGACGATTTCCGGCTGCATCTTGGCGTGCTTGGGCAAGAGGTCGATGATCATCTTCCGGCCCGGCGTGCATTCGATCACCTTCGTGATCGGCTCACCGTTCTCGTCGATGCCTTCCCAGCGCGCCTTGATCTTGGCGTGGAGCGAGACGACACCGCTTTCCAGCGCGGCTTCCATTTCCGCGCGGGACCCGAAGGCCATGCCCTCGCCCGGCTCGTTCGCATTCATGACCGACAGATAGTACAGGCCCAGAACGATATCCTGGGACGGTACGATGATCGGCTTGCCGTTGGCAGGCGAGAGGATGTTGTTGGTCGACATCATCAGCGTGCGCGCTTCCAGCTGGGCTTCCAGCGAGAGCGGCACGTGAACGGCCATCTGGTCACCGTCGAAGTCGGCGTTGAAGGCCGCGCAGACCAGCGGGTGCAGCTGGATGGCCTTGCCCTCGATCAGCTTCGGCTCAAAGGCCTGGATTCCCAGACGGTGCAGCGTCGGCGCCCGGTTCAGCATGACCGGGTGCTCGCGGATCACCTCGTCGAGCACGTCCCAGACTTCCGGACGCTCTTTCTCGACCAGCTTCTTGGATTGCTTGACCGTACCGGAAAGCCCCTTGGCGTCGAGACGCGCATAGATGAAGGGCTTGAACAGTTCGAGCGCCATCTTCTTCGGCAGGCCGCACTCGTGCAGCTTGAGGTCCGGACCGACCACGATGACCGAACGGCCGGAATAGTCGACGCGCTTGCCGAGCAGGTTCTGGCGGAAACGGCCCTGCTTGCCCTTCAGCATGTCGGACAGCGATTTCAGCGGACGCTTGTTGGCACCCGTGATGACGCGGCCGCGGCGGCCATTGTCGAACAGGGCGTCGACCGATTCCTGCAGCATCCGCTTTTCGTTACGGATGATGATGTCCGGTGCACGCAGCTCGATGAGGCGCTTCAGGCGATTGTTCCGGTTGATGACGCGGCGGTAGAGATCGTTCAGGTCCGACGTCGCGAAACGGCCGCCATCCAGCGGCACGAGCGGACGCAGTTCCGGCGGAATCACCGGAATGACCGTCATGATCATCCATTCCGGCCGATTGCCGGACGAGATGAAGTTTTCAAGCAGCTTGAGGCGCTTGGCATACTTCTTCAGCTTCAGTTCCGAGCCGGTCTCCTTCATGTCCTCACGGACCTTCGCGGCTTCCGCCTCGAGGTCCATGGCAATCAGGATTTCGCGGACGGCTTCAGCGCCGATGCCGGCGGTGAAGGCGTCTTCGCCATACTCGTCCTGCGCATCCATATACTCTTCTTCAGAGAGAAGCTGGAACGGCTGCAGCGGGGTCAGGCCGGGTTCGATAACGACATAGTTCTCGAAGTAGAGCACGCGCTCCACATCCTTCAGCGCCATGTCGAGGATCATCGCGATCCGCGACGGCAGCGACTTGAGGAACCAGATGTGGGCGACCGGTGCAGCGAGCTCGATGTGGCCCATGCGCTCGCGACGGACGCGGGCCAGGGTCACTTCAACGCCGCACTTCTCGCAGACGATGCCCTTGTACTTGATGCGCTTGTACTTGCCGCACAGGCACTCATAGTCCTTCACCGGGCCGAAAATGCGGGCGCAGAACAGGCCGTCGCGCTCCGGCTTGAAGGTCCGGTAGTTGATGGTTTCGGGCTTTTTGACCTCGCCGAAAGACCAGGAAAGGATCTTTTCCGGGCTCGCGAGGGCAATCCGGATCCGGTCGAAGGACGGGCCTTCGGCAGCCGGATTGAAGATGTTCATGACGTCGTGATTCATGTCGCCGTCTCCCAAAAGGGGCAAGCGGGACAGGGCCAGGCCTGTCCCGCGATATAAGGTTCGGCCTTAGCCGTTTTTCAGTTCGACATTGAGGCCGAGGGAACGCATTTCCTTCACGAGCACATTGAAGCTCTCCGGAACGCCGGCTTCGAAGGTGTCGTCGCCGCGCACGATGGCCTCATAGACCTTCGTCCGGCCGGCCACGTCGTCCGACTTCACCGTCAGCATTTCCTGCAGCGTGTATGCCGCACCATAGGCTTCCAGGGCCCACACTTCCATCTCACCGAAGCGCTGACCGCCGAACTGCGCCTTGCCGCCCAGCGGCTGCTGGGTCACGAGCGAGTACGGGCCGATCGAGCGGGCGTGGATCTTGTCGTCCACCAGGTGGTGCAGTTTCAGCAGGTGCTTCACACCCACCGTAACCTTTCGGCGGAAGGGCTCACCGGTCTGGCCGTCATACAGGGTGACCTGACCCGACGGATCGAAACCGGCCTTCTCCAGCATGGCGGACACGTCCGGCTCGCGGGCACCGTCGAAGACCGGAGTCGCGATCGGCACGCCATTGGCCAGGTTGCGGCCCAGCTCGGCGATGTCGGCATCCGTTTCCGGCAGCTCGTCGTCGCCGTAGACACGCTTCAGCTCGGACTTCAGCGCTTCGACCGAACCGTCGCGCTGATAGGCTTCGTACGCTTCGCCGATCTGGCGGCCCAGACCACGGCAGGCCCAACCAAGGTGGGTCTCCAGGATCTGGCCGACATTCATGCGCGACGGCACGCCCAGCGGGTTCAGCACGATGTCGACGGCTTCACCGTTTTCCAGGAAGGGCATGTCCTCGATCGGGTTGATCTTGGAGATAACACCCTTGTTGCCGTGACGGCCGGCCATCTTGTCGCCCGGCTGAAGCTTGCGCTTCACCGCAACGAACACCTTGACCATCTTCATCACGCCCGGCGGCATTTCGTCGCCCCGCTGCAGCTTGTCGACCTTGTCCTCGAAGCGGCGGTCCAGGCGGGCCTTGCTGTCGTCGTACTGCTTTTGCAGCGCTTCGACTTCGCCCATCGCCTTCTCGTCATCGAGACCGATGCGCCACCACTGCGAACGCGGGGTCTCGTCGAGGGCTTCCTGGGTCACCTTGCCCTTGGCGAAGCCGCGCGGACCGGAGACCGCCGTCTTGCCGAGCAGGAGATCGCCCAGACGCTGGTAGATGTTGCGCTCGAGAATGTGCAGCTCGTCGTCGCGGTCCTTGCCGAGACGTTCGATTTCCTCACGCTCGATCGAGATGGCGCGTTCGTCCTTGTCGACACCGTGGCGGTTGAACACACGGACTTCCACGACCGTACCGGTGGCACCGGACGGCATGCGCAGCGAGGTGTCGCGAACGTCGGACGCCTTCTCGCCGAAGATGGCGCGCAGAAGCTTTTCTTCCGGCGTCATCGGGCTTTCGCCCTTCGGCGTCACCTTGCCGACCAGGATATCGCCCGGACCGACCTCGGCGCCCACCGCCACGATACCGGCCTCGTCGAGATTGCGCAGGGCTTCCTCGCCGACATTCGGGATGTCGCGCGTGATTTCCTCCGGACCCAGCTTGGTGTCGCGGGCCGCGATCTCGAACTCTTCGAGGTGGATCGAGGTGAAGACGTCGTCGCGCACGATGCGCTCGGAGATCAGGATCGAGTCCTCGAAGTTGTAGCCGTTCCAGGGCATGAAGGCGACGACCACGTTCCGGCCGAGCGCGAGCTCGCCCAGATCGGTCGACGGACCGTCGGCGATGATGTCACCGGCCCTCACCTCGTCACCCACACGCACGATCGGGCGCTGGTTGATACAGGTGGACTGGTTGGAACGCTGGAACTTGGACAGGCGGTAGATGTCGACGCCCGACTTGGCGGCATCGAGATCTTCCGTGGCCCGGATAACGATACGGGTCGCATCGACCTGCTCGATCACACCGCCCCGGCGCGCCGCAATGGCAGCCCCGGAGTCGCGGGCCACGACGCCTTCCATGCCGGTGCCGACCAGCGGGGCTTCCGCCTTCACGAGCGGCACGGCCTGACGCTGCATGTTCGAGCCCATGAGGGCGCGGTTGGCGTCGTCGTTTTCCAGGAAGGGAATCAGCGCCGCAGCGACCGAAACCACCTGCTTCGGCGACACGTCGATATATTCCACGTCCTCACGCGGAACGAGCGTCACTTCACCGCCGATGCGGCAGTTCACGAACTCGTTGTCCAACTCGCCATTCTCGTTCACGTGTGCATTCGCCTGGGCGATTGCGTAGCGCGACTCCTGCATGGCGGAGAGATAGTCGACCGTGTCGGTCAGCTTGCCGTTCTCGACCCGGCGGTACGGGCTCTCGATGAAGCCGTACTTGTTGACGCGGGCATAGGTCGACAGCGAGTTGATCAGGCCGATATTCGGACCTTCCGGCGTCTCGATCGGGCAGATCCGGCCATAGTGGGTCGGGTGCACGTCGCGGACTTCGAAGCCGGCACGCTCACGGGTCAGACCTCCCGGGCCAAGCGCCGAGAGACGGCGCTTGTGCGTCACTTCGGACAGCGGGTTGGTCTGGTCCATGAATTGCGACAGCTGCGAGGAGCCGAAGAATTCGCGCACCGCGGCCGCGGCGGGCTTGGCGTTGACCAGGTCATGCGGCATGACCGTCTCGATATCGACCGAGGACATGCGCTCCTTGATCGCACGCTCCATGCGCAGAAGGCCGATGCGATACTGATTTTCCATCAGCTCGCCGACCGAACGCACACGGCGGTTGCCGAGATTGTCGATGTCGTCGATTTCGCCGCGGCCGTCGCGCAGATCCACGAGGGTCTTCAGAACGGCCAGGATGTCTTCCTTGCGCAGCGTGCGGACATCGTCCGGACAATCCAGGTCCAGACGCATGTTCATCTTCACGCGGCCCACGGCCGACAGGTCGTAGCGCTCCGGATCGAAGAACAGACCCTGGAACATGGCTTCGGCCGTTTCCGGCGTCGGCGGCTCGCCCGGACGCATGACGCGGTAGATATCGACCAGCGCCTGCTCGCGGCTTTCATTCTTGTCGACCGCCAGCGTGGTCCGGATGTAGGGACCGATACCCGTAGCCGGGTCGATGTCGAGCAGGTTGAGAACCTTGACGCCTGTTTCCTTCAGCGTGTCGAGAATTTCCTGAGTCAGCTCGTCGCCGGCTTCCGCGAAGATCTCGCCGGTTTCCAGATTGACCATGTCCTCGGCCAGATAGCCGGACAGCAGGAACTCGTCGGAAACCAGCAGGGCTTCCAGACCGTCCTCGGCCAGCTTGTTGGCCGCGCGCGCGGAAATCTTCTTGCCGGCCGGAGCGACGATGTCGCCCGTCTTGGCGTCGACCAGGTCGCGCACCGGCTTGGCGCCGCGCCAGCGTTCCTTCACGTAAGGAACGGTCCAGCCCTTCTTGGCGAACTTGTACTCGACCGTGTTGTAGAAGGTCGAGAGGATCTCTTCCTTGTCCAGGCCCAGCGCATAGAGCAGCGTCGTCGCCGGCAGCTTGCGGCGGCGGTCGAGGCGCATGTGGACCACGTCCTTGGCGTCGAACTCGAAGTCGAGCCAGGAGCCGCGATAGGGAATGATCCGCGCGGCAAACAGGTATTTGCCCGAGGCATGGGTCTTGCCCCGGTCATGGTCGAAGAAGACGCCCGGCGAACGGTGCATCTGGGAAACGATGACCCGCTCGGTGCCGTTGACGACGAAGGTGCCCTTGTCCGTCATGAGCGGGATATCACCCATATAGACGTCCTGCTCCTTGATGTCCTTGACCGAACGCGCGCCGGTTTCCTCGTCGACATCGAACACGATCAGACGCATCTTCACCTTCAGCGGTGCCGCGAAGGTCATGTCACGCTGCTGGCATTCCTCGACGTCGAACTTCGGCGCTTCGAATTCGTAGGACACGAAGTCCAGCACAGCACGCTCAGCGAAATCCTTGACGGGGAAGACCGACTTGAAGACGGCCTGCATACCCGTATCGCCCCGCTCGCTTGACGGGACTTCCTTCATCAGGAAGTGCTCATAGGAGCTTTTCTGAACTTCGATGAGGTTCGGCATCGCGACCGTTTCCGGAATGCGACCGAACGTCTTGCGAATCCGCTTCTTGCCGGTGAACGACAGACCCATGTCGGCTCCCTTCGCAGACAGCACTGCGCCATAGATGCGGGGTTCGTCCCCGCCCGGCCGCTCCTTTCGGTCCGGTCCGGCCTGCCCGTCTGGCAGATCGGACCGTTCCCGTTCTTGACGGCCCCGCCTGGAACGGCAGCGGAGGGACCGCGAAACGCAAAGACGGGCTAGCGGACGCGCAGGTTACCCCGCGCGCCCGCAGCACCGTTCAGGTCACGCCGGAGCGTGATTATTTCAGCTCGACCGTAGCGCCGGCTTCCTCGAGCTTCTTCTTGATCTCTTCGGCTTCGGCCTTCGGAGCACCTTCCTTGACCGCCTTCGGAGCGCCTTCGACCAGGTCCTTGGCTTCCTTCAGACCCAGGCCGGTGATGGCACGGACTTCCTTGATGACGTTGATCTTCTTGTCGCCAGCCGAAGCCAGGATAACGTCGAATTCGTCCTTCTCTTCGACAGCCGCACCACCGGCGTCGCCGCCGGCCGGACCGGCAACCGCGACAGCAGCCGCAGCCTTGATGCCTTTTTCTTCGAGGAGATCGTTCAGTTCCTTGGCTTCAAGGATGGTGAGCGAGAGAAGTTCTTCGCAGAGTTTAGCTACATCAGCCATTTGTTCAATTCCTTGTCGTGTTCAGTGTGTCAGTTCGTTAGCGGAGAATGACGTTACGCTTCGGCTTTTTCGCGGATGACCTCGATGGCGCCAGCCAGACCCTGGCCCGGGGCCATGATACGCTGGGCAACCTGCGAAGCCTGACCCGTGAGACGGGCCGCGATGGTGGCGATAAGCTCTTCGCGGGACGGCATCTTGGACAGGGCGTCGATGCCTTTGGCGTCGAACACTTCCTCTTCCATGAAGCCGCCGAGAATGACGAGCTTGTCGTTGGATTTCGCGTAGTCCACCAGCACCTTCGGCGCTGCAACAAAGTCTTCCGAGTACGCGATGGCGACCGGACCCGAGAACAGGTCGGAGGCGCCTTCACCCGGCTTGCCTTGCAGAGCGATCTTGGCGAGGCGGTTGCGAACCACCTTGAATGTGCCGCCGAGCTCGCGGAGCTTGGCACGCAGATTCGTCATTTCCGCAACGGTCATGCCCGTATAGTGGGCCATCACCACGGATCCAGCGTTCGAGAAGATGCCTTCCAGCTCTTCAACGGACGCTTCTTTTTGATTGCGATCCATTTAGCGGACTCCCTGTTTGAACCGTCCACCACGGACGGTCCGGTGAAAACGCCGTCGGGCGCCTTCCCCGTTTCAAGGGTTCGGGCGCGCCCACGGCGCGTCCTGTCCCAGGGCTTGAACCAACAGACCTTACGAACAAGGCCATATTGTTCATGCTCTGTCTCACACAGGGCCCGAACTGGATTAAGGCAGAACCTTGAAAAGGCCCCGCCCCCTGCGATCTCGGACAGGTCCGGTCTTCACCCACAACGCGTGGTGAAGAACCGGATCAGCCCGGCCGGATAAAGCCTGCCGGGCTGAAACTCAAGTGTCTTTTACGTCGAATTAGGCCGCAGAGGCTTCCGACGTGTCGATTTTCACGCCCGGCCCCATGGTCGAGGACAGCGCGATCCGGCGGATATAGGTGCCTTTGGCGCCCGACGGCTTCGACTTGACAATGGCGCCGATCAGGGCGCGAACATTCTCGACCAGCTGCGCTTCGGTGAAGCTCGCCTTGCCGACGCCGGCGTGCACGATGCCCGCCTTCTCGACACGGAACTCCACGGCACCGCCCTTGGACGCTGCAACAGCCTTGGTCACGTCCATGGTGACGGTACCGACCTTCGGGTTCGGCATCATGCCGCGCGGGCCGAGAACCTTACCGAGACGGCCGACGAGCGGCATCATGTCCGGGGTCGCGATGACCTTGTCGAAATTGATATTGCCGCCCTGGACCTGTTCCATCAGGTCTTCGGCGCCCACAACGTCGGCGCCGGCCTTCTTGGCTTCTTCGGCCTTCGGGCCCTTGGCGAACACCGCGACGCGGACCGTACGGCCCGTGCCGTTCGGCAGTTCGCAGACACCGCGGACCATCTGGTCGGCGTGACGCGGGTCGACACCCAGATTGACGGCCAGCTCGATCGTTTCGTCGAACTTTGCCTTGGCATTGGCCTTCACGTGCTTCACCGCTTCATCGACCGTGTAGAGGTGATCGCGGTCGATGGTTTCACGCGCAGACGCGAGACGTTTTCCGATAGTCGCCATGATCCCTACTCCGTCACTTCCAAACCCATGGAACGGGCCGAGCCGGCGATGATCTTCGTCGCCTGGTCGAGGTCGTTCGCATTAAGGTCCTTGAACTTGGCTTCCGCGATCTCGCGGCACTGCGCCATCGAGACGGAACCGGCCGAAGTCTGGCCCGGGGCCTGGCTGCCCTTCTGGATCTTCGCGGCCTTCTTCAGATAGAAGCTCGCCGGCGGCGTTGCGATCTCGAAGGTAAAGGACTTGTCCGAGAAGACCGTGATGGTCGTCGGGATCGGCATCCCTTTTTCCATCTCCTGGGTCTTCGCGTTGAAGGCCTTGCAGAATTCCATGATGTTCACGCCGCGCTGACCCAGGGCCGGGCCGATCGGCGGGGACGGGTTTGCAGCGCCGGCAGGCACTTGCAGCTTGATATAGCCGTCAATCTTCTTGGCCATGTCTCCACTCCATCAACAGGACGCGACCATCGCGTCCTCGGGGGTTTGCGGTACGGCCCGGCATGGACTTGGCGCCGGCACCTCCCGCACGTCACACGCGCTACTGGGTCTTTTCGACCTGCGCGTATTCCAGCTCGACCGGGGTCGCCCGGCCGAAAATGTTGATGGCCACCTTGAGGCGGCCGTTCTCGTCGTCGACTTCTTCCACGACGCCGTTGAAGCTGGCGAAGTGACCGTCGATGACATTCACTGTCTCACCGATCTCGTAATTGACCGTCGGACGCGGACGCTCTGCATCCTCTTCCATCTGGCCAAGGATCCGCTTCACCTCGTTCTCGGAAACCGGAATCGGCTTCTTGCCGGAACCGAGGAAGCCGGTGACCTTCGGCGTCGACGTGACCAGGTGATAGGCCTGATCCGTCATGTCCATCTTCACCAGGACGTAGCCCGGGAAATACTTGCGCTCGGCATTCACCTTGCGGCCCTTGCGGACCTCGACCACGTCCTCGGTCGGGACGAGAATCTCTTCGAACTTGTCTTCAAGCCCCTGGATCGCGGCTTCGGTCCGGATCGCCTCGGCGACCTTCTTCTCGAAGTTCGAATAGGCGTGCACGATATACCACTTGGCAGACATACAAGCCTCCTCCTACGAACCGAGCGACAGCAGGAACTGGACAGTTTCGCGGATCGCGAAGTCCACGCCCCAGAAGAACAGCATGGCAATGGCCGAAAGGATCAGCACGAGGATCGTCGAGACGATCAACTCCTGCCGCCCGGTCCAGGTCACCTTGCGGGCCTCCTGACGCACCTGCGCCAGATACTGGAACGGGCCGGCCCGGCGCTTTTTCGGCGCCGCCGCTTCCGCCTTGGCCTGCGCCGGCGTCTTGTTATTCGCGTTCCGCGTCATTCGCTTCCATCTGGCCCCTCGGGGCCCTGTTTGCAATCGGCGCCACGGTCATGCGGCGCAAAATTCCGTCAGAGCGGCATGGCAGGGGCGGAGGGACTCGAACCCCCGACCCTCGGTTTTGGAGACCGATGCTCTACCAACTGAGCTACACCCCTGTACCACGCGCGCGGAGTAGCACGGCGACCCAGTCACCGCCACATCCGAAGCGCAGCTGTCTACAATGCAGAGCGCCATAAGAAAACAGCTAAAACGCATATTGCTGCGCTTATTCGCAACCCGGCTTCAGGACACGGAGCCCCGCTGCGCATCGACGACCCATGCCAGCGCTCCGCTTTGCCCGGGAGCCTCCAGCACGGAAAGGGCCTCCACCGTCAGGCCCGCCGCTTCCAGACGCCCTATGACAGCGCGCATGTCGTCTTCGGACTGGGCGACGTCCAGCATCGAGTTCATGCGATACAGGAACGCTTCCGTGTCCGATTTCTGGCCCTTTATCCAGGTGGATACGTCGCCGGGAGCATAGTGGCCCAGTCGCGCCGCCAAAGTCTGGCAATCCGTCACCAGGCGAGCGACATGCTCGCGAGCGGGCCCCGGACTGGCAACCGCCAGAGCCTCACCTACGGCGTTGAGCGCGCTGCGCAGACGGTCGACGCATTCGCGCGCGCGGGTATCCGGTATGGTTCCGGCAGCAGCTTGCGGAATGGTCTCGGCATAGTTGGCCATTCGCCCGAAAAGACCGCTATCGATCACGGCGGACAGGAGCCCCGCCACGTCCCCGCACGCCCTCTCGACAACACCGCCACGACAATGAACAAGCGCGTGCAGCCTGCCACCCTCACCAATGACGCGAGCAGCCTCGAAAAATGCCGCCTGTCCTGCATATTCCAGCCCGTATTGGCTGACGGCGCAGAAGACAGCGGCATCCGCAAAGGGCAAAGCCGCACTGTCGGCAGCAACAGGCAGCGCGTTGAGAGCGCCCGAAGCCATGCCTACCGCCGCGGGAGCGATGTCGCAGCAGAACGCCTTTGGCGACTCCTCTGAGCGCTGTGCAAACACCTGATCGGCGAAACGCAGGACTTCGCCCTCGCCGCACGCCAGGTCGAGCAGGGACGGGACGCCGCCCTCTTCTATCCTGTCGGAGAAGTATTGGCACCAATGCGCTTCAAGCACTGCCGCAACCCCGGGGTCACGATAGCGATGCTCGTCGCCTCGCCTGCGTCCGGTCCAGAACTGCCTCCAGGCAGTCACTTCGCTCGATAGAGTGCAATCCCCCGACATTACGAGCATGTTAGGGATGCACTTCGCGAAGACAACTCCCGCACTGCGTCTGGTCGCAGGGCTAAACCCCAAAAGGAAAAGGGCGGGTCCGAAGACCCGCCCTTCCCGATTTGTATCAAGTCTGTCGACTAGAAGCGCAGGTTGGCGCCCAGGAACAGACGACGGCCGAACGGATCGTAGGTGGCCGGATAGGTGTTGGCCTGCTCGGACGAGGTGGAGGTCAGAACCGGCGGCTCTTCGTCCATCACGTTTTGCAGACCCAGCGAGACGCGGACGGTTTCGCTGACGTCGTAACCGAAGGTCACGTCGAAGTAGTTGTAGGAGTCGATCGACAGCTCGCGATCCGAAACGAAACCGGCGTAGGACGGCTCGATATCGACACCGCCAATGTGGCGCCAACGCAGAGAGGTCGTCAGGTTGCCCCAGTACCAGCTCGCCTGAGCGACGTGCTTGTATTCCGGGGTCGGCTCGCCGCACTGACCGGAGAACTGGCCTTCACAGGCGACGAAACCAGCGACTTCAGACGTCTGGTAGCCATTGCCGATGGTGAAGGTCGAGTAGTAGTTCACCGAGAAGGAGCCGAGGTCGGGCGACAGGCCCATTTGCTCGGCATCCCACATGTAGTCAACGCGGACGTCGACGCCTTCAGCTTCGAACACAGCGAGGTTCGAAGAGAACAGTTCCGGCATGTACGGGTTGGCCATTTCACCGGTGCTCGGGTTACGAGCGCCTGCGAAGAAGGCACAAGCCGACTGGATGTCCTGGCGATAGCACTCGTCCAGCAGATTCTGCAGGGACGGGGTCGCAATCGCGTCTTCGATTTCGATGTTGTAGTAGTCGACTTGCATCGTGAAGCCGCTGATGAAGTTCGGCTGCCACACAGCACCGATGGTGAAGGTGTCGGCAACTTCTTCGTCAACGTTGGCATTACCGCCAAACAGGGCTTCGATCTGCGCGTTCGACTGGAACGGCGTACCGACCGACGCTGCGGGAACGCCCGAAGCGATACAGTTGGCAACGATCACGTCACTGTCGAAGGAACCCAGACCGCCGGAGCACGGATCCGTCGCGCCCGGGAAGCCGTTGGTGGCCGGCGAGAACAGGTCACCCACGTTCGGCGCACGGACAGCGCGGTTGTACTGCGTACGGATACGCAGGCTGTCGACCGGTTCCCAGCCCAGGCCAGCGGCGTAGGTCTGGGTGTTACCGACCGTCGAGTAGTCCGACATCCGGAAGGCGCCGGTGAAGTTCAGGCTCTGGATGCCCGGACGGTCCGTGATGAGCGGGACGTCGACTTCGGTGAAGAATTCGTAGACGTCGAACGAACCTTCGATCGGCAGCGACTGGTTGAAGCCGCGAACGTCCGGACCCAGCACGGAGTCAGGGCGGATCGACGCGGAGTTTTCACGATACTCGACACCGAGCACGAGCGCCGGCGCAATGTTCGCCATCGGAGACGCCATGTTCGACAGCTCGCCGGACACGGAGGCCACAGCCTGCGTGGCTTCGATCACGTCGATCTGGGCGCCGGTACGGGCGATGTAGTCAGCCGCTTCTGCGGACACCGAGTTGGCACCGTTCCAGATATCCAGAGCCGGAGCCGTACAACCGCTTGCCACTGCCGTCGGGCCGCCATCGCAAAGGATAGCTTCCTGGAAGGCCGCAACAGAGATATTGCCCGACAGGATCTGCGAAACCGCCGAACGCGAGTAGTTGTAGAAGACGTCGTAGGACCAATCGTTGTTGATGTCGCCACGGAAGCCAAGAACGCCCTGGAAGGTGTTCGTGTCGCGCAGCGAGTTACGCGTATTGATCTCCTGCATACGGCGGGCGATACGCACCGTCGCCGTACCGTCGCCATTGTTGGAGCTGGCATCGTTGGCAAACAGGTCACGCAGCTCGGTCGACAGCAGCGGGTTGTCGAGATTCACGTCGATGGTCAGCGTGCCCGTCGGGGTCGGGGCGAGCTGGGAGTCGACGACGTTGTTCGCGTAGATGCCGCGAGCATACATCTCGATATTGTCATTGATCTCATAGGTGGCGAAAGCCGAGATCATGTGACGTTCCTGCGGCAGCTGCAGGTAGTTGGTCGGGGCGTAGTTATACACCTGACGCTCGGCGATAGCGCCGCCCGGCTGGGTCATCAGGAAGTACGGGTCGCCGCTGGAATCGACCGGGTTCGTGTCGAAGTAGTTGCCGGCGGCCGGACGAATCCAGGTTTCCGGAATGCTCGAGGAACCACCCGGGATGTACGGGTCGGTACCCGGGCCAGGCGACCAGTAGGCCACTTCCGAGAATTCGCGCGACGCCTGGAAGACAGCTTCACGATTGGTGTAGCCGAAGGACAGCACGGCGTTACCGCGACCGTTGTCGAAGTTGCCGCCCAGCGTGACGGAAACGTCGGAAATGGCCGCATCGCCTTCGTCCATGGAGAATTCGTGCGAGGTGGAAACTTCCACACCTTCGAAGTCGTCACGCAGGATGAAGTTCACAACACCGGCAACAGCGTCCGAACCGTAAACGGCCGATGCACCGCCGGTCACGACGTCAACGCGCTCGACCATGGCGGCCGGGATGTTGTTCAGGTCGACGACCTGGGCAGCGCCGGAGCCGACGAAACGGGTGCCGTCAACCAGGACCAGGGTCCGGGACGTGCCGAGACCGCGAAGCGACACCGTCGCCGTGCCGTCGCCCGGGTTGTTCGACGTGGCATCGAAAGCCGGGATCAGCTGCGGCAGGGTGTTCAGCAGGTCTTCGGTGTTGACCACGTTGTTCAGCTCGAACAGCTCTTCGTTAACCGAAGTGATCGGGCTCGGGGCCACCGTGTCGGTGCGTTGAATGCGCGAACCGGTGATGACGACCACGTCATCATCAGCGGCGCCTTCTTGTGCCATCGCCGGCGCGGCTACAGCCAGGCCACCGATGAGCGTGCTCGCCATGAGGCAAGCCTTCAAGGAAGTCGGTCTCACTCTAAATCCCTCCGAGTAAGGTTGTAATGGGAAACCCGCCCGCACTTGATTATTCAGGCAGCATCCCCCCGGCTCGGCGGAGCTCACGATTCCCCGCCTTATCTGCAAGGTACCCATGCAGAATGCGAAGGGTCAATGACACACGTCCGTCACATCCCCATGCCAAGCGTCATTCACGCTGCACTGTTGCGCATTTGCCGCAGACCTTTCGGCAAGACCTGATTTTACCAAGCCTTTTCGCGGGAATCGGGCGTCACAATACACCGTACAAATAGCTATTCCGGCAGCAGGTCGAAGGGTGCCGTCACGCGCACATCCTCGCTCTCGAACGGCTCGACACCGTGCCACATGTAGGAGGGGAAGAAGATTGCCGCGCCGGCCTCGGGACAGATATAGCGTTCAGCCGGCAGGTCGAGACCGGGCAGGCCCGGAGCCCCCAGACGCAGCCATCCGGCACGCTCGCCGCGCAGCACCGTCTCGGGAACATGGACATAATAACTGGCGCTGATCCATCCGGCTGGATGGATATGGTCGACATGACCGCCCCCCGAGCGCAGCCTGACGGACCAGGCGCCGGTCAGTTTCAGCCGGTCGGACTTGCGTGCGAGGAAGGGGTGCTCGGGATCGTCCGGCAGATCGGCGACAAAACGCTGTGCGGCGGCCTGCAGCGCCCGGGCAAGCGCCTGGATGACCGGATCGTCGCTATCCCACAGACGCCCCGGCGACTGGGTGCCGCCGAACAGGGTCTGCTCGATCGGCTGGGCCTGCGTGGCATGAAGTGCGGCGATCCGCTCGGCCAGGGCCTCGTTGAACGCGTCAAGCGATGTGTAGCCGGCGGGCGTATCGATGAACCGCTTCGCCGTCAGCCGGTCGTAGTCATACAGGCGCGTGTATCGATCGTCGCCCGCGCAGCGCCAGGCGGTCGCCTGCAGGGCGACATGCTTTTGCAGATGCTCCGCGGGCGGGTCGGCGCGAAGTGCGTCGACCGCCTCTTCGATGCGGCCGTGCGTCAGGCACGCCTCGACCAGCTGGTGACGGATCTCGAAATCGTCGCCACCGCTTGCAGCGAGGGCGGCACGCAGGTCGGCAAGCCCCGCCTCCCCATCGCCCTGCTTGCTCCGGATCTCCCCGCGCAGCGCCAGGGCCCGCGCATGTGCCGGCTCGCTCCCAAGTGCGACTTCAAGCGCTTCGAGCGCATCGTCAGGATAGCCGGTCCGCAACAGAACGCGGGCTTTGGTATAGGCCAGCTCAGGATCCGCCTGACTTGCCAGAACGGAGTCCAGGGCGGCAGTCGCACCGCGCCCCTCTCCCAGCTCCCAGAGCAAGCTCGCCAGGTCCCTGTGGATATCTGCCCGCAAGGGCGCACACCGCGACGCCTGCCAGTAGGCTTCCCGCGCCTCGGCGGTGCGCCCGAGCGTACGCAGCGTATGGCCGCGCTGGAAGTGGGCCTCTGCCTGGCCCGGCGACAGCCGGCAGGCCGTGTCGAGGTCCTGCAGGGAATCCGCAAGCCGATTGACCGACCGCAGCACGCTGCCCCGGTTGATGCGTGGCATCGCCGCCCGGGGAGTTGCATCGATGGCGCGTGAGTAGAAGTCCAGTGCGCCTGCCTCGTCGCCGGCCCGCGAGCGCAGATTGCCCAGCCCGTTGAGCGCAGCCGTACTGTCGGGCACGGCCTTGAGAACATCGCGGAAAGCGGCTTCCGCCTCCTCGCTGCGGCCCAGATCCGACAATGTGATGGCCAGATTGGTCATCGCGTCAGCGAAGTCCGGCTTGCGCGCCAGGGCGGCACGGTAAGCCTCTACAGCCCCGGCGAGATCCCCGGCCCTGCGCTTGAGATTTCCCAGATTGCCGAGGACGGCAAACGGCTGGTGGTGCCGCTCTAGAGCGGCCTCAAGATCGGCAATGCCGGCCGCAAACCGGCCCAACCGGCCGCGGACGACACCGCGCAGATGCAGCGCCTCGACATCATCCGGCCGCGTCGCGATCACGGCGTCCAGCCTGGCCTCCGCCTCCCCGGCCCGGCCGCTTTGCAGCAATTGCATCGCGAGCTGGAGATCGGCACTCATGACCGGTCCCGCGCACGGCGGCCCGACAGGACCCGCTGCATCAATCCGCCAAGCCCCGGCTTCGGGGCCGGCTGGTCCGGATCGGGGGCTGCATTGCCGTCGCATTCCACCCACATACCGGTTTCATTGTCGACACATTGGCGTGACAAAGCGGCATCGAACGGGCTCAGGAATGTCGCGTAGGGCGAGGTCGAGTCCAGGTGCTCCTTTGACGGCGGCCGCCGGACCTGGGTCGCACTGAACGTCATCACCGTGCGCTCGACATCGTAGTATTCGAGGCACTTCCGGCTCCAGCTCAAGCCGCACCGCGCGAGCACGAAACGCAGCCGCGCTTCGAAATCACCGACCAGCGCCTCGTACTGCAGGGGCGTGACATGATCGGGATAGGTCTCGGCCCAGTGCGCGCCCAGCCGCGCCTGAAGCGCGTAGTAATGCGCGATATCGTCGAGATCGTGCGCGAACGGCCACATGCGCGAGAAATTGCGCCGGAAGATCGAGAACGCCACCTCCACCGGCTTGCGGCGGATATGGATGACCGGCGCCTTGGGGAACATCTGTCGGATCAGGCCAACGGCCAGGAAGTTCGCCGGCTGTTTGTCGGTGACGTAGGGCGTGCCCGTGAGGCCGTATTCGCGATACTGCGACAGGTAGCGCTCGCGCCAGGGTGCCAGCACATCTTCGGGAATTTCGCCGCCAGACCAGCCGGTCTCCCGCGCCCAGCGGATGAAAGCCTCGAACAGGACCGGCATCATGCTGAGCTCGCCGCCGGCCTGGACGTCGTCATGGGCAGCGATGGCGGCCTCGATGAGTGTCGTGCCGGAGCGCGGCATGCCGACGATGAAGATGGGGGCCTGCTCAAGCGCCGGGGACGGCTTGGCGACCGGTCCGGCAAACACCTGTGTCAGCCATTCGGTGCGCCGCTCCTGCTCGGGGCGGTCATAGGCCGACACGACGGCGCCGTTATGCTGGAGTTTCTTGGTGTCATTGGCCCGTGACCAGGCCGCAAAAGCGGCCTCTCGCTGACCGCGCCGGTGCCGGGCATCGCCCAGCGCAAACAGGCCGATCGACAGTCTGTCGGCCGGCATGCCGGGCCGGGCCGCTTCGGTCTCCAGGCGTTCGACCTCTTCATCGGTCAGACGGCCCCCGGACACTTCGGAGAGCTGGCCATAGGCCTCGAAATTCCCCGGATCGATGGCCAGCGTCCGCCGGCACATCTCGATCGCCTTCTCCTGCTCGCCACGGAAAGTGTGGATGCGGGCGAGCCCGAAACAGGCTTCGGCACAATCGGGATCGAGCGACAATGCCTTGTCGAAGGCGGCGCGCGCGCCGTCGATATCGCGTGCGCCGAGGATCAGCCGGCCCAGCGCCGCCCAGTTGTCAGCGGTGTCCGGATCGGCGTCGACGACCGGCCGGTAGATCCGGATCGCCTTGCGGTAATAGCCCTGCTGCCCCAGCCCCATGGCCAGCGCGCCCCGTGCTTCCATGTCCTGCGGATCCAGCGCGTGCCAGGCTTCGGCGGCGGCGGTCAGCGCGGTGAAATCGCCGGCGAACCGGGCGAGATCCGAGCGCAGACGCAGCACATCCAGAGAACCGGCAAGCCCTTCGGCCTCGGCGATGTCCAGAGCGGCGGCGGCCGCATCGAGACGCTTGCATTCCAGCTCGGCCCCCGCCAGCCGCAGCGCGACATGCGGGCGGGCCGGATGACCGGCATCGGCGGTCGACAGCGCCTTGTCGAGCGCGCGTGCAGCCGTATCGAAATCTGCGGCCCGTCCGGCCAGGTCGCCATAGCGCCCCCAGACATCGAACCGCTCCGGCGACAGCTCGCTCGCCCGCTGCGCAGCGGCCAGAGCGGCGGGAAGATCTCCTTCCGCCTCGTGGAGAATGGACCGGTATAGCGGAACCAGGCCGAGACCGGGATCGGACGCTTCGGCCTTGTCGAGCCAGTCGCGGCCGCCGGCAAGGTCACCGGTCTCGACGGCACAGACACCCAGCAAGGCCATGGCCCCCGCATCGCCAGGCCGGTCGGCGAGCACGGCCTCGCACAGGGCGCGGGCCCCGGCGAAATCATTGGCCAGGCGCAATTGCCCGGCTTGAGCCAGCCGCGTGTCCTGCATCATGTTGTCCGGTAAGGCGGATCGTTCCGGAACCAGCCGGTAATCTGGTGCCGCGCACCGCCGGCGAAGGGCGACACCGCGCTGACCGAATGGATGCGCCGTCCGTCAAAGATCGACAGCACGTTGAAGCGCGGCAGGAAGGCACGGCTGATGTCCAGATTGTCGTCGAGCAGCATCAGGAGACCGCCCCAGTCGGGCTGCCAGTTGCGCGTGAAGCCCAGCGTGTAGGCCGCAACGCGTTCCTTGTCGTGGCCCTCGTCGATATGCCGCGTCAGGAAGTGGCCCCGCGCATAGCGGGTCGCCTGGGCATCGGCCTTGGTCACCAGCGGTGCCCCGGTCACGGTCTTGCCCAGTTCGAGAAACTCCGGCGAATTGATGAACTCGGTGAGCTGGTGGATCGGATGGCCCGCATCCCAGCCCGACGTATAGGCCTCGATCATCGGATAGCTGTCGTAGAGATAGCCGTAATTGTCGCGCGCCCGTTCCATGACATGGCCGATCTTGGCACCGATGGCCTGCCGCCCCATCGCGGCAATATCCTGCTGCGTCAGCTTGGAAACCCGTTCCCCGCCCGGTGCCGACGGATCGGCCTCGGCGAAGACCAGGCGCCAGTTCAGGGTACGCGCGAGAAGGGTTTCGATGTGCTCGGCCAGCGCCGGCTCGAACACGTCGGGGATCCGGACGAGCCGGTCGCGCGCATAGATCTCTGCCCATTTCTGCGCGTCGAGCGCCGGGTTCAGTCTCAGTTCGAGCGTTTCGGCCATGATCGCGGATACTTCCTCAGCCCAGGGCGAAAGTGGTACCGGCGGCCTCCGGGCGTGTCCATACGACGGCCTGTCATGCGACAGCGCACCGCAGTCCGGCACATCAGCCCGCAGCAATACAGGCACAAACGAAAACGGCGGACCCGAAGGCCCGCCGTTTCAGCATCGGTATGGATCGGGCGATTACTCGACGATCTTGGAGACGACGCCTGCGCCGACGGTACGGCCGCCTTCACGGATAGCGAAGCGCAGCTTCTCTTCCATGGCGATCGGCGTGATCAGCTCGACATTCATTTCCACATTGTCGCCCGGCATCACCATCTCGGTGCCTTCCTTCAGCGTCACGACGCCGGTCACGTCGGTCGTGCGGAAGTAGAATTGCGGACGGTAGTTCGTGAAGAACGGCGTGTGACGGCCACCCTCTTCCTTCGTCAGGATGTAGGCTTCGGCCACGAACTTCGAGTGCGGCTTGATCGAACCCGGCTTGCACAGAACCTGACCGCGCTCAACGCCTTCACGGTCGATACCGCGCAGCAGAACGCCGACATTGTCGCCGGCCTGGCCCTGGTCCAGCAGCTTGCGGAACATCTCCACGCCCGTGCACGTCGTCTTCTGCGTGTCACGGATGCCGACGATCTCGATTTCCTCGCCGACCTTCACAACACCGCGCTCGACACGCCCCGTCACAACCGTACCCCGGCCCGAGATCGAGAACACGTCCTCGATCGGCATCAGGAAGGGCTGGTCAATCGGACGGTCCGGCGTCGGGATGTATTCGTCCACAGCCGCCATCAGCTCGAGGATCTTCTCCTTGCCGATGTTCTCGTCACGGCCTTCAACAGCCGCCAGAGCCGAACCCGCAACGATCGGAATATCGTCGCCCGGGAAGTCGTAGGACGACAGAAGTTCGCGAACTTCCATCTCCACCAGCTCCAGGAGCTCCTCGTCGTCGACCTGGTCAACCTTGTTCAGGAACACAACCAGAGCCGGAACGCCAACCTGGCGGGCCAGCAGGATGTGTTCACGCGTCTGCGGCATCGGGCCGTCGGCCGCGTTCACAACCAGGATCGCGCCGTCCATCTGCGCTGCACCCGTGATCATGTTCTTCACATAGTCGGCGTGACCCGGGCAATCCACGTGCGCATAGTGACGGTTCGCCGTCTCGTACTCGACGTGGGCCGTCGAGATCGTGATGCCGCGCGCCTTCTCTTCCGGCGCAGCGTCAATCTCGTCATACTTCTTCGCCGTGCCGCCGCCCTGCTCGGCCAGCACCATCGTGATCGCTGCCGTCAGCGTCGTCTTGCCGTGGTCAACGTGACCAATCGTGCCAATGTTCGCGTGCGGCTTAGTGCGCTCAAACTTTTCCTTCGCCATCGTGTTTTCCTCTTGGACGCCGACCTAATCGCGAAGATGGGCTATCGACGTGGATGCAAGTGAAACTGTTCGGATACGGCCGTACCCGAAGGACCGGGCGCGGGATAGCGCCGGTTTTACCCAAAGGCAAGAGGCAAGCGCGGGATGATGCGGCTGTGCACGGCAGTCCCCGCACGCAGTCATGCCGGCATTTCGCGGACTGGCCGAAGATGCTTGCGTCGGGGCGGCTGGAGGAGAGCATGTCGCGGCCAGTGCCCCTGCGCCAAGGCTTCGGGCGACACCTCTTCGCCCCAAGTGCGCGCTGCGGGTGGCCTGCCACCCGAAGCCCGCAGGGCGAAGGGTGGAGCGGGTAGCGGGAATCGAACCCGCATCCTCAGCTTGGAAGGCTGCTGCACTACCATTGTGCTATACCCGCATCAGGGCGCTGGTGTTTACCGGTAACCGCGCCAAAGGTCGAGAGAGCAATTGAACACCGCTGCAGTGGCGGGCGCCAAACAGGTGAAGCCAGACGAACCGCTACGAACCCGAAGGGTTCGCAAGCGCGACCGCGCGCCGGGCGGTCAGCCCGCCCCATCGGAGGCGCGAGCGAAGCGAGTTGCCGTGAGATCAAACGACCAGCACCCGAAGCCCGCAGGGCGAAGGGTGGTGGAGGGGGCTGGATTCGAACCAGCGTACGCATAGCGGGCAGATTTACAGTCTGCTGGATTTAACCACTCTCCCACCCCTCCACAGGGTGCCTTCATGTCCGGAAATAACCGGCGGAAGGATGTCCTGCAACGAAGTCTCTCAGCTTGGCTTCAGCCGTGCTATGGCAGGCCTCACCGGGCGGAGCCCCGAAACAGGAGCGCGGACTATAGTGACGAAGAACCCAAGGCGCAACAGCCCCAAACGCCCCGATTACAGCCGCGGCTCCAGGCCTGCTGGCACTGGCGATTCGGGGTGGATCTGGGGGCGTCACGCAGTGCTCGCCGCTGTCGCAAATCCGCGCCGGAAAATCCTCGAGCTGCGTGTCACCCGCAATGCCGCGCGCGAACTGCCCGAAGGGACACAGGCCAACACCGTCGAACCGCGCGCACTCGACAATGACCTGCCGCCCGGTGCGGTGCACCAGGGCTTTGCTGCCCGTGCCGCCGCGCTCGACGCAGAGCCGGTCGCAGGCGTCACGGATCCCACCCATGGCGCCCTGCTGGTGCTCGACCAGATCACCGACCCGCACAATGTCGGCGCGATCCTTCGCTCGGCTGCGGCGTTTGGCGTGCGCGCCGTCGTGATGCAGGACCGCAAGGCCCCGCCCCTCTTCGGCACGGTCTGCAAAAGCGCTGTCGGTGCCGCCGAGCGGGTGGCGCACGTGCGCGTCACAAATATCGCCGACACGCTGACCGAGTTCCGCAAGGCCGGCCGCTTCGTGCTGGGTCTGGCCGGCGAAGGCGAGACAGAGCTGGCGGCCGCGCTGGCCGGGCCGGACGGCAAGGGGCATGGCCCGGGTATCGTGCTGGTGATGGGCTCGGAAGAGAAGGGATTGCGGCCGCGCGTGGCCGCGTCCTGCGATCAGCTGGTGCGCATCCCGATGACGCAGGCGGTGGAAAGCCTGAACGTGTCGAATGCGGCCGCGATCGCCCTGTACGAAGCTGCAAAATGGCGCCCGGCCCGGCCGTGAGGCCGGACCGGACCGGGACGCCACCTGCTGGAGCCTATTTGCTGCCGCCGGAGCGCAGCACGGTGCGGCCATTGCGGCGCCAGTCGACCGAGCCTTCGATCTCGGCAATCTCGACATCGCCGCCACCGCCTTCGCGGATGCGCACGTCGGTCGCCGTACCGCCGAAGCTGATATCGCCGGAGCCGTTGATATTCGCCTCGAAGGGCTGTGCCTGACCCCGGCGTACGATGATGTCGCCGGAACCGGCGATGCCGGCGTTGAAGGCACCGTCCATGCTGCCGACGGCCACGTCGCCGGAGCCCGATATATCGACATCGAGACCGGCAACACGCGCGAACTCGACGTCGCCGGAACCGTTGATGTCGACTTCGCCGTCGCCGGCAACCTCACGGGTTTCCACATCGCCCGACCCGTTGATCCCGACATGGATGCGGCCACCGATCGTACCGGTCACAACATCACCGGAACCATTGATGCCGATCTCGGCATCGCCGCCGATATCCCCGACGGTCACATCGCCGGAACCGTTGATGCGGATGTCGGCCTCGCCGGCAATCGCTCCGGCCTCGAAGCGGCCGCAGCTGTTCATCGACAGGTTCAGCGCGCCCAGATCGCCGGCCTCGCCGACAAAGGCGCTGTCATCGAGTTCGAAGGTGATCGTGTCCGGCGCCGTGATGACCAGGGTCGGATATTCGTCGATGGAATGCGAAGCGAAGCGCCGGCCGATGAGGATTTCGTTGTCGCGGGTGCGGCAGTTCAGATTGCGCACGCTCTGGCCGCCATCGATCGTCACGCCATTGCCGGCGCCGCTGGCGACCGGATCCCCGGCGACATCGCCCGGATTGCGGATCTCGACGCGGATGTCCGATCCGCCGGTGCGGATTTCCACCCGGCCGATGAAATTCTCGACGCGCACATGATCGCCGTCATAGCTCTGACCGCCGCCCGACTGGGCATTGGCCGCCATCGACAGCGCACCGATACCGGCCACCGTTGCCACGGCACCGGCCACGATTTTTCCGGTGATGGTTCTGTCAGTCATGGAACTCCCTCCAAATTCGCTTTCCCCCCTACGATGCACGGGAGGTCCCTGTCGGATGCAGTCTATGACAGTCCGCATCCTTCGGGCAGCTGAAGGCGGTGTGAAGCTCGCGTAATGTCGTGCCGCGTGTCAGCCCGGCCAGAACTCGAAGACGAGCGTCGCGATGGGCGTGCCGATGGCATAGCCCAGTACACCGACCAGAACCCCGGGCGTGACCAGATCCTTCCAGCCCTTCGCCGCCGCCAGGGCCGGCGCCGTCGTGGCGCCGAGAATGGCGGCATTGGACGCCGTGATCAGTTCCGGCAGGGACAGGCGCAAAAGGCTGCCCAGACCGAACAGCACAATGGCGTGCACCACCAGAAGAATGCCGATCAGCAGCATCAGGACCGGTGCGAGCTGCAGCAGCGACACCACATCGGCCCCCGCCGCGATCATCGCGAAGAAGACAAAGCTGAGCGCGATCCCGATCTCGTAGCCGCCGCGCAGGCGCCCCATCGTCTTCGGGAATGCCGTGGCCGGGATCAGCGAGAGCACCGAGATGATGGCGAACTTCCACTTGCGGCCGGCATCGTCCCAGACCTGGTCGAGAAGGTCGGCCACGAGGGAGCCGAGCGCGACCACCACCAGGGCATAGGCCATGGACAGGGTCAGCGAGGCCGGCGAGATCGGATCTTCCCCGGCAACCTCGATCTCGCCCTGGCTGTGATCGCGCTGGACGAAACGCGAGGCGATCCAGCTGACGCCGGGAATGATCGCCAGCAGCGCCAGGAAGAAGCCGGAATAGAGATTGTCGACAGCCGTCATCGCCGAGGCAAAGCTGGGGTCTGCAGCGCCGAGCCCGGTGGAGCTCATCAGCGCGCCGTAATTCACCGAGCCGCCGATATAGGTCGCCGTGAAGGCGCCGGCCGCGGCGGCCTGGCGCGATCCGTATTCCGCGGCCACAGCGCCGGCCTCGTAATCGCCGACATGGATCAGGGAGAAGGCGATGACCGCACCGATCACGGTCGCCGCCGAGGCGAGCATGAACGCCGCCGCCATGCGGGTGGTCTCGAAGAAGATGCGCTTGAGGTCCGCCTTCATCAGGAAGAGCGGGATCAGGACCGGGACGAAATAGGTCCAGACGAAATCATAGGCCGGGGCCGAGCTGGGTATGATGCGCAGATTGGCCGCCAGGATGGCGATGAAGATCGCCGAGACCGTGCCGGTGACCAGCGCGCCGATGCGGGTCTTCTCCAGAAGAAACGCCACCGCGGCGATCGTGAACAATGCGGCCATGACGGCCAGATGATTGTCTGCCGGAATCAGCGACATGCCTCACCCCTCCCCTTGATCGGCCCCCAACCTAGTGAGCCGGCCCGGCAGCGGCAATTCGCCAGCTGCCGAAGCCGGACACCGGTCTTGTGCCTATTCGCCTTCGGCAGGCGCCAGGATGTCCAGGGCGACACTGGTCATGGCTTCGGCCGCCTGGGTGATCGTGCCTTCCGGATCGTCGGGCGCGAAGAAGGGCGAGTGGTTGGACGGCGGCACCTGGCCGTTGGCGGTGTATTCGTCCAGCCGCGCCTGGGTCGTGCCGCCGACCCAGAACATGAAGGTCGGGATGTCGTGTTCGGTACGGTGGTATTGCGAGAAGTCCTCGCCGCCCATCACCGGATCGGTCTCCACGACGGCCTCATTGCCGAAACGGGCGCGCAGGGCGCCGACGGCGCGGCTGGCCAGATCCGGATTATTGTAGAGCGCCGGCGTATAGGTCTCCTCGATCTCGATGCGCGGATACTCCGCCTCGGTCAGCCCGTAGGCCTCGGCCTGGGCATTGGCGATGCGCTGGATACCCGTGAGCAGGTGATTGCGGGTCTCGTCGGAATAGGAGCGCACGGTAAGCTGCAGATGCGCCTCGTCGGAGATGATGTTGTGCTTGGCGCCGGCATTGAAGGCGCCGACCGTCACCACGCCCGGCTCGAGCGGCGACAGCTCGCGCGAGATCAGCGATTGCAGGCCGACCACGATCATCGAGGCCAGATAGATCGGATCCTTGGTGGTGTGCGGATAGGCGCCGTGGCCGCCACGGCCGCGCACATAGATGTCCACCGAATCGACATTCGCCATCGCATAGCCGGGCACATAGGTGATCGTGCCGGTCGGAATGGCCGAGAAGGTGTGGAAGGAGATGTTGAAGTCCGGCGTCGGGAAGCGTTCGAACAGACCGTCCTCGATCATGGCGATGGCGCCCTCGCCCAGCTCCTCGGCCGGCTGGCCGATCAGCACCAGCGTGCCCGACCAGTCATCGGTGCGCTCGACCAGCTGCCGCGCCGCGCCGACCAGGGCGGTCATGTGCGTGTCGTGGGCGCAGGCGTGCATGGTGGGATTCTCGACACCGCGATGATCGACGCCGGTATCGGTCGAGGCATAGGACAGGCCGGTCTGCTCGCGCACCGGCAGACCGTCCATGTCGGCCCGCATCATCAGCGTCGGCCCCTCGCCATTCTCCATCACGGCGACAATGCCCGTCCCGCCGACCTGTTCGGTGACCTCGAAGCCCAGCGCGCGCAGCTCCCCGGCGAGGCGCGCCGCGGTCTCCACCTCCTGGTGGGACAGTTCCGGATGGGCGTGGAAATGCTGGTAGAGCGCTTCCAGGTGCGCATCATAGTCCGCCGCGATCGCACGGCTGAGCGCATCCTCGCTCTGGGCCAGAACGGCCGGCTGGGCAGCGAGCGTCAGGCCGAGCACGGCCGTGGCGGCGAAAAGATGGCGTTTCATGACAGGCTTCCCCTCTGAGTGATTTTCGCCATTCGAACGGGGCCCAGCGCAAACGTCAATCGATGATCGTGCGGACAGGCTGGGTCTCGCCCTCCCCGGTCGTGCGGGATGGAGGTGCGGATTTTCCCCCTGTGCTGCTGGACAGGCGCCGGACAGTCTGGCCGGACTGGACAGGAGTCTCTGCCAAATGACCGAATTGCCCCTCGATATCCGCGGGCTTGCCAAGCGCTATGGCCGCGTCGATGCCGTGCGCCGGGTCGACCTCGCCGTGCCGCAAGGCGCGATCTACGGGTTTCTCGGTCCCAACGGGGCCGGCAAGACCACGACGATCCGCTGCCTGCTGGGCCTCATCCGGGCGGACGCCGGCACGGTGCGCGTTGACGGTCACGACATCCGGCGCAATCGCCGGGCCGCCCTGGCGCGCGTCGGGGCCGTCGTCGAGACACCGGCGCTTTATCCCAACCTCACCGGATACGAGAACCTGCAACTGGCCTGCCGCTATCTCGACCTGCCCAAAGCGCGCATCGGCGCCGTGCTGGAGACGGTCGAGATGACCCGCGATGCCCGGCGCAAGGTGGGCCAGTACTCGCTGGGCATGCGCCAGCGCCTCGGCCTGGCCCGCGCGCTGATCGGTGAACCCCGCCTGCTGATTCTGGACGAACCGACCAACGGGCTGGACCCGTCCGGCATGCGTGACATGCGCGCCCTCATCCGCGACCTGCCGGAGCGCACGGGTGCCACCGTCTTCATGTCCAGCCACCTCCTGTCCGAAGTCGAACAGATCGCCACCCATGTCGGCGTGATGCGCCAGGGCGAGACCGTGTTCGACGGTGCCATCGGCGCGCTCGCAGCCCGCACCGGCCAGCGCCTGGAAGTCCGGTGCGACAAGCCTGACGCGGCCATCGCACTGGCCGGCGCGCAGGGCTTCGCAGTGTTCAGCCGCGACGATGCGACGGGGTCATTCATCCTGTCAGGCGATGGCGATCCGGCCCGGCTCAACGCCGCCCTTGTCGGCGCCGGGATTGCCGTCAGCGCCCTCGCCCCGCTCCGCGCGGATCTGGAGAGCCTGTTCCTCGACCTGACGTCCGCACCCCGCAAGGAGGCCGCCGCATGATCCGCGCTATCGGATGTGAAATCCTCAAACTGCGCCGCTCGCTCGTCCTGCTCGTCGCGGCGACACCGGCCGTCATGGTGTATCTGCTCGGCGTGCTGGCCATGACCAGCGGCCATGGCGCCGGCGAGTGGACCGTACTGGTCATGTCGGGCTCGGCGATCTGGGCCTATTTCCTTCTGCCCATGACCACGATCGGCCTGGCTGCATTGATGGCCCAGACCGAACACGGTCCGGGCACCTGGTCCTGGTCGCTCGCCCTGCCGGTGCCGCGCTGGCAGATCTTCACCGCCAAGATCCTGGTCCTGCTGGGCACGATGGCGCTCGTCTCGGCCAGTGTGGCGCTGGCTGCCTTCGCCGCGGCGTGGACCGCGCTTCTGATCGATCCGGACCTTGTCATTGCAGGCGCGCCGGACTGGGCGCTGGCGTTTCGCCTGCACGGGCAGATGTGGATCGCCGGGATCTGCGTCGCCGCCGTGCAATGGGGCATCGCCCACCGTTTCCGCAGCTTTGCCGCCCCGGTAGCAATCGGTATCGGCGGCACCTTCGTGGCCGTCGCGGCGACGAGTTCCGAATACGGGATATTCTTCCCCTGGCTGATGCCGGTGAACATGCTGGCGGCGGATCCGGAACGCGCGCAGATCGCGCTCGCCCTGGGCGGCGGCGGTGGCGCGCTTCTCTTCGTCCTGCTGGTAATCTGGCTCAGCCGCCGCGACTGGGCATGAGGCCCGCAGCCGTCAGCTGGTGAACAAGGGCTCGTAGCGCGCCGCGACATGGCGCAGATCGATCTCGTTGAGGAAGGTCGAATAAGCCAGGTAGGACAGGAGATAACGCAGATCCGTCGCCCAGGGCGGCATGAAGGCCGGCTCGACGATCAGCCCGCCCTCGCGCAGCTGTTTCATCGCTTCCAGATCCATCAGGTCGATCTTGCCCACGAACAGGAGGCGGATCAGCGCGATATCGCCGGCCCGCACGGCCGTGCGCAGATAATTGTGCACTTCCAGAAGCCCGCCCAGATAGATCGAATCCTTGGTGAAGGGCGCGCCACCGCCCGCCACCCCGCCGCGCACCACGCGCCGCGCGCTCTCGAAGGCCTCGATCGGCGCGTCGCGATCATTGCGCTCGCGGAAGAAGCGGTAGAGCTCGATGAAATCGGCGCCCCGGGCCGCCATGTCGATGGCAATCACCCGGTCGGCAAGACGCCGGAAGCGCCGCGGGTCGAGCGCGCCGGAGATGAATTCGGCGAAGACCGCCAGGCCTTCCTGGGTGCGCGCATTGCCGGGATGGCTTTCCGCGAGCACCGGAAAGTGCGTCTGGCGCAGCCCGTTCTGGCTGGTCGCGATATGGATGAAGGCCTCGTGCTGCAGCAATTGCACCACGTCGAGGTCGGAAAAGGCCGCGTCTGCACGCAGCTTGATATAGTCGCGCCCGGCCGCGGCCTTGGCGGACACATCCAGCGTCACCTCGACCCGCGGCGCGACCGCACCGAAGGCGGCCGGCAGTTCGGCATCCAGCCGCGCCTTGAGATCGCCGGCCGTCAGCACCTCCGGCGGTTCGAGCCGCACCGCCGCGCCGTCGAAATCGGCGAGCACATCGTCCAGCCGGCGCGCCAGATCGAGCGCTGTGCGCTTGCCATCGGCAATCGGGCTGGCCGGCCCGCCATAGAGCCGGCTGGAATAGCGGTGAAAGTCTGCCGTCCCGACCGCCTCGAGCATGTGTGCGGTATCGGCGACCGTCTCGCTGAGGCGCAGCAGCCAGTCATGCACCGGGCTCGATCCGTCGATCAGGCGGCGCGCTTCAGCCACGCGCTCCAGCGAGGGCTCGGGATCGATGTGCGGATAGACCGGACGCGGCAGTTCGCGCTCGCCGCTCTCGAAGAAGGCATCGGCCAGCGACCGGTCCCAGGCAATGGTCTTGAGAACGGGCAGACGGTCTTCGGCTTCCAGCAACAGCGCCGCCGCCCGTTCCAGACAATCCAGTTCTGCCGCTGAAATATCCGGCTGCCCCATCACACGGCCTCGGCCTTGAAGGTCGCGATATCGCTTTCGGCATCCCCCAGCGTTCCCGCCAGCACATCGGCGTGCGAACTCGTCCGTGCGGCAAGCCAGACGCGGGCCTTCAGATCGGCCGGGTAGGTCCGGAAGCGGCGCGCCATGTGACCGATCGACAGAATGCAGGCATTGAGCACCCAGCGGTCGTCCGACCCCAGCGCGGCCTCGATCTCGGCAATGATATCGCCCGGTGCATCGGCGTGCAGCGCCGCGCCGATCATCGACAGGACAGTATCTTCGGTATCGCTCATCCGGCGCGCCTCACGGCCGCGGGCATGTGGCAGGCCTCGATCACGGCCGGCGGCGTTTCAAAGAAGAAGGGATGGGTGCGGTTGCGGCGGGCCGCCTTGGCGTCGTGGAAGGCCTGGCTGTCCGTGCGCATGATCTCGTAGGCGGGGCGAACGGCTTCGGGCAGGTCGGCCGCCACACGCACCGACAGGATCGTGTCCCGTTCAGCCGGGTCGGCGATCACGCCGGAATTCACCGCAGGGTCTCCACGGTGCAGCGCCTGCACATGCTCCATGCCGTCAATGACACGGCCGAAGACCGACATGATCCGATCGAGATGGCGCGGCCCCTGCCCGATGACGATATAGAATTCCACATCGCCACTGTCCGGCTCATTGCCGCGCGCCATGGCGACCGTGCCCGGGCAATGGATCGGCCAGACCTCGCTGCCCGCTTCGTTCATCGCCGCGGGAAAACCGTCGACATGGCCGACGGTCGGCGCATAGAGGTCGGCATCGGTCATCGGTGTGAAGGTGACGCTGCCGGCCGGCACGGTGAACTCGCCCGCCAGCGCCGGATATTGCGGCAGCTCGATCGAATCGGCTTCCTCTCCGCGACCCGCCTGGGCCACGAAGCCGTCGATCACGCGATAGAAGTCCCGCCCGTCGAAAAAGCCGTCACGCGCCGCCTGCCGCATGCGGGCGGCATGGTTCGGTGCGATCCAGCCGGCCAGTTCGATAGCGATCATGCCGTCCTCGACCTCGATGAGGAGCAGGTCTTCCGGGTCGACCGCACGCCAGTCGGAGCCGGTCTGGGCCATCGCGGCACCGGTCAGACACCCTGCCGTCACGAATGCCGCTGTGATGAGTGACTTCATCGCATCAAATGAGAGCGTGAAAACGCCCTCTCCCCCATTGATCTCTTGTCAGCCAGTGGGCCTCGGGACGAAAGGTTCGTCAAGGCCACCTTCGGTGCCGCAAAGCGGGTCTGCGCCTTGACGAAGCTTTCGTCCCGAGGCGAGGTCCCGGCAAGAGCACAATGGATGTCCGTGTCTGCAGGCAGACGCCGTCCCGGTCTAATCGTCAGAGCCCCCGAAACGCTCGGTCCATTCGGCGACCTGCGCATCCTCGATCTTGGCGAACAGCACGTCCGGCGGGGTCACAGCGTGGCCGTGCGGCAGCGCGTCCAGCAGGTCCGCGGCCGGGCCATCGAACGACCAGTAGCGCTTGTCGGCCGGAACACCGACAGCGTCGAGGATCTTCGCAGCCGCTTGCGGAATGAAAGGCTGGGCCAGAATGCCGAACAGCGCGACCAGGTTGAGCCCGGTCCGCACACCGACGGCTGCCGCATCGACATCGGTCTTGTACTTCACCCAGGGCTCGGCCCGGGTGAGATACTCATTGCCCGCCGCCCAGATGGCCCGCACTTCGGAGGCCGCCTTGCGGAACTCCATCGCTTCCATATTCGCCACCACCGCCGGCAGACGGGTCTCCAGCTCGGCCGCCATCCAGGCCTCGGCCTCGCCGGGCTCACCGGCAGACGGCACCTGTCCGTCGAACTTGGAGGCCGTGTATTTGGTGATCCGATTGACGAAATTGCCCAGCACATTGGCCAGGTCGGAATTGATCAGCGACTGGAAATGCTCCCAGGTGAAAGCCGAGTCCGAGCCTTCCGGCGCGTTCGCCGTGAGATACCAGCGCCAGTAATCGCCCGGCAGCAGATCGAGCGCCTGGTCCATGAAGACGCCGCGCTTTTCCGAAGTCGAGAACTTGCCGCCATACCAGGTCAGCCAGTTGAACGCTTTCAGCTTGTCCACCGTCTTCCAGGGCTCTTCGGACCCCAGAATGGTCGCCGGGAAGGACACCGTGTGGAAGGCGACATTGTCCTTGCCCATGAACTGGACATAGGTCACGTCGTCCGCGCCCTTGTCCGTGCGCCACCAGCTTTCCCAGTCCCCGCCCGTGGCGTCGGCCCATTCGACCGTCGCGCCGATATAGCCGATGGGCGCATCGAACCAGACATAGAAGACCTTGTTCTCGAAGCCCTCGCGCGGCACACCGTTTTTCGTCACCGGCACGCCCCATTTCAGGTCGCGCGTAATGGAACGGTCGCGCAGCCCCTCGTCCAGCCATTTATAGGCGATCGACTTGGCCAGGCTGGGCCATTCGGTGGAGGCGTCCACCCAGTCGCGGATCCTTGTTTCCATCTTCGTCTGCAGGAGATGGAGATGCTTGGTCTCGCGCACTTCCAGATTTTTCGAGCCGGAAATCTTGGAGTACGGCTCTTTAAGGTCCGTCGGCTCCAGCAGGCGGCCGCAATTATCGCACTGGTCGCCGCGCGCGCGCTCGAAACCGCAACGCGGACAGGTGCCCTCGACATAGCGGTCCGGCAGGAAGCGGTCATCGTCGATCGAGAAGACCTGGTGCTCGATACGTTCCTCGATCAGCCCCCTGGCCTCCAGCACTTCGGCGAAATGCTGGGTCAGGGTGATATTGGGCTGGCTGGAGGTACGGCCGAACACGTCATAGCTCAGGGAAAAACCGTCGCCGGCGCGCTTCTGGATCTCGTGCTGCTCGTCGCAGTATTCGCGCACGCTCTGCCCGGCCGTTGCTGCCGCCAGCTCGGCCGGCGTGCCGTGCTCGTCGGTGGCGCAGACATAGAGCACGTCATGACCCATCACCCGCTGGAAGCGCGCATAGACATCGGCGGGCAGCATCGAGCCCGCGAGATTGCCCAGATGCTTGACGCCATTGATGTAGGGCAGAGCGCTGGTGATCAGTATCCGGGCCATTTCGACTTTCTTCTCTTGCACGGCGATTGGAGTAGAATGTTCGCGTCAGGGGCGAGCCAAAGGGGACTCGTCCCGGGGCCGTGAGACATACAGGCCCTTCAATGGGGAGGAAACACCAAATGCCGCGAATTCTCGGGCTGAACCTTGTGGCACTCATCGTCGCCACGCTGGCCTTCTACGCTGTGGGCGCCGTCTGGTATGGCGCGCTTTTCGCCGAGCTCTGGACAGGGCTGTGGGGCTTCACCGACGCCCAGATGACCGCCGCCGAAGCGTCCGCCGGACCGGCCATGGCGATGGGCTTTGCCATCACGCTGGTCACCACGGCGTTTCTGGGCCTGGCCCTGAAGGCGCTGAAAGCCGGCGGCCTTGCCGGCGCCGTGAAATGGGCCGTCTTCCTGTGGGCCGGCTTCGTGGTGACCACCATGGCCTATGACATCGCCTACGCCATGCAGCCGATGATGCTGCTGGTGCTCGATGGCGCGCATACGCTGATCGGCTTCGTGATCGCCGCCGCCATCCTCACCGCGATGGACGGCGTCGCCGTCAAGGACTGATCCGCGACACGGCCGGCGGACGGGACAGTTCCGATTGCATCAGGGACTTGTCCCGCTCCCCGGCCCCGCGTATCAGGTCGCCCTTGGTTGCCGGCTTAGCTCAGCTGGTAGAGCACCTGATTTGTAATCAGGGGGTCGGGGGTTCGAGTCCCTCAGCCGGCACCAAATTTGTGTTTACTTACAACTTCATAGACCCAATCCATGGGCGCGGTGCTTTTTACCGATCAGAGTTGGAAGCATATTGGAAGCAGCGCAACACCCGCGGCGACACCTCCGTGTGTTACCGATTCTGCAAAGAGACTCGATGAAAGATGGGTGATCACGTCAGGGGGGCCATTCAGCCTGCCACACGGATGGTCGCGCGGGTCCTCAGAATCCGTCAAAGCACAACAGCTGAGGCTAAGCGCTCCCTAACTGGATCGTGAAAGCTTGGCGATCCGCGCGACAGCGGATCTGAGATCGAGGCGGTGCACCGGTTCGCTAAAGTCCGCTGTCTCGCCAGAGTGAACAACGAAGCGGTCTTCGATGTCGAGCGCCTCGCAGCCATTGTAGAAGCCCCTTTTGGCCTTTCGGTCGGGGCCAACCTTTAACTCAATTGCGACCAAGCGGCCTCCTTGAGATGGGAAGCGCAGGATAAGATCAATCTCGTCCTCGCCGTTATCCCCCTTCTCTCGATAGAAATACGCGTCACCCTGCCCTTCCGTAGCGAGAATGAGCGCTTCCGTCGCATAGCTTTCAAAACTCCCCCCGATGGCTTGGCTCGCTCGAAGTATGGTCAATGTCTCGATGCCCAGCGAAGCGTGGAGGAGGCCGGTATCCCGAACGAAAAGCTTTTGCTTCCGGTCCATGCTAGTATTGCTGCTAACTGGATAGGCGCGTAACCGCCGGATGAGGCCGAGTCGTTCTAGGACATAGACGGCGGATTTCAATTCCTGGCGCTTCGCAAACCCACAACTGTTCTCGTCCAGCTCCGCACTGTTTTGGTTCGAGAGCCAGCCAAACAGCTCGGCCAACGGGAAGGCACGCTCGATGCCCCACTCGGTGTAATTTCGCGCGAGGAGCCCATCGAGCATGCGACGACGCCACAGCAGGCTCTTTTGGTCGTCCTCGGCTAGCAGGCTGCCAGGGAAACCTCCCCGTAGCCAATGAAGGTTGGGGTCGGCAGTCGGAGCCGTTGCGGGGATTGCGGCAAACATCGCCACATGATCAGGACCAGATGCCATTTGATCCTGCCCCACCGCAGCGACAAGCTCCTCGAGCCGTACTGGTACAATTTCAACCGTTTCAACGATACCGGGCAACGTTGTGCGGAGCCGCTCGGCGGCAACCAGATCGTTAGGGGCCACCACCAGACGAGTGCGAGATTTCGCCTCCTCGGCCGCGCGGACAATGCGGATGATCTTGTCGATCTCGCAATCATCAACATGATCGAGAACGAAAACGCCTGGCTCTAGTCTGACATCTTCTATTTGGTGGCAGCGTATCGCGTCAGTTCGTCGATCTTTCCAATCATCAAGGAACCAAGAGCGACCAACGCGCGGCAGCCCCCTCAAGATCGTAACTTCACTCCGCTTCACCGCAGCATCGAGCTGAATCAAGGAGGACTCACGCCGGATCATGCGGGACGCGTGATATCTAGCACAAAGATTTCCGTCCGCCCCTCGCGTGTCGTCGCACTCTGCTCGGCAAGGGCAGTCTGCAATTGTTCGGCTGTTACAGGCGTATCGACACCAGAGGGAGGCTGTTTCAGCTTCTTGGCGGCCGTCAGGCCAAACCACAGGACAAGATAAATGCCTCGTTCTGCGCGCCAGTCGTTTGTGTAGAGTAGATCGAGTTGTCGGTCCGCCGCGGTCCAAAGGTCTTTGTGCCACTGCCCCTTGACCTCAATTGGAACCATAACGCCAGGAAGCGTACATTCGATGTCGCATCTCTTGTCATCGGCGAGATGGCCTTCCGGCGAGGCTTGGATGCCAAACGGAAGATTCCCGAACATTTTTAGAATGGTGTCGCGACAATCTTCTTCGCCCTTCGGTGCACCGCTCTCGTGGAAGAAGTCCTTGTACCAATCGCGTGGGTCTCCAGTGATCTTCGCCTGCACCAGCTTGAGTTCTTCGAGCATCACCGCTTGAAGCTGCGGCGCGGTGGTGGGCGCTAGGTCTGTGACAGCGGCGGCGAAGGTCGCGATATCAGGGGTGAACCATTCTGCCTCAACCCTCTTGCGCTTTTGCTCGGCCAACGCGACCCGCAGGTGATAGGTGTACCCGTCACGAGGAGCATCGCGCAAAGCGACCAACGCGGCGGTGGCATCTGCGGCAGTGTCGTCGCCAAGCCGATTGATTAACGCCACAAGATATTCAGTTGCCTCCCACTCGTTGCGGTCTCCCGTCCACCCACCTGTTGGGCGATCCGTATATGGAAATAGCGATCTGAACGTCTCGATTATCCAAGCTAGCTGAGTGGAGCTTAGCGAGCGGATCGGCTGTGTTGTTCCTCTGTCGCTAAGTCGCGCGCGCAGGTTCCAGAACAAATCCTGATCAACCGAGCCCGCTTGGCCTAGTCTGGCGCGCGTGGCCTCGAAATCGAGGATAATCCCAATTGCGTCCCATACGTGGCGCCGTTCTCTAGACATGCTTTCGACGAGACGTTTAGGTAGAAGCGCACGAAGCGTCCTCGAACCGACCGAGCTCGACAGCATCCGATCGACGATTTCCCTTTCGGCTTCATCAGACATCTGGGGAAATTTCGGCAACCACTCGGCGCATAGCTTATCCACCAATGCCCCGTCTTCTTCACTTCCAAGAAAGCTATATAATCCGGATACATGCCGACGACCGGCAACGAGCTGCGGTTCAAAGAGAAGCCGGAGTGTGGCTTCCCATTTCTCCCGTCTTCGCAACTCTTTCGCAAGCAGCGAATGAAGGGCGTCAATCTCGGCACGGTCGCGGATCGAGTTCAGGTAGAGTTCGACGTATCCCGCCATCACACAGTCATCCGCTAGATCGTCGAAGCCCCTCTCGACACGTACGCGCTCGGCAAGAGCGGCGACGATGACAAACGCAGCTTCCCAATGTCGACCTTCGGCATAACTCGTAGATATATCAGTGGCCGTAGGCTTTAGCGGCTGACGTTTGAGAAATGCCTCGAATCCTTCCAAGGCGGCATTCTTCAGCTCGGCCCCAAGCCATGCCTCGATGCGCTCCGGACCGTCCTTGGACTCATCTCGCATGTCTCCAAAAAGACCGAGATAGGCCTTCGCGGGATTTGCAATCAGCCGATACTCACCAGCCCGCAGGCCATCGATACTGGCTCCGAATTCTGTTCTGTGTCGTTCCCAATCCGCGGCCTTCCTAGAGGCACGCTCACGCTCCTGGCGCTCCTGTTTTATTTGCCATTCGGGGACGCGTGGCCTGGCAAGCTCGGCAAGCCAGTTCCTAGCCTCGTCGTTAGTCGCAAACCGTTCTGCCGCTGACCTGACCTTCGCCCCCTCTTCGGGACCATGCCTCGATAGATCAACAAGTTCCCGCCAGCGCGGATCGCTGTCCTCGATTTGGTTGAGGAGCCAGAGCAAATCGTCCTCATTCGGACTAAGGCCAGGTGCAGCCTCGCGCATTCGGAGAGTGCGCTGCCAGACATTCATGTCGTTTTGGAGCTCTAAAAGCACATGTCGTTGAACCGATTGGCGAAGTTCCTTGTCCGCCGCCAACGCCGTGGAGATCGCTTTGCGCGACTCGCGCTCCACGCCGCGGCTGAAGTCGAACGGACAGAGCCACGACCAGAGCTGGTCGGCGCGAGGGGGGGAGCCATCCAACCGCCTCGCTATAAGCGCGAACGCTAGGTCGGCGACCGCGTCGTTGATCCGAGGCTCAAGACTATCACCCAATGAATCCCTAAGCGCCGGGAGGCCATCAAGCAGCGTTTCTAGTCGGTCTTGGGGGAACTTGTGCTGAAGGCTGAAATAGACGCCAACTGTATGCTCTACCCGCACCAAATTGGACCGGATCATATCAAGGACGAGTGCATCGTCGAATTGCGCGTAGCCGAGTTTGTGCATCAGCTCGCTAGCCAGACGAGCGCTGCTTTCCCCCGCTTCGTCTACGAGATTGCGGACGATCTCAGGCCAGTCGGTCGCGCCTGTCACCTCAATCAGCCTGTCTCCGGCCTCGCTCCTGAGCGCAAAGATCGCGTCTTTGTCGAGTAGCAAGGCAAGCAGTTCAGCATGCAACAGCGGAGTAAGGTCGGATCCTTCTAGAGCCTGAAGGACAAGCAGGCGAAGGCCGAACTCGACACTCGCATCTCGCACGACGTCCCGAACCTCTGCGAGCATGCCCGCTTGAGCAAGACCTCTTACTCGGTACTCCGACCACCCCCGGAATCGCGGATTCTCATTCGAGAGTTCAAACAGCGCATTAAGCAGCGCGCGACCTTGCTGTGCGGTGAGCGTGTCCGCATCGCCATATTCGATGACACCCATCGGATCCGATGCGATGATCTTGTCGGCTAGAGCTGGCGAGTGCCAGGCAAGCCAAGCGTGAATCCCGCGCAAACTAGCTGGCACCAAAGAAGGGCTGTTTAGCAATTCGAGGATGCGTCGTTGCTTACGCGGCGTGTCTGCCTGCTCGGCCAGCCAACGTGCGCCAAGGAATTCACCAAGTGCACGATGCGCATATGTGAACCGATCAGGCGAACGCGCTTCGAATAGACGGGAATCCAATACGTCGTTCAACCGCGCCGCGGCTGGCAACGCAGAAGCTTCGGCAAGTGCGGTGTCAACGTCAGAAGGCGGGGTCTCTCGAGAAAGAGCCTCCTTACCAGCGACGATCAGGGTCGCGAAACCGGCACCGGCGGCGTCTAGCACTTCCTTCTCAGGCAAATTCGCCAAGGGGGTGACGGATTTTTCTTTGCGATGTTCGATGCGCAACAGTTTGGTTGCGTCTGAAAAAAGCTGCCCCTTAGAGTCGGGGAGCTGGCCTCGCTCTGCGACTTTTGAGACGAGTTCCAATGTCTGCGGATTGCGCCATAGCCCGCTCAGCCCCCGCTCTTCGAAGTGCTGGATCGCTCTTTCGGCCTCTTCGTTGCCAATCGAATGCGACAGGTACTCAATGGCATCAGCTCGATTCAGCGGATCGAGATGCAGTTCTAGCGGCGCGGAATCATAGATGTCGGCAATTCCTTGGATCGCGGTCGCGCTGCGCCAGTCTGAGACTCGGCAAGATAGGATAAACCGAGGTAGACCAAGTTCAGCGAGGCGTCGCAGCACCGAGTCGACCGCATCGCCTTCACGCTGAGCTGGGACTTCATCGAGCGCGTCGATGACCAAAGTGGTGGCGCTGCCCAGCAATGACTTTGGGTCAGGGGTAATGAGCAGCTTGCGCGCAGTGCACAGCGCGTAGCCTTCAACATCCTTGAGCTGCAACAAGAGGGTAGATTTACCCATTCCTGCTTCGCCGAGGACAACAAGCGACCGGCTCTCGGTTGTCAGAATATCTTGATCGACGACTGGTCGGTCGCGAAGATCCACATACCAGAGCCGACGACGGAGAGGAGACTCGTTCATGCGCGCAGTTTGCAGATTTCCCGAGAGCTATCCAGCTGCGTGTGCCCTTTCGTCCTGCGCAAGCGACCGGCCCAGAGGGATTGAGGTTGCCTCCAATACCATGCCCAATGTCCGCAATCGGAATCCTTTAGCCATACTTCGCTCGAGTGGCGCATCGTCTTTTTCGGAAAATCTCGGCCGGCGAGTCTCCGCACCGATTTAAAGCGTCCTTCAAATCAAAGCCGATTTGCTCCAGCATCGCAGGAATGTCGTCCTCCCCCAGGCCAAAGGCGCACATTTGAGAGAGGATCAGGCCGGTGGTCTGGCTGCCAATGGTGCAAAGGTATTCTGACCACAGAGCTTGCTTAATGGCCTCGACGTCCACGTTGGAGGTGTACGCCAACTCGATGGCAGCGAGTCGCGTCTGGCATGTTTGCCAAATCACCGCTGACGGCCACCGAGCGCGGTTGATATCCGGCTGGGGCACCGTAAGCCGAGTTTGGGCGGCGATCTTTTGAAAAGCCATGTTGGGAGCGGACGCGAAAGCCTCCCAAGTTTTTCGACGATACGTTTTTTCCAGAAAGTTTTTCCCGGCGCGGAATTCGAATCGCCAGATTGGAGAATTTTTCGAAAGGACGGTCTCCGCTTTGTCGGCCTTTTCCTTCCAAAGGTCCCACCAATAGCGTTTCTTTGTGTCGATAACTTCACGTCTTTTGTCGTAAACTACCACCTCGGAATTCGCCGCCGTTCCAATTCGGATGTAGCTAACGCGGTCGCCGCAATAATTCGCCGCGTATTCCCCATTGATCGATTTCTTTTTTTGCGAATGACAAACGAATTGTGAGGGATCGATTGAGAATTCCGGCAATAGGAAATCCAATGCGTAATCAATTCGCGAAAGGCGACGATCTATTTCGCTAAAGGTCATTCCTAAAGCGATTAGGAAACGATCCAGATCGGCCTTAACCGCCTCAATGCCTTTAATTGCCAAAGGAAGGGCGCGAGAGGAAACACGCGCGCCCCATGGATCGCGTGTACCTGGTTCTTTAAACCACCAGTTCGCGCCCATTATGCCGGTATCGACTGAAAAGGCATAGCCACCTGTGCCGCCGTGCCCGTTCACAAGAAATGTCTGGCCGCCGAACGTAAGCGGGATGGCGCGCCGTGCTTCGAGCGCCTCCGCTTTGGCAGCTAAGAGGCTCGTGTGCAGGCTTTGGGGGAGCGTCACACGGTAGGCCATATCCAGGTTGTCGAAGCCGCTGTGCAGTAGAAGTGGTTCGGTCATTGGATGCCCCGATGTATTTCTGTGAGGGGGTGTTACATGGACCCCCTCACAGGCCTCGAGTGTCACGCGGACTGTTCCTGGCGGCGTCGCCAGGTCGCCGATGCGACGTCGCCATCTTTGAAGACGGCGAAGTTGAGCGGATGGGGAAAGCTGGGATCGTCCAGCGTCACGGACAGGAATTGATCGCCCGCATTGGGGCCGCGATTGATGTCGCGTTTCCAGGCGCCGCCCAACTCCATCATTTCGCCTTCAGCGTCCCGAACATAGACGCGGTGCGTCGGTGCGTCCGGGTTGGCGGATGGGTCTGAGATAGCCGCGATCCGGATGTTGGCTTTGAAGCTCAACGTGCGGATATCGCCCCGTAGGTCGGACCAGAAATCGCCAGGTCCGGTCGGCTTTAAGTTTCCAATTTTGGACATTGCGTCCTCCAAGTTTCGAGTGGGTGAAGGTGCGCGCTTCGCGCTGAGACCCCTTTTTGTTTTTGGAGAGCGAGCGCACTTCTCCCGAGCGGGGCCGGGACAAGTCCCGGCCCCTTTTCGGGGAGCCATGCTCTCCAAAAATCCCCAGCGGTGGGGTCAGCCCCGCCGGGGCAAAAACTCAAAGTTCAAATGGAGACAGTCCGAGGTCAGAGGTGTTCCGGCGCGTGCGCTCGGCCGCCCAGTCCTCGATATCGGAAATCCGGTAACGGATGCAGCGAGCGGATACCCGAACGAAGCGGGGACCACCCCCACGGGTACGCCAGTTCCGGAGCGTTCTCTCCGAGATGGACAGTATGCGCGCCGCGTCCTTTTCCGTAACAAGTTGCGGCTGTCTCGACGTAGATTGGGTCAACGAAATCACCTCCTTTCAGGCTGGAAGCGGCCAAGAGCGGCCGTCTTGACTCCCAACCTGGCGAAAGCGGTGCGAACGGGCACGCCCCGGAACGCAAACTAAAAATTTTGGATTTCAGACGTTGACCTCAGCCGCGATTTCTGTTCGGCGCTGCGGCGTTAGCTGGCCCATCAGCTTCTTGATAGCGCCCGGTTTAACATCTGGATCGATGGCACCAACCAAAGCCAGAACAAGCCGCGTCGCCAGATTCGGCTCACCTGTGTTGATATTCTGGTAGTAGCTGAACTCACCGTGGCGCTCATCGTCCGGCAGCTTAAGCCAGAAGCGAAAGATGTTTTCGACAAGCTGACTGAGGCCGGGGTTATGTTGGTCGACCAGCCTTCCCGACCGATACTTTTTCGCGCGCTCGTCCAATGCATCTGCACAAGCTGCCAAATCGCGCATCACATCAGCTAGCGAAGCTGCCGAGGCAGACTCCGTTAGTCCGCTAGCGCCCATCTGCTTGACCACGGCGCGTCCCATAAGATCGTTGAAGCGCATATGGACGAATGCGGCGCCTGGCTGTCCTTCGTCTCCAAGCAGTAGTGCCAGTTTTCGGATTGCCCGTGACACCCGCTCCATCTCCTTTTTTCGCTGAGATGGGGTGGTTTCCTGAAGAATGGCGTTCGCTTGGCGATAACCAAATGCCGCGAGTTGGAGAAACTCGTAGAGGTCTTCCGTTGTCGAGACCCCGACCCGTTCATGAAGGGCCTCAAGATCTTCACATGAGATCTTGCAGTCGGGCTCGATATGCGGCGGACCATAGACGCATTGGGAGAGAATTATGGGCATCAGGATTATTCGACAACTCGCAGTTTGGGAGTGACTGCTTCGGCCGCCGCGGCCAATGCATTGCCTTCAGTCACAAACCCGCTGATCAATCCATCCACATCATCCGCCGCATTCCGCGTCACCGCGTCGGCCAGGTGGGCATACCGCGCCGTGGTCTGCGCCTGGGTGTGGCCTAGCAAATTCCCAATCATGTGCAGGGAATGCCCGGCCATGGCGGCAAGCGAAGCGTAGGTGTGGCGAAGATCGTGGATGCGCACATCGTCCAGGCCCGCTTCCTTACGAATGCGGCGCCAGGGTTTTTGCAGGTTGATGGCGTGTTGGCCCTCGACCGTGCCGACAACCACGAACGGGTTTTCGTCAACACATGGCAGATCGGCGAGAACTTCGCTCGCGGACTTGCTCAGCATAACCCGGCGGGGTCCGGTCTTCGCATCGGGCAGCCAGATCGTGTTGCCGCGCACATAGGACCATTGGAGGGTCTGGATTTCCGATAGGCGACAGCCGGTCAGCAGGAGGAGCTTGAAGGCTCCGGCGACGTGAATGGTCACATCGCCGGTCTCCACCATCCGGTCCAGAGTGACCCATAGGGTTTTCAGCTCGTCCGGCGAGAGAAAACGCTCGCGTTTCTTTTCAGCGAATTTTTGTACATGGCGCGCTGGGTTGGAGCCGTCCGGGCGAAGCCCCCAGACTTCAGCCAGATTAAACATTTTTGAGATCACCGCGAGCACCCGGTTCGCTTGATAGGGCTTCTCGCGAAGTTTGTGGTGGAGCCGCGCAATGTCGGTGCGGGTCACGTCCTGGACCTTCATGGCACCTAGATGGGGCCGAACATACTTGGCACAGGCGGTACCGTAATCACGCTGCGTCGTGGCCTTACACCGGGACGCCGCGTGCTCTTTAAGAAACCGGTCGCACAGAGCATTGACATTCGGCGCCCGGCGATCCCGCTCGCGCTCGCCCGCCGGGTCCTTGCCCTGGGCGACTTGGGCGAGGGTTTGTTGCGCGAGGCCGCGCGCCTCATCCGGCGTGATCGCGCCGTGAACGCCCAGGCTCACCCGCCTGGTTCGGCCGCCCTTTCGATACTGCACTGTGTAGGTCTTTCGCCCCTTCGGCGACACACGCACGCCGAAACCAGGCATTTGGGTATCCCAGTGAAAATAGTCCGACGCCTTCGGCGCGAGAACATCGACGGAACGTTTTGTGATCTTTGGCATGGGGCGTCACCGGATTTGGAAGCACATTGGAAGCATTTGGAAGCGCTTCACCGAGTATGGACGGTGACAACCAGAGTCGTTCAAGTCAATTGATATTCCTGATTTTGTTGACTAAATGGCGTCATAGCGCGCTTGAGAGCCAACGCGGGAAACAAGCCGAAAAGATTTTGTAATCAGGGGGTCGGGGGTTCGAGTCCCTCAGCCGGCACCATTTTCCTTTGTTCCCGCTCCGCTCGACCCGAGCCTGTCGCCGCAGTCAGTGTCGGGGTCGATGCTCACATGGAACGCGCTCAGGGCTGCGGGGTTTGAGGCTGGTCCGACCACCCGCACCAGAAAATCAATCCCTTTTAAAAATATCGATCCGCCCGTAAAGCGCTGCGAACCCCGGCTCACCTACGCTCTCTCGATCAGGCTTTCCGCTCGTCCTCGGACAAGGTCTGCAAACCTGCCCATCGCCAGGCGGGAATCGCGCGGCACGTCAAATTGCTTCACCACGACCTCCGCCATGCCCATTACGCTCTCCGACAGGGCGAGGACACGTCGGCGGATGTAGGGCTCGGACATGCCGGTTTCCTCTGCAAAGACCTTCCAGTCTGCCGGCCGGATTTCCTCAAGCGTCGTCCGCTTGGCGATCTTCATCGCCAGCCCCGGCGCAAGGTCGGGATAGGCCACGGTCGAAAGAAGGTCATAGAGCGGCGCCATCACGGTTTCGCCCGCCCGATAGAGAAGGCTGAAATTCTTGCTGTGCGCGTCGGCGTTTCCGACAATGAGATTGAAAATGGCCGCATCGAGCAGCTTCAGCAGTTCCCGGGCCGGACGCGTAGAGGTCGCTCGGAGTAGCTGGAAGCAATCGCGGAAGACCGGCCCGCCTTCCGCAGCATATTTGCGCTCCGGAAAACACCCCAGGGCCTGGCAGAAATCCTCCTGGTGAACCCGCCGCAAGCATCCATCCGGCGCCCGCTCGCGATCGTACCGCTCGACCAGAAGGAAACAATACCCTTCGGCCCATCCGATCTCGACCGGCGCGACATCGAGACCGGTCTCGGCGGCCAGGCGCATGATGAAAGCCTCGTTTTCAGTCGTATGGTCAAAGCGATGGATGGGAGGCTTCAGGATATGTGTCGTCGGCGCTCCGGGGGCAGGCAAGCCGATACCCTCCTCGTCCTTGATGACGGGAAGCTTGGATTGCGCGCCCGCCAGGGAGAGGCGCAGCTCGCCCTCACCGGCGAGCAGAGGCCGCACGGGCAGACGCTCAATGATGCGGGCCAGCTCGCCTTCGCTCAGGCGCTGCATCTTTCCGGGTGATGTGCCGTCTGGCGGTGGCTCTCCGACCGGCCAGAGTGTGAGGGCGCCCGCCACCTCGCCGCCGAGTTCTTCGAGCAGCTTGAAGTGATTGCCTTTCGACACTCCAAGTGCAGCCGCAACGGCGTCGCGCTGGCCCTCTTCAGGCAGTAGCCCGTCGAAGAAGGGCCGGGATTCGCGCTGCGTAAAAGGTGCCTCGCGAAGCGGCAGGGAGTGCGAGATCGGCAAAGCGCCGTCGCGGAAAAGCCACGTATCGAGATACTGGAACTGTGTATCGCCGCTGCTGTCAGTCGAAAGCACGCCGACTTGAACGCCTTCCCACCAGACCGCCAACCCCCTCACCGGATGCATCAACCAGCCTCCGGCGTCAGGATTTGCACTTTGCAGCCCAGCGCTGCGAGCACATCCAGCACTTTTCCGATCCGGGCCGTCGGCTTGCCGGCCTCCAGCTCAATCAGGAAGCGCAGCCCGACACCGGACGCCGCCGCAAGCTCGGCCTGCAACAGCCCTTGCCGCTTGCGCGTATCCCGTATCAGGGCGCCGATTTCGGTTGGTGTCATGATGCACCTCAAATTCCCGATCGGGAATATATGATCGCAAAACCGCGAAATCAAGCAAGACATTCCCGATCGGGCATATTACGATCGGACGCGATGAATCTCCGGGTTTTATTCCCGAACGGGAACATTGCCCTCAAGACTATAGCTGGACGAACTGCAAAACAGCCCAACTCGCCGCACACTCTTCCTCCAAGCTCCGACGCTGCCCCCAAAACTCCGTTCGTCGCACCGGATTGTGCCCTAACGGCACCACAAACACCGTGAACGCCGCATATCTGCGACAAACGCCATGATAAACCCGACGAACGACGAGCGCGCCGATTTGGGCGGCGCAGGGGCGCGACTAGGCTGGACGCATGTTCAGTGCACCGCCTCTCTCGCCGGCCCCGGACGCCTTCAGAAGCGACCGTCTCGCCGCACGCCACCTCGCCATCGCCCTCATCCTGTTCTGGTGCGTGATCGCCTTCTTCAACCTCGTGGCCGACTGGAACGAATTCGTTGCCCGTCCGGGGCTGCTGCCGCGGCTGGTGCCGGTTTCCACGGCAGGGGGATTGCTGTCCTTCATGCTGACGGACCTGATCCGCCGGACGCGCGAGCTGCCGGCTGTGCGCCGGTTCACCACCCTCATCATCGCCATCGCCGCGACCGCACTCGTCTTCTCCGTCGTCAACCTGCTGTTCACGGCGCGCGAGGGGACCGGCGGGATCGAACGGGACATGCTGACCCGGGTCGGCCAGCGCTGGATGATGGATGTCTGGGTGTTTGCCGGCTGGTGCGCGCTGACCTGGCGTCTCGACCAGAGCCGGCGGCCGGACCCGGCGCGCCAGCGCGGCCTGCAATCGCGGCTCAACCGGACGCTGGGATCGGCGAACCGGTTGCCGACGACGACCATCGACGGTGCCAATGACGGCATGCGGGCTGCAGTATTCTGGCGGATGCAGATCGTCTTCTGGACCTGCAATCTGCTGTTCACCGTCCTGACCAGCATCGCGATGATCGAGGACGTCTACAATCTCTGGCGCAATGTCGTCATCGAGGCGAGCGGGCTCGCCGCCACCACGCTGATCCACTATGCGGTGCTGCGCCCCACGCGGCAGCTCGACCTGTCGGCACGCTTTGCCCTGATCATGGGCAGCTCGATGCTGGCGACCTGCTTCTACATCGTGATGATGTGGCTGATGTGGTACGAGGTCTTCCCGACCGAATTCACCAACAGCCGCATGACGACGCGAGGCTGGGAAGGCCTGACCCACATCGCGCCGCGCTGGTTCGTCTTCAACATGCCCGCCTTCATTGCCTGGTCGGCGATCTATCTGGTGATCGAGGCTTTCGGCCGCATCCGCGCCCAGGAATGGCAGCTCTACGATTCCGCCGTGCTGGCCCAGGAAGCCCAGCTGAAAATGCTGCGCTTCCAGCTCAACCCGCATTTCCTGTTCAACACGATCAACGCCATCTCCTCGCTGGTCATCGACCGGCACAATGACGAGGCCGAGACCATGCTGGGCCGGCTCAGCGATTTCCTGCGCTTTGCGCTGCAGACCTCGCCGGACGAGCGTGTGCCGCTGGACGAGGAACTGGCCGCGCAGGATCTCTATCTCGGGATCGAGAAGGCCCGTTTCGACAGCCGGCTCGAGGTCGAGCGCGACATCGACCCGGCTGTCCGCAAGGCGCTCGTCCCCTCGCTGATCCTGCAGCCGGTGCTGGAGAATTCGGTGAAATACGCCGTCTCGAGGTCACGGGTGCAGGTGCATATCGCCATCCGGGCCCGGCGCGAGGGCGAGATGCTGGTGCTGGACATCACCGACAGCGGCGGGCCGGTCCCCGCCACGCCGCCGGAAGGCACGGGCGTCGGGCTGAACAATATCCGCGCCCGGCTGGAAGTCCTTTACGGCAGGCACGCCGATCTGGCGGCCGGCCCGGTCAAGGGCGGCGGCTTTGCCGTGCGTATCCGCCTGCCGCTTGAGGTCGGCGAACCGGTGACCGCCGCGGCGACCGAAACAGACACAGGACAGACCCAGGGAGGGAAGAAGGATGCGCATCCTGATCGTTGATGACGAGCGGCTGGCCTCGCGCCGGCTGGAAGTCCTGCTGGCCCGCCGGCCGCAATACGAAATCGCCGGTGTGGCGCGTGACGGCGACGAGGCGATGGAGATGATCGCGGCGCTGCGCCCGGACGTCGTGCTGCTCGACATTCACATGCCCGGCACGGACGGTCTGCTGGTCTCGCGCCAGCTCAACGGGCCCGATGCCCCGGCCGTGATCTTCGTTACCGCCTACAGTCATCACGCCGCCGAGGCCTTCGAGGAAGCCGCCGTCGACTACCTGCTCAAGCCGGTGAAGCCGGAACGGCTGGACACCGCCCTCGCCCGCGCGCGCAGCCTGCTGCGCCTGCAGGACGCCCAGTCACGCATCGGCGAGCTGGAAACGGTGATCGACGCCCTGCGCGGCAATGGCACCGGAGCCGACGATGCGCTCTGGGTGAAGGGCCGCGAAGGCATGGTGCGCGTGCCCAAGCGCACGATCGACTGGGTCGAGGCCGAGGGAGATTATGTCCGCCTGCACTGCCGCGACCGGTCCTGGCTGCACCGCGACACGCTGACGGCGATGGAAAGCCTGCTGGACGAGCGCATGTTCATGCGCGTGCACCGCTCGGCAATCGTCAACAAGCAGCGCATCACCATGTCCTCGACAACCGAGCATGGCGGCCGTCTCGTGCACCTGGACAATGGCCAGATCGTGCGTGTCGGCCGGTCCTATGAAGGCGCCCTGCGCACCGCGCTGAGCCAGATCGCCGACTGACCCTTCCCCCGTATTCAGCCATGAAAAAGGGCGGCGAACCCACCGGTTCGCCGCCCTTCCCCTGTCACGCAGCCCTGCCCGGCCAGAGACCGGGCAGGTGCGTCTCCCCTCACTAGTAACGCAGGGCGATCTGGCCGAACACACGGCGCCCGACGACGTCGTACAGCGACGGGTCGGTGCCCGACTGCACGTTCGGTGCGTATTCCGGCGGCTGTTCGTCGAACAGGTTGTTCACGCCGAGACGGATCGAGGCGTTGTCGGTGATGTTCCAGGTTCCGGCCACATCCCAGTACCAGACAGCGTCGGTACCGGTGAAGCTGGTCTCGACCGGGAAGATCACGCTGGCACGGTTGTCCATCGACGCGATGTACTGTGCGCGCACATCGAGATCGAAGTCCGCCACGGTCCAGCGCGTGTTCCAGACAGCCTTCCATTCCGGGAAGGAGGTGCCCAGACCTTCGCCGAAGAAGGACACCGTACCGGCATAGTCCAGATCCGGCAGGCTGTTGAGGTCCTGCTGTTTCCACTCCAGCAGATGCGTCAGCATCACGCTGGTGGTGACGCTGCCGGCCCAGGACGGCGCACCGAGCCATTCCGGCTCGAAGCCCCAGCCAAAGGCGATGTCGATACCGGAGGCCTGTTGCGAACCCCCGTTCAGACCCGGATAGAGCCCGTTCGGATCGTTGACATCGGCAACGCCGAAAATGTCACCGCCGCCGCGCACGATACCGGCACAGGAGTCCCGGTTCACATCATAGGTCGGATTGGTGCCGTAGTAGTTGTAGCAATCGGCAATCAGCTGGTTCACACCCGGCGCCAGGATCGGCGACGAGATGTCGATGCGCCAGTAGTCGATCGTGCCCTGGAAACGGTCCAGCCAGCGGTTGGAGACCGGCGACTGGAACACCGCACCGATGGTGAAAGTGTCAGCCGATTCCGGATCGAGATCCGTATTGCCGGTCGTGGTCACAGACGCCTGGGTACCCGGCGTCTGGACATAGGCATCCGGAGAGGCCACGCCCGTTGCCGCGCACAAGGCCCGCATCTGCACCGAATCGGGTCCGGAGCGCTGGACACCGGTGATCGAGCACGGATCGAAGTATTGCGGCGCAGAACCGCCACCGCCGAACAGCTCGCCGAAGTTCGGCGCGCGCACGGAGTGCTGGTAGGACGCCCGGAAGCGTGCATAGTCCAGCGGCTCCCAGCTCAGCTCGGCCTTGTAGGCCGGATCGTTCGAGCCACCCGTATCACCGGTGATACCGTCGCGGAATTCGCTGCGCGAGACGCGATAGCCCAGGCTCAGATCGATCGCGCCGAACGGTGCGTCGTCGCCCGCCAGCGGAATCAGCGCCTCACCGAACAGGTCTTCGAACGAGTTCGTGCCCGAGTTCGGGTTTTGCGCATTGAAGCCGGAGATGGGGCCGCCGCCCGAACCGGGATCGAAGTCGAACTCGAAGCCGCGATATTCGGCACCCAGCACCATCGACACCGGACCGGCCGGCATGTTGAAGGCGTCGCCGGCAACATAGAGCTGACCGACCGTCTGGGAGAACTCCGTCGACGCGGTCGAGGACACCTCGAGATAGTCGATACATTCCGCAGACAGCGGCTGGCGGCCGAACGGATTGAAACCGCCGGAGCAGATGCTGTCACCGCCATCGGCGGCCTCCAGCAGGATCTGCAGGCGATCGGTATCGATATTGCCTTGCTGGTTGCGGTCGATTTCGGTGTCACCGCGCGAGACATAGGCATGCCAGGTCCAGCCGCTGGAACCGATCGGGCCTTCGGCACCGAAGGTGTAGCTGGTCACGGTGTTCTCGAAGTTCGACTGGCGCAGACCGGCGGACAGGGTCCGCTGGCGCATCAGGAACGGCTCCAGGGCACCGGCACCGACAAGGTTCGGATCATCGCCGGTCCGGCTCGCCAGGATGGCCGCCAGATCGGTCGGGATGAACGGGTTGGTGACCGGAATGATCAGCTGGTTCGACACGGTACGGCCCGGCTCGACCAGGGCCGAAACGGCCTGAATGGTCGAGTTCTCACCCGGCGCGCGCGTCTGCACGGTCGGGATCGGGGTCGGCGCCAGGGCCTGGGCGGAAGAATATTGAGCCCAGGAGATATTGCCGAAGATGTTGACGCCATTGTCGAGATCATAGTCTGCCCGGGCCATGAAGCTGTCGCGCTCCATCGGCAGGGTGAGCAGGTTCACGAAGTCGAAATTGTAGGAATAGGCATCCGGGAAGATGTTCTGGTTGACGTTGCCGTCGATATCATACCGGAAGTTTTCCACGTCGGACGGGTGGTTGAAGATACCCGCCGAGAACAGCGTGCCATCCAGGTTGAAACCGAAGCGGTTGCCGACGCTGACATTGGCCGGGTCGACACCGTAGCCGGCGAAGACCGCATCGATCGAGGCTTCGGTCGGGCGGTTGGCCGCACCGAAGAGCAGCGAGCCGGCCGGGAAGAAGCTGGTCGTCGCCGTCGCCTGTTCGGCGAAAGGACGCTGGCTCTTGATCATGCCCTCGCGCACGGAGCGGTCGAATGCGATCACGGCATTGCCGCGGCCGTCATCGATATTGCCGCCGATCACCAGCGACACGCCATACTCCTGGGCATCCCAGTATTCGGTGGAGTTCTCGTAGGTCGCGCGGAAATCGACGCCCTCGAAATCGTCCTGCAGGATGACGTTGACCGCACCGGCCACGGCGTCGGCACCGTACACGGCACCGGCACCGCCGGTTGCGACCTCGATCCGGTCGATCAGGGCGGCCGGAATGGTGTTGAGGTCAACCGTCAGCCCCGCGCTGGACGGCATCGCACGGCGGCCGTCGATCAGAACGATGTTCCGGTTGGCGCCGAAACCGCGCAGGTCGACATTCGCCTGACCGCCATTGCCCGGATTGTTGGACGTGGTGGTGCCGGCCGGGTTCACCTGCGGCAGCGTGTTGAGATAGGTATCGATCGTGATGTCCGCATTGGCGACGACCTGGTCGCCGGTCACGGAGACCAGCGGGCTGTCGGCGACATAGTCCTGGCGCGCAATCCGCGAGCCGGTGATCACGATCACCTCGTCGTCCCCGGCCGTATCCTCTTGCGCGAAGGCCGGTGCCGACACGGCCGCAAGGCCTGCCAGCATCGTCGCGCCCAGCAAAGCGGATCGTCCCAGACCGCTGCCGAATGACCTGAATGCTTGATTTTTCATGCCGATTTACTCCCCGGCTTGGATATCCCCTCACATGCGGTGACCCGCATGCACGTTTGAATGCGCACGAGCGCATCGAATGGGGTTACGGGGAGGCCGGACCGGCCGACAGCGGAATTCGGCCTGCGCCAAACCTGGTCGGCGAATGACAGAATGCCGGTGAATGGCGGATTTTGCGGGGCGGATGACAGCCAGCCTGTCTGGCAAGGTCGGCCGCCGCCTTTCGCATCGATTTCCCGGCCGTTTGTCGCACTGATGCGCGTTCGCAACGCCGGGCCGCAACCTGGATCATCGGACTGTCAGTGTGTCCGGCCATTTCGGCCTTCTCCCCTCAAGCGCCCGGAATCGCGGGCGCCTTCCGGTGTTCCGGCGCGTCGTCAGACGCCCGGAATAGCGGACTTCAACATACGAGACCGTCGCCTTCTGGACGGCGGTCCAGCTCCTTGAGGGGATTACATGAGCAAAGACGATTTCAAGACGCGAATCCTTCGATCGACCGTGATCGCGGGTTTCGCTGCCACCGGCCTGGCGATGTCGCCGGCCTTCGCCCAAGACGACACGGACGAAAGCACTGACGAGCAGGACGTGGTCGTTGTCACTGGGTCGCGCATCGCCCGTGACGAGTTTTCTTCGTCGTCGCCGGTCCAGGTGATCACGCGCGAAGAAGCCACCATCGCCGGCCTGACCGGTCTGGACGACATCCTCCAGGACAGCACGATCGCGATGGGTTCAACCCAGATCAACGACTTCTTCGCCGGTTTCGTCACCGATGGCGGTCCGGGCACGAATACGGTCTCGCTGCGCGGCCTGGGCGCCACGCGCACCCTGGTCCTGCTCAATGGCCGCCGACTGAACCCGGCGGGGACCCGGGGTACGGTTGCCGCGGTTGACCTGAACGTCATTCCGTCCGCCATCGTTCAGCGCGTGGAAATCCTCAAGGACGGCGCGTCCTCGGTCTACGGTTCCGACGCTGTGGCCGGCGTGGTGAACATCATCACCAATTCCGAGTTCGACGGCGTCACCCTGAATGCCAGCACGTCGCACACGTTCGAAGGCGGCGGCAATGTCTACGGCTTCAACGCCTCTATGGGTGAGCAATTCGACCGTGGCTCCTTCCTGGCGACCGTATCCTACGAGGAATACCAGGAATTGACCGCTGGCGACCGTCCGAACTGGGCGCTCTGCCAGGAGCAGCGCTATTTTGACGATGCAGGCAACCGCACCGACGTCATCGATCCGGCGACGGGCGAGTTCAAATGCTTCAACACGCCGATCTATGCGATCGACCGTGAAACCAACACCCGCTACACGCCGGATCCGACGGCCTCTGACGACGGGTTTGCCGGCTGGCGCAATGTCCAGACGTCCCTCGCCGGGCGCCGCTGGTTTGCCAACGGGATCGAAGAGACCGCGTCGATCATCCAGCCGTCGCGCCGTCTGTCCTTTGCAACCTTCGCCGACTATCAGCTGACGCCGTCGATCGAGGCCTATAGCGAAGTCCTGTTCACGAACCGCAACTCGTCCTCGAACGGCCTGCGCCAGTTCTTCCCGGACATTCCGGGCGACCACCCGGGCAACCCGTTCGGTCATCGCGCCACGGCCCTGACGCCGGTGGAATCGGACAGCTCGCAGGAAGTCAACACGCTGCGGACCCTGGTGGGCCTGCGGGGCGACCTTTCCGTATTCGGCGATTTCTTCTCCGAATGGAACTGGGACGTCTACTATTCCTACGGGCACTCCAATGGCCGCTATGGCTATGACATCTGGAACTCCGAGCACGTGGAAGATGCGATCGATCTCGTCGAGACCTCGCCGGGCGTCTATGACTGCCGCGTCAATGTCGAAGGCAATCGCGGTGCCGAAGGCTCCCGGGCCTGCGTACCGTGGCTGGACCCGTTCAACCCCGCCTTCCTCGATGGCTATATCGATCCGGCGGCCCGTGCCTACATGCAGACCTACGAGTACGGCACGACGACCTTCGACCAGCACCTGTTCAACGGCTATATCTCCGGCCCGCTCTTCCAGCTGCCGGCCGGCCCGCTCGGCGTGGCACTGGGCTTTGAATGGCGGAAGGACACCATCGACGATCAACCCGGTCCGGCATCTGCCGGCGGGTTCAGCTGGGGCTTCACCAGCGCGGGCCGCACGGCCGGCGATGACGAGGTCTCGGAAATCTACGCCGAGTTCGATATCCCGCTGCTGTCGGGTGCACCGCTGGCCCGGTCTCTGGACCTGAATATTTCCGCGCGTACCACGGAATATGAGTCCGGCCACTCGGGCGAAACCTGGAAAGTCGGCCTCTACTGGCAGCCGATCGAGCAGGTCACCCTGCGTGCCACGCAAGGCACGTCCTTCCGCGCACCGGCTCTGTATGAGCTCTATCTGGGCGGACAGACCTCGTTCTACTCCGGCTCGGATCCGTGCGACACGTCGACGGGCGCACTGACGCCGGTTGTCGCTGCCAACTGTGCAGCCGATGGTCTCGACACCACCCCGCTGACGGGCTTCCAGGGCTATAACAACACCCCTGAAACCGTCACGCTGGGCAATGGAACGGGTCGCCTGGAAGCGGAAACCTCTACCGCCACCACGATCGGCCTGGTTGTGCAGCCGGATTGGGACCTGCCGGTCCTCAACCTGCTGGACGGCCTGTCTGTCGCCGTGGAGTACTTCCGCTACGACATTGAAGACCAGGTCAACCGTCTCGGCGCATCGGGCATCCTGACGCAGTGCTATCAGGATCCGCTGTTCCGCACACCGGGCACCATCTGTGACTTCGTGCCGGAGCGCGACGCCGTCGGGAACTTCAACGGCCGGCTCAACGACTCCTATTTCAACATCTCCACCCAGGTGCAGGATGGCTTCGATGTCACCTTGCGCTACCAGCGCGAACTGCCCTTCGCCGACATGGTGGTCAACTGGTCCACGACCTTCACCGAGATGGACGAGTTCCGCCTCACCGAGGATTCGGTTCCGGTCGACAATAACGGCACGATCGGCGATCCGAGCCATGTCTCGCAGCTGGACTTCAGCTTCTACCGTGGCGACGCGACCTATTATTTCGGGGTCAACTACATCCCGAAAATGTCGGACAACTCGCTCTACGGCCTGAATGTGGCTGACTATGGCTATGATGTTGTAACGGAAGCCTACACCACGTTCGATGGCTCCGTGCGCTATGACGCGGACGACTGGTCGCTGACCGTGGGTATCCGGAACCTGCTCGACGAGCAGCCGCCGACGGTGTCTTACGAGTACAGCTCCACGCAGGGCTCGGCCGCATTCGCGACCCAGTTCGATCGTCGGGGTCGTACGGCCTTCATCGACATCACCAAGAACTTCTGATCACCGAGGGGGCCGGGGGGCCCCGGGGGCCGCTTGTTCCGAGCGGACCCCTTTCGGAAGTGGGGAGGCGGCCTGGACCTTGTCCGGGCCGCCTTCTTTTTGTGCAGCCGGTGGCAGTCTGTCGCACCCCGCAGCGGGCGGATTGCGCTATATGGGGTTCCAGCGTTTTGGAGAACTGGAGGATTCCGGCATGCTGCGCAGTCTCGTTCCACTTGCAGGCGCCCTGATTATCGCGGCCTGCGGCGGTGAAACCGGCGATACCGCCGATGCGGCTCCGGCCGTGTACAACGAAGCCGCGGCGCCCGCCGCCGAACCGTCTGCATCAACCCCCTCCGCTGCAGCGGGCGCATCCGGCGGCCAGGCCGAAGAAGCCGAGGACGGCGATGCCGGGGCGATCCTCGCTGCCCTGGGCGGCGACTACGCCAATGCCGACCTGACCAATGGTGCACGCCAGTTCCGGCGCTGTCAGTCCTGCCACACGCTGAATGAAGGCGGCCGTCACACGGTCGGCCCCAATCTGCATGGCATTGTCGGGCGCGCAGCAGCCTCGGCCGAGGGCTTCAACTATTCCCCCCAGCTGACGGAGGCCGGCCTGACCTGGGACGTCGAGACCCTGGACGCCTGGATCGAGAATCCGCGCGCCATGGTGCCCGGCAACCGCATGAGCTTTGTCGGCCTGCGCGATGCTGCCGACCGGCGCGATGTGATCGGCTACCTCGCTGTCGAGACGGCTGATTAGAGCATTTTCAGCAAAAGTGGGTACCGGTTTTGCGGTTCGAAAATGCGGTCGCTAAGGATCCGGCATTTTCAGCAAAAGTGGGGACCGGTTTTGCGGTTCGAAAATGCGACCGCAAAAAGCAGAGCGATTTCATCGACCATAATTGCGATGAAATCGCTCGGGCCCTAGAAGCGCCGCCAGACCGACAGGAAGATTGCCCGCTCGTCCAGCGTATTGCGGCCGGCGGGCGTGAAATACACGCCGGCATGGTATTCCATGCCGGCGATTTCACGGCCGAGCGAGAGCTGCAGCTTGTGCTGGCTGAAGGCCGGGCGGATCGGGCTCGCCGCTTCCGCATTCCAGACCGACAGGGACTGGACGATGACCTGCCAGCGCGGCGCCGGGCGCCAGCCGGCGCTGATATCCAGCCTCACCTCGTCCAGATCCGGTTCCGCCCGCCAGCGATGCGCCAGCTGGATGTCCGCAAACCGGTCGTTTCCGAACGACTGGCCCCATAGCGCGCGCACTTCCCACGCCTCGCCGCCGGCGCCGAGCGGCTGGTTTGACACATTCTCGCCGGCGCCGGGCAGGAGCGCCGTCACCTGCAGTGTCGCGATCCGGCCCGCATCCTGCCACACGCCCGCGCGCAGACCGATCTCGCTCGCGGACAGTCCCTGCGCCGCGTCATGGATCGCGCCCTGACGGCGCTCGACGGATTGCCAGGCGATCCGCGCCACCGCCGTCAGCCGCGCCGTGATGCCGTATTCGGCATAGAGTGCCGTCTCGTCCTTGTAGAAATAGCCGTCATCGATCCGGTCGCCGCCGGCATCGAAACGCTGCTCGGCCCGGTCGGCCAGCGTCGTGACGATCGCCAGCCCCTCGCCCCTGCGCTGCAACCAGGCACCGGCCTCGGCCGGCCCGGGCGTGAGCGCGATCGACATGATGGCCAGCAAGCTTGCGGCGCATGGCCGGTGGCAAGACTGTTTTCGCCATCCCATCGGGCATCCTTCCCGATTGCGGCCGCGGCTGCACAGACGCCCCGGCGGTCAGGGACAGCGAATATACCCGCAAAACGGGTTCTTGCAAATAAATACTACCAGTAATTGTCTTCTCTGAGTGGAACAGAAAACGCCCGGCAGACAATCATCCGCCGGGCGCGACCTTGTTCGCTCAGCTGTCGAAGCCGGGGCTTTCGCGACGGACACGATCCAGAACCGCCGCCCAGGCGATTTCCTTGAACAGATCGTTCGAGGCAATCTCGGAGGACTGGCCGAAAACGCGATCCTGCATCTTCTCGTCCCACTCGATCAGCTCCCCGCCGGCCTGCGCCTTGATCTGGATGCGGCAGGCCTTTTCCAGGAGGTAAATCCGCACATAGGCCGAGAACGGGTGATCCCCGACCGCCAGCGTGCCGTGATTGCGCAGGATCATCAGGTTCTTCTCGCCCAGATCGGCGACGAGGCGTTCGCGCTCGTCATGATCGAGCGCGATACCCTCGTATTCGTGATAACTCACATCATTGTAGACATTCATCGCCAGCTGCGAGATCGGCAGCAGGCCGCGCTTCTGGGCGGCCACCGCAACACCGTCGTCGGAATGCAGGTGCAGGGCGACCTTCACATCCGGACGCGCCGCGTGAATGGCGGAGTGGATCGTGAAGCCGGCCGGATTGATGCCGTAGCGCGAGGGCGGCAGGACATTGCCGTCCAGATCGACCTTGACCATGTTCGACGCCGTGACGTCTTCATAAAGCAGGCCGAACGGATTGAGCAGGAAATGCTCGTCCGGTCCGGGCACACGCATCGAGATGTGGGTGAAGAAGAGATCGTCCCAGCCGTGCATGCGCACCAGCCGGTACAGCGCCGCCAGATCGCAGCGCGCCTTCCATTCTTCCTCGGAGACCTGGTCCTTGACCGAGAGGTTTGCTTGATCGTCCATATTTGAACTCCCCGGGGTTTTCTTTATCGCCAACCCGTCAAGTATTGGCCCTCGCCCCGGCGCCGTCAAACCCTTCCGCGGCAAGGTAAAAGGGGGCAGAAACGCGGCCCAGGACCATACATCCTGTGCTTGCTTTTTACTCTGCATCTACCAGTAGAGAGCACCCAATACAGGGTTAATCAAGTCTTTGAAATCACCCGCAAATTGTTGTCAGCGCCGATTAACAAGTTTTCAAGGCGTTTCTGACTTAATGGCAGGCAACGACAATCAAGAAGCTGCGTCTCCATGCCTGCCAATACCGCGGAAACTCTCAATGTCCTGGCCAAGATGAAGGACCCCGGCAAGCGCCGGGAACTGGCCATGGGTGTCGTGGATCTGTGCCTGGCACAGCCCCTCAGCCCGACCGCCGATCCGGTCGCCGGGGAGCTGCTCGTCACCCTTTCGGCCAGGAGCGACACCGAGACCAAGGCGGAAATTGCCGCCAGGCTCGCACCGTGCGACTGGGCCCCTCACGACATCATCCGTTTCCTGGCCTTCGAACCGATCGAAGTCTCGGCGGTGATCATCGAGAAGAGCTCGAAACTGACGCAGAAAGACATGATCGAGCTGGCGGAGACCGGCACGACCGAGCACCGCAAGGTGCTCGCCATGCGGGCCAATCTCTGTCTCGCCGTCAGCGACACGCTGGCCCGCCCCGGCGAAGCCATCGTGCTGCGCGCCCTGGCAAACAATTCGACCGCCGAGATTTCCGAGAACACGCTGGATATCTGCCTGACGGTCGCGCGCGACAATCCCAAACTGCGCGAGGCCCTGGCCCGCCGCCACGACCTGACGACCGATTTCGCGACCCAGCTTTGCATCATGCTGCCGGAGAACTGGCGCGAGGAACTCTATCGCCGCTTCGGCCTGGACAAGGACAAGGTGGAGGCGCTTGCTGTCGAGACGGCCCTCTCCGCGACCCCGGAAGATGTCGACAAGGAAGCCGCCAAACGTGTCAATGACGCGGCCAAGGACGGCAAGCTGGACGGCAAGTATGCGCTGGATGCGCTGGTGCGCGGCGAGGAAGCCGTGTTCGATCATGCCATTGCGCATCTGTGCGGCATCAAGGTGTCCCAGTGGCGGATTGCCCTGGCCATGGGCGGTGTCCGCGCCGCGGCGATGGCCTGCCAGGCCGCCAATCTGGAACGCACCGCCTATCCGGTGATCCACAAGGCACTGCAGCGTTCAGGCCGCATGCACCAGGCGCTGGAAGGCGACGCCATGTCGGCCGCGGCGAACGTGTTCCGCATGTACGGCCCGGAGAAGGCTGCGAAGGTCTTGCGTCAGATGGGTTCCAGGGGTTGAATAAAGACGTGTTCGGTAACGTCTTTTTCCCAGAGCCCCGCGATCTCCGATTCATTTGCCTTCCTGGCCAGTCCCAGGCCTGAAGCCAAGGCTGCCAAAGCACGCCTTGAAGAGCTGTATGGCTGCGTCCCGCTGGACGAGGCCGACACCATCATCGCCCTGGGCGGCGACGGGCTCATGCTCGACGCGCTGCACACCTCGATCAAGACCGGGGCCCGCGTCTACGGCATGAATTTCGGCTCCGTCGGCTTTCTGATGAACGAATTCCGGCCGGACGGTCTGCGCGAACGCATCGCGACAGCCGAGCATGTGCGCATCCATCCACTGCGTGCCTGGGGCGAGGATGTGAACTGCCGGCCCTTCGAGGCCCTGGCGATCAACGAGGTCTCTCTGCTGCGCGAAACCCGCCAGACTGCCAAGATCAAGATCACGATCGACGGTCGCGACCGGATGGGCGAGCTGCAGGCCGATGGCGTTCTGGTCGCCACACCGGCCGGATCCACCGCCTATAACCTGTCGGCCCATGGTCCTATCCTGCCGCTCAATTCCAAGGTCCTCGCCCTCACCCCGATCAGCGCCTTCCGCCCGCGCCGCTGGCGCGGGGCGCTGCTGCCGCACACCGTGCGGGTGGGTTTCGAGATCGTCGAGCCGCGCCTGCGGCCCGTCTCGGCCGTGGCCGACAATCGCGAATTCCGTGAGGTTGCGCGCGTGGATATCGTCGAGGCAAATGACGTCACCCTCACCCTGCTGTACGATAAGGGGCGTGACCTGGCCGAACGCATCCTGATCGAGCAGTTCGAAAGCTGACCGGTTTAGGCTGACGTTAAGCAAGCCCGGCTAGTATTCGAGTCGAATTGACCCGAACCGGATTCGCCGACGCCATGACTGCACCCGAACTGCCCACCGATCTGCGCCGCCTGCGCGTGCTGCTGGTCGACGACAACGCAGCCCTGCGCGGCGCGCTGCGGGTGTCCCTGAATGCGTTCGGCTGTGCCCAGGTCATCGAGGCCGACACGGTGGACCGCGCCCTCGATGTGCTCGCCAGCCGTCCGGTCGATCTCGTCATTACCGACTGGAAGATGCAGCCGCGCGACGGGCTGGACTTCGTGCGCACCCTGCGCCGCAAGCCCGCCAGTCCGACCGCCTTCATCCCGGTCATCATGCTGAGCGGTTATTCCGATCGCCAGCGCATCGCCGAGGCCACCGCCGCCGGCGTCGACACCTTCCTGGTCAAGCCCTTCACCGCGGCCTCCCTGGCCGGCGCGCTGGACGAGACCCTGAGCCGTTTTTCCGGGCATGCCGATGCTGGCCATGCCGCCCATTCCCCCGCGAACTGAGAGGGATAAGACCATGGCCAAAACCAACGATGCTGAAGTGATTTCGGTGCCCAACCTGCTGCAGGCCAAGGTGGGCGGCCCGATCAGCCAGGCCGACATGCACATGATCGAGAAGGCCGAAGAGGCCCTGAAGGATCTGCGCGCCGATTTCGGCCAATGGCTGGAAGAGGAAGTCGGCAAGCTGGAAGCCGCCGCCAAGGTGGTCAAGACGGCCGGCCTCGCCGGTCCGGAAGGCGAAGAACTCTTCGTGCGGGCCCATGACCTGCGCGGTCTCGGTTCGACCTATGAATTCCCGATCGTCACGCGCCTGGCCGGCTCTCTGACCAAGATGATCGACATGCAGGAGAAGCGTGACAAGGCCCCGCTGGCCCTCGCCCTCGCCCATGTCGGTGCGATCCGGGCCGCGCTGTCGCAGAACATCCGCAATGACGAGGATGCCGTGGCCTCCGAACTCGCCGGCGAGCTGGAAAAACAGTCCGCCGCCTTCGCCGAGCCCTGGAAGGACTGATCCCTTCCGCATTGCCAGACACAAGAAAGGCCGCCTCTCCGGGCGGCCTTTTTCTTTTCACGTCCGCAAGGACAGGAAAAACTAGCCAGCCCGGGCCAGCTGTTCGTCGTCATCCTCGAAGCGGGACAGGATGTAGTCGAGATCGTCCTCGGGGATGCCCTGGAAGCGGGTGATGGCGCGTTCGGCAAGGGCGCGGCGGAAGCGTTCGCGGCCGGCCGTGTCGTGCGGGACTTCCATCGCGTGCAGCACGTCGAAACAGGCCCGGATCGCCGGATAGAGGCGCGAGGGCATGCCGGTGCGGTCGTAGACCGCACGCAGGCCCAGCGGCCCGGCATCGTGGACCAGCAGCCAGGCCTTGGCATGGGTGATACCGGCCAGTTCCGCAAAGGCGTGCTCGACAAAGGCGACATGGCCGCGCAGCAGGGCGCGCAGGATGAGCGAGGGCGTCAGGCGCGCATTGAGGCGCAATTGCTGCACGAAATGCTTGGGATCGTGCGCCAGGCCGGCCTGGTCGACCAGGTCGAGCGTCGCGCGCTCGCGGGCGCCCTCGGCGATCTCCACGGCGACTTGCGGCGGCAGGGCGTGGTGCGAGACCAGGCGCTGCAGCGCGGTGTCGGAAATGTGCGAGATCAGGCGTTCGGTCACATCCAGCGGCAATTGCGAGCGGGCGACGAAAGCGTCCATCACCACCGGGTTCTCGCAGAATTCGGCGAAGGCGCGCTGATAGGCTGCGTCGTCGAACCGGGCGCCGTCATTGGCGGCGGCGATCGACACGGCCCGCTCGTCGCGGCTGTCGAGCAGTTCGTGCACGATGATCGGCGCGACATGCGGCCGGCCGGCAATGGCACAGCGCTTGCCGCTGCCGGCATGTTCGAGCACGCGCAGCAGGTCCTCGTCTTCCAGGACCGGGGAGCTTTCCAGAACCGGCAAGGCCACCGCATCGACATCCATCGCCAGTTTCACGGCGATATCGCGCGGCAGGTTGCGGGACTGTTTGAGGGTGACGGCCATCGCCCGGCGCACCAGTTCGGCGGCATCGCGGGCGATCAGGTCGAGAATGTCACGGGCTGCACCGCGCTCGGCATCGGTCAGATTGGCCGCATCCATGCGGCGGCAGATCTTCTGCGCGGCCGAGGCGCGGACTTCCTCGTTCTCGCCCTTTACCAGACGGCGGATATCGTCCTGGGTCAGTCGATTGCGCAGCGCGACGACGCTCATGGCAGGTCCATCATGTTGAATGTATCGACCCTGTTTCTAGGCCCGGTATGCTTAACGAAAGCTTGCAACCCGTTTCGCAGGTTTACGAATTGCGGGCGCGTCCGGCCGAGCGCGGGGCGTCCAGCGAGGCCAGGATTTCCACCAGTGCCGGCGACAGCTCGCCATTGCCGACCCGGTGGCTGCCCGGCGCGACAGGCGAGGTGTTGCGGGCCGGCGTATAGCTGCCGGCGAGGCGGATATTGCCGCTGTCATCGAGATCGGGCGAGGCCGCAGCGGCGCGGTTCGCGGATGCCGGGATCTGCGGCGCCGGGCGGTCCCCGGTCAGCGAGGCCAGGACTTCGCTTGTCGAGCGGGCGCGGCCGTCCTCGTAGAAGATGGCGCGGTTGGCGCGGGCAGCCGCCGGGAAGAGCTGGTCGGCGCGGCCCTGCGGATTGTTCTCGGCGGCCTCGATCAGGCTGGCAGCCCCCTGGGCGCCCAGGAAGTGGGCGGCATAGAGCTCGCCGCCGGAGGCCGGCCGGCCGATCCGCGTCTGGATGACGGCGGCGTTCTCCGCAGCCAGCTCGCCGGCCATGCGGGCGGAGGCCTCGGCATCGAAACGCAGGTCGAGAATGCGCTGGCGCTGCACCGGATCCTCGACGACATAGCGGCCGTTGGCATCGCGGCTGATCGCGGCAGCGGCGTCTTCATAGCCGTGCTCGGCGCCGCGGCGCTGCATCACGCCCAGCCAGGTCTGCTCGATGAACTGGAACAGACCGGTCGCCGAAGACGTCGAGGCCTCGGCGCGCACATCGAAATTGCTTTCCCGTGCAGCGGTGCGCAGCAGGAAGTTGAAATCCGTGCCGGTCTCCTGCGCGGCCTGGCGCAGGGTGCGGGTCATGAAGTCCTGGTTGTTGGCGTCGACGGGGCTGACCAAGGCGGGCTCCGGAGAATCGGTTGCTGCGAATCGACGCCCAGACTCGCGCCTCATGGCTAATCCGGCGTTAACGATGCGGCGCCGTGCCGCCGGGAGGACGGTTGACGGCACCCCGCAGAGCGCCGATATCCTTGCGGGAGCGAGGGATCCTTTGAACGGATGCATAAAGGATACGCCATGACACGCCTGACATTCGCACGCCTGACATTCGCCGGTACCGCCGCGCCGCTGATGGCCGCGGCCGGAGCGCTGGCCCTGATGGCGGCGCCGGCCGCCACCGCCCAGGATATCGATCCGGAGGCCGTTGCGGCGGCTGAAGCCTATCCGCTGGAACCGGCCACCGACCGGATCCGCGTGGTCAATATCAACGGCTATTCGGTGATCGACCGCGAGCACCTCGTGCTCAATGGCGGGGCCCGCCGCCACTATCTCGTCACGCTGCGCCATCCCTGCCCCGAGCTGCGCTCGGGCATACAGATCGGCACCAGTTTCGGCGACACGGCCACGCTCTACCCGCCGCTGGTGGAGTATATCCATGTCGGCGAGCCTGAAATGCGCTGCTCGATCTACACGGTCGAGGAAATCGACAGTGTCGAGACGGCCCGCGCCCTCGTCCAGCGCCGCAATGCGGCGGAAGAGGCGGCGGACGGGGACGACACGCCCAGCCAGCGCTGATCGCCACGCCTCAGTCATCGCCCCGCAGGGCACCGGACAGCCAGTCGGCGATCCGGTCCGGTGCCTGCATCGGGGCGAGATGGCCCAGATCGTCCATGCGCGTCAGCCTGGCCCCGTAGCGGGTCAGCGCGCGCGGGCGCATCAGGGTCGAGCCGTGCCCCGCCTGCAGCACGTGCGCGCGCCCGGCAACCTGCCGGGCGGCGGCGTCGGGATTGTGGGCCTGGGCCTCGTAATTCGCAGCCTCCCAGGCGGGGTCGCAGGCGAGGACAAGTTTTTCTTGCCCCTCGCCCTTCCCGGCCCCGGCCGCCTTCAGGCCACCCTCCAGATAATCCTCCAGAACGCCCGGCGCCCAGCGGGCAAAACCGGGGTGTTTGGCATAGCGCTGCCGGGCCGCCTCGCGGTCCGGCCAGCCATTGCGGCGGCGGCGCGCCTGGCGGGCGATCGGCATGCGATTGCGGTTGAGCGCGAAGAAGGGCGAGCGGGCAAGCCAGTAGACCGGGCGCGGCAGGATCACCGGTTCGATCAGGGCCAGAACGGGGACAGGCTTGCCCTCGCGAGCCAGGCGGGCTGCGGTCATCAGGGCCGTGGTGGCGCCCATGGAATGGCCCGCCAGCGCATCCGGAACGAAGCCCAACTGCCCCCACAAGGCCATCATATCGGTAACATAGATGCCCCATGAGCGGTGCATGTCTGCGTCGGCCGGCAGCGTTGTGGCGCCGTGACCGCGCAGATCCGGGGCCCAGATCTCGTAGTCTCCGGCCAGTTTCTCGAACACCTGGCGATAGGCCGAGGCGCAGAAACCATTGGCGTGCAGGAAAGCCAGGCGCGGCTTGCCGGGATTGGACCAGACGCGCAGCGACACCGTCCCGCCCGGCAGGGATACCGTCTGCACCGTCAAATCCGGACCCGTTCCGTCCATTGCATCCGCCTCCTGCCGGCTCTGCGGCCAGCTCTGCCAACCGGCGCCAGCCTAACCCGATCCCCCATTATCGCACGGGCCGCAGGGCAGTGGATAAGTTGATGGCGGAAATACACGGCCGGAGGGGGAAGCGGACGCGCGGGCGTGACAACAACTACTCTTGATTGTATATTGTCACCAGCACACGGAAACCGCATGCCGGTCAGCAGCAGGGACATTATCCGGCGCCTTGAGAAGGCGGGATGGGTGAAGATTGCCCAGAAGGGCAGCCATACCCAATGGAAGCATCCCGACCGCCCCGGACGTGTCACCGTGCCTCATCCCCGCCGCACGCTTGCCGCGGGAACGCTGAAATCGATCTGCCGTCAGGCGGGCTGGGACAAGCTGTAGTCTCCCATCGGCCGTGATCGTCACCAGCCGCAATGCCCACCGATTGAGAAATACACACTCAGTGTGTATATTGTCGCCGAGCCGGAATGCCAGCCCCGGACAGGAGACGCGGATCATGTATGTCGCCCTGGTCCACAAGGACCCCCAGTCGGATTTCAGCGTGTCCTTTCCGGACCTGCCGGGATGCGTGTCGGCGGGAGAGACCGTCGAGGCTGCGCTCGAGGAGGCGCGAACCGCCCTCGCCCTGCATCTGGAGGGGATGAAACAGGATGGCGAGACCGTCCCCGCTCCGCGGGCGATCGGGGCGCTGCTTGCGGATCCGGAGTTTCTGGAGGACCGGCGGGACGCCGTCCTCACCCCGCTGATCGCGCCCGCCATCACCAGCGGCCGCACCACCCGCATCAACCTCTCCATCGACACCGGCCAGCTCGCCCTGATCGACCAGGCCGCCACCCGCGCCGGCATGAGCCGGTCGGCCTTCATGGTGTCCGCGGCTGTGGGGCGGGCGGGGGTTTAGGGGGAAGAGCCACTTTCCGAAGAGGATTCACTACTCTCAGCCGCGGGCGGCGAATCCTGAGCGGAAGGCTCCATCGGTGCATCGTGTGCTCCGGATACAGTCGCGGCTTTGATTACGATAAACACGGTTCGATAAATATCGTGAAGGACAAGCCCATTAATTATCGTCACCTCGACGGCAACAGCGTGAACGAACGCGACGACGTGATCGTTGTCATCAAATTGCCCCTTCACAACGAGCGATATAGCGCACACGACGAACGCCCAGAACAATAACCAAGCGCTTGAGTTAAGATCGGCGCGAAGCGGCTCCGCATACTCTTTATCCACCACCGCACGGCGCTCGGGCGAAGTCACGAGACGTTCGATTGTGCGAGCAAGAGAAAGGTGCAGGTTAGCAACCGAGGCAAATGTGATCGTAAGTACAACGATCAAAAAAGCCATGATTTCGTGTGATACAAATGAATCTAGAAATGAATTCTCTGACAACCAAGCTGGACGGCAAATAGCTGCGGAACCTAGAAGCGCAGAACTCACAAATATCAGACCAAGACGATAAATTTTCATCGATCGAATAGCCTCGAAATTACCCGGTTCAGAAAGCTCGGATTCTGCACATCAGGCATATCTTCCTCTGGCACCTCTTCGACGATGCGCCCATTTTTTGAAGAGTATAAGATCCTGCCTTTCTCAGCATATAACTCTTTCTCCCCAGCGCCCTTCTCCGCAACTTCAGCGCTTGCCTTCATCATCGGGCCATCCAATTTGAGTTTACCGGGCGGAGCCTTGAAGGTCTCCTCAAGCGTCTCGTTCTGGGCCTCATTCTGAATCGCCGTATAGAATTTCTGCGCCAAGGCATCCCCTTCAAAAGCATTGGGAGGTACGAAACGGAATGTCACCTTGGCAATTCGAGAGCGATGCCGTTCTACCGCTTCCCAATAGCTTTCAGGGTTCTCGAAATGCCGGACAAAAGCTTGCCAATCTGAAAGTGGGCCATTTACGTCCAACCCGCCAAAAAAAGCCTCTAAGACTGACCTTGGCGAGCCAACGGCTCGGTTATGCTCCATCCAAACAATCTGATCGCGATCCATAGAAAGAATGAACAACGAGAGTTCGAAATTCTCTGCCATGTATTCTGTGAAGTCTTCATGCATCAGAAGCGCGGGGCTTTCCTTCGCAAAGAAGCCAGCGACGAAACCCTCGCGAACAGACTCCAATGGAGTATAAACGATCCGTCGCCTTCCTCGCCCCAGAAACATGCGACGCTCGCCGAACACTCGCGCAAGAAAATCCGACCGGGACAGATGACTGTCGGGAATTCCCGCGCTCTCAAAGAGTTCGCCCGGCCTCGAACGATGAAGCGATATTCTCAGCTTTTCAAACTTTGGCATTGCACCCCCCTGCAACACTTCTTGAGCGTGTAGTGCCACAATGCGCAGGGCAGATCAAACAAGCGGCTCCCTACTCAGAGGTTTCCAGCAACCACTTCCTAGGGCGACGCAGAACTTACCGCTCTCGCTTCTTCCTGTGCAGAGAGTCTGAAGCGCCACTGATGCGAAAGAAAGAGAAGGAAAAATGGTACCGCCTCCCTGGTTTGAACAGGGGACCTCTAGATCCACAATCTAGCGCTCTAACCAACTGAGCTAAGGCGGCACTCGGGTGTCACGGTCCGCAAAGGGGGCGTGAGGCGCGGGAAACTAGCGTCCCTCCCGCGCGCTGGCAACTGCTTCGTCAGGCGATTTGCAGGCCGCTGTGCGGGCGGGCTGCGGCGGGCGGGAAAGGGCTGATCCCGAGCGCTTGCCGGTCCTTCCCCTTGATGGGGAAGGTAGGCCCTCCGCAGCCTTGGCGAAGGAGGGGTCGGAGGGGGGGAATCCCGGTGCTGGCCACGGCGCACACCGGGATTCACACCCTCCGTCCGGCTGTCGCAGCGGCCCTTCGTCGCGTCGAACAGTCCCCCGGACTGTTCTTGGGCTCCTCAGCCCCCATCAAGGGCGAGGATGGCGCTCTACCCGTCCCGCCAAATTCCTTACACCCCTAAGAGATATACCCCCGCGCCCGCATGTGCTGGCGCATGGCGGCGATGCGGTTGGCGTCGGAGGGGTGGGTGGAGCCGAATTCGGCGGTCTGGCGCTGGTTCATGGCGGCCATGCCCATCCAGAAGTCGAGCGCGTCCTGGGGATTGTATCCGGCGCGCACCATGTAATCGACGCCGATCCGGTCGGCCTCGTATTCGTGCTCACGCGAATAGGGCAGGATGATGCCGTAGGTGGCGCCCATGCCCAGCGCGGCGCCGATCTCCTGGCTGTACTGGCTGTACTGGCTGTTGCCCAGCGCGCCGGTGACCAGGGAGATGCCGACCTGGGAGGCGAGCTGCTGGCTGGCGCGCTCGGCCGAGTGGCGGCCGGCGATATGGGCGATTTCGTGACCCAGCACGGTGGCGATATGCCCGTCGCCCTCCATCAGGTCCATCAGGCCCTTGTAGAAGGCGACCTTGCCATTGGGCAGGACCCAGGCATTGCGTTCGTCGCTGTCGAAGACGACGTATTCCCAGTCATACCGGGTGAGGCCGGAGGCCGGGACGATGCGCGCGCCGACCCGTTCCAGCCGGCGCTGATAGCTGGGATCGCGCAGCACGCGCTCCTCGCGCAGCGTATCGTGCCAGGCCTGGTTCGACATCTGCGCCAGCTGGCCGTCGGAGACCAGCATCAGCTGGGAGCGGCCCAGCGCGGCATTGTCGGCACAGCCCGCGGCCAGCGGCAGCACGGTGCCGGCGGCCAGGCCGATGATGAGTTCGCGGCGGCGCACAAGGCCGCTGGCGGATGCGGTGCGGTTGCAGCAGGTGTCCGGCATACCCTTCCCCTTTGGTTTTCCGACACATTCTCCTTTACAATAACGCACAGCCGCCTGCCCGTCTTGCCAAGAAAGCGACAATCGCAGGTGCTAGTGTGCGTCCGAATCCTTTTGGAGCCTGTCCCCCATGAAACGCCTCGGCCTCATCCTTCTTGTCCTCGTCGCCCTCGTCGTGGGCGCCGCCTTCATTCTGCCCGCCGTGATCCCGGCCTCGGCCTATCGCGACCGCGTGGAGGCCGCCGCCGGCGACGCGCTGAACCGGCCGGTCGCGCTGGCCGGCGATGTCAGCCTGACCATCCTGCCGCGGGTGCAGGTGGTGGCGCGCGACGTCACCATCGCCAATGCCGAGGGCTTCTCGAACGAGCCCTTCGCGCAGATGGGCGAGATGCGGGTCGGCCTGGAACTGATCCCGCTGCTGTCGCGCCGGGTGGAGATCACCGAGTTCGTGCTGGTCGACCCGGTGATCCGGCTGGAACAGCGCGCCGGCGGCAATAACTGGACCTTTGCCGATCTCGACGCCGCCCCTGCCCCGGCCGCACCGGCGGGCGACGGTTTCGTGCGCCAGCCCGGCGCCCTGCCGATCGATGCCAGTTTCGGCGATGTGCGCATCGAGAACGCCTCGATCTTCTACAGCGATGGCAGCCAGAGCCGCGAGATCACCGGTCTGGACCTGGCCATCGCCCTGCCCTCGCTGGACGCGCCGACCGCGATCGACGGCTCGCTCTCGGCCGATGGCGAGGCGATGACCTTCGATGCCGAGCTGGGCTCGATCCGCGACTTCTTCGAGGGCCGCGCCACGCCGCTCACCCTGTCGCTGGGCGGAAACCTGGTCGATGTCAGCTTCGACGGGGAAATCCCGGCCTCCCAGGATATCGAGTTTGCCGGCGACTTCTCGGCCGATATCCCGTCCATCCGCGCGCTCGCCGCCTTTGCCGGCAGCCCGCTGCCGCCGGGCGAGAACCTGCAGCGCTTTGCCGCGCAGGGCCGGATCGAGGGCACGACTTCGCGCCTGGGCCTGACGGCCCGTTCGATCCGTTTCGACGAGATCCGCGGCTCGGGCAATCTGGCCGCCGACCTGTCGGGCAGCCGGCCGCGCCTGACCGGCCGTCTGGATCTGGACGAGCTGAATGTGAACCCCTATCTGCCCGCCCCCGCCGAGGATGCCGCCCCGGCGGCCGGCGGCGGCATCCCGCCCTGGAGCGAGGAAGCGATCGATTTCGCCGGCCTGGGTATTGCCGATGCCGATCTGTCCCTGAATATCGGCCGGCTGCAGGTGCGCGATATCGAGGTGACCGATGCGGCCCTGCGGGCCGTGGTCGAGAACCGCCGCCTGCAGGCCGTGCTGGAGCGGATCTCGCTGTATGAAGGCCAGGGCAATGTCACCATCGTGGCCAATGCCCGCACGGCGACGCCCTCCTTCTCGCTGGATGCCAGCCTGGCCGGGCTGGACGCCCTGCCCTTCCTGGACGCGGCGGCCGGGTTCGACCGGCTGGCCGGGACCGGCGCCATGACGCTGTCGCTGGCCACCTCCGGCAACAGCCAGGCGGCAATGATGCGCAATCTGGGCGGTAATGGCGAGTTCAACTTCGCCGACGGCGCCATTGTCGGCATCAATATCGCCGAGACGATCCGCAATGTGTCCGGCTTCCTCGACCGCGCCGGCGGTGCACAGGCGGCCGAGACCAGCGAGGACGACAGCGAACAGGCCAGTGTCGGCGAGCGCCAGGAGACCGACTTCTCCAGCCTGGGCGGCACATTCGCCATCGCCAATGGCCGGCTGACGAACAACGACCTCCTGATGCTCTCCCCGCTCCTGCGCGTGGAAGGCCAGGGCTGGGTCGATCTGCCCGGCCAGACGCTGGACTATCGCCTGCGTCCGCGGGCCGTTGCCTCGATCGAGGGCCAGGGCGGTGCGACCGACCTGCAGGGCATTGTCGTGCCGATCCGCTTCCGCGGCGATTTCAACAATGTCGGTTATGGCGTCGATACCGAGGCCGTCACGCGCGCCCTGCTGCAGGGGGCGCTGAGCAATACCATCGGCGGCGACCGCAACCAGTCGCCCGAGGATGCCGCCCGCGACGCGCTGCGCAATGCGCTGGGCCTGGGCAATAAGGACAGCGAGGACACGGCCGGCGAAGAGGGCCAGACCGACGAGGAAGAGGTCGATCCGGCCGAGCAATTGCTGCGCGGCCTGTTCAACCAGCGCCGCGACCGCTCGCAGTCCGAAGAGACGGACGACAATTCCGGCGATCCCAACTAGGTTCGCCATCGACACCGGCACCGCCCGGCGGTGCCCGAAAGGGGGATGCGGCTGCGGGCCGCGCCCGGGCCATGAACCGCGCATGAACCTGTCGCTTCGCTCGGGTTCAGGCTGGCTCTGGCAGGGTGAAGCTCGCACCGCATTGGCAAGAGGGAGAGAACCCATGTCCATCCGTACCGCCACGCTGGGCGCCGCGCTGCTCGCCGCAGCCTGGCTGCCCGCCGCCGCACCGGCCCATGCCCAGGAAATCATCCTGTATGACGGTCCGAACTATACCGGCCAGCAGGTCCGCGTGACCGGCGCCGACCGCAATCTGTCGAGCCGCCGTTTCAACGACCGCACCTCCTCCTTCCGGATCGTCTCCGGCGAGTGGGACGTGTGCCAGCACGACGATTACAACGGCACCTGCGAGACCCATCGCAACGACCAGCCCTCGCTGGGCCGGATGGACAACCAGATCACGTCCGTTCGCCCGGCCTATCTGGGCCGCCCCGATCCGGGCTATCCGGGCCGTCCGGGACGCCCCGGCGAAAGCTCGATCACGCTCTATTCGGGCTATAACTATACCGGCCGCTCGGTGACGATCACCGATACGGTGAGCAATCTCCAGCAGCTCGGCTTCAACGACCAGGCGCGCTCGATCCGCCATTCCGGCCGCCGCTCCTGGCGCGTCTGCCAGCACGCCAATTTCGACGGCGCCTGCATGGAAGTGGATCGCGACATCCCCTCGATCGGCGGCGGCATGGCGGCGCAGATCTCCTCGGTCGAACCGGATTACGGCAGCCGTCCGGGCCGCCCCGGCCGGCCGGGACGTCCGGGCAGCGACAACCGCCCGCGCAGCGGCGTCTTCCTCTATGACGGCCCCGACTTCACCGGCCAGCGCGTCGATGTGAGCTGGGATGTCGCCAACCTGGCCAGCCAGGGCTTCAACGACCGGGTCGACAGCCTCGTCGTCGCCCGCGGCGAGACCTGGCTGATCTGCCAGCACGATGATTTCGGCGGCCGCTGCGAGCGCGTGCAGGGCGAGGTCAACGATCTGGGCCGTTACGGCATGCGCAACGAGATCACCTCCCTGCGCCGCATCGACAACGGCTATGGCGGCGGTGGCGGCTGGGACAATGGCGGCTATCCCGGCGGCGGCTGGGACCGCCGCGGCGAGATCATCCTGTACGACCAGTTCAGCCAGCGCGGCCGTTCGGTGCGTATCGAGCACGAGATCGACAATCTGGAACGCCTCGGCTTCAACGACCGGGCCCTGAGCCTGGACGTGCGCGGCTATGACCGCTGGCTGGTGTGCGAGGATGCCGGCTTCCGCGGCCGTTGCGAGGAAGTCTCCGGCGAGGTGGACAATCTGCACCTGCTCAACCGGGAAATCTCCTCGGTGCGCCGGCTGGGCCGCTACTGAGCGGACCGGCAGAGCCACACTGAAAGCGGGCCGTCCGGACACGCCGGGCGGCCCTTTTTCATGGGGGCTGACGGGGTGCATGACAAAGTCTGCACGCGCCTCTTGGGTGAAGCGCCGATCAGGCGTATATTTAGTTACAAATGAAACTAGTTACACGCCGGATGACCCGTCATGCCTGTCAATGACCCGATCGTGGCGGAACAGACCCCCGCCGCCGACTTTACCATCGACCAGAAATGGGACCGCTACACGTCCGAGGAACACGCCATCTGGACGACGCTCTACGAGCGCCAGATGGAGGTGCTGAAGGGCCGCGCGGCGCCGGAACACTTCAAGGGTCTCGAACTGCTCAATCTCAATGAGGGCGGCATTCCCGATTTCCGGCGCGTCAACGAGAAGCTGGAAAAGCTGACCGGCTGGACCGTGGTCACCGTGCCCGGCCTGATCCCGGAAAGGGATTTCTACGAACACCTGGCCAATCGCCGCTTCGTCTCCGGCCGCTTCATCCGCGACGGGGAGAAGCTGGACTATCTGCCCGAGCCCGACATCTTCCACGATGTGTTCGGCCATGTGCCGCTGCTCACCCAGCCGGTGTTTGCCGACTATATGCAGGCCTATGGCCGCGGCGGGCTGCGCTCGCTGGAGTTCGACGCCATCAAGCACATGGCGCGGCTCTACTGGTACACGGTGGAATTCGGCCTGATCAACACGCCGGAAGGCCGCCGCATCTACGGCGCCGGCATCGTCTCCTCGAAAGCCGAATCGATCTTCTCGCTGGAGGCGCGCTCGCCCAACCGGATCCATTTCGATCTGGAACGCATCATGCGCACCGACTACCGCTATGACGATTTCCAGCAGACCTATTTCGTCATCGACAGCTATGACGAGCTGATGGAAGCGACCTATGAGGATTTCGCGCCGATCTATGCCCGCCTGCCCGGCATGGACGAGCTGAAACCCTCCGACACGGTCGAGGGCGACAGGATCTATACCAGGGGAACGCAGGAATACGCCCGGGCCGGCGGCCTGCCGGCAAAGGCCGAAGCGCTCTAGGCCGCGGCGCTGTCCGCGGGGCGCAGGTGCAGTTCGCCGGTCTGGCGGTCTTCTTCCAGGCACACCGCGCCGAGCCCGGCGATCATGCCGGCGAAATTCTCGCGGGTGACCGGCTTGACGATATAGAAGCTGGATCCGGCCTCCCGGCACTTCGCTTCCATCTCCGGATTGCGCGCACCGGAATAGACACCGACCGCACCGCCGCCCAGCAGCGGCTGGACCGAGGCGATGAAGTCCAGCGCATTCGCGCCGGCCAGGGAAAGATCGGTGAAGACAACGGCCGGACCGTCGCCATTGTCGCGCAGATGAGCGAGCGCGTCTTCGGGGCGGGTGAACGCCGCAAAACGGAACCGAACGCCGGCGTCTTCCAGATCCGCCTGGAACAGGAAGTGCTCGTCCGGGTCATCGTCAACCAGAATGACGGAAACGCTCTGGCTCTCGCTCAACTTCTGCTCCCCACGATCAGACGGGGCGAAACCTATCATGATTTGCCGGTTTGAATAGTAGGAAGCGAACGTCTCGCAAAAACGCGGTTAAGCAAGCCTAGCCCCACTGGAAGGGGTAGTAGTCCCCACCGAGACCGAGAATCCCGGTCAGCGCGTCCAGCGCCTCGCGGCTCTCGCGCAGCAAGGCCGGGTCGGCCAGATCATTCGGCTCCAGCCGGTCGCGGTAGTGCTTGCCCGCCCAGGCCACCAGCGTGTCATAGAGCGTGTCCGACATCAGCGCCTGCGGCGCCACCGCGGCGCGTTCCTCGTCCGTCAGCACAACACGCAGGCGCAGGCAGGCCGGTCCGCCGCCATTGCGCATGGACTGGCGCACCTCGACGAACTCCACCCGCCCGATCGGGCCATTGCCCGCCGTCATCGCCGCGCAGTAGGCGCGCGTCGTTGCGGTTTCCTCGGTCTCCTTCGGCGCGATCAGCACCAGGCGGTCCTCGCCGGGCCATTCCAGCAATTGGGAATTGAACAGATAGCTGGTGATGGCATCGCCGACGGGCACCTCGGCCTCGGGCACCTCCACGAAGTCCGGCTCGAACAGGCCTTCGGCCGCCTTGCGGATATCGGCCAGGGCAGCCTCGCGGTCGGCAAAGGCCAGTTCGTGGAAGAAAAGCGTGGTGCGCGTGCCGACGCAGACGACGTCATTGTGGAAGGCACCGGCGGCGATCGCCTCGGACGACTGGCGGATGAAGACGGTGCGTTTCGGGTCGAGCCCGTGCGAGCGGGCCACGGCCTGGCAGGCTTCCAGCGTCTGGCGTGCCGGAAACCTGCCGCTCCACGCCTCGCCGGCCTCGCGGCCATAGACGAAGATCTCGACACCCGGCCCGCCCTGCTCGGCGCACAGGCGCACATGATTGGCCGCGCCCTCATCGGCAAAGTCAGGCTGCATGGGCAAAACGTCGTGCACGGCGAAACGGGCCGCGTCCGGGAAGGCCCATTGCAGGGCCCGGCGGGTCTGCTCGCCCTCGATGGAACGGTGCAGCGTGGTCAGCAGATTGGCCGGAGTGAGATGCAGGCGGCTGTCGGCCGTATCGGCCGACGGCGACACGGTCGCGGCATTGGCAGCCCACATGGGCGAGGCCGAGCAGGCCTTGCGCAACAGGCCCGGCGCCGTCTTCCAGGCCGCCTCGACCACCGCCGCGTCGGACCCGGAAAAACCGGCCCGGCGCAGCAGCGGCAGATAGGGGCGCTCGTGCGGCGGCAGCAGGCCCTGCACCAGGCCGCTATCGGCCAGGCGTTTCATCTTGGCGAGGCCTTCCAGCACGCCCTGGCGCGGCGAGGAGACCAGACCCTCATTCCTGGCGCTGGCCAGATTGCCTTCGGACAGGCCGCCATAATTATGCGTCGGGCCGACCAGCCCGTCGAAATTCGCCTCGACCGCGCGCGCCATCAATCCACTCCCTTGACCGGCATGCGCTCGGCCTTCGACTGGGCCTGCGTGGCGACCGGATAGGCGCAATAGTCGGCGGCATAGAAGGCGCTGGGCCGCAGATTGCCCGACTGGCCCGGCCCGCCGAAGGGCATGTTGGAGGCCGCACCGCAGGTCGGCCGGTTCCAGTTGACGATACCGGCGCGGGCTTCCACCCAGAAACGCTCCCAGAGGGCTTCATCGTCCGAGACCAGCCCGGCCGAGAGGCCATAGGCGGTATCGTTCGCAGCCGCGATGGCATCGTCGAAGGAGGCAACGCGCACGATCTGGATCAGCGGGCCGAAGACTTCCTCGTCCGGCACATCCACACCGGTGACGTCGATCAGGCCGGGACGCAGGAAGGCCTCGCCCAGTTCCGCGACGGTCACGGCCTTGCGGATCGCTTTCGCGCCGCGCGACAGGAGATCGTCCTGGGCGGCCAGTACGCCGCGCGCAGCCTGGGCGGAGACCAGCGGTCCGATAAAGGGTTCCGGGTCGGCATCCCAGCGGCCGATGCTCAGCTGGCCCGCGATGCGGTCGATCGCCTCGACCACGGCATCGCCGGCTGCGCCCTCGGGCAGGATCAGGCGGCGCGCACAGGAACAGCGCTGACCGGCCGTGATATAGGCGGAATGCACCGCCACCCGCGCAGCCGCTTCGGCATCGGCGGCATCCCAGATAACGAGCGGGTTATTACCGCCCATTTCCAGCGCCAGCTGGATACCGGTGCGGCCCGCGAACTTCTCGTGGATGAACTTGCCCGTGCCCCAGGACCCGGTGAACAGCACACCATCCAGATCGGCATGATCCAGCGCAGCGGCGCCCGTCTCGCGCGCGCCCTGGACCAGGTTCAGCACGCCCTTGGGCAGACCGGCGGCCTCCCAGGCCTTCGCCATGAACTCGCCCACGGCCGGGGTCATCTCGGACGGTTTGAAGACGATCGTATTGCCCGCCAGCAACGCCGGCACGATATGGCCGTTCGGCAGATGGCCGGGGAAATTGTAGGGCCCGAGCACGAACATCACGCCCAGCGGTTTGTGCGCCAGGGCGGCATATCCGAAAGCGGTGTCCGACGCGTGTTCGCCCGTACGCTCGGCATAGGCGGTCTTGGAGATCGCGATCTTGCCGATCATCGCGCCGGCTTCGGCCAGGCCTTCCCAGCGCGGCTTGCCGGTTTCTCGCGAGATCAGCTCGGCCAGCGCGTCCTTGTTCGCCTCGAGATAGGCCTGGTAGGCCTCGACGATGGCCACACGCTCGGGATAGAGGCAGCGCCCCCAGGCCGGGAAAGCCGCCCGCGCGGCCTTGAAGGCGGCGTCGACATCGTCCGCCGTGGCGGCCTTGCCGCTCCACACGCGGCTGCCATCGGCCGGGTTTTCCGAGTGCATGTCAGCGCCCTTGCCTGCGCGCCATTGGCCATCGATCAGCAGCATGAAATCACCTCATTCGTCGCCAGAAGCGGGCGCGATCGCCTTCGGCCAGATCGAGCGCCTGCATGGTTTCGTAGGAAATGCCCAGAATGTCGCCATCATCGACGACCTGGGCGTGACAGGTCCGGAAATCCGGGAAGCGGTCGGTCGACAGGATGCCGTCGACACCGCCCGTCGTCGTCGCCGCCCGCACGGTCACCTCGCGGCTCTCGCGCAGGGTGCGGATATTCTCGGTCCAGGTGGAGACCAGCGGCCCGCCATCGAAAATGTCGACATAGCGGTCATAGTGGAACCCCTCCCAGAGCAGGAGGTTGTAGGCCCCCTCCCCGTGCGGATGCGGCTTGCCGATCACCTCGCGCACCGATTGCGGCAGCAGGTCGATATAGATCAGGTGCTGCGGGCCCAGATCGAGGATGAACTGGTTGTCGGTCGATGCGGACAGCCGGTCGGCATCGTCGAAATCCATCCGGAAGAAGGGGCGGGAGACCGCATCGAAGAAGGGCGAGGACCCGTCGTCATGGACCACACCGCGCAGCTCGGCCAGCACACGCTCGCCAAAGCGCGACCGGTCGGCCGCCATCATCAGATAGCGCGACTGGGCGACAAGCCGTCCCGCGCCGGTACCGCGTCCGGCCTCGGAGACGAACAGCGTGCCGACTTCCGAGGCCCCCGCGAAGTCATTGACCAGCAGCATGGCATCCATGTCGAAGCGGCGGTCAGCTTCCAGCGAATGCTGGGCCAGGGTGATGATCTTGAAATCCCAATAGGGTTTCGACACACCCACCATCGCCTTGATGGCCGAACAGCCGACGATCCGGCCGGTCCCGGTGTCCTCCAGCATCAGCTGGTAGGCGTCCTCGGTCTGGCCCGGTTCCGGCGTGGAAAAGATCGCTTCGGACTTCTCCAGGCGCGCCGCCAGCACATCCGCCGGCACAGCCAGGGATGTGAAACCGGTTCCCGCTTCCTGCGCCAGACGCACAAGGGCGTCCGTGTCGGTGCGTTTGGCCGCACGTACAATCAGCATGCTCTTCCCCCGATCATGCCTGTGTCTATTGGGTCCTTGCCAGGGCGCGCGCTTCCTTGGCGTTGAATTCGCCCCGGGCAAACTTCATCAGCATCACCGCCGACAGCTTGGCCCGTTCGGCAAAGCTCGACAGTTTGACGATCTCGCGATCGGAATGGATATCGGCGCCGCGCACGCCCAGCGTATCGACATTGGGGCAGCCGGCCGCCCACAGATTATTGCCCTCGCACACGCCGCCCGTGTCCTGCCAGCGGATGTCCAGGCCCAGCGCACCGCCCGCCGCCTTCGTCCATTCGAACATGCGGGCATTGGCCGGGCTCATGGGTTTGGGCGGGCGGGTGAAGCCGCCATGCAGCTCGGCCGCGATGCCGTCGCGCACGCGGATCTCGTCGAGAAGGCGTTCCAGCTCGGCCTCCACCCAGGTGCGGTCATTCTCGGTCTTCACGCGCACATTGAAACGCGCCACCGCATTGTCCGGCACGACATTCGGCGGGCCGCCGCCATCGATGCGGGCCAGGTTGAAGGTGACGCCCTCGCGCCGGCCGTTGAGCTCGTCCAGCCCCAGCCCGAACTGGCAGGCTGCGGCCAGGGCGTTGCGGCCCAGATGATGTTCGCGCCCGGCATGGGCCGCGCGGCCGGAGACTTTCAGCGACCAGTTGCCCGAACCCTTGCGAGCCCCCGCCAGCGAACCGTCGGCCAGGGCGGGCTCGTAGGTCATGCCGATATCGGCACCGGCGCCCAGATCGGCAAGGATCGGGCCGGAGCCCAGCGAGCCGATTTCCTCGTCCGGACTGATCAGCACATCGACGCCGATCTCGTCCTTCCAGGGCGAGCGCTCGAGGCCGAGAAGCCCGTGCAGCATCACCAGAATGCCGCCCTTCATGTCGGCGACGCCGGGACCGTTCAGCGTGTCGGCATCCCACAGCTCGGTCGACTGGAAATGACTGTCCGCCGGGAAGACCGTGTCGTGATGACCGGTCATGACGATGCGGATCGGCGCCTGCGGCCGCAGCCGGCAGTGGAAGGAGGGCGTGAATGCCTGCTCGCGCACCGTTCCGTCGGGATCGACAATCGTCGTCGGCGGCAGATCGATGGCGGATATCTCGCCGCCCAACTCGCCGAACGCGGTTTCCAGACAGGCGCGCATGCGCTCCAGACCGTCCGCGTTGCGGCTGCCGGAATTGATCGCCGACCACGCCTTGACCGTGTCGATCATGTGATCGGCGCGGCTGTCGATCCAGTCGAGCACGGCGCGCTCGTCGGGGTTGAGATCGAGTTTGTCCTGCATGTCCCAGTGATAGCCGTTTAAACGGACGGGTCTACCCCCGCGCGGCAGAGACCGCGCGGGGATGGTGCGAGACGGTTCGGGATCAGGCGTGTTCGAGCGCCTGCTTCAGGTCGGCGATCAGATCGTCCGGGTTCTCGATACCGACCGAGATGCGCACCAGGCCGTCGGAGAAGCCCTGGCGCTTGCGCAGTTCCGGATCGACACCGCGGTGAGTGGTGGAGCCCGGGTGGCAGATCAGGGTTTCGGTACCGCCGAGGCTGACTGCCAGCTTCATCACCTGCAGCGCGTTGAGCATGCGGAAGGCTGCGGCCTCGCTCTCCAGATCGAAGGCAAAGGTGGAGCCGGCCGAGGAGGACTGGGCCTTGAAGACATCGCCGTCGCGCGTGCCCTCTTCCAGAAAGCCCAGATAGCGCACCCGGTTGACCTTGGGATGATCGCGCAGGAATTCGGCGACCTTGCGGGCACCGAGAGCGGCCGCTTCCATGCGCAGTTTCACGGTTTCCAGCGAGCGCAGCAGCATCCAGCAGGTGTGCGGGTCCAGATTGGTGCCCAGATAACCGCGCAGGCCGCGGATCTGCGCCATGGCTTCGGTCGTGCCGGAGGCCGAACCGGCGATCAGGTCGGAATGGCCGCCGATATATTTGGTCAGCGAGTAGACGACCACGTCGGCACCAAGCTCCATCGGCTTCTGGCCGACCGGGCCGAGGAAGGTGTTGTCGACGACGAGATAGGGGCGCTTGCCCTGCTTTTTCTCGATCAGGTCGACGAGGCGGCGGCAGACATTCAGATCGACCTGGTCATTGGTCGGATTGGTCGGCGTCTCGGTGTAGATGACCGAGACCTCGCCCTTGGCCAGCGCCTCGTCGGCGGCGGCATGGATCTCGTCCTCATGCGCACCGGCAAAGAAGTCGACCGACTGGATGCCGTAATTCGGCAGGAATTTGCGGATCAGGCTTTCCGTCCCGCCATAGAGCGGCGTCGACTGGAGGATCACCGAGCCGGAATGCGCCAGGCCCATCAGCGTGGTGGAGATGGCCGCCATGCCGGAGGAGAAGACGCAGCATTCCTCGGCACCGTCATAGAGGGCGAGCCGGTCTTCCAGCACTTCCATATTGGGATTGTTGAAGCGCGAATACATCAGGCCTGCGGCTTCCGGATCGCCCTCCTCGGCCTGGCCGAGCGTGACGCGGAAAAAGGCAGCGCCGTGCTCGGCACTTTCAAAGGCAAAGGTCGAGGTCAGGAAGATCGGCGGCTTGATCGACATTTCCGAGAGCTTCGGATCATAGCCGTAGCTCATCATCTGGGTTTCCGGGCTCAGCGTGTGCCCGGCGATCTCGCGCTTGCGATACGGCTTGTCCGGCTTGCTCATGGAAGTTCTCCCTTGTCTGCAGGTGCGGTCAGGCCCCTGCCGCCGCGTTGCATCCGGTGTGAACCGGCGCTTCGAACGGGTCAAGCGCAGCCTCAGCAGGACGGAAAAAGCGACCAGATCGCCCCCGAAACAGCCCGCTCCGTGCACTATTTTGCCAAAACCGCGACACCGGGCCGGAACCGGCCTTCAGGCAAAAGAAAAGCGGCCCGGCAGATGCCGGGCCGCAATCCTTCGATCCATCAGATCCGGACCTAGTCCAGAACGATGACCACTTCCGAACGACGGTTCAGCGGTTCGCGAACACCGTCAGCGGTCTGCACCGCCGGGCGGGTTTCGCCATACGCTTCCATCGAGATCGTGCTCGCCGGAACGCCGAGGCGGACCAGCTCGTCGCGGACGACGCGGGCACGGCGCTCGGACAGACCGACATTGTAGGCAGCAGCGCCCGAACGGTCGGCGTGGCCGGCGACGGACACGCGGGTCACACCGCAATTGCCGCGCTGGTTGGCAGCCTGGGCGATCACGGCCCGGGCCTGATCCGTCAGATCCGCGCGATCCCACTCGAAGTAGACCGGGAAGCTCACGTCATCGCACGACGGCGGCGGCGGAGGCGGCGGCGGAGGCGGCGGGGGCGGCGGGGGCGGAGGCGGCGGCGGCGGGGGCGGCGGCGGAGGCGGCGGAGCCGCGAAGGAATACCGCAGTCCGATCCAGGCCTCGTGACCGGCCAGAGCGTCAACGCTCACGCCCGGGGCGTAGTCCGTGCTGGAAGCCGAGAAGTAACGATACTCGGTGTCCAGGGTCAGCTGTTCGGTGAGGTCCCAACCGATACCGGCGAGGATTTGCCACACGAACGGATTGTCGCTGTCCTGAGCGACAACATAATCGGCCGGCGTCGGGTTCGGCGGCATGGTGCCGGCCGAGAAGCCCGTCAGGGTGCCGGACACATCGCCCAGACCCAGACCGACACCGATATACGGGTGGTAGGCGCCATCCGGATTGAAGTCGAAGATGGCGTTGGCCATCAGGGACCAGATCTGGAAGTCGCTCAGGCTGTGCTCGAAGCCGCCGACCGCACCGGTGTCATTGTAACGGTGAGCCAGTTCGCCTTCGAGGCGGAAGCCGTCAGCCCATTCATAGCCAAGAGCTGCCGCTTCGCGCCAATTGCCCTTGCCGTTGATTTCACCATTCAGCGAGCCGGAAACGTCGGTGTCGCCCGGGCCGCCGTAACCGACTGCACCACGGACATACCAGCCTTCGTCAGCGAACGCGGGACCCGCTGCCAAGAAGGCCCCAACGGCGACCGCCGTAAAAAGCCGTTTTTTCATCATTCCCCCTCCAGAGGCTCGCGCCTCCTTGGTGTGACTGACCATGCCCGGCACGGTGCCGGGCGCGAAGAATCGTCCTGACGGACGCTCCTAGTACGACCCCTACTACAATTACATCGCGAGCGCCATAGGCCAGACAGGTAAAGCCCCGATAAGACCCGAATATTTTGTCGCGTTGCAGCAAGGATACAGTGCGTCCCGGGACCGGGCCACACATCCCCGTACAACCGGACAACGCAGAAGCCTCACGATCGGTTCCCGCTTTTTTTTGGAGAATGCCGAAACTCCTAATCAGCGCAGGGCTGCAGTCGTGTCGAACACCCCTGCCCGGCCGGTGTCACCCGCTGCGGTTGCCGTCGCGAACGCCTGCGCATACGCAGCAACCAGCCGCCCGTCACGGCGGTAGAGGTCGTGCAGGTAGCGCACCGAACCGTCCGCCTCCCCGACGACCGTCCAGTAGGCGATATGGACCGGGATGCGCCGGTCCAGCCAGACCACGGTCGGGGTATTTCCGGACACCACCTCGTCGATCCGCGCCCGCGACCAGTCCGCCTGGCCCGCCAGCACCCATTCGGCGAGGGCGAGCGGATCCTGCACGCGGATGCAGCCGGCCGAGAAATCCCGGCGCGTGCGCACGAAGCGGTCACGCTCGGTCGTGTCGTGAATGTAGATATTGTGCCGGTTGGGGAAGATGAATTTCACCTCGCCCATCGGATTGGTCGGCCCGGGCGGCTGCGACAGCCGGTAGGGCCAGCGGTCATTCCAGCGGCTCCAGTCGACCTCGTAGACCGAAACCGGCTCGCCGGCCGAATTGTAGATGCGGAAGCCGTGCGAATTCACGATACCCGGATTGCGCCGGATCGAGGCGAAGCGCGAGCGCGCCGAGCTGGATGGCAGCCCCCACCAGGGATTGAGGACGATGTATTGCATCTCCTCGGAGAATTCCGGTGTCGAGGAGGTCTGGCCGCCGATCATCACCTCGTGCTCGCGCGCCAGCCGGCCGTTCTCCCAGACTTCGAGGTGGAAGTCCGCAAGATTGACCCAGATATGCCGCTCGCCCAGCTGCCGGGTCCGCCAGCGCCGCTGTTCGAGATTGGCGCGCAATTGCGCGATGCGTTCCTCAGGTGTGATGTTCAGCTGGCGCAGGGTCGGCCGGTCGAGACGCCCGGTCGGCGAGAGGTTCACCCGCCCCTGATAGCGCCGCAGCGCGGTTTCCAGCCGCATGTCGAACGCATCGCCGCTCGCCCAGCCCGGCGCCAGGAGCCCCTCGGCCGCCAGCCGCGCACGCAACTGGTCGACCCGCACCCCGGCATCGCCGAGCGTCAGCGTATCACCGCCCCCGATCTGCGGCCAGATCGGGCGCAGCGTCATCAGGCGCAGCATTTCCCGGCGCAGGATATCGTAATCGCGCACGGCCGGCAGGCTTTCCGTAATCGCCTGTTCGATATGCCCCGTGTCCAGCGCGGTCACGAGGCGTGCGACCAGCCGGGACGCCTCATTGTCCGTCAGCAGGCGCAGCGTCAGCGTGTCCTGGTCGATCAGCCCGTATTCCAGCCAGGCGGTGTATTGCAGCGCCGCCCGCGACGCTGCCGCAGCCCGCGGTTCGAACGCCACATCCGGATCGAGCAGATAGTCGGCAATCCCGTCCAGCGCCGGCAGTCCGTGCCCGGGTGCCTCGTAGAGAAAGCCGGCCAGTTCGGCGACCGATTGCGGCGTCCAGCCGGTGACCTGCAGCGCCCAGCGGTCGAGATCGGCCGTCCGCACGGGCTGAGGCTCTTCGGGGATCTCCGATGCAATCACCGGCTCGTCGTCAGACGCAGCAGTGGCCACGCCTGGCAGCACGGCCAGCAGAATTGCCAGAAGAAAACGTCCCAAGCTTGTCCCCGAGTCGAAAGCGGGCCGACATTAACCATTAAGGATGCCGGACGAAACCGTGTTTCGGTCGCCGGTGCCGCTCAGGACAGCGGGTCGCGCTCGTCTTCCGGATCGGGTTCGCCGACATCCTCGGCCATCAGCTCGGCCAGCGACACGACGCGCGACCGCGCCCGCTCGATATAGGCCTCATTGTCGAAGACATCGATCTCGGAATCCCAGACCTCGAACAATTGCCGCAGGCTTTCCTCGTCATGATGGGCAAAGGCCTTCGCCTTCTTCTCGGCACGTTCACGCGTCTCGCCGAGCACTTCGAGCGACTGGGTCGCCGCCTCGAGGGAGGAGCCGAACATCTCGCGCACCGCACTGTCCGCGCCGGCCGCACGCAGCTGGTAGACATGTTCGCGGCTGGCGGCGCGGGCGATGACGTGCACATGCGGGTAGCGCTGCTTCACATGCTGGACGAGTTCGACGGCCCGCTCGCGATTATCGGTGCACACGACCAGCAGCTTGGCGCGGGCGATGCCCGCGGCTTCCAGCAGCCCCGGCCGCAGGGCGTTGCCGTAATAGACCTGGATGCCGAACTTGCGCAGCCCGTCGATATGCTCGGCCGAATTGTCCAGAACGATCGGCTTGTAGCCGTCCATCACCAGGAGGCGATGCACGATCTGGCCGAACCGCCCCATGCCGGCGATGATGACGGGCCCCTCCTCCTCGATCGTGTCCTCGTCGCGCTCATGCCCCGCCTTCCGGCCGACCCGCGGCGAGACAAAGCGCTCGAAGGCGATCATCAAAAGCGGCGTCGCCATCATCGACAGGGCCACCACCAGCGAGGCGACGGCGGCGATCTCGTCGGGGATGACGTGCAGGCTGGTCGAGAAGGCGAGCAGCACGAAGCCGAACTCGCCGCTCTGGGCGAGGGCGAAGGTGAACAGCCAGCGGGCCCGCCCCTTCATCCGGAACAGGGTCGCCAGCGCCAGCAGGATCGCGCCCTTCACCAGGATCAGGCTGAGCGTGAGGCCGATGATGAGGCCGAATTCCTCGCCCAGGAGGGCAAACTCCATGCCTGCACCGACCGTGATGAAGAAGACGCCGAGCAACAGGCCCTTGAAGGGTTCCAGATCCGAGACCAGCTCGTGGCGGTATTCGCTTTCAGCCAGCAGCACACCGGCGAGGAATGTCCCCAGCGCCGGCGACAGGCCGACCATGCTCATCAGCACGGCGATGCCGACAATCAGGACCAGCGCCGCGGTAAAGAAAAGTTCGTGCAGGCCGGTGCGCGCGATGATGCGGAAGGCGGGTCGTGTGAGATAGCGGCCGCCCAGGATCACGCCGGCGACGACGGCCAGCGTCATCAGCCCCTGGGCCCAGGCCGGCCAGGCTGCGAACGGCGCCGGGCCGCCATGGGCACCGCCGCCATGCGCCGCACCGGCGTCTACCCCCGCTATCGCCAGGAAGGGCAGAAGGGCCAGCATCGGGATGACGGCGATGTCCTGGAACAGGAGGACCGAGAAGGCCGATTGCCCGCCCTCGGTGCGCAGCCAGCCCTTTTCGCCCAGCGTCTGCAGGACGATGGCGGTCGAGGACAGCGCCATGATCAGGCCGAGTGCCAGCGCCAGCCGCCAGTCCAGCCCGAAGCCCAGGCACGCCACCGCGACCACCAGCGCCGTCACCGCCACCTGCAGCCCGCCCAGCCCGAACAGGCGCATGCGCATGTCCCACAACAGGCGTGGCTGGAGTTCCAGGCCGATCAGGAAGAGCATCATCACCACGCCGAACTCGGCGAAGGTCTGGACGTTCTCCGGGTCCGACCCCATCCAGTCGAGCAGCGGGGCGATGGCTACGCCGGCCAGCAGATAGCCCAGCACCGATCCCAGCCCGAGGCGGTGTGCGATCGGCACCGCAATCACGCCGGCGCCGAGATAGATCACCGCCTGCAGGAGAAGCTCGTTCATGGTCGGGCCGCCGAATCAAAGACGCGTTGAAGGGATGGACGGCACCAGAATAGCGCGCGGCGCCCCCAGCGCCATGCCCTGGCCAGAACTTCCTTCAAGCGGCTTGGCCCGCCTCAACAATCCATGCCGTTCTCGAAAGCCTGCGCGATGGCGGGCTGTCGGCGCATGATCCCGGCCGCCACCGCGCAACGCCCGGACGGCTGCAGACGGGTGTCGGCCGCAAGATCGGCGGCGATTGCGGCCGGTGTGTCCCGCCCGGTCATGACTTCCGGACCGCCGTCCGCCGGCGTGTCGAACCGCATCAGCCGGGCCGTCTCGCCCCAGCGCGGCCACTCCGGACCGGCGCCACCGCCCGTGCCGGGCTCGCCCGTATGGGCAAACTGCCCCCAGTAACCGCCCATTGCATCGGCGAGCGCCGCGCGGCCTTGCGCATTGCGGTCATTGAACAGGACGCGATCGAACGGGCCGAACAGCTCGAAATGGTTGAAGACGAACGGGATCTCCATGGCGTGCGAGGCCCCGAGCAGAATGCCGGTATCGGTCAGCAGAACCTTGCCGCCCTCGTCCCAGTCGAACCGGTAGGCCCACAAATCCTCATGGCCGGCGGACCGCAGACGGTCGAGCAGGTCATCGACCGCCCCGACGCGCCAGCTGCGGCTGGGATATTCGACCGCGGCCTGGTAACGCGCCACGTCGCGCGGCCAGACCAGCGGTCCCAGGCGCCGCGTCAACTGCGGATCGAAGGCGGTGTAAAGCTTCATCTCGTCCCGATTGGCGCCGGTGATCAGCGGCACGGGCGCGAAACCGCCCGGCCGTGCCGCCGCGCCCAGTATGCCGTCCTCGGGCAGGCTCACCCCGTCCTCGATCATGCGCGGCAGGGAGGTGAAGGCACCGCTTTCGTCGCGATAGACCGCGTAGACATCCTCCAGCGGCACCGCCCGCATCGCCGCCCCGTCCGCATCGGGCCCCGCAAAGGCAGCCACGGCTTCCAGGGCGGGATGAAGATCGTTTCCGCCGCCGTTTTCGGCCACCTCGCGGCTGTTCGTGCCCGTGCCGCCGCTCTGCATGATGGCCGCATCGAACCGGCCGCGCGCCGGTTCGGACGCCATCAGGGCGGCAATATTGAAGGCGCCGGCGCTTTCCCCGAAGATCGTGATCCGGTCGGCATCGCCGCCGAAAGCGGTGATATTGGCGTCCACCCAGTCCAGCGCGGCGACGAGATCGAGCAGCGCGAAGTTCGCCGCCTCGTCCAGCGGGTGTCCGGCACTTTCGCGCAAGGCCGGATGCGACAGGAAGCCGAGCGGACCGAGACGGTATTGCACGGCGACCACCACGACATCGCGCTCGGCCGCCAGCTGCGATCCGTCATAGGCCGAGGACGAACCCCAGACATTCGCCCCGCCATGGATCCACACCATGACCGGAAGCCCGGCCTCGGGCGCGGCCTCGCGCGGGGCGTAAATATCGAGTGTGAGACAGTCTTCCTCGCCGATCAGCACGCCGGCCTCGACACCGGCCGCCCGGGCGGAAAGTTCATTGGTCACCTGGGGGCAGACCGGACCGTGTTCGATGGCCTCGAGCCGGCCGTCGTCAAAGGCCAGCGCCGGCCGCGGTGCCCGCCAGCGCAGATCGCCTTCAGGCGGTGCGGCATAGGGTATGGCCAGCCAGGCCGAGGCCGCCTCGCCGGAATGAAAGCCGACAATCTCGCCCTGGGCCAGCGTGCGCTGGGTCTCCGGCGCCGGTTCGATGCGGACCTGCGTCTCCTCGGCCCCGTTACACCCCGCCAGTGTGAGCAGCGCTGCAGCGGCTGCCAGGCACACACATCTCTTCATCGGCCCCTCCCGTTTACGCGGGAAGGTTTGGCTGCGGCGGCGGCAAGGTCAAGCGGAAGGCGTGATCCGCGCCGGAAAACGGCTGCGGAACCCCGGATACGCAACGATGATGCTGGAGATGAATTGGTGAGCCGACAGGGATTCGAACCCTGGACCTACTGATTAAAAGTCAGTTGCTCTACCAGCTGAGCTATCGGCTCCCCTCACGAGGAGCGCGGAACCTATACGGGCGATTCCGGAGGGTCAATGCGGCTTTGACGGCGGATATCAGCATTTCGGCCAAGATTTTTCCGCAATCGCCGGTAAACTCGCCGGCATGACGAACAGGGTCCTGATTCCAGCCATGGTTTGCTTCGCGGTGGCGCTGTCCGCCGGAGCATGCTCGTCCACCCGCCAGAATGCCGGCGAAACCGCCAGCATGGCCCGGGTCGAAACCACCGACGCGCTGGAAGACGCGGTCGGCCTGCCGCGCGAGCGGCCGGGCCCGATCATGGTCGACGAGGGCGACGACACCGTGCCGACCCCCTATGGCGGCGAAGGCTCGCGCCGGCGCTGTTCCACCGTGGCGCGCGATGTCGCGCGGCTGACCGTGGTGCTGGGTCCCGATATCGAGGAAGAGGAACGCCAGGCGGAGGAAGAGGCCCGGGAGGAGCGAAGCTGGTTCGACCGGGGCACAGGACTGGCCGCCCAGGCCCCCGATGCGGCCGCCGACGGCGCGCGCAGCCTGTATCACTCAACGATTGTAGGCCTGAACCCGGTACGCCCGGTGATCCGTTTCATCGGCGGCGCCGGCCGGATCGAGGACGAAGCGCGCGAGCGCCGCGAGATGGCCCAGCGCCGCCGCGCCTATCTGCGTGGTTTGTATGACGGTTTCGGCTGTCCGGCACAGCAGATGCGGCGTGCGTTCGAGGCCTATGGCCTGGTCGAACCGGCCACCGAAGACTGAGCCTTACCGCATTACATTCCTGTAAACTTCGCAACTTTTCGTGGCGGCTGTCCGTTTCGGGTCCGGATGGCAGGCACAGAGCTGTCCCCGGCTGAAGCCGGCAGATGGAGCAAGACAGGAGGCAGACATGAAACGCCTTACTACCCTGACGACTGCAACCGCTGCTTCGGCGTTTGCCTGCGCAACGACCGCGCTGGCCGGCGCTGCGGCCCTGGCCCAGGACGATCTTCACCAGGACGAAAAGCCCGTGGTGGACGAGCAGATGACCGTAGAAGGCCAGGCTCACGCCCCGGCGCCGAACGAGACGATCCAGGACAATGACCTGCTGCGCGAGACCGCAGAGGCCTGGGACAATTCGGACCTCGACCGCGCGCCCTATACCGATGACCACCACTGGATCGACCTGCGGGTTGAATCCGAGGATGGCGGCGAGCTCGGCGAGATCGAGCGTGTCCGTCTCGGCACGGAAGGCGATGTCGAAGCCATCGTCGTCGAGAGCGGCGGGACGCTGGACATCGGTGGCCGCGAGGTGCTGATCGACGCCGACGAGGTGAGCTTTGCGCCCGAGGGTGACCGCCCAGTCGCCGTGATCGAGCACACCCGTGCGGAATTCGAGGCCATGCCGGACTTCAACGAGGATGCGGCAACCGAGTATCCGCTGTCGGATGACGACTATGGCGACAATGAAAACGATATGGAGCTCGATGACGGCCCGGCTGATCCCAGCCGGTAGGCCGGACATCTGAAGGCCCTGCTTCAGGTCCCTCCCCGCACCTGAAGCCCCTGAGCGGCGCTTCCGCCTCCCGGAAGCGCCGCTTCTGTATCTGCAGTTCAGCCGGGGAAGTTGTCGCCGCTCTCGATGGCGGCGCGGCCCTCTTCCCATTTCGCACGGAAGTCGCGGCGGAAGGCGTCGAACGTGCCCGCGGCAATCGCCGCCCGCATCCGCGCCGTCAGGTCCTCGAAATAGGCGATATTGTGCCAGGACAGGAGCATGGCCGAGAGGTATTCGCCCGAGCGGAACAGGTGGTTGAGATAGGCGCGGGAATAATCCCGGCTGGCCGGGCAGTCGATCGCCGGGTTGAGCGGACGCTCGTCCTCGATGAATTCGGCGCGCTTGATATTGATCGGGCCATAATCCGACCAGGCCTGGCCGTGACGCCCGGACCGCGTCGGCAGGACGCAGTCGAACATGTCGACACCGCGCGCCACGGATTCCACCAGATCGATCGGCTTGCCCACACCCATCAGATAGCGCGGGCGTTCGTGAGGCAGGTGCGGCGTGGTGAAGTCGAGCACCTCGCACATCGTCTCGAAGCCCTCGCCCACGGCCAGCCCGCCGATCGCATAACCGTCATAGCCGGTCCCGATCAGGCGCTCGGCGCTTTCCCGGCGCAGATCCTCGAACACCGAACCCTGCACGATGCCGAACAGGTTCTGGGCCTCGCGCGCGCCGAACGCCGTCTTCGACCGTTCGCCCCAGCGCACGGACAGATCCATCGAGGCTTTCGCCTCGGCCTTCGAACAGCCAAAGGCAGTACACTCGTCCAGCTGCATCGAGATGTCGGCGCCCAGGAGGTCGGCCTGGATCTCGATCGAGCGTTCCGGCGAGAGCTTGTGCTCCGAGCCGTCGATATGGGAGCGGAAGGTCACTCCGTCCTCGGTCATCTTGCGCAGCTTGGACAGGGACCAGACCTGGAAACCGCCGCTGTCGGTCAGGATCGGGCCCTGCCAGGTGGAGAATTTGTGCAGTCCGCCCAGCCGTTTCACGCGCTCCGCGCCCGGGCGCAGCATCAGGTGATAGGTATTGCCCAGGATGATATCGGCCCCGGTATCGCGCACCTGGTCCATGTAGAGCGCCTTCACCGTGCCGGCCGTGCCCACGGGCATGAAGGCCGGCGTGCGGATCTCGCCGCGCGGGGTTTTCAGCACGCCGGTGCGCGCCGCCCCGTCGGTGGCGTGGATGTCGAAGGGGAAACCGGTCATGCGCTCCGCTCGATCAGGCTGGCATCGCCGTAGGAATAGAAACGGTAGCCCGAGCGGATGGCGTGCGCATAGGCCCGCTTCATCACGTCCAGTCCCGCCAGCGCACTGACCAGCATGAACAGGGTCGAGCGCGGCAGATGGAAATTCGTCATCAGCGCATCGGTGATGCGGAAGTCATAGCCCGGCGTGATGAAGATGTCGGTGTCGCGGCTGCCCGCCTCGATCACGCCGGGCCGGGAGGCCAGGCTCTCGATCGTGCGCAGCGCCGTCGTGCCGACGGGGATCACCCGGCGGCCCTCGGCCTTGGCGGTGTTGATCGCATCGGCTGCCGCGGCAGACACGGTGCACCATTCGGCATGCATGCGGTGATCGGCGAGATCGTCGGCCTTGACCGGCAGGAACGTGCCCGCCCCGACATGCAGCGTCACATGCGTGCGCTGCACGCCGCGATCGGCCAGCGCCGTCAGCAGGCGTTCGGTGAAGTGCAGGCCGGCCGTCGGCGCCGCAACCGACCCGTCCTGCTTGGCGAACAGGGTCTGGTAATCCTCGACATCCTGCGCGTCGACCTCGCGCTTGCGGGCGATATAGGGCGGCAGGGGCGGCACGCCGGTCGCGGCAATCGCCTCGTCCAGCGCCGCACCGGTGCGGTTGAAGACCAGCCGCGTATCGCCGCCCTCGGACTTGCCGGTCACCTCGGCCGACAGGTCCTGCGAGAAGGCGATCACATCGCCGACGCGCAGGCGCTTGGCCGGGCGCACAAACGCGCGCCAGCCGCTGGCATCGAGACGCTTGTGCAGATTGACCTCGACATCGACCGGCCCGCCGCCACCGGCACTGCGCGCCGGACGCACACCGGTCAGCGCGGCGGGAATGACGCGGGTGTCGTTGAACACCATCAGATCGCCCTCGCGCAGGAGTTCGGGCAGGTCGGACACGCCGCGATCGGCGAACACGCCATTGCCGGCGATGTGCAGCAGCCGCGCCGCATCGCGCGGACGCGCGGGACGCAGGGCAATACGCTCCTCGGGGAGCTCGAAGTCGAAATCGGATACGCGCATGGCGCTGGGGTCTATCCGGCAGCTTGCAGCTGCGCAATCTCTGCTGTGTAGTGGCCGCACACCCATCGCACCCGGACGATCCTGCCTTGCGTCTTTCCAGTCTCGTGTTTCTTCCGCTTGCCGGCCTCGCCGGGGTCGCTGCTGCATTGTGGCTGGCACCGGTCTGGCGCGGCTTCGACGCCTTCCGCCAGCTCTGGCCTCTCTGGGCGGTGCTCGCCCTGATCGCGCTGGCCGCGATTGTCCTGATACGCCACCGCACGGCCCCCGGGCCGATGGCCATTATCGCCCTGCTGATCTGGCTGCCCGGACTGGGAGAGCCGGTGCGCCGGCTGACGGCAGAGCGGGCCGCGCCCTCGGACACCGCCCTCACCCTGCGCGTGGCGACGCAGAATATGTGGGTCAGGAACACCGCGCCGGACGCCACCGCCGGTACACTGCTGGCACTCGATGCCGATATTCTGACACTGCAGGAGGCTGGGGCGAATGCGCAGCCTGCCCGGGACCGGCTGGAACAGGCCTATCCTTTCGTGGCCCGCTGCCGCTCGACCCGGATACTCAGCCGGCTGGAAATCCTGGAGAGCGGCTGCGTGCTCCCGCCGGATCCGGCGGTGTTCCGGAGCGCCATTCCCTGCGACCGGGAAGTGCCGCCCGCCAGCTGGGCCCGTATCCGCCTGCCAGACGGTTCGGACACCCTGGTCGCATCGGTCCACCTGACCTGGCCCTTTCCCGGCGCGACACAGGACTGCCAGCGCGGCGGCCTGGCGCGTTTCCTGGGCGCGCTGCCGGCAGAGCGGATGATCGTGATGGGGGATTTCAACGCGGCGGCCCCGTCCTATGCGCTGTCACGGCTGGAGCGCGATCTCGGCCTCGACCGGCGCACGCTCGCCCTGCCGAGCTTTCCCTCCGGCCGGCTGGTCCCGGAGCCCGTGCTGGGGATTGACCACATCTTCGCCGGCGAGGCCTGGCAGACCGTCTCGGTGGAAACCGGCCCGCAGACCGGCTCCGACCACCGCCCGGTCGTGGCGACATTGCAGCTGCGCTAGCGCATCCAGGCGATCAGATTGCCCAGCAGGCGCAGCACGCCCAGCCCGCCGAACAGCGCGACCGCGCCGATAAAGAATGCGTCGGACCAGCTTTCCTCGGCCAGGCCGAAGAAGAAAGCGCCCATGGTCACGGCCAGAAAAAGCACGATCCAGAACAGCGGCAGAACGAAGAAAGTCGTGCCGAACAGGCTCATCGGCCCCATGCGGACGGTGCGCTCACCGACCCGGGCCGACATGACGAGCCGGCTCCAGGCGAGCCAGCCGGTGCGCAATTCGACCTCGGTACCGCCGGGTGCGATCTCGAGGGCGGCATCCACCGCCGCGGGCAGGATGAGGCCGGAGACGGTCCGGTCACCGATCTCGATCGCGTGCCGCTTGATCAGCGGCATCTGCGTCACCGTATGACCGGCACTGATCGATCCGATAACACCCTTGAACGTCGCCATCTCCTGCCCTCCTCGCCTGCAGGCCGGCAGACTTAAGGGGGCGAGATGAACCCAATATGAAAAACCTGGGTTAACCCGCTGATCCAAATTGGTTTTGTGCAGCATTCGAGTTGCAGAAAACGCCCAAATGAAAAGGGCCGCCCCATGAGGGCAGCCCTTCTCCTGTCTCTGCAGCGGTACGCCGGGCTTACGCCTCGACGACGCTCGCCTTGACGATCTTGCCCGGCTTGGCCGGCGGCTCGCCCTTGGGCAGCGCGTCGACATGTTCCATGCCGGACACGACTTCGCCCCAGACCGTGTACTGGTTGTCCAGATAGGGCACGTCGTCCAGGCAGATGAAGAACTGGCTGGAGGCCGAATCCGGATCGGCCGCGCGGGCCATCGACATCGTGCCGCGCTGATGCGGCTCGGCGGAGAATTCGGCCGGGATATTGGTGCCGGAACCGCCCATGCCATTGCCGTTCGGGCAACCGCCCTGGGCAACGAAACCGTCGATGACACGGTGGAAGGTCAGCCCGTCGTAGAAGCCGTCCCTGGCCAGCTTGGTGATCTGTTCGACGTGTTTGGGCGCCAGGTCCGGACGCAGCTTGATGACGACATCGCCACCTTCGAGCGTGAATACGAGTTGTTCTTCAGCCATGTGTCTTTCTACTCCGCAATTCGGGACGGCACGGTGATTTCGCAGATGTCGGGCAGATTGCCCTGGGCATTGCGCAGCGTGTCGAGATAGCCCGCAAAGGCCTCGCTGTCCGTGTCGACGACTTCAATCTCGATCTGGTCTTCGGCCGGCAGCTCGCTGCCGATACGCATGGAGCGGATCACGTCCGGACGGAAATCCGGGTCTTCCATCGCCGAGCCGACCGCGATCCGGTCGACGGCATCCATGCCATGGCGCACCCGGCCCCAGACCGTGTAGGTCGCATTGAGGTGATCGGGGCTGCCGGTGGTGATGTAGAACTGGCTGCGGGCCGAGTTCGGATCGCTGGTGCGCGCCATGGCGGCAGCGCCGCGGCAATGCAGCAGCCAGGACTGGACCATGCCGTCTCCGGTGATACCGGCCAGCGCGGCGGTCTGGGTGCCGGCATGGAAGCCGTTCCAGAAACCGGCCTTCGCCATCTGCGGGATCTGGCCCGGATTGACGACGCGGTCCTGCAGCTCGCTGACAGCCGGCTCGCCGGCGCGGCGGATGGTGAATTCGGCTTCCATCGGCGGCTTGTCGGCAGCGTGGCCCGGATTGGCGCGTGCGCCACCACCCTGCGCCATGAAACCGTCGATCACCCGGTGCCAGACCAGGAAGTCGTAGAAGCGCTCGCCGACCAGCTCGCGCAGGCGTGCGACGTGGTTCGGCGCAAATTCCGGCGCCAGCTCGACCACCACCATGCCGTGATCGGTATCGATGTAGAGCAGGCGGTCCTGATCGACCGTGCGCCAGGCCTCGGCGGGGAAATCATAGGCCGGTTCCGCAGCCGCGGGCTCTGCCTGGGTGGCGACGGCCGCCGTGCTGGCGGCAGAGGCCGCGACCTCGGCATCGGCTTCGGTTGCCGCTTCGCGGCCGCAGGCAGCGGCCGTCAGGGCCAGGGCGAAAGTGGCGGAAAGTGTCAGTCGCATGATCACGCAAGTCGCTCCTTGAGGCGGGCTTCCACGGCGGGCGGCACGAAATCGGAGATGCGTCCGCCCAGGGAAGCGATTTCCTTGACCAGGCGCGAGGCAATCGCCTGGTGACGCGGGTCGGCCATCAGGAAGACGGTCTCGATCTCGTCATTGAGGCGCTGGTTCATCGCCACCATCTGGAATTCGTACTCGAAATCCGACACGGCGCGAAGACCGCGAATGATCGACTCCGCGCCGATCTCCTCGGCAAAATGCATCAGGAGGCCGTCGAAGGGCCGGACCTCGATGGCGGCACCGGCCTCGAACTTCTCGACCTCGGCACGCACCATCTCGACGCGTTCCTCCAGCGAGAACAAGGGCTTCTTGGCCTCGTTGATGGCAACGCCGATCACCAGCTTGTCGACCAGTTTCACGGCCCGGCCGATGATATCGAGATGGCCGTTGGTGATCGGGTCGAACGTCCCGGGATAGAGGGCGGTTCGGGTCATGTCGGTCTCCTGGCCGGCTGCCGCCGCTGCTTGTAGCGGGATTGCGAGCGCCTTCAAAGCGTTTCGGGATCAGGCCTCGCTGTCATCCGCGGCGCCGGGCGTGTCGTCCGGAGCGGCGTCGGGGGCCTCGCCGGCCGGGCCTTCGCCTGTCTCCGGCGCCTCGCCATCCTCGTCCACGGCATCATCCCCGGCATCGGGGATGCGGACCACGGCGACGACATTCTCGCCGTCATTGAGACGGATGAGGCGCACACCGCGCGACGAGCGGCTGGCGATACGCACGGTATCGACCGGGAAGCGGATCAGCTGACCGCCGTCGGTGACCGCCATGATCTGGTCGGCATCCTCGACGGGGAAGCTGGCAGCGAGCGGGATTTCGCGCTTCACATCGGTGGCGGCGACGCCCTGGTTGCCGCGGCCCATGACCCGGAAATCATAGGCGGAGGAACGCTTGCCCATGCCGTCGGAGCCGACGGTCAGCACGAACTCCTCGGCAGCCCCCAGCTCGGCGAGGCGCTCGGTCGTCAGGGCCGCCTCGTCATCGCTGCCGTCCTCGTCGGCCTCGAGCACCGGTGCATCGGCCTCCTCGTCATCGCCCAGCGCGCGGCGCATGGCGGTGGCGTGTTTCATGTAGGCGCGGGCTTCCGGCGAGGTCACGTCGACATGGCGCAGGATCGCCATGGAAATCAGCGTGTCGCCCTCGGCGAGGCGGATACCCCGCACGCCGACAGAATTCCGGCCGGCAAAGACCCGCACATCGGTGGCCGGGAAGCGGATCGCGCGCCCCTTCTCGGTCGTCAGGAAGACATCGTCGTCCTCGGTGCACAGCACGACATTGACGATGCGGTCGTCCTCGCCTTCCAGCTTCATCGCGATCTTGCCATTGCGATTGACCTGGACGAAATCGGACAGCTTGTTGCGGCGGACGGTGCCCTTGTTGGTGGCGAACATGACGTCCATTTCCGCCCAGACGCTCTCGTCCTCGGGCAGCGCCATGATCGAGGTGATCGTCTCGCCCTGCTCCAGCGGCAGCATGTTGACCAGCGCCTTGCCGCGCGTGTTCGGCGCGCCCATCGGCAGACGCCAGGTCTTGGTCTTGTAGACCATGCCGCGATTGGAGAAAAAGAGCAGCGGCGCGTGGGTGGAGGCGACGAAGAGCGTGGACACGAAGTCCTCATCCTTCATCGACATGCCCGAACGGCCCTTGCCGCCGCGGCGCTGGGCCCGGTAGTCGGACAGGGCCGTACGCTTGACGTAGCCGCCATGCGTGACGGTGACGACCATGTCCTCGCGCGGGATCAGATCCTCGTCCTCGAAGTCCAGCTCGGCGTCGATGAATTCGGAGCGGCGCGGCGTGGCGTAGTTCTCGCGAACCTCGCGCATCTCGTCGCGGATGATGTCGAGCACGCGATCGCGCGAACGCAGGATGTCGAGGAGATCGGCAATTTGCTCGGCCAGCGTCCTGGCCTCATTGCCCAGTTCCTCGCGGCCCAGACCGGTCAGGCGGTTCAGGCGCAGTTCCAGGATGGCGCGGGCCTGTTCGTCGGTCAGGCGCAGCGTGTTGCCATCGGTCAGCACGGAGCGCGGATCGGCCACCAGTTCGACCAGCGGCGCCACGTCGAGAGCCGGCCAGTCGCGCGACATCAGTTCCTCGCGGGCGGCAGCCGGGTTCGGCGCGCGGCGGATCAGGGCGATCACCTCGTCGATATTCGCCACGGCGAGCGCCAGGCCGACGATGACATGCGCCCGGTCGCGCGCCTTGTTCAGCTCGAACTTGCAGCGGCGGGCCACGACTTCCTCGCGGAAGCGCAGGAATTCCTTGAGGATATCCAGCGCACCCAGCAATTGCGGACGGCCGCCGACCAGCGACAGCATGTTGGCGCCGAAGCTCGTCTGCATCGGCGACCAGCGATAGAGCTGGTTCAGGATCACATCGGCATTGGCGTCGCGCTTCAGCTCGATCACCACGCGCAGACCCGTCCGGTCGCTTTCGTCGCGCAGATCGCCGATCCCCTCGATCTTCTTGTCGCGGACGAGTTCCGCGATCTTCTCGATCATCGAGGCCTTGTTCACCTGGTAGGGGATTTCATGGACGATGATCGCCAGGCGGCCATTGCGCACTTCCTCGATCGAGGTGCGCGAGCGCATCATGATCGAACCGCGCCCCGTCGCCAGCGCGTTGCGCGCGCCGGTGCGGCCCAGGATCAGACCGCCGGTCGGAAAGTCGGGCCCCGGAATGTATTCCAGGAGCTCGGTGTCGGTCATCGCTGGATTGTCCATCAGCGCCAGCGTGCCGTCGATCACCTCGCCCAGATTGTGCGGCGGGATATTGGTCGCCATGCCGACGGCGATACCGCCGGCGCCGTTGACCAGAAGGTTCGGGAAGCGGGCCGGCAGGACAACCGGTTCCCGGCGCTCGGCCGAATAATTGTCGACGAAATTGACCGTGTCCTTGTCGATATCGGCCAGCAGTGACTGGGCCACCTTCTCCATCCGCGCCTCGGTGTAACGATAGGCTGCGGGCGGATCGCCGTCGATCGAGCCGAAATTGCCCTGGCCGTCGATCAGCGGCACGCGCATCGACCAGTGCTGGGCCAGGCGCACAAGGGCGTCATAGACCGCCTGGTCGCCGTGCGGGTGATAGCGGCCCATCACGTCACCGACGGCGGTGGCGCACTTGCGGTAGGATTTTTCGTGCGTCTGGCCGTTCTCGTGCATCGTGTAGAGGATGCGCCGGTGCACGGGCTTGAGACCGTCGCGCGCGTCCGGGATCGCGCGGCTGACGATGACGCTCATCGCATAGTCGAGATAGGAGGAGCGCATCTCCTCCTCGATCGAGATATTGCCGATACCCTCGGGAAGGCCGGCATTGTCGCCAACCGGCGGAAGCTCGTCGTCGTGATCGCTCAAGGCGGTCCTCATGTGCTGGTTTCGCGGGCCCCGGCCGCCCCGGCCGGCATCCACGAAAAACGCCGCCGTCACGCCGCTGATGGCCGAAGCCGGAAAAGCGCGTGAATCAGGCGGCAGGCCTGTCGCCAAGTCTTAACAATCGGGGGGGGCTGGCGCAAACACCAGCGTCGGTTGGCCGCGGCGCAATTGACAGGCGCTGTCTTCCGTTTGTGACAATCCCCGCTTACACCCGTGCCAGCTTCATCTCGTGTTGGGGAACCCGATATGCGTCTTGCCGCCTTTGCCACCCTCGCCGCCACGGCCCTGCTGGCCGCCTGCAGCCACGTTCCGTCGCAGGCACCGCAGGACGATCCGATCGTGCTGATGATCGGCCTGGACGGCCTGCGCTATGACGCGATCGACCGCTGGGACGCGCCGAACCTGCAGGCGCTCGCCGAACGCGGCACGCGGCCGGAGCGCATGATTCCCGTCATGCCGTCGAAGACCTTCGTGAATTTCTACTCGATCGCCACGGGCCTGTACCCCGAGCATCACGGCATGATTTCCAACTCGCCCTGGGACGCGGCCGCCGAGCGCCATTTCAACAATGCCGAAGGCAGCCCGCAGGACCCCTTCTGGTGGCAGGGCGAGCCGGTCTGGATCACGGCGGAACGCCAGGGCCTGCGCAGCCACATCATGTTCTGGCTGGGTTCGGAAAGCCCGGTCGATGGCGACATGGCCAGCGTCTGGCATCCGTATGAGCACAACAAGCCCTATGACGAGCGCGTCGACGAGGTTCTCGCCTGGTTCGACGCCCCGGCCGGCGAGCAGCCGCGTTTTGCCGCCGTCTATTTCGACCATGTCGACACGGTCACCCACCGCGCCGGCCCGTTCACGCCGGAAGAAGGCCAGGCCGTCGCCGAAGTCGACCGCCTGGTCGGCGAGATCGTCGACGGTCTCGAAGAACGCGGCCTGCTGGACCGGACCAATATCATCATCGTGTCCGACCACGGCATGTCGGCCGTCTCGACCGAGCGCGTCATCCGCATCGACGAACTGGCCGATCTCGACGGCATCCTGTTCGAGGAGGGCATGGGCTCCTACGGCATGGGGCTCGAGCCCTTCCTGATGGGCTATGGCAGCGAGGAAGACGTGAACCGTGTCTACCAGGCGCTGCAGGGCGCCGATCCGCGCATCATGGCCTATCGCCGCCAGGACTATCCGGATCACTGGCATTTCGACCACCCGGATCGCGGCCCCGACCTCTTCATCCTGGCCCAGCCCGACTGGCTGATCACCACGTCGAGCACCGATCTGAGCAATCCCTACCACGCCTCGCTGCACGGCATGCACGGCTATGACAATCGCGCCGAAAGCATGGGCGCGACCTTCATCGGCGCCGGCCCGGTCTTCCCGCAGGGCACCCGTCCGACGGCGTTCGAGAACGTCAATGTGTACGGCATCATCGCCTGTGCCCTCGACCTGGAACCGGCACAAACCGATGGCGATCCGGCCGAGATCGCCCGCATCACCGGCGGCAACTGCCCCGCCGAATAGTCCGCACGGGACTGGCCAATCCGCGTCGTATCCGGTTCACTTCTCCCGCCATTCGGGAGAGACGCATGAACACGCTGACACGACGCGGATTTGTCTCCGCCAGCCTGGCCGCAGGGCTCGTCCCGCCGGCCCTTGCCCGGACATCTGCCGGGACGTCGTCATGGATACCGGCCGCGTCGCTGCCGGTGCGCACCCAGGAAATCTACCCGGCCGTGCTGCACGGTCGCATCTATCTGGCCGGCGGGCTGTCGCCCGATGCCGAGGTAACGCAGGGCGGCATGGGCATTCTCGACCGTGTCTTCTGCTGGTCACCGGGCCCGCACCCGGGCGGGAGCTGGACCGAGATCGCCGCCCTGCCCGAACCGCGCCACCACCCCAATCTGGCCGGTCATGACGATGCCGTCTTCGCGATCGGCGGCTTTCGTGCGGCCCAGGGCGGTGCCTGGCACATGCTCTCCACCAACACCCGCTACGATCCCGATGCCGACACCTGGCAGGAGGTCGCGCCCCTGCCCGAGCCCTTTGCCGAGACCTGCGCCGTCTCGCTGCCTTCGGGCATTCATGTCGCCACCGGCCGTCAGCCCGCGGGCGAAGCCAATGCCAACTGGCCCGACCACACCGACAGCGGCGCCCATTTCGTCTACGACGCCGCAGAGGATCGCTGGCGCCGGGCCGCACCCAATCCGAACCCGCGCAACTCGGCGGCCGGCGTCGCCCTGGACGGCCGCTTCCACGTGATCGGCGGCCGCCGCGTCGGCGCGGGCAATGAAACCCGTCACGAGGCCTATGACCCGCAGACCGACACCTGGCACACGCTCGCCCCGCTGCCGCAGGGCCAGGGCGGGCTCGCGGCGGCGGTTGCCCATGGCCGGATCCACGCCTTTGGCGGCGAGTGGTTCGGCGATGATGGCGGCGGTGTCTATCCGCAGATGTGGATCTACGACCCGGCCGCCGATGCCTGGCAGGCCGGTCCGCCCATGCGCACACCGCGCCACGGGCTGGGCGGTGTCGCCATCGACAATCGCATTTTCGCCATTGCCGGCGCGACCGGTCCGAGTGCCCGCGGAACGACCGGCGGGGTGGAAGTGTACGCTCCGGTCGCCTAACTAGAGGGTGAAGCCTCCCGGAGCCCGCCATGCTTGCCCGTACCCTCCTGGCATTTGCCCTCACCGCCCTGGCGCCCGCCGCCATGGCGCAGACACCGGATGCGTCATCTGAAAATGCACCGGCGACGGTCCGCGTGCCGATCAGCGGGCACAATGGCGAAGCCCTGTCGGGACTGGCCGTGTTTACCGAAGGGCCGCAAGGAGTGCTGATCCGGCTGCGCGTCAACGACCTGCCGGTCCAGGCGCGCGGCCAGTGGCATGCCGTGCACCTGCACGAGACGGCTGACTGTTCCGGCCGCGGCTTCACCGCATCGGGCAGCCACATCAATCCTGACAGCGTGGCACACGGCCTGCTCAACCCGATGGGTCCCGCCCCCGCCGATCTGCCGAATATCTGGGCCGATGCCGCGGGCAATATCCACGCCGAGCTCTACGCCACCGGCATCACGGTCACGGATGCACCGGGCCGGGTGTCCCTGCTCGACAGCGACGGCTCCGCCATCGTCATCCATGCCGGTCCGGACGACCACCACTCCCAGCCGATCGGCGGTGCCGGCACGCGCATCGCCTGCGGCGCGATCACGGCTGAATAGACGTCAGAAGCCCGGCTTCGTGATCATCAGGACGAAAATCCCGATGAGCGCGGCAAAGGCCGGCCAGCCGAGTACGAACCAGATCCGCATCAGCCGGTGAACCTCCGGCGGGGCGGCCTCGCCCTCTTCCGCCACGAGCCGGTCGCGCACGCGATACTGTATCCAGACCACCGGCAGCCAGCAGGCCCCGATAAAGCCGTAGAGCCCGTAGCTGGCCAGCAGCCAGGGCGCCGTCAGCGGCCATCCGGCCAGATGCGCCAGGGCGATGCCGGACAGGGGCTGGATGACGACCGCACTCGCCGTGAACAGCCAGTCGGCCAGCACTACGTGGCGCGCCACGAGCGCAAAGCCGGCCCGCCCGCCGGATCGCCAGGCCATCAGCATGAAGAAGGCAATCGCCGCACCCGATCCGAACAGCACGCAGGCCGAGAGGATGTGGACGAGCCGGGCGATCACATAGAGGTCCATCAGCGTTCATCCTCCGTCGCCGCCACCAGCAGCGCCAGCGCCATCGCGGGAAATACCTTGATCACCGGGCCCAGCGGATCGGTCCACAGGTCCGGCGCCAGCCAGCTGATCCCGGCGACATAGCCTGCACTCCCCGCAATCATCAGCGTCGCAACACTGCGCACACGCCATTTGGCGAGCATGGCGAGCCCCACCGCGATGTCGAACAGAGAGGTGAGCCAGAAAACAAGTGCGCCTGCCGTGCCAGTCAGCCCCGCTCCCGCCAGCACATCCATCGCGCCGGACCGGGCGACGGTCAGCGTCAGAAGCCCGGTCACCAGCCAGAACAGGCCCAGCACCCAGCGCGCCAGCGGCCGCGCAAAGCCCAACCGCGCCTGCCAGCGATCCTGCACACCGGCGGGATGGGCTGCGAGCCAGTCGTGAAAGCCGCGCGGCCGGGCACCGGTGGCCGCGATCCAGGACGCCGGATCGCCCTCAACATCGAAGTCGAGCTGTTTGAGCGCATTGCTGCGCAGGGGCGTGCGCACGCCCAGCCATCCCAGAAGATCACCGGCCCGGAAGGCCGGCGCTGCCAGCCAGCGCGGTACCGGCCAGATGCGGGTCTCGCCAAAACCGAGCCAGCGGCGATAGCCGCGTGCCGCATCGGCCAGGCTGACCCGTTCCGGGCCCGCCAGATCGAAGCTCTGCCGGCACGGCGCATCCGGCCGGACAAGATCGGCGACCGCGGCACACAGATCATCCATGCCGATCGGCCGGAAGACCTGCTCACCGCCGACCAGCGGCGTGATCCAGGGAATGCCGCACAGCGCGCGCAGAAGGGCCGTTCCGCCATAGACATTGCGGGCGATCACCAGTGAGGGGCGCAGGATCAGCCAGTCGAGATCGCGGACCTTCAGCGCCGCCTCCCCCGCCAGCTTGTCCCGCGCATAGCTGGACCCGGCCGCCGCATCGACCCCGACCGCCGAGATGTGTAGCACACGCCGGACACCGGCCTGCTCGCATGCCGCGAACAGGGCGTCGGCGCCGGCAACATGGACGGCCCGGCTGTCGTCTCCGAGTCCGTCCTGCAGCACGCCGACACAGTTCACCACCGCATCGACGCCCGCCAGGCGCGCCGCCCAGTCTTCAACACGGTCATGCCGGAAATCGCAGGCGACCCAGTCCAGCCAGGGCGCTCGCCGCCGGGCGGTTTCCACGCCACGGGCGGCCGCCACCACGGCGTGTCCGGCGGCATGAAGATGTGCCGCGACATGGGACCCGATAAAGCCGGACGCCCCGGCAATGAGTATCTTCAAGACAGCGCCCCTCCGGCCGAATCTGCAGCCAGTCTACAGCGCAGGGGCGCCGCCGGAAGATCAGTCCTGGCGCTGGTAGTGCGACAGGGCGTTTTCCAGCCGCAGGGTCAGGCCGGTCGCCTCGCCCAGGGCATTGCGATGGAATTCGATCTCCCAGATGCCCATCGTGTCGGCCATGTCGGCCAGAACAAAGCGCGTCGGCGAGAGCGGGGTGAGCGGGCTGTAGCGATCGCCGCCGGCCCGGCCGATTTCCAGCTGGCCGTCCTGGACGCGCACCGCCAGCGGCAGTTCGAAAAACCCGCCGCTCATCTGCTCACGCAGATCGACCGGGAAGCCGGCATCGACGGCATAGGTGCCGGAAAAATCCGCCAGCACGGCCGGATCGAGCCTCAGCTCCGGTGCGATAACCGGCGCATTGACCGGCCAGTCCATCGTGTCGGCAACCGCATTGCGGATCTCGTCGATCAGGGACCGCCCCCGGGCGCCATTGGTCAGGATGACCAGGCCGTCGCCCGTGGCCGGATGGCCCTCGATCCAGGCGCGATAGGAGTTGTTCGTGCCGCCATGGTGGAAGACAAAGCTGTCGCCACTGCCGGTCACGCGCGGTCCCAGCCCGTGCTCGCCGGGCGCGATACGGGTCATCATGGCGAGGGCGGCAGACTGCGACAGCGGCCCCGCCTCGCCGCGATAGCTGTCGATCAGCCCGGCCACCAGCGCACCGAGATCATGGGCGCTGGTCCACAGACCCGACGCCGCCATTTCCGGCATGGCCTCATAGCCGCGCGGCAGGGCGACCGGTTCACCGCCGCCATTGTGGGCGCGCGCGATATTGCCGTGCTCGGGCGGCAGCGGATTGGTGTAGGTGCTGCGCGTCAGCCCCAGCGGCGCGAACAGCTGATCCCGCGCCACGGTCTCGAAGGGTGCGCCCATCACATCGCTGACCAGCAATTGCGCCAGCGTGTAGCCGCCGCCGGAATACCGGTAGCCGGTCCCCGTGCGGAAATCGCGCGCCAGCGGCTCGCCGCTGGCCGGGGCCGCACCGTTCAGCGTTGCGATCACATCCGGCAGGGCCTCGCCCGGCTGGAAGTCGGCAAAACCGTGAATGTTGAAGCCGGACGTGTGCGAGAGAATGGCCCGCAGATTGACCGGCTCACCGGCGAAGGCATCGCGTTCGGCCGGCAGCTGCCAGGACGAGACCGTGTCCAGCACATCAGCGTCCAGATCGAGATAGCCGGTATCCGCCAGCCGCAGGATCAGCGTCGCCGTGACGACCTTGCTGACCGAGCCGGCGGAAAACACGGTGTGCGCATCGACCGGCGTGTCGCCGCCTGCCTGCAGCACGCCGAAACCGGCTTCATAGACCACCGCACCATCATCGATCACCGCGACAGCAACACCGGGCACCGCGTAGTGCGCCATGCGCTCTTCGAGCGTCCAGCTTTGCGGCGCTCCGGCCTGCTGGATGCGCGGCCGCAGATGATCGGCAAAGCCGGCGGCGCGCTGATCGGGGCTCCGGGCCTGGGCTGCCAGGACGATTGTGGTGGTGGCAGCAACGGCCAGACAGGCGCCCAGCACAAAGGGTTTCGCCAGGCTGGCGAAAGAGGATTTCGTCATCGGTGTCTCCGGAAAGTGTGATCCCGCCGCCGCGCCCTGAATGGCTGGCGGCGGGTATGGCAGCTGAGGCTAGCGGCCCGTCGGGGCCTGATGCGTGGCGCCGTGCGCCTCAAGCCAGCGCACCATGTCGCGATGACCGTTGCGACGCGCTTCGCTCAGTGGCGAGCGGTATTCCTCGCGGCCGTCGCTGCGGATATTGGCGAGCACGGTCAGCGACAGGTCGGCGCCGGCCTCGGCCAGGCGTTCGGCGACATCGACATGACCGCCCTGGGCGGCATTGATCAGCGGTGTCTCGTCGCCGCGGACATAGGCATCGGGGTCGGCACCGGCTTCCAGCAGCAGATCGACGACATCGACACGGCCGCGCAGTGCTGCGGCGATCAGGGCATTGCCGTCACCGGAATAGGCCTCGTCCACATCGGCGCCATAGGACAGCAGCAATTCCACCATCTCACGATCGCCGCGAGCAGCCGCTGCGATCAGCGGATTGCCGTCACCGCGCACGCCCAGGTCCGGATCGGCACCGGCCGCCAGCAGGATGCGGGCAGCCTCTTGCTCGCCATTGCGCACGGCGGCTGTCAGCGCCGTGCCGTCGCCGGAAAAACGCACATCGGGATTGGCGCCATCAGCCAGCAGGGCCGAGACCTCGCCGGTGCGGCCGCGGCGCGCGGCATGAAAGAGGCGCGCATCGCGATCCAGCGCCTCGTCCAGCGAGCGCGGCGCGGCGGCCGGCGCGTCCAGGGTGGCACCGACGCTCGGCGTCAGGATGAGGCTTCCGGCAGCCAGCACGGGGAGGATGAGGGCAAAACGCATGACACTGTCCTTTCGATCGAGCGCACCGGGCGCTGTGAGATGGCCGATACGGCGGGCCAGACCACTGCGGGTCGGCGCGGCCGCAAGAGCCAGGGAGGGCGTTTTCACGGCCGCTGCCGCGCTATCGAGCAGGGCCATGGCCAGGGCGCGGGGCTGACCGGTGATCCGGGCCGCCTGGCGGTCGCACAGGGCTTCGCGGGAGCGGTCCAGCACCGGCAGGACCCAGCGCAGTGGCAGCGCCCACCAGAACACGGCCATCACGGCCCGCACGCCCAGCGCGGCCCAGGTATCGCCGCGGCGCACATGGGCAATCTCGTGCTCGATCACGGGCCGGGCCGAGGCGTCCAAGACAAAGCCGCGCGGCACCAGGATCAGCGGCGCGGTGAAGCCGGCCACCATGGGGCAGCTTACCGCGTCACTTTCGGCCACCGGCAGGGCGAACGACATCGCCAGTTCAGCCGGCGGCACGGTGCAGCGCGCCCGCGCTTTCAGACGCTGCAGCGCAACCAGATCGGCGCCGAGGCGCAGCAGCATCACCAGGGTGACAGCCGCCCAGATTGCCAGTCCGATGCCGGCAATCAGGTCCGGCGAGACCGGCAGGCCGTCCATCAGGCCGGCCGTCTCGATATCGGGCAGTTCGGGCAGGCGCTCCTGCGTCTTGGCAGGCGTGTCCGCGATATCCACCGCAACCGGCGTTTCGATATAGACCGGCAGGGCTTGCTGCTGCGGCGCCGGCCGCGGCAGGACCGCGACAAGAAAGACCAGGGGGACGGTCAGGATGGCGGCGAGCGCCAGATCGTGGCGCTCGCGCAGCCAGGCCTGCGGCGCGAACCGGTCGAAAACGGCAATGCCGGCCGCCAGCACCGCCGCCGCTGTCAGCGCGAAACCGGCAGACTGGATCAGGGCCGCGATCATGGCTCGCCCTCCCCGCCGCTCTTGCGCAGCACTTCGGCACGCAGCGCCTCGATGTCTTCCAGCGTCAGCTGGTCGTCCTTTACCAGGTGCTGGGCCAGGCTCTGTGCAGATCCGCCGAACAGGGATTTCACCAGCGATCCCAGTGCCGAGGCCTGGGCGCCTTCACGCGACAACAGCGCATGATAGATGTGGGCGCGTCCGTCCTTGCGGAAACCGACATAGCCCTTGTCGGCCATGATGCGCACCGTCGTCAGGACCGTGGTGTAGGCCAGGCCGTGATCCGGTGCGAGCACATCGGTGATCTCGCGCACGCTTGCCTCATCGCGATCCCACAGGACCGCCATGATGCGCTGCTCGGCATCGGTAAGCTGGGGAGAGGCGGGACGAGCCATCTACGAATTCCTTAGTTGATAAAGCCAACCTATCCCGGCCGGCGACGCGTTCAACTAAAAAATTAGTTATGGACTGCAAACGGAAGCGGGATTGGCGCTGGGCGCGTCCCCCGGGGCCTATCGGAATGGCTCGACAGGCCTGGGCGAACCGCCACCGGGAGGAACGCCCTTTCCCCAATACGTCATCCCCCGGCTTGTCCGGGGGACCTCATCCATCGGGTTGGAATATTGCGAAAGAACGGGCCCCCTCAGACGGGACAGCCTGGATCCCCCGGACAAGCCGGGGGATGACGGCCGATGCTCCGGTGCCAGATTACATCCCGACAAGACGACTAGAACGGGATCTCGTCGTCCAGGTCGGCGTTGGAGAAGTCTTCCTTCGGGCCTTCCATCGGGCGCGAACCGCCGCCGGAGGAGCCGAAACTGTTGTCATAGCCGCCGCCGGAGGAACCCTGGAAGGAACCGCCGCCCTCGCCCTTGCCGTCGAGCATCTGCAACTCGCCGCGGAAACGCTGCAGCACGACTTCCGTGGAGTATTTCTCCTGGCCGTTCTGGTCGGTCCACTTGCGGGTCTGAAGCTGACCCTCGATGTAAACCTTCATGCCCTTTTTCAGGTAATTCTCGGCGACCTTGGCCAGCTGATCATTGAAGATCACGACACGGTGCCATTCGGTCTTCTCGCGGCGCTCGCCGGAATTCTTGTCGCGCCACTGTTCGGACGTGGCGACCGAGAGGTTGACCACCGGGTCGCCGTTATTCATGCGGCGCACTTCCGGGTCGCGGCCCAGATTGCCCACCAGGATTACCTTGTTGACGCTTCCCGCCATCGCCCTTGCTCCGTCTTGTCGCGGCCGCCCTTTACGGACAACCCATTTGTTCACATTATGTTCCGCAGGTCAACGCGGCCCACGAGTCGCGCCGATTTGAAAGGAGGGGCTGGCGAGAGTCCAGAGAGGTCGGAAGCGAAGACGCAGCCGATCGTGAAGCCGGCCATCACGAATGAGCGCAAACGGTTTTGAAGGCGAAAGCAGCAGCGCCGGGCCAGCGGCGCATCAGGGAGGATAGGCCACCCGGACCGTAGCCCCCTCTGTTTCTGCTTTTAGGGGCCTCGCTTTCAAACTGGAGACGATGGTATGGGATTTCTTCCGCTTATCATCGCCCTGGACATGAAAAAGACCCGGACCACCTGGCAAGTACGAATCCGGGTCCTATTCATTCTATAGGGAAACGAGGGCGGGCCCAGAGGTCCGTCCTCACTCCAGAAATATAACACGCTTTCGGTGGATCGCAACGAGGCTACGAGACGGGACATCCCGGTGCGGGCCTGATCCCGAAGCGCACTCCAGGCGCGTGCCCGGCCCGTATCACGCCCGCCTCGCCCGGACACTCAGCCACCAGTCGTCCGGCCGTCCCATGCAGCGGCGGACTTCCTCGACCGCCCAGCCAGCCTCGGTCAACGCTGCACGCAAGGCAGGCTCGCGCCAGTAGGTCTCGGAATAGCGCCGGGAGACCGCCCCACTTCCACGCACGGATACGTCTTCGCCATCGCCGTCCCTGACAGAGACGTGCAGCCGGCCACCGGGCCGGGTCGCGCCGGCGAGCCGACCGAGAACGGTGCCGAAATCCGCGCGTGCGGCATGGATCAGGCAGGCACAGGCCCAGACCCCGTCATAGGGCACACCGGGGCGCTGCGGATCGGCAAGATCGTCGGTCAGCGGATCCAGCAGATCGGCCTCGAAACCTTGCGCGTGAAGCAAGCTGACAAAGCCCCTGGAAACATCGGTGCGGCGTACGCTGATCCCGCGCGCCTCGAAGTCGAGCGCATCCCGGCCGCCGCCGCTGCCGATCTCCAGCACCCGGCCCGCGCCGCCCAGCCCGGCCACGAAGGCCTCGATCTCCGACGCCACCCATTCGGGCATCGCTGCCGCTTCGGCCGCATATTCTGCCGCCGCAGCGTCGTAGGACTGCACAGTGTCCCTGTCAGTGCTCATGACGGTTCTCCCTCGGAGAAACAAGAGACCCCAAAGCGCATTGTCCCGTCCACCCCTTGCCGATCCACCCCTCCTGCCTACGTACTGTCAGGAGGCTGCCACGCCGAACTGGACGCCACCGCGCGCGTTCTCTAATTGTTCAACGCTTCTGACTTCGCTTCTGACTTCTCCGGGGACTTCGCTGAATGGCGCTCGACAAAATCCGCGTGCAGGGTGCACGCGAGCACAATCTGAAGAATGTTTCCGTCGAGCTGCCGCGTGACAGCCTGATCGTGTTCACGGGCCTGTCCGGCTCGGGCAAGTCCTCGCTCGCTTTCGACACGATCTATGCCGAGGGCCAGCGGCGCTATGTGGAAAGCCTGTCGGCCTATGCGCGGCAATTCCTGGAGCTGATGGCCAAGCCGGACATGGACTCGATCGAAGGCCTCTCCCCGGCGATCTCCATCGAGCAGAAGACGACCTCGAAAAACCCGCGCTCCACCGTCGGCACGGTGACCGAGATCTACGACTATATGCGCCTGTTGTGGGCCCGCGTCGGCGTGCCCTATTCGCCGGCCACCGGCCTGCCCATCGAGAGCCAGACGGTGAGCCAGATGGTCGACCGGCTGATGGCGCTGGACGAGGGCAGCCGGCTCTACCTGCTGGCGCCCGTCGTGCGCGGCCGCAAGGGCGAATACCGCAAGGAATTCGCCGAATGGCTGAAGGCCGGCTTCCAGCGCGTGAAGGTGGATGGCGAGTTCTATACGCTCGAGGAGGTCCCCGCGCTCGACAAGAAGTTCAAGCACGATATCGACGTCGTGGTGGACCGCGTGGTGATCAAGGAAGGCCTTGAAAGCCGCCTCGCCGACAGTCTGGAAACGGCGCTGCGCCTGGCCGACGGCATCGCCGTGGCCGAGTCGGCCGACCGCACCGACGACAAGGGGAAGGCCGAGCGCATGATCTTCTCGGAGAAGTTCGCCTGCCCGGTCTCCGGTTTCACCATCGAGGAGATCGAGCCGCGCCTCTTCTCCTTCAACAATCCGGTCGGCGCCTGCCCCACCTGCGACGGGCTCGGCCAGTCGCTGAAATTCGACGAGAACCTGGTCGTGCCGGACGGCGACAAGCCGCTCTCCGACGGTGCCATCGCGCCCTGGAGCCGGGCCACGTCGAAACTCTACCAGCAGACCCTGCAGGCGCTGGCCGAGCATTTCGGCGGCGACATGTTCCAGCCCTGGCGTGACCTGCCGGAGGAATTCCGCAAGGTCGTGCTGTGGGGCACGAAGGAGAAGGTCACCTTTGTCTATGAGGACGGGCTGAGAAAATTCGAGACGCAGAAACCCTTCGAAGGCGTCATACCCAATCTCCAGCGGCGCTGGCGCGAGACGGACAGTAGCTGGGTGCGCGAGGATCTCGCCCGCTTCCAGTCCTCCCAGCCCTGCGAGACCTGCGGCGGCCGGCGTCTGAAGCCGGAAGCGCTGAGCGTGAAGATCGACGGCCAGGACATTTCCGACGCCTCGAAGCTCTCGATCCGCACGGCCGAGGAATGGTTCTCCACCGTCTATGAAACCCTGTCGCCGAAGGACAAGCAGATTGCCGAGCGCATTCTCAAGGAGATCCGCGAACGGCTGAAATTCCTGGTCGATGTGGGTCTGGACTATCTCACCCTCGACCGGGCCTCGGGCACGCTGTCGGGCGGGGAAAGCCAGCGTATCCGCCTGGCCAGCCAGATCGGCTCGGGCCTGACGGGCGTGCTCTACGTGCTCGACGAGCCCTCCATCGGCCTGCACCAGCGCGACAATACCCGCCTCTTGGAAAGCCTGCAGGGGCTGCGCGATCTGGGCAATACGGTCATCGTCGTCGAGCATGACGAGGAAGCCATCCTGACCGCCGATTATGTCGTCGATCTGGGTCCCGCGGCCGGTGTGCATGGCGGCGAAGTCGTTGCCGAGGGCACGCCACAGGAAGTGATGGCCAATCCGAAAAGCCTGACCGGCCAGTATCTCGCCGGCACGCGCCGCATCGAGGTGCCGGAAAAGCGCCGCAAGATCGACCCGAAGCGCACGGTGAAAGTCGTCGGCGCAACGGGCAATAACCTCAAGGGCGTCGATGCGGAATTCCCGCTCGGCGTGATGACCTGCGTGACCGGCGTGTCCGGCGGCGGCAAGTCCACCCTCACCATCGAGACCTTCTACAAGGCCGCTGCCCGCAAGCTTCAGAAAGCCCAGCAGGTTCCCGCCCCGCACGACCGCGTCGAAGGGCTCGACCGGCTCGACAAGGTGATCGATATCGACCAGTCGCCGATCGGCCGCACACCGCGCTCCAATCCGGCAACCTATACCGGCGCCTTCACCCCGATCCGGGAATGGTTCGCGCAACTGCCCGAAGCCAAGACCCGCGGCTACAAGCCCGGCCGTTTCTCCTTCAATGTGAAGGGCGGGCGCTGCGAGGCCTGCCAGGGCGATGGCGTGGTGAAGATCGAGATGCACTTCCTGCCCGACGTCTTCGTCCCCTGCGATGTGTGCCACGGCAAGCGCTTCAACCGCGAGACGCTGGAAGTGCAGTTCAAGGGCAAGTCGATCGCCGACGTGCTGGACATGACGGTCGAGGAAGGCGCGGACTTCTTCAAGGCCGTGCCGGCCGTACGCGACAAGATGGAAACGCTCAAACGCGTCGGTCTGGGCTATGTGAAGATCGGCCAGCCGGCCACCCAGCTCTCCGGCGGCGAGGCCCAGCGGGTCAAGCTTTCCAAGGAGCTCTCCAAGCGCGCCACCGGCAAGACGCTCTACATTCTCGACGAACCCACGACGGGCCTGCATTTCGAGGATGTCCGCAAACTGCTCGAAGTGTTGCACGAACTCGTCGATGCCGGCAATTCCGTCGTGGTGATCGAGCACAATCTCGACGTCATCAAGACCGCCGACTGGCTGCTCGATCTGGGCCCGGAAGGCGGCGATGGCGGCGGCGAGATCGTCGCCCAGGGCACGCCGGAAGATGTCGCCAGGGTCGAAGCCAGCTGGACCGGCCGCTACCTCGCCCCGATGCTGGAACGCGACAAGGAATTGCGGGCAAAGGCGGGCTGATCGCCCGCCCCGCCCTACTCCTCTGCGTCGCCGGCGCGTTTGCGGCCGGTGATCATGGCACGGACCAGGTTTTCGGCGTGGGCCAGGCTTGAAGCGATCACGCCGAGCACGTGCAGGGCGACAAGGCCGAGGGTGAGATAGACGAAGAATTTGTGCAGGCTTTCCAGCAGATCGCCGCCGCCTTCATGCTCGCCGTCCTCATGACCCTCGCTCTCGTGATCGTCGTCATCGTCTTCACGATACGCCGTGGCGGCCGGCGCTGCGTGGACGAGCGGCTGCATGTCGGCGCCGTCCATTGTCTCCACCGCCGGCGCGATCAGGCCGGCCAGGGGGCCGCGCCCCTCTTCGACCGCATAGAGCGACATGCCGGTCAGCGTCGTACCCGCCAGACTGGCGATCAGGACCAGGATCATCAGGCCGCCGGCGGGATTGTGCCCGAGATGGCGGCGCGCCTTGCCGCTGGCCATGCCGCGCAGATAGGCAAAAGCCGCGCCCGGCCCGCGCACAAAGTCGGTGAAGCGCGCATGCCGGCTGCCCACCACGCCCCAGACGATCCGCCAGGCAATGATTGCAGCGACCGTATAGCCCGCCCAGACATGCACCGTCTGGGCATCGTCGCCGGCGATATAGGCGGTGAAGAAGGCGGCCACCAGCAGCCAGTGGCCGATCCGGACCAGCGGGTCCCAGACCCGGACCTGCCCGTTCGTGCGCCCCGCCGCGCCTGCGCCCTGCGCCCTTGTGTCATGCTTGTCCATTGCCGGTCTCCGCGTCTTAACTGGACACCGATGTCGCGCGCCGCACCCGCGGCCGCCATACGTCATCCGACAGAAGGGCCCCGACAGCCCTTGCCCAGCAGGAGCGCTCGCCATGCATGAGGATCACGGCACGAACCGCCGCACACACGGCGCGGCTGCACTCTTCGCCCTCATCGCCGTGCTGATTGCCGGCGATCTGGTGACCGATCGCGGCGAAGGCGCGAGCCTGCTGCACCTGGCCGTGGAGACCCTGGTGCTTGTCGCCGCGGCGGCCGGTGCGGCGATCCTGTGGCGGCGGGTCGGCAGGGCGCGGCTGGATCTCGCTGCGGCGCAGGCCGAGGCCGACCGCTGGCGCGCGGAGAACCGCGCGCTGGTGCGCGGTCTGGGAGACGCCATCCTGCAGCAGTTCGAGCGCTGGCACCTGACGGCGGCGGAGAGCGAGATCGGCCTGTTCCTGCTCAAGGGGCTGAGCCTGAAGGAGATCGCCGCCCTGCGCGATACCAGCGAACGGACGGTGCGCGAGCAGGCGCGTGCACTCTACCGCAAGGCGGACCTGGAGGGGCGTCATGCGCTGTCGGCCTTTTTCCTCGAAGACCTGCTGCCAGCTGCCGGGGCCGAAAACGCCGCCGAGGCCGAAAACGCCGCCTGAGCCCGGCCTACCCCACAATCAGCCAGACCGCCCACAAGGCGCTGGCCGAGGCGATGGCGCCCAGCACCAGGACCAGACCGTCGCGCACGGTCAGGCCGGCGGCCATGATGATGATGCCCAGGGCGGGGATGACCACGCCGCCCGGCACGATCGAAGCGGCGAACATGGCCAGCGACATCGCCACGCACAGCGCGGCGAACCCCATCGTCCAGGGCCAGTCGAACAGGATGTGAAAGCGCGGCTCGATCACCTGGTCGACCCGGCGCAGCCAGGGCCGCACCCCCTCGACGCCGCGCCGGAAGGCGTTGGCGGATATCTCGAACCGCCGGACGCGCTGCGGCAGCCAGAGGCGGCGGGAATTGGCGAGGAAGTGCAGCGAGATCAGCAGGGTCAGCCCGGACATCGCCCAGGTGACGCCCGGCAGCATGCCGATGACCGGCATGATCGAGACCAGGGTCGGCAGGAGGAGGAGCGGCCCGAAGGAGCGCTTCTCCAGGGCATCGAGGATTTCGCCCAGCGTGATGGAGGTGCCATCGGCGGCGGCCGCGAGCTCGTTGAACAGGGCTTCCAGCTTCTGCGGGCCGTCCGCATCGCCGTCTGCCGTGCTGCCGGAAGAGCCGGATTGTTCCGTGTCTGTCATTCAGCCTCGCCTTGCATCCTGCTGCCGGTCCGCGCGCGGCGGCCGGGGTCAGGATGCCGCGACGTCGCGCATACGCAAGAGCGCGTCATCAGCCACGGGCTCGCGCACCTGCAGCGTATCCCAGCGCGCGATACAGGCGGAATAGCCATATGAGACGATGCTGGCGGCGAGCGAGAACACGATCATCAGGGTCCATCGCAGCATGCCGGCCGAATCCGGCGACAGCCAGAGCACGGTGACCGCACCCAGATCGCTCGGTCCGATCAGGTCGAACCGCTTGGTGACACTGCTGAACGGCGCCAGCTCGGTCATGGCAGCGACAATCACCAGCGCGAGCAGGGCGGGCCAGAAGATGCCCCGCGTCACCGGCCAGACGTCTGTCCCCCAGACACGCCTGTCACGGATGGTGAGCGCCGGCAGGGCCCACAGCCTGACACTTACCCAGGCGAACACCGCCAGCAGGACCGCACTGGCGGCTGCGTCAGGAAGCGCAATGTCCGATGCGAACTCGACCAGAGAGATCATTGCCCACACCGACAGAGCGGCAACGACAAGGACGGCCCCCAGGATCAGCGCGTGGATAATCAGGCTCAGCGTCAGCCGCCCTTCATCGGCGCCCAGCCGGAAAGGAAAGGCATGGATCTCTCCGCGAACCAGAAACCGCAGCCAGGCCGCGCTGATCGAGATATAGCCCGCCCACACAGCCAGGATCAGGCACAGCGCGATGGCGGTATCGGCCACGCGCAGGTCTTCCATCCGCTGCGGGAGGCCGGATGCGCCGTAGACGGTGAACACCCCGCCAGCCAGCAGCGTTGCGAGCAGAGCGCTGGCCAGGAACAGAAGGGTCGCCGCCACAGGCCGGCGCACCATCTGCAAGGGGCCGTAGAACGCGGCGGCAAACGGGTTGAAGGCCTTCGAGGTCACGCTGTCAGCTCCGAACATCCTGAGCGAGAATGATTCCGGAAAACAATCTATCAGCGCAAACCCTCGGCCGCTAGCCTTCGCGGGGCGAGGCGCCCATCGGGTGATCGCGCTCGAGTACGGTACGATCGTCCGCGCTGCCCTCTTCGCCGACGCGCTGGGCGTTGTAGGCGGCAACGCCGTGCCACATGCCTTCCCAGACAATCTGCATCAGATAACTGAGCACGAAGCCCAGCCCGATCATGCCCATCGTGACCGGATTGGCGAAGATGTTCGAGATTGCGTCGATCACCTGCTGCGGGTCGGCCTTGGCGCCCGACGCCTCGAGCGTGATGAATTCCATCAGCACCGGCCAGAGCGCGCCGAGGAAAGCCAGCTGGATGAAGCCGCCGATGATGGAGGACAGGATGAAGGCCATCACCGCCACCGCGATATAGGAGACCAGCATGTGCCAGAAGACACCGCGCGTCGCTGTCCAGCTCTCGAAGAAGCGGAAGCGCGACTGGTGCACCGTCAGCGCCGGCGCGCAGGCCATGCGCACCGCGATCACCAGCACCGCGATCAGCAGCACCAGCACGATGAGCGCGACAATCAGACCGCCGGCCGCGCCGGTGAAGACGTTCGCGTCCCGCCCGCCGGCCGCCACACCGGCCCCGACGACCGAGATCGCGAAAAAGGTCATGAAGCCGAAATAGATCACCACGCCCAGGACCCAGTAGAGGATGTTCACGCCCAGCAGGCGGAACTCGTCGCCGCCCAGGCGGAAGGGCAGGCCCGGCTTGACCTCGCCGCGGGTGAGAAAACGCAGCCAGGCCGCCTGGCTCATCAGCGCCAGCGCGATCCCTGCCAGCGCGATAAACGGCATGAAGCCCATGATCGGCATCAGCATGCCGAAGACGCGGCGCACGGCCTCTTCGTCGCTGAGCTGTCCGGCGTCGTCGAGAATGATGAGCTGGGAGAGATTGTCCCAGACAGGCACGAACAGGGCCACGCCCGCCGCGGCGAGCAGCCCCACCAGCACGGTCTGGCAGATCATGATCCACAGCGCGCCGCCGGGATTCTCGCCGAAGCGCTTGAAGAAATGGAAGATGGCATTGCCGATATCGAATGATCGTACGGTCATGAAGGCCCCCTGCTGGCCGCTTCCCTGTCCCTTGCCATCATGACGGATCGCAGGGAACAGGCCAGAGGGAAAACGCCCGCCATTGTCCCGGAGGCAACGACCTAAGCTGCCGGCGTGCGGGTGCGCTTCTGGTAGAGATAGGCGTAGAGCCCCGACATCACCGGGTAATTCACCGCCGCGAACAGGCCGAGCCAGAGCCCGTATTCGCGCGCCCGCGCTACACCGGGCGTGCCGGACAGGTCGGCCGAAATCAGTGCCGACACGTCGATCAGGCGATGACCCAGCACGGTGCTGAGGAGTTCGTAGAGCGCCAGTTCGCACAGGGTCAGCGGCAGGCCGGCCAGCACCAGGGCGGCCGCGATCCGCCAGCCATTGCCGTCGCTCAGCGGCCAGGCCTTCATCACCTGGATGCGCTTCGACGCGATCGTCGCCGGCAGGGCCAGCACCAGGCGTGCCGACAGCCAGGTTACGATGGCGAGACCGGCGAGGCCGGCCGCGACGACGACAACCCAGTCCGACGCGCCCATGTATTGCGTCGCACCCGCGACATCGAAGCCGGACGCTTCCGGGTCGATCCCGGCGCGCTCCAGCGCCCCCATGGTCACCGTCCCGAACAGCGTGCCCCAGAACAGGAAGACCAGCACGAAGACGATCACGATCAGGAGGCTGATCAGGATGTAGACCGCGAAGACCCGCAATTCCTCATGGCCCAGCTGCAGGCCCAGCCAGCCGGGCATCTCGCCGCGCACGGCCAGGCGCAGCGACGCCGCCGAGAGCGCCACGCTCGCCACGACGGTCGCCAGCGACAGCAGTGCCACGACCAGGTCCAGCGCCGACGGCTCGCTGCTGGCAGCCGTCATCGGCATCAGGGCGAGTTGCGCCGCATAGGCCGCCGTGTAGGGGATCGCCGCAATCAGGATCTTGCGCCAGTGCACCAGGAAGAAGGCATAGGCGGCAAACACGCTGCGCAGGACGGGGACGGCGGGTGGGGTCATGAGGCTCTCCGGACGTTCGCGCCAGAGATACAAGCCCCACCGCAAGGATCAAGCGCGGCAGGCGGTCGCGCTAGCGCGCTATGCGAAAGTCGAAGCGGGTTTCCACATTCTCGCGCGACACCGGTTCTCCATCGCGGGTCGCCGGCGCATAGCGCCAGTTGCGGACGGCCCGGATGGATGCCTGATCAAACACTCCCGGCGGAAAGGCGCCGATCACCTCGACATTGTCCGTCCGGCCTTCAGCCGTCACGTCAAAGCGCACATAGACCACCCCATCCAGATCCGACCACAAAGCGTCTTCCGGATAGCGCGGTTCGCGGCGAACCAGGGACTGGGCGTCGCAGCACGGTCGCTCCTCGGCTTCTGCCTGCTCAGCGACCGGCCGGACGTCCTCTGGCTCGCTGTAGCGCTCCGCGTGAAACCGGTTTGCCGCCAGCCGGTCATACAGGCGCGCGAAAGCCGCTTCAGTCTCCGCTTCGTCATCGTGATAAAGGTTCAGCCGGGCCGATGTCAGCGCAGCCTGCAGGGTTGCGGCATTGGAATGTCCGGGGGAAACATCGGACAGGACATCACGCGCCATGTGCAGGGAATAGGTCGCGAGCTCAAATTCCTGATCCAGCGTCTGGGAGACGCCGGCATAGAGCAAGGCAAGACCATAGCGTGTATCCGGCGCGTCCAGATGGCGCTCGAACAAGCCAATCGCCTGCAGGGCGGCGGCGCCGGAATCACTGATCCGGCCGCGCCCCATGGCCACCATAGATCGCGTCAGGAATGCATCGGCGGCAAAATCCGAGGCCTCGCTGTAATCCCCATCCAGCTCTTCCAGTGCCTGCACCGCATTGCGCGAGCAGGCATAGGCGTCATCATTGTCTGAATTTTGCAAGGCGATCGTGGCAGCATTGTGCCAGCGCCAGGCCCGGTCGACCGGATCGGCATTGCCTCGGTCGGACAGGCGCGCGGCGTCCCGCCAGGCATCCTGCGCCGTGTCGAACCGCTGGTTTGCCGTGGCCGCAAAGCCATAGTTTTCCGCCAGCGTGGCAAGTGTCAGCGTATCGATACGGGCAGCCTCGCCGGCTTCGTACGCACGCCGGGCTGCATCCAGAAGAGCTGCGGCATCACCCGCCTCAATGGCCGCCTGGTATTCCTGATAAGGTGCTGTGACGGAGGCCGGCAGTCCCTGCGCCGATGCTCCGTCCGTCATGGTCACGAGCCACGCGGCAACACAAAGCCTGACAATCCCGTTCAACATTCTGCCCCCCGATTGATGCCTCACGATCATGCGGTCTCGCCGCACGACGTCAAGTTGCTTTAACTCCGCTCTCCATTTTGACATTGACGCGTCATACCCGCCGGATAACCTCCTGCCGGGGACCGCGATTTTTCGATCGATCCAGGGGGAATATCCATGACAGACGAGCCCACGCCCGCCAGCGGCAGCAATGTGCCCGACGAGAACGGGCCCGCTGAACCGGCCACACCTGCCAGCGAACCGGCCGGCAACGGCGGCGAACGCCTGGTCTTTGCCCAGAGCGGCACGATCGGCGGCATCCTGCCGATTACCCTCCTGAACGCGCTCCTGAACATCGTCACCCTGACCCTGTGGCGCTTCTGGGGCCGCACACGGGTGCGGCGTTATCTCTGGTCGACCACCACGATCAACGGCGCGCCGATGGAATATACCGGCTCGGGCTGGGAGCTGTTCCGCTCCTTCATCGTGGTGATGCTGCTGGTCTTCCTGCCCATCTACGGCGTGTTCTTCGCGGCCCAGCTTCTGCTGCCGCCGGAAACCGTGATGCTGGTCTTCGGCCTCGCCTACATCCCCATCCTGATCTTCTTTTCCTGGCTGCTCGGCCTCGCTGTCTGGATCGCACGCCGCTACCGGCTGAGCCGCACCACCTGGCGCGGCATCCGCTTCGGCCAGGCCGGCTCGGCGAATACCTATGCCTGGGCCTCGGTGGGTTATGGCCTGCTGACCGGGATCACGCTGGGCTGGTACGCCCCGGCGGCCGAGATGCGTCTGACCCGCCGCCTGTGGCGCGAGACCTTCTACGGCGACCGCCGGTTCCGGATCCTGCAGGAAGACGAGGGTCTGGCCGGACCGCTCTACCCCGCCTTCGCGCTTGCCTGGATTGCCGGCGTCGTTGGCTATGTGGGTTTCATCTGGGCCTATATGTATCTGCTGTTCGGCGGCTTCGAGAATATCGGCGACACGCCGCCCATTCCCGATGCCATGATGATCGCCAAGATCTACGGCCTGGCACTGGTCTATGTCCTCTTTGTCGGCCTGGCGAGCCTGCCCTATGCCGCTGCGGTGATGCGGCGCAAGGCGCAAATCCTGGGTCTGGAAGGCCTGACCTTCCGCCTCGATGCCAGATCGCTCAGCCTGGGCTGGATCTATGTCACCAACTTCCTGATCATCGCTCTCACCCTGGGTTTCGGCCTGCCCGTCGCCCAGCTGCGCCTGTGGCGCTATATCTTCAAACGCCTGGAAGCCGAGGGCGAGATCGACATCGAGGCCGTGCGCCAGAATGCCGATCGCGGACCCAGGGCCGGCGAAGGACTGGCGGACGCATTCGATATCGGCAATGTCATCTAGTACCCACACAACCGCCCGCCCGGCCCTGGCCGGCACCTATGCCGACGGCGAGAGCGCCCGTCTTCACGCTGTAACGGTGACGCTCGATGCAGACACCCTCGCCCTCGACGGCGAGGGCATCGCCGTGCGCTGGCCGGTCCCGGAACTCCGTCGCCTGCCCGACCGGCCGGACGGCGCCGCCGTCATCAGCGAAAAGGGGTCCGATGCCCGGCTGTGGATCGCTCCGGGCGACCGGGATGTGCTGCGCACCTGGTTCCCGCGGCTCTTCGCGCCCGGCCGGACGCGGCGCGGCACGCTGATCCTGGGCGCGGCGCTCACCGGCATTGCCGTCGCCAGCCTGGCCTTCCTGTTTGTCGGCCTGCCGCTCCTGTCGCGCCCCCTCGCCCACGCCGTGCCGCTGGATGTGGAACGCCGCATGGGCGAGCAGACCAACCAGATGGTCACCTGGTTCACCGATGAGTGCGAAACCGGCGAGGAAGCCCGCGCCGCGCTCGACAGCCTGGGCTCCCGGCTCCATGCCGTCTCCGGCTCGCCCTTCGAATTTCGCCTGCGCATCGTCGATGCCGGCTTCCCCAACGCCTTTGCCCTGCCCGGCGGCCGCATCCTGGTGACCGACGAGCTGATCGACGAAATGGAAAGCCCCGACGAACTGGCCGGCGTGCTGGCTCACGAGGCGGCCCATGTCGCCCAACGCCATGTCATGGCGGCGCAATTGCGCGAGATGGGGTTCGGCGTGCTGCTGGAACTCCTGATCGGCGGCGGTTCGGGCGCCGGCCAGGAAATCGCCCGCACCGGCGCAACGCTGGAAAGCCTGCGCCATACCCGCGGCGCGGAAAGTGAAGCCGACGATTATGCGCTGCAATACCTCGTCGCCGCCGACATGAACCCGCACGGCCTCGCCGACTTCTTCGAGCGCATGCAGGCGGTGCTGGAAGGCCAGACCGAGACCGAGGCCGAGGGCGACGGCGCAGAGGCCGAAAGTGAGGACACGGGCGCCAGCACCGACATGCCGGCCGAGGACGCGTCAGAACCTTCTGCCGAAACAGACGACGGCCGTAGTGATCGCTGGCTGAGCAGCGTGCTGCGCACCCATCCCGACACCCGCGCCCGCGCCGAACGGGCCCGCGCCGCCGCCGGGCAGATCGGCTGGTCCGGCGAGCCGGCGCTCAACGAGACCGAATGGGCCGCCCTCCAGGCCGTCTGCTCCGACGGCCCCATCCCCGGCAACACCCCCTTGGAACGCGTCCGCAACCGGATCGGCGACGTGTTCAAGCCGGGCGAGAATGGCGAGTCCGCGGGGGAATGATGCAGCGGTTGCCGGGATGCCGGCAGCACCGGAAGTTCAAATGAAATCGTAGCCCCTCGCTTCTGACGAGTTAGGCGCGAGACGAGGGCGGCGTCAACCGCCCAGCTACCCCGCCCCATTGACTTCGTGCGGTGCGCGCTCGATATGCCGCGCATGACCGATCAAGCGATGAAACCCGTACACGTCGTCGGCGGCGGCATGGCCGGCTCCGAAGCCACCTGGCAGCTCGTCCGCCAGGGCGTCCCCGTCATCCTGCACGAGATGCGCGGCGTGAAGGAAACCGACGCCCACAAGACCGACGGGCTGGCCGAACTGGTCTGCTCCAACTCCTTCCGCTCGGACGATCACCGCACCAATGCGGTCGGTCTGCTGCACGAGGAGATGCGGCGTCTCGGCTCGATCATCATGGAAGAGGGCGACAATAACCGCCTGCCCGCCGGCGGCGCACTGGCGGTCGATCGCGACGCCTTCTCCCAGGCCGTCACGAAACGCCTGAGCGAGCATCCGCTGGTCACCATCGAACGCGGCGAGATCGAAGGCCTGCCGCCGGAAGACTGGGACAGTGTGATCATCGCCACCGGCCCCCTCACCTCGGACAGCCTGTCCAAGGCGATCCTGGAGGAGACCGGCGAAGGCGAGCTCGCCTTTTTCGACGCCATCGCGCCGGTGATCCACCGCGAAAGCATCAGCCTGGAGAAGGCCTGGTTCCAGTCGCGCTATGACAAGGGCGAGACGGAGGCGGAGAAGAAAGCCTATCTCAACTGCCCGATGGACAAGGAGCAGTACGAGGCCTTCATCGACGCGCTGCTGGCCGCGCCGAAGACCGAGTTCAAGGAATGGGAAGCCGACACGCCCTATTTCGACGGCTGCCTGCCGATCGAGGTGATGGCCGAACGCGGCCGCGAGACGCTACGCCACGGGCCGATGAAACCGGTCGGGCTGACCAATCCGCACAATCCCACCGTGAAACCCTGGGCCATCGTCCAGCTGCGCCAGGACAACGCACTGGGCACGCTGTTCAACATGGTCGGCTTCCAGACCAAGATGAAATACGGCGCCCAGACCGACATCTTCCGCATGATCCCCGGCCTGGAAGAGGCCCAGTTCGCGCGCCTCGGCGGTATCCACCGCAACACCTTCCTCAACTCGCCCAAACTGCTCGACAGCCAGCTGCGTCTCAAGTCGCAGCCGCGCCTGCGCTTCGCCGGCCAGCTGATCGGCGTGGAAGGGTATGTGGAGAGTGCCGCTATGGGGCTGCTGGCGGGGCGTTATGCTGCCGCTATGAGGCATGGACGTCAGCTCGATGCACCGCCTGCGACCACCGCGCTGGGCGCCCTCATCGCGCATGTGACCGGCGGTCATCTGGATGGCGGCAAGGGTTCGTTCCAGCCGATGAATGTCAATTTCGGCCTCTTCCCGCCCATCACCCAGCCGACCCACGATGCCGACGGAAACCGCATCAAGGGCAAGGCCAAGACCCCGGCCCGCAAGATGGCCCTCAGCGCCCGCGCCCTGGACGACCTGGCCGGCTGGATCCGCGACAGCGAAGCGGGCTGAGCCCGCCTCGGCGTCTTGTGCACAAAGCTACACATAAAGGTTGTATTGCCTGCCCCCCTGTCGTGAACTCCCGGCCGGGACAGAGGGGATTGCCGATGCGTTGCATGCGTCTTTTTTTGTGGATTGCCGTTTTGTTGGCCGCCAGCAGCAGCGGTGCTCTGGCACAACCGCTTGAAGCCTTTGTCCAGGAACCGCACATGCGCCTGGCCGAGCTTTCACCCGACGGACGCCATCTGGCCTTCACGACCGAGACGGACGGACGCCTGACCCTGGTTGTTCACGACCTGGTCGACCAGCAAGGCCAGTCGGTCGATGTGTCGGAGGTGCGGCCCATCGATCTTCGCTGGGCTGACGACCGCATGCTGCTGCTCATGGCGAGCGACGTCACTGCCTATCTCGGCCTGCGCGGGACGCTCGACTTCAGCGCCATCGTGGCCATCGACACCGAGGACGGCCTGTCGAGCCGGCAATTGCTGCGCAATGTCCGCCGGGCCGCGATCAATTTCAGCGGTGGCCGTGTTGTTGGCCTGGATGCCGATGAGGGCCGGGTCTTCGTGCCGCTGCTGGACCAGAATTTCGACATCAACCTCATGTCGGTGGACCCCCGGTCCGGCAGTTCCCGCATCGCCTTCCGCGGCAGCCGCTGGACGCGCGACTGGCAGGTGGGAGCGAATGGCGAAGTGCTGGCCCGTATCGACTACGCGAGCGAGGTCCAGCGCGAAACCATCCGCGTTCCCGACGGGTCTGGCTGGCGTATCATTTCCGAGCAGACCGGCGTCGAACGTCCGAGTGTCGGTCTGGCCGGAGAAATGCCGGACGGCCGCTTTGCCGTCACCACAACCTTCACCAACGGATCCGGGCGCCGCGGACTTTACGCCTTCTCTCTGGAAACCGGCGAGATAACCGGCGCGATCTTCGAGCACCCTGAATTCGACATCACCGGCGTGATCTCCGATCCCTACACGCAGCAGGTGCTCGGCGTGAGCTGGGATGAGGCCTTGCCGCGCGTCGAATGGTTCGATCCCCGGTTCGCGGAAATCCAGGCCATTCTGGACCAGGCCGCGGCCGGCCAGAACCCGGCGATCGTCAGCTGGTCGCGCGATCTCTCGCGTATCCTGTTTGTCACCCAGTCGGAAGCCCAGGCCCCGGTCTACTATCTCTTCGATACGGTAACGCCGGCCATCCACCCGCTCGCCGAGACCCACGCGGGCCTGCCGGCCGGCAGCCTGCGGCCGCGCCAGCACATCACCTATCCGGCGCGTGACGGAACCCGGATCGAGGCGTATCTGACCGTCCCCGAAGGCGAAGGTCCCTTCCCCACTGTCCTTCTGCCGCACGGCGGGCCGGCAACGCGCGACACGGGCGGATTTGATCCGCTCGCCCATTTCCTGGCATCACGCGGCTACGCCGTCATCCAGCCGAACTTCCGCGGCTCCGGCGGCTATGGCGATGCCTGGGAATTCGCGGGCCATGGCGAGTGGGGCACGGGCGTGATGCAGCACGACCTTTCCGACGCGGTGGCAGCCCTGACCACAGCCGGGATTGCCGACCCGGCGCGGGTCTGCATCGTGGGGGGCTCCTATGGCGGTTATGCCGCGCTGGCGGGTGCCGTCTTCACGCCAGACCTGTATCGCTGTGCCGTCGCCATTGCGGGCGTCAGCGATGTCGAGGAACTCATCGAACTCGTCGAGAACCGCTATGGCCGCCGCCACTGGCTCGGCGCCGCCTGGGCCGATCGCTTTACCGGCGAAGGCGACCAATCCCTCGCAGACGCCATGCGGGCCATCTCGCCCGCCAATTTCGCCGAAAATGCCCGGGCCCCCATCCTGCTGATCCATGGCCGGGACGACAGTGTCGTGCCCTTCTCGCAAAGCCAGATCATGCAGCGGGCCCTGCGCCGGGAGCACAAGGATGTGGAACTTGTGGCCGTCGACAACGGTGACCACTGGCTGACGAGCACACAGATGCGCCGGGAGGTCTATGGCGCCCTGGAGACCTTCCTCGCCGAGCATATCGGCGAGCAGCCGTAATCCCTCCGCCGGACCTGCCCTACCAGGGCAGGTCCTGGCCGGAGACGTGGAAAAAGCGGCCGGACATCGCCGGATTGCCATAGGCGCGGGCGATCAGGTCCAGCTGGCCTTCCACGCTTTCCTGCACCGTCAGCTGGCCGTTCGGACCGCCCATGTCGGTACGCACCCAGCCCGGGTGCAGGATCAGGACGACAATGCCCCGATCGGCGAGGTCCAGGCTCAGCGACTTACCGATGGCGTTCAGTGCCGCCTTGGACCCGCGATAGCCATAGCCACCACCGGAGCCGTTGTCGGCGATAGAGCCCATGCGCGAGGATTGCAGCGCGACGACCTTCATCTCCGAAGCGGCTACCTTGTCGGCAAACGCCTCGACGAGGGCCAGCGGTGCGATCGCATTGACCCGGAATTCCAGCGCCATGGCGTCACCGGCCGCGGCACCGAAGTTGCGCGTTTCCGGCGACATCATCCCGGCATTGGCGAAGAGGAGGTCAATCGGACCGTCGATCTCGGCGGCCAGCCGTTTCGGCGATTCGAAATCGGTCGCGTCATAAGCCACCACATCGAGCTTGCCCTCGCCCTGCGGCAGCGCCTTCAGCTCGCTGGCAGCATCCGGATCGCGCACTGCTGCCGTGACATGCCAGCCCCGCTCCAGCAATTGCCGGGCGTGCTCGAGGCCGAGACCGCGATTGGCACCGGTGATGAGGGCGTGAAACATGTCGTCTTCTCCGTTGTTCTCGATTCAGCGCGACCGTGATGGGCCATCCCGTGCGCCGCTTCAACTCTAGTGCTGCAGCCGGAAATGTCACCGTCCCGTCAGGGACAGCCAGGTCAGGCGCAATTGCCGCGGCAGAAGCGGCCGCTCCGGCGCGATCAGGTAGGGATTATCCGGCAAGGTATCCAGATATCCCCGCGCAAGGACCGCATAACCGGTGGCCGGCAGCGCCGCTGCGGGCAAGGCTCCGGCGGCCTTGAGATCGGCCAGCGCCTGTTCTGCAGCGCGGCGCACCGGGATCACGGCACGCCTCACCTTCTCCTCGCCCAGGCCCTGCGCCAGCATGGCCGGCGTCGCGCCCGCGTCCGACAAATCGTCACCGCCCACAGGTGCGCGTCCGATCTTCGCGCGTACCGGGAAGGCCCGCAGCAGCCCGGTGAGCCCCCAGGCCCGTCCCGCAGCCTGCAGGGTTTCGGGCGCCAGCTCCGCCTCGCACAGGCGCAGAGCGAGGCCCATCAGCCGGCCGGCGGTCGCGTCGACATAGTCCAGAAGCGCATCCAGCGACTCATAGGGTCGCGCAGAGATATCGTCGAGACGTGCATCGATCAGCCCCTGCATGTCCTTGAGGGAAATCATGCCGGTCAGCTCGGCCAGCCCCTCGGTGACGGCGTGGCGGCGCACCCGGGGCGGATCGGCATACAGGTCGGCGACGGCGTCGTGCCACCAGGTCAGCTTCATCTCGCCGATCATGCCTTCCGAGGTCGCTTCGGCAACCCGCCCGATCTCCTGATTGAAGGCGTAAAGGGCGAAAAGACGGGCGCGCGCCTCTGCCGGTGCGAACAGCGCCGCAAGACGCCGGTCCGGGTCCGAAGCCTGCAGCATTTTGTCGAAATCAGTGTCCTGCATGCGACTTACCGGTAGACAGAGCCGCCGGCCACACCATATGTCCGGTCATAGAAAGACGGCCGAAAAGGCCACATAGTGTCCCACCACTGGTCCAACGAGAGGTTCTCATGGCTTTCACCCTGCCCGATCTGCCCTACGCAAAAGATGCGCTGGCTCCCCATATCTCGTCTGAGACGCTGGATTTCCACCATGGCAAACACCACAACGCCTATGTGAACAACCTGAACGGCCTCGTCGAGGGGACCGACATGGCCTCGAAGTCGCTCGAGGACATCATCCAGGACACGGCCGGCAAGGCCGACAAGGCGGGGATTTTCAACAATGCCGCCCAGATCTGGAATCATACCTTCTACTGGCAGTCCATGCGACCCAATGGCGGCGGCGCACCGACGGGCAAGCTGGCCGAGATGATCGATCGCGATTTCGGCTCCTTCGACGCCTTCAAGGATGCCTTCGCCAAGGCCGGCGCGACGCAGTTTGGCTCCGGCTGGGCCTGGCTGGTGCTGGCTGACGGCAAGCTGGATGTGCGCAAGACGCTGAACGCGGAAACCCCGCTCACCGAGGCCGGCGTGACGCCGCTGCTGACGATGGATGTGTGGGAGCACGCCTATTATCTGGACTACCAGAACCGCCGTCCGGACTACATCTCCACCTTCCTCGATCACCTTGTGAACTGGGAATTCGCGGCCGAGAACCTCGCCGCCGCCTGATCCGCCATTTCCAGGCGAATTCGGGGTCGCCAACCCGGCGGCCCCGCCCTAACCTTCCCCCCGGTCGATAATCATCATCCCGAGGGGGAGTTTTAATGGCGTTCCGCATCGCTACCGCCGCGCTGGCCCTTGCCGCCTGCGGCTTTACCGCCCATGCCCAATCAATCGAAGCGGTCCCCGATCCGCGGGCGCTCGGCTTCGATCCTGCCGCCTTCGAAGCGCTGGATGCACGGCTCGATGCCCTCGCTGCAGAACAGGCCCGCCCGGGCTATGCCGCGATCATCGCGCGCGGCGACCGCGTCGCCCATATCAGCGAGGCCGGCTTCATCAATATCGAGACCGGTGCGCCCTTCACCGTCGACAGCCCGGTCCGCATCGCTTCGATGAGCAAGCCGGTGACGGCTGTAGCGACGATGATGCTGGTCGAGGATGGCCTGGTGGGGCTGGATGATCCGGTCAGCGATTACATCCCCGCCTTCGCCGATGTCGAGGTCGCCGTCAGCCTGATGGCAGACGAGACAGGCGAGATCCAGACACGTCCGCCGGAGACCGTGATGACGGTCCGTCACCTTCTCACGCACACATCGGGCCTGGGCTATATCTTCGAGAACCAGACCGATCTGGGCCGTCTCTATATCGAGAATTCGCTCTATTCCGGCGAGGGCAATCTGGAAGCCCGCATGGAACAGCTGGCCGCCCTGCCGCTCTACAACGATCCCGGCGATACCTGGCAGTATTCCTACGCCAATGACGTGCTGGGCCGCGTAGTCGAAGTCGCCTCGGGCATGCCGCTCGAAGACTTCATGGAGACCGAGATTTTCGAACCGCTGGGCATGCATGCGACCGGCTTCTTCTTCGACGACGTCAATTTTGACGAAGCCGACATGTCTCCGCTCTATGTCCATGCCGAAGACGGCAGCCTGGTCGAGTATGCCGAGGCCTTTATGCCTGACTGGGCATCCGGTGGCGGCGGCCTGGTCTCGACGGCCAGCGACTATATCCGCTTTGCGATGATGCTCGCCAATGACGGTGCCCTGGGCGATGTGCGGATCCTGGAGCCGGAAACGCTGGCTCTCATGGCGAGCCCGCAAGTCACGGCCGAACAGCTGGGCGAGAGCTGGCAGGGCCGCAGCTACGGCTTTGGTGTCGATGTGGTCCTGCCGCCGGCCGAAGGCGCGGATCCGGCGGGCGTCCCCGGCGATTTCAGCTGGGGCGGGATGTTCGATACCGACTTCTTCATCAGCCCGGCCACCGATGTCAGCGCCGTGATCATGACGCAGATCCAGCCCGGACCGAACCGGGCCGAACCGCGCACCAGCGCCGTCTTCCGCCCGATGGTCTATGCGAGCTTCGCCTTCGACTGACAAAGTGCAGAACCGGGCGACGGAGATAGCCGACGGCGGCGTTGAACAGGCGAGACGGACGCCCCTCCCTGTTCCCCTGTCCGTCTCGCTCACATGTCCCCCCTGACATGTCACAGGGCCCGCCGGTGGCGGGCCCTGTTTGTGTCCGGGTGCTGTGAAAGACGACCGCTCTACTGGTCGGAGTTCTCGCCGCTGTCGCGTTGTACCTGCGTGAAGAGCAGGAGCGGCGATGCCACGAAGATCGAGGAATAGGTACCGATCACGATGCCCCAGATCATCGCGAAGGCGAAGCCTTCCAGCGACGCCCCGCCGATCAGGTAGAGCGAGATCAGCGCGACCAGCGTGGTCGCCGAGGTCAGGATGGTGCGCGACAGCGTGTCGTTGATCGACAGGTTGAGCACTTCCGGAAGCGGCATCTTCTTGTACTTGCGAAGATTTTCCCGGATCCGGTCATACACGACCACGGTGTCGTTCATCGAATAGCCGACAATGGTCAGGATCGCCGCCACGGTCGCAAGGTCGAAGGTCATCTGGGTGACCGAGAACATGCCGACCGTCGCGATCACGTCGTGGATCAGGGCGACGATGGCCCCGACAGAATACTGCCATTCGAAGCGGAACCAGATGTAGATCAGCATCAGGAAGAGCGCGACGCCGATCGCGGTGAAACCGGTCACCACCAGCTCGCCGGACACGGCACCGCCGATAACGGTCGTGCCGCGCAGCTGGGCGTCGGGGAAGTTCTCCGCAATGGCGGCTTCCAGTGTCTCGCGAGCGGCCTGGTTGGCGCGTTCCGCTTCCGCCCCCTCGCCCGGCTGCAGCGGCAGGGCAATCAGGATCGTGTGGCGAGCCTCCAGCGAATTGCCGGCCTCCTGGATACGCGGTTCACCGAGCTCCAGCGCAGACACAACAGTCCGCACGTCCTCGATCGAGGTTTCCGGCGCCGTTTCCACCTCGGTCTGGATACCGCCGCGGAAGTCGATGCCGAAATTGATGCCGACATTGGCGAACTCGAACAGCGAGAACAGCAGCACCAGCGCCGACAGGCCGAGCGCGAAGAAGCGGATGCGGATGAAGGGGACATTGCCGGTGACCGGCAGGTATTTGACGAGAGCAAGCGACATCTCAGCCTCCCTTACAGCGGCAGCGACTTGGGCTTGAATGCCCGAAGCCAGAGAACCGCCAGCAGGCGGGAGAACACGAAGGCGGTGAAGACCGAGGTCACGATGCCGACGCCGAGCGTCACGGCGAAGCCGCGCACCGGACCGGCACCGAGCATGAACAGCACGGCCGCCGCAATGAAGGTGGTGATGTTGGCGTCGAGGATCGCGGCCAGGGCCCGCTCATAGCCGGCCTGGATGGCATTGGCCGGTGTCCGCCCGTGCCGGCTCTCCTCGCGTATGCGCTCGAAGATCAGCACGTTGGCGTCGACCGCCATACCGATGGTCAGGATGATACCCGCGATACCCGGCAAGGTGAGCGTCATGCCCAGCCCGGACAGACCGCCCAGGATCAGCACCACATTGACCAGCAGGGCGAGCGTCGAGAAGACGCCGAAAATGCCGTAGGCCGCCAGCATGAAGACGATCACCGCCGCAAAGCCGATGATGATCGCCAGCGTGCCGCTCTCGATCTGGTCACGGCCCAGGCTGGCGCTGACGGTACGCTGCTCCACAGGCGTCAGCGTGGCCGGCAGGGCACCGGCATTGAGCAGGATGACCAGCTGCGACGCCGTCTCGTAGGTATAGCCGCCGCCGATGACACCGGAGCCGCCGAGGATCGGTTCGTTGATCCGCGGTGCCGTGATGATCTCGTCATCGAGCACGATCGCGAACTGGCGGCCGCGATTATTGCGGGTCACATCACCGAAGATCAGCGCGCCCTGCGTATCCAGCCGGAAACCGACCACCGGACCGACATAGCTGGGATGCTGCGTCACATTCGACTGCGTGAGGTTCTCACCGGTCAGCAATTGCCGCGTCTCGACCGCGAGATACTGCACCGGCTGGGTGTTGGCGACCGGATAGATCGTCCGTCCCGGCGGCGTACGCGCCTGGCCGTTCGGTCCCGGATTGATGGTGTTGTCGACGAGGTGGAAGCTCAGCGCGGCCTGCGTGCCGACCAGGTCGATGATTTCCTGCGGATCGTCGGCACCGGGCACCTGCACCATGACGCGGTCAGCGCCGGAGCGGGCGATCGTCGGATCGGTCGTGCCCAGACCGTCGAGACGGCGGCGGATCACCGTGATCGACTGGCTCAACGTGCGCTGGCGGATCGCGGTGAACTGCTCGTCCGTCACGGAGATGCGGATCGCACTGGGATCCTCGCCGTCGCGCTGCATGTCATACATCTGCGCCAGGCCGGGCTGACCCAGCTCGGTGGTCACCGGGCCGTTCAGCTCGCGCAGACGCTCGAACGCCTCGTCACGCTGTTCCTCGCGGATCATCAGCACGACGACTTCCTCGCCCACCACCGCGACAGAGCGCGGCAGGAGCGGCGGGTCGTTGCGCAGCGTCTGGCGGACATCGGCTGCCAGGCTTTCCAGCTGGGCCGTGCGCACCTCGTTCATGTCGACTTCGAAGACGATGTAGGAACCGCCCTGAAGGTCGAGACCGAGATTGATGGTGCTGCTGGGGATGTAGCGCCAGATCCCGCGCGGTTCGCGACTGCCGTCCGCCTCGTTGATCTGGTAGCGCACCGTTTCGGGCACCAGGTTCGGCAGGGTGTAAAGCGCCCCGGCCAGAACCACGAGAAAGATGGTGAGGAGTTTCCAGCGCCCGAAGTGCAGCATGACGCGCGGCCTTTTCAGCTAGACGGTCTGAAGATCAGTCGGACTTGGCGTCGTTGGCCGGCTTGGGCTCGGGACGTCCGCGCACCGTGGCGATCGTCTGGCGAACCACACGCACCTTCACGCCTTCGGACAGCTCGATCGTGACTTCCTCGTCGGCGACCTTGGCGATCTTGCCGATCAGGCCGCCCTGGGTAATGACCTCGTCACCACGCTTGAGGCCTTCCACCATTTCCCGGTGCTCCTTGGCGCGCTTTTGCTGCGGGCGGATGAGAAGGAAATAGAACACCAGGCCCATGAGGATGAGCATGGGGATCGGAGAGGCGAGAAAGGCTTCCATGATAACGCAAAGACCCCGGATGGCTGGGCGACGGGGACCGGCTGGGCCGCCCGCGCCAGGAAAAGATTAGCGCGGGACTATATCGGTGCAGGGCTGTGTTGCAACAAGGCCTGACTGTAACCGGCGTGTCCGGCGGTCATCGCAGGTAGTTCATCGGGTCCACGGGATTGACGCCGTTGCGGATCTCGAAATGCACCTGCGGCCTGTCGACCGAGCCGGTCGAACCGGCTTCGGCGATCACCTGCCCCTGGCTGACCTGGTCGCCTTCGCTGACCAGAAGCCGGGAATTATGGGCGTAGGCTGTGACAAAACCGCCCGTATGACGCACCAGGACGAGCTGACCATAGCCGGCCAGCTCACTGCCGGCATAGACGACCTGGCCTGCGGCCGCCGCACGGACGCTTTCACCGGCACGCGCCGCGATATTGATACCGTCATTGCGGCCGCCATCGGGCTTGTTGCCGAAGCTGGAAAGGACCGATCCGCGCACCGGCCAGTCGAAACGGGGCGTGCCGGACGAGGCCGGCGGACGGCGCTGCTCGGGCGGCGGCGAAGACGCGGTCGAGCGCGAACCGGCGGACGGGTCGCGGCTGGCCAGATTGACCACCGTCGCCCCCTGCGGCAGCCGGATCTGCTGGCCGACCTCCAGATTGTACGGCGCCGAAATACTGTTGTGGGCAGCCAGCTGCTGGAACGGAATGCCGTAACGCAGGCCGATGCGGTAAAGGTTTTCGCCACGTTGCACGACATGCATCAGCGGCCGCGGCATCGACAGGACCTGCCCGACATTCAGCGTGTAGGGCCGGTAGAGACTGTTGGCCGCCGCCAGCTCTTCCATCGGAACGCTGCACATCACGGCAATCTCGGACAGCGTGTCACCACGCTGCACCGTGTAAGCGCTGCCGCAATCGCGCGGTGTCACCCGTGCCGGCGGCGTGGGGCGCGAGCCCGCATTGGGATAGCGATTCTCGACACGTGCCGGCTCGCGCGGCGTCGTTGCGCAGGCGGCAAGCCCCGCGCACAGGGCCGCAATCAGGCAAGTCATTGTCGAAAGACGCATCGCGAGAATCCAGCTCCTGAAGCGAACCGCCGCCATCAATCCATGACAACGCTTAACCGCCAGTTATCCAAGGCTTCGGTTCAACCCCTGACGGCAACTATTATGGACGCCCCGTCGCGAGCGTCCAGACCTGCCCGACAATGCGGCGTAAAATGGGGCGAAAAAACGGGCACGACTGTGATCCGGCCGCCACCGCTCAAAGCGCCCTCGCCTCGCCCTTCACCAGCGGCACGAAACGCACATCCATCAGGTCCGTTTCGACGATGTTGTCGCCTTCGCGCACATAGCGCACCAGCACCTGTTTGATGTCGCGGTCGACCGGCGCCACGGCGATACCGCCATCCTTGAGCTGTTCGAGAATCGCGTCCGGGCGCTGCGGCGCGGATGCCGTCAGGATGATCCGGTCGAAAGGAGCCTGCTCCGGCCATCCCTGGGTACCGTCACCGATCCGGGTCACGATATTGGTCAGCCGCAACGCCTCGAAACGGGCCTCGGCCTCGCGTGACAGCGTGCGGTAGCGCTCGACCGTGTAGACCCGCCGCGCCAGCCGGGCGAGCACGGCAGCCTGGTAGCCCGACCCTGTGCCGATCTCCAGCACCTTGCAGCGGTCATCCAGCTTCAGCGCCTGGGTCATCAGGGCGACGATCAGCGGCTGGGAGATGGTCTGGCCGCAATCGATCGGCAGTGCCCGGTCGTCATAGGCCTGGTCGCCGAAACGGTCGGGCACGAAGAGGTGGCGGGGCGTGCGCTCGAGCGCGCCCATCACCTTCGCGTCGGTCACACCACCGCCGCGCAGGCTCATGACCAGCTGGATCATGCGCGGATCGGGCAGGTTCATCGGATCGTCCCTTCGATGCCGTGCGGTTGCGCGCGAGCGGCTCAGCTCTTTGGCGGCACCCCGCCGAGCATCCGCTTCAGATTGCCCAGAGTTTCGCCGTGCGTGAGGTCCATGTGAAGGGGGGTGACGGAAATCTTGCCGTCATAGACTGCCTTCAGGTCCACCCCTTCCGGGGGATTGGACAGGATGCCCTTGAAGGCAAGCCAGTAGTAATCCATGCCGCGCGGATCGGTGCGGTGTTCGGCATGCAGGATGTGCTGGTCGCGGCGGCCCTGGCGCGTCACCTCGACCTCGGTCACATCCTCCGGCTTGCGGTCCGGGAAATTGATATTGATCAGCACGTCCTCGGGCCATTTCAGGTCGAACAGGCGGCGCAGGATCGGCGCACCGTAGAGTTCGGCCGTCTCCCATTCGATCGGATCGCCCTTCTTGAAGCCATAGGCCTGCGACAGCGCGACCGAGGGTATCCCCAGCTGCATGCCCTGCATCGCACCGGCGACCGTGCCGGAGAAGGTCACGTCCTCGGCGATGTTCTGGCCGCGATTGACGCCGGACAGGACAAGGTCCGGCTTCTTGCCCGGGATGATGTCCTGAACGCCCATCAGCACGCAATCCGTCGGTGTGCCGGACACAGAAAAGCGCCGCTCGTCGTACTGACGGACACGCAGCGGCGAATGCAGGGTCAGCGAACGCCCGGCGCCGGACTGTTCCTCGGCCGGCGCCACAATCCACACATCGTCCGACAGGTCCCGCGCGATCTTCTCCAGCACCTTCAGCCCGTGGGCCCGGATGCCGTCATCATTGGTGAGCAGAATACGCGGATTGTCGGGGATCATGGGCTGGGCGTCCTTCGGCTTTCTTTCGGTCGCTTCTAGGGGGTTCCCGGCAAGGCGGCAATCAATGCATCAGTTCCGCGATCACATTCCCGCCAGACGGAACGTTTCACGAACGCATATTTCGTGATATCTCAAGTAGAGATATTCAGGAGTCGATCATGAGCCAGCCCCGCGAACATTTTTCCGCCGATTTGGACGCCAGTCTTCTGGCTGAACTGAAAACGCTGGCGGAAGCAGAGGGCCGAGAGTTGCGCGTGCTCATCGACGAAGCGATCGCCGGGCTACTTAAAGCCAAGAAGGCGTCCAATGTTCGTGATCATGTGATGGCCACCTACAAAGCAACCCATGATGAATATGCCGACGTGTACAAGAAGCTGGCCGAATGAGCTTCGACTACCTGACCCTCGATGAGGTTCTTGCGATCCATGCCGATCAGATCGAAACTTACGGCGGATCACACGGTGTTCGGGATTGGGGTCAGCTAGAGTCGGCCCTCGCTCGTCCCAGGACCGTTACTATCCCGACCTCATCGCCGAGGCAGCGGCACTCTGGGAAAGTCTGGCACAAAATCACCCATTCGTTGACGGCAACAAGCGCACCAGTTTCGCCTGCACGACTACTTTCCTGCGTATCAATGGAGCCAGCTTCGCTCCCGGCAAGCAGGACGTCATCGACTTCATCCTCGGCCTCTATACGACACCGGGGAGTTCCGCTTCGAGAAGCTCGAGCCCTGGCTGCGGGCGAATAGTGCCGGACGCTAGGCGCCCAGCACTTCCACACCGCCCATGTACGGACGCAACACGTCCGGCACGGTGATCGATCCGTCGGCGTTCTGATAGTTCTCCATCACGGCCAGCAGGGCACGGCCCGTCGCCACGCCGGAGCCGTTCAGCGTGTGCAGGAAGAGCGGACGCTTTTCGCCCTCCTTGCGGAAGCGGGCATTCATGCGCCGCGCCTGGAAGTCACCGCAGTTCGAACAGGACGAGATCTCGCGATAGCTCTTCTGGCTCGGCACCCAGACTTCCAGGTCATAGGTGCGCTTGGCCGAGAAACCCATATCGCCCGAACACAGCAGCATCACCCGGTAGGGCAGCCCCAGCAGCTGCAACACTTTCTCGGCACAGCCGGTCATGCGTTCCAGCTCGGCCGCGCTTTCGTCGGGCGACGTGATGGCCACCATTTCCACCTTGTGGAACTGGTGCATGCGGATCATGCCGCGCGTGTCGCGGCCGGCCGAACCGGCCTCGGCCCTGAAGCACGGCGTGTGCGCCGTCATGCGCATCGGCAGCGCACTTTCCGGATGGATCGCCTCGCGCGCCAGATTGGTCAGCGGCACTTCCGCCGTCGGGATCAGCCAGCGATGGTCGGTCGTGCGGAAGAGGTCGTCGGCGAATTTGGGCAATTGCCCGGTGCCGAACATCGCCTCATCACGCACCATGTAGGGCGGCGAGACTTCCAGATAGCCATGCTCGGACGTGTGCAGGTCGAGCATGAATTGCGCGAGTGCGCGCTCGAGACGCGCCAGCGGCCCCTTGAGCGCCACGAACCGCGCGCCCGACAGGGCGGCCGCGCCCTCGAAATCCATCTGGCCCAGCCCCTCGCCCAGATCGACGTGATCCTTCGGCTCGAAATCGAATGCGCGCGGATCGCCCCAGCGGCGCTGTTCGACATTGCCGGCCTCGTCCTCGCCGGCGGGCACGCCCTCTTCGGGCAGATTGGGCAGAGCAGCGAGATGCTGGCTCAGCGTCTCGTCGAAATGCCGCGCCTGCTGACCGGCCTCTTCCAGCACGGTCTTCAGGCGGTCGACTTCGGTGCGCAGACGGTTGAACGCGTCCTCATCGCCCGAGGCCTTTGCCTTGCCGATCTGCTTGGACAGCGCATTGCGCTCGGTCTCCGCCTCCTGCTGCCTGGTCAGGGCCTCGCGGCGCTGTGTGTCCAGGGCGATCAGCTGGGAGGATTGCGGTTCCAGGCCGCGCAGGGCGAGGCCCTGGTCGAAAGCTTCGGGATTGTCGCGAACGAGCTTGATATCGTGCATGGCTGGAACCGTTGTCTGGAACAGGTGAAAACGCGGCTATAGCCGCGCCCGGGCGCGGCGTAAACCGGATCAGGAGGCAGAGGCGTCTTCGTCTTCGTCGCGCTCTTTCGGCTCCATCAGGTGCATGGCCCCGATCGACACGAAATAGAGCAGCAGGAGCGCACCGCCGAGCATGATCTGGCTGATCGGATCCGGCGGCGTCGCAAAGGCGGCGAACAGGGCGATACCGACCACCGCAAAGCGCCAGCCCTTCAACAGGGTCTGCGCACGCAGGATGCCCGCCTTGGCCAGCAGCATCAGGAAGACCGGCATCTGGAAGGAGATCCCGAACACCAGCATCAGCGTGGTGATCAGATTCATGTAGTCGGACACGTTCAGCAGCAGCTCGATCCGTGTCCCCGCGAGTTCCGGCACCTGTTCCTGCCCCAGCGAGAACCGCATCACCATGGGCAGGACGAAATAATAGACAAAGGCCACGCCGAGGCCGAACAGGATCGGGGAAAGCGCCAGGAAAGGCGCGAAGGCGCCGCGCTCATTCTTGTAGAGGCCCGGTGCCACGAAGCCGTAGACCTGCCAGGCGATGACCGGGAAGATGACGATGATCGCGCCGACCAGGGACAGTTTCAGGCGCACGAAGAAGAATTCCAGCGGCGCGAAGAAGTTCGCCGTCAGGTTCAGCTCTTCCACCGGCACACCCCGCACGGCCGCGGCGGCGTCGCGGTAGGGGATGAGCAGCAGCTGGTAGAGCTGGCTGGAGAAGATGAAACAGGTAATGAAACCGACGGTCAGGCAGGCGATGATGATGATCAGCCGCGAGCGCAGTTCGATCAGGTGGTCGATCAGCGGCGCCCGGCTCGCCTCGACTTCATCGTCCTCGACATGACCCATGGCGGCTAACCGTCACCCCGTTCCGGCAGGCTGGCCGGCTTTTCCGGCTGAGCCGCGGCGATCTTTTGCTGGCGCACCTCGTCATCGCCGAAGCGTGCTTCATAGGCGACCTTGTCGACCTCGCCGCGGATTTCCTCGACCGGGTTGGACTTTTTCAGGGCCTCGATTTCCTTGCGCAGCTCCGCGAGCTCGGTCTCGCGGCCGATTTCCTCGAAGGAGTTCTGGAAATCCTTTGCCATGGCACGCATCTGGGCCATCATCTGCCCCACCTTGCGCATCATGACGGGCAGCTGTTGCGGCCCGACGACAACAAGCGCCAGCACCAGAACCACCAACAGTTCCGGCATGCCGATGCCGGGGCTCATCGCCTAGCTCCCGGTCTTTTCGTCGTCGCGGGTTTCGCTGCCGAGCGCGGACGCCTCGTTCGAGGCCGACTGGCTGTCGTCCTCGTCCTTGAGGCCCTTGCGGAAACTTGTGATACCCTTGGCGAAATCACCCATCACGGAAGCGATCTTGCCGCGCCCGCCGAACAGCAGCACGGCGAGCAGGACGACCAGCAGGATTTGCCACATACCCGGAGCCATATGCCCCTCCGACTTGAAGAACTCGTTCTGATCTACTGCGTTTGCCGCGCTGCGTCCAATCCCGGCCTCAGGCCGCGCCGTCCGGATCCTCGTCACTTTCCATGAAGTCGACATGGAAGGCGTGAATTTCCTCGTCGTCCAGCGGATCCTCGATCAGTTCGGGTTGTTCGACGCGTGAGGGATCGGGCACGGTGAAATCGGGCGGAAGGCGGGCATCGAGCAGGCCGGCGGCCTTCAGGTCGGCCATGCCGGGCAGGTCGCCGATCGTCGACAGCGAGAAGTATTCAAGAAACTGCGAGGTGGTGCCATAGGTGATCGGGCGGCCCGGCGTGCGTCTGCGGCCGCGCGGCCGGATCCAGCGCAGTTCGAACAGGAGATCCAGCGTGCCCTTGGACACGGCAACACCGCGGATTTCCTCGATCTCGGCCCGCGTCACCGGCTGGTGGTAGGCGATGATGGACAGTGTCTCCAGCGCCGCCTGGGACAGCTTGCGCGGCTCCTGGCGGACTTCGGTGAGCACATCGGCAAGGTCGGGTGCCGTTTCGAAACGCCAGCGCCCGCCGACTTCCGTCAGGCGCACACCGCGTTCCTCATACTCGGCAGCCAGCGTTGCCAGCAATACCTGGATATTCGCCTCCAGCGGCAGACGCCCGATCAGGGTCTCCTCGTCCAGCGGCTCGTTGGCGGCAAACAGAAGGGCTTCGAGAATGCGCAGGTTCTGGCGCTCGGTATTCACGGCCAGATGCACGCCCAGCGCCTTGGAGGCCTCGTCATCGGCCAGCACTGACGGCCCCTGCCGGTCCGCGCGCTCGCGCAGCGCCGCGATCGCATCGGAAATCGCGTCGCCGGTCTTGCCGTCTTCGTCGTCAGTCATGCTCTGCGTTGTCCCCGGCCGCCCGAACGTAGAGCGGGGCATAGGCCTCGCGCTGACGCAATCGTGCATGGCCTTCCTTGGTGATTTCAAGGGCGGCCAGCATCGAACTGGCCCGCACGGAGCGCAGAGGCGGTGGATTGGCGCCCAATTCCCCCATGTCCGGCAACAAGGTATCCAGATCGCGCCAGTCGCGGATTTCCGGCATCAGCTTGTCCAGCCGCTGGCGGGCCGCATCGAGCTGGTAGACTCGCGGCGATGGCGGCCGGTAAGACGAGCGCGCCTGCCGGATCCGGCGGCGCGAATAGGCCGACAGGAGGTCGTGCAGGTCGGCTTCGTAGATCACCGAGCGGGTTGAGCGCACACCATCGGGCTGGCCGCCGGGATGCACATCCGTGTGCAAAAGCGGCTGGGCGAACAGGGCCTCACCGGCGGCGCGCATGGCTTCCAGGCGCCGCAGGCGGAAAGCCAGCGCCGCGGCCATCACCTCGGCCGGTGCCTCGTCCTCATCCTTCTTCGGCTTGGGCAGCAGCATTTTCGACTTCAGGAAGGCCAGCCAAGCCGCCATCACCAGATAGTCGGCTGCCAGGTCGAGCCGGCGGCGGCGCGCCGCTTCCATGAATTGCAGATACTGCTCGGCCAGTTCCAGGATCGAGATGCGGGCCAGATCGACCTTGCGCTTGCGGGCCAGAGCCAGAAGGAGGTGGAGCGGGCCTTCGAAACCGTCCAGATCGACGATCAGGGCGTCGGCTTCCGCCTCTTCGGCGGCTTCAAACCGGACGTCCTCCTCGAATTCCTCGATCAAGTTTCGCTCCGACACGTAAGCCGCCCCGCTAGCCTGTGACAGGTTCAAGCAAGGCATTCAGCCGCGATTCGGCGTCCTGCGGGTCGAATTCTTCGATCGTCCCGCGCGCCGCAGCGGCAGCATCGGCCCGTTCCAGGCGCTTGCCGTCCAGCCGCGCGGCCCCTTCGGCGACAGCCTTCATCTCCGCCATGTCGCCATTGCAGTGGAGCAGCATATCACATCCGGCCTTCAAGGACCGCTCGCCACGCTCGCGGAACGTCCCCTCCAGCGCCTTCATCGACAGATCGTCGGTCATCAGGAGACCGTCGAAACCGATCTCGCCGCGGATCACCTTTTCAACGACTTCGCGCGACTGGGTCGCCGGGGCGCTGTCATCGATATCGGCGTAGACGATGTGGGCCGTCATCGCCATCGGCGCATCGTTCAGGGCCTTGAAGGGCGCAAAATCGGTCTCGGACAGCAGGCCGTGCTCTTCCGGCACGACCGGCAATTCCAGATGGCTGTCGGCCTTCGCCCGGCCGTGACCGGGAATGTGCTTGATGATGGGGGCAACACCGCCCGCCATCAGCCCTTCCATCGCGGCGCGGCCGAGATGGGCAATGGGTTCCGGCGTCGTCCCGAAGGCGCGATCGCCGATGATCGCGTCAGCGCCTTCGATCCGCAGATCGGCGACCGGGGCACAGTCGACATCGATCCCGACGGCGCGCAGCTCGTGCGCGAGCAGGCGATGATTGAGCCGCGTCGCCTCGATCGCCGCTTCCTCGTCCTTCAGATAGAGATCGGCAAAACGCTGTGCTGCCGGTGCAGCCCGCCAGGTCGGTGGCTTGAGGCGTGCCACGCGCCCGCCTTCCTGGTCGATCAGGATCGGTACATCCCGGCCCACACAGTCGCGCAGCTCCAGCGTCAGCCGGGAGAGCTGACGCACGCCTTCGACATTGCGGGCAAACAGGATGAAGCCCCAGGGATCGGCATCGCGGAAGAAGGCTTTTTCCTCCGGATCGAGCGTCAGGCCGGCCAGGCCATAGATCGCCGAGGACACGCCGCTCATCGGCGCGCCACCAGGCAGTCCTGACCGCGGCCCTGCAGGGTCGAGCAGAAGGCGACCGCGTCATCGCGTGTCTCGAACGCCGCGATGCGCAGGCGGTGATAGGTGCCGCGATTGGGAATCTCGACCTGCACCACATCCGGCGCCAGGCCGGAGGCAATGTCGGAGAAGCGCGTGCGGAAGGCCACCCAGGCCGCTTCAGCGTCGGCTTCACTGCGGAAAGCGGCAATCTGAACCACCCAGTCGCCATTGCGGTTCACCGCCGGGGCCGTCTGGGCCGGCGCGGGATCGGGCCGGGTTTCCGCCGGGGCGGGGTCGGGTTCCGGATCCCGCGCAGCAGGCTCCGGCTCGCTCTGCGCCGGTGTTGTTTCCTGCGGCTCGGGATCGGGCTGTGTCTCGGCGGGACGATCGGGCGCCTGGCGCGGCGTGACGTCCGCGCCGGTCTCGTCGGCATCGACCGTCTCGACCCGCAGGGCCGGACGGCTGTCCTCGATCGGTTCTTCCGGCGCCGGGCGCAGGGAGACCGGACCGTCACCCTCGTCGCTGTCACCGGTCAGGCGGTCATAGACTTCCAGTTCGGTATCCGGCGTCTCCTCGCCGCCCGGATCGGCCGGACGTTCGCGATAGGGTTCCTCGTTCGGCACCAGGCGCGGCGCTCCATCGCGGCCGCTCTCGCGCAGGCCCTGATTATAGGCGCTCCAGACGACACCGAGGAACAGGATGAAGACCGCCAGCGCCGCCGTGAGCAGCAGCGGGCCGCGGCGCGCGTCTTCCTCGCGCGCATCGAAAGTGGAGAACTCGTCCGCTGGCGGGGCATAGGCGCCGATGCGGCTGTCATCATCCTTGTCGGTCATCGTGCTCTGGCGTCTCACAGCTCTTGCGGCAAGCGAATCGCTTCCCGCGCGAAAAACGATAGCACCGGATGGCGCCGCAATTCATGCGCCGGTGCAGCCCGGTGCGGCCGCATCCGGCAGCCTGGCTCAGAAATATCCCTGAACCGTGAACAGGCGGCGGTGTTCCTCGACGGCGAACCGGTCGGTCATGCCGGCGATGTAGTCGCAGACATGACGCGCCGACTCGGCCGTGCCGGCGCCCTGCATCCCCGCCTGGACATCGGTCGGCAAGACACCGGGATCGTTGAGATAAAGGTCGAACAGATCACGCATCACCCGGCCCGCCTGGCTCATCATCCGGTTCACCTTGTAGTGCCGGTACATGTGGGCAAAGAGATGGCGGCGCAGCGCGGCCAGGTGCAGCACCATCTCCTCGGAGAAGGCCACGACCGGCTGATCCAGCCGGCGCAGATCTTCCGCCGTCTCCGGCCGGGCCGCATCGAGCCGCCGGCGCGTCTCTTCCAGTACATCGCCGACCATCACCCCGATCAGGTCGCGCACCGCCTCGTGAATGACGATGGTGCGCGGCTGGCCCGGCCAGCGCTTTTCCACACGGCGGAAGATCTCGCCGACCAGCGGCAGTTCCAGCAAGGGCTCCAGCTGCAGCAGGCCCGAGCGCAGACCGTCATCGATATCGTGATTATTGTAGGCGATGTCGTCGGACAGTGCCGCGATCTGGGCTTCCAGGCCGGCATGCGTGTCGAGCTCCAGCTCGCGCCAGCCGTCATAGTCGGTGAAGGCCCAGGCCAGATCCCCTTCGCCCGAGGCCTCGGTGAGCAACGGCCCGTTATGCTTGACCACGCCTTCCAGCGTCTCCCAGGTCAGGTTAAGCCCCTCGAACTGCGGATAACGCACTTCCAGCTTGGTCACGACGCGCAGGGTCTGGGCGTTGTGGTCGAAGCCGCCATAATCCTTCATGCGCTGGGCCAGAACGCGCTCGCCCTCATGACCGAAGGGCGGATGGCCCAGATCGTGCGCCAGGGCCAGCGCTTCGGCCAGATCCTCGTCGGCCCCCAGCGTGCGCGCGAGGGTGCGGGCGATCTGGGCGACTTCCAGGGAGTGGGTCAGACGGGTGCGGTACTGATCGCCCTCATGGGCCACGAAAACCTGGGTCTTCTCCTTCAGGCGGCGGAATGCAGCCGAGTGGATGATCCGGTCGCGATCGCGCTGGAAGGCATTGCGCATGGCGCTGTCGGGCTGGTCAAACCGGCGGCCGCGGGATCGCGACGGGTGGCAGGCAAAGGGGGCTCGGCTTCGGTCGGTCGCCGCAATCGTCATATCGGGGCCTTTCATCGGCGCACTTGGCGGTCCATATACGGTATGACAGTGCGAAACTGAATGCCCCAACGGGTTTTACCATGACAGCCAATGTGACCCTCTCGGCCTCCGCGGCCAGACAGATCAACACCATCCTCGCCGGCCAGACGGCCGGAACGCTGCTGCGCGTGGGCGTGGAAGGCGGCGGCTGCTCCGGCTTCTCCTACACATTCGCCCTCGATGCCGATGTGCGCGAAGACGATCAGCTGATCGAGCGTGACGGCGCGAAAGTCGTGATCGACGAAGCCTCCCTGCCCTTCCTGGACGGTTCGGAGATCGACTATGTCGACGAGCTGATCGGCGCCGCCTTCAAGATCCACAATCCCAACGCCACCGCCGCCTGCGGCTGCGGGACGAGTTTCTCGATCTGATTGCGGCTTTTCTTCCCCACATCGTGGGGAAGTGGGCCGATGCGCAGCATCGGGTCGAAGGGGCGGCGCAAAGCGCCGGGGGCGTTCGAACCTCGCTCCTCCATTCCGCCGCGTACCGCGGCGGCCCCTCCCCCGCTTCGCGGGTCCCCCTCCCCATTCCATGGGGAGGAAAGACGCTACGCGCCCGGCTTCGGCGCCCTGTCCGGCAGCGGGAAGAGGCCCGGCAGGCGTTCCGCCAGCGCCCTGTCGCCCTCCACCTCGATCACGCCATCGGCTTCCAGCGCCGCCAGCGGCACACCGCCATAGATCAGGCCGGCCAGCGCCTCGCCGGGACCGGTGAGAACAAGATCGGGCGTTGCGCTCTGCCCCGGTCCGATCGTCAGCACGCCGTCCGCGATGCGGCAGGCCAGCCGCGTCACGCCGATCCGGAAGTCGATCGTGGCGGCCATATCTCCGGCCCGGTCGGCGCTGAACATCGTGCGCAGGGACAGCATGAAGGACGCGGCGCTGAATGACTGGGTCGCGTCGTGCCAGGGCGAACGCGCCGCCCAGCGGCCGAGCGCCTCGAAGATCGGTCCGCTCTGCGCGCCCCATTCTGTCAGCTCATAGACTTTCGACGCGGCCGGCGGTGGAAGCTCGGCCCGGCGCACAACTCCGGCGGCCTCGAGCCCTTCCAGGCGCTGCGTCAGCACATTCGCGCTGATACCCGGCAATGCGGCCCGGATGTCCGTGAAACGCCGGGGTCCGGTGTGCAGCTCGCGCACGACCAGCAGCGCCCAGCGCTCGCCCAGAATCTCCATGGCATGCGCAGCTGCACAGGCATCGTCATACCGTCTTGGAGGCCCTCGAAATTCCGAGTTAGTTATTTTTTGTGACTTCATAGTTGCTTTTTATAATTCAGTTCGGCAGGATCGCCAAGACCAACACAGGAGGAACCCCTATGCCGCAGATGATTTTCGTCAACCTGCCTGTTACCGATCTTGAGAAGTCGATCGCCTTTTACCAGGCCGTCGGCGCCGTGAAGGACGAGCGTTTCTGCGACGGCAGTGCTGCAATGATGACCTTTTCGGACACCATCAGTGTCATGCTGCTCACACACGAGCGCTTCAGCCAGTTCACCGACCGCAGGATCGTCGATGCCCACACCTCGGCCCAGGTGCTCAACTGCCTGTCGCGCGAAAGCCGCAACCATGTCGATGAAACCGCCGAGAAGGCGGGCACGGCGGGCGGCCGGGTCGACCCCTGCCCGCCGCAGGAATACGGCTTCATGTACGGGCGCAGCTTTGCCGATCCTGACGGCCACATCTGGGAACTGGCCTGGATGGACGTCGAGGCTGCCATGAAGGCCGGCCAGGAAATGGCCGACGCCTGACAATCTTTTCAATCAACCCTGGAGAAATACATTCATGACTTATATCAGCGGCATGGTCGCTCCTGTCCCGACCGCCAACCGGCAGGCTTTTCTGGATCACGCCCGCCAGGCAGCCGAACACTTCAAGAAGCACGGTGCCCTGAGCATCATGGAGTGCTGGGGCGATGACGTGCCGGGCGGCGAGACCACGTCCTTTCCCATGGCCGTGAAACTGAAGGACGACGAGACCGTCGTCTTGTCCTGGATCGTCTGGCCCTCGAAAGAGGCCGCAGACACCGCCTTCCAGGCCATGATGGAAGACCCGGCCTTCAGCCCGGAGACCAATCCGATGCCGTTCGATGGCCGCCGCATGATCTTCGGCGGTTTCGAGCCTGTGTTCGAGGTCTGATCGCGATCCGGCGCGCGACCGGCTTCCGGTTCGCGCGCCGGACCTCTAGTCTCGGGACAAACAGATATCAGGTTGGTCCCGATGACGCTTTCCGTTTCCGATGCGCTCAGACAGCGCATCTCCACACGCGCTTTTCTCGACACCCCGGTCAGCGAGGATCAGGTCCGCGGCTTGCTCGAACTGGCCAGCCGGGCCCCGTCCGGCGGCAATCTCCAGCCCTGGCAGGTTCACGTCGTCGCCGGCGAGGCGCGCCAGCGTGTCATCGACGCGGTGAAGGCCAGCCAGGCCGAACACTTCAAGGGCGAGCCGGAGCTGGAATACCGCGTCTATCCCAAACCGCTGGAAGAGCCCTGGTATTCGCGCCGCTTTGCCTGCGGCGAAGCGATGTATGCCTCGATCGGCATCGATCGCGAGGACAAGACGGGCCGGCTGATACAATTCGCCCGCAACTTCGAGTTCTTCGGTGCGCCGGTCGGCCTCTTCGTCTCGCTGCACACATCCATGCAGCCCGGCCAGTGGTCCGATTGCGGCATGTTCATCCAGTCCTTCGTGCTGGCTGCCGAGGAGGCCGGTCTCGCCACCTGCTGCCAGGAATTCTGGGCCGCCTTTCCCAAAGCCGTGAAAGGCGCGGTCGGCATCGGCGGCGACTACACCCTGTTCTGCGGCATCGCCCTGGGCCATGCCGACCCGGACGCGCCGATCAACACCACGCGCACCGCCCGTGCCGGCGTTGACGAATTCGCGCGGTTCGAGGGGTTCTAGTCCTCGCCGGCGAGCATCGCCTCGAACGCGGCCCGGGCATCGGCTCCGGCTTCCCGTTCCACCAGTTCCAGAAGCGCCGGTGTCGTGGCAACGCCCTCAACCGCATAGCCCTGCATGATGCGGGCAAACTCGTCGCGCCCGACACGCGCTTCCAGCCGCGCCATGATCAGCGGCGCCTTGCGATACATGATGATGTGCGGCGGGCGATCCCGGCTTGCCGGTGTCCAGACCGCGCCATTGCCGCCGGGGCTGGCCTCTACTGCAGAGCGATAGCTCTCGAGCCGCGCTTCATAGGCCTCTTCGCCGAAAGCTTCGCGAATGGCCATGTTGGCCATGGTGTCGGCGATCCCTTCATTGAGCCAGTTCTCGACGGTCATGGCATTGCCGCGGCTCCAGTAGTGCGCAAGCTCATGACAGATGAACTGGAACAGCGAGACCGGGTCCTCCCCGTCGATATCGGTCAACGCAATCAGCGTCCCGCGTGAATAACCGGCCTCGGCCCGGTCGTTCACGGTCACGGCGGCTTGCGGCAGTGGGCCGGCCGGCCCGGCCAGCGAATTCAGATAGTCCGTACAGAAGTCCAGCGCTCCGCTTACCGCTTCAACACCGGCGCCGGGCCCGGCCCGCATGTCATGGATGACATAGCCGTCTGCTTCGATGCGTCGGGAACGCGATGTCAGTGTGAAGGCGACGTCCAGGGCCGGACGCGTCTGCTGGAGATGGAAACCGCCACGAGCCGGAACCAGCGTCTCGATCCCGACACCCGACCAGTCCGAAGCATCTTCTCCGGCGAGGGTGATATCGATGTCGGCAGTGACCAGCGAGGTGAAACGCGTATCGAAGGGCATCCAGAAACTGTCGACAGTCAGTTCCACCTTGCCGGCTTCCACCGTGTTGATCCGTGTCTCCATGGGTTCGGGCAGCAGGACGCCCTGATACTCGACCGAAATCTGCCGGCCGCCCGGATTGGCTCCGGGGTGCAGCGTTACGGTGTAGGTCGGCACGGCGCCTGAGAACGTCTCCAGCGCGCCCGCCGTCACGCTCGCGACACTGTCGCCGGTGATGCGCACATCCTCGAATGACGGGCTGAGCAGGAAGGTCACCGCCTCGATATCGTCCTCCTGCACGCGGATGGTCCAATCGAGTGCGACATGGCCCGTTGCCGGCGTGATGACCATGTCTCCGTCATAGTGGAGCCGGGCATCCTGAGCCCGGGCCGCAACAGCCGGTGTAAGTGAGAGCGCCAGAAACCCGGCGGCCAGAGCGCGATGCATGAATATCTCCCGTTCTTTGCCTGAAAGACCGGATGCAGTCCCGGCCCGGATCGGATGCACGCTTCAGGCCTGGCAGTCGAAGCGGCCCCGGGCGGCGCGGCCGTGTTCATGATCCACGGGCGATGTCATGATCCGCAGTCCTCCCCGCTTTCCTCACCGGCGAAACCGCTTAAGCTGGCCGCACACCGTCAAGAAGGGCCGATACTGCCATGACCCTGACCGTTGCTTCCTGGAACGTCAATTCGATCAAGGCGCGCCTGCCGAACGTGCTGGACTGGCTGAAGGAGGCCGCGCCCGACGTGGTCTGCCTGCAGGAGATCAAGACGGTCGACGAGGGCTTCCCGCGCGAGGAGATCGAGGCGCTCGGCTATAATGTCGAGACCCATGGCCAGAAGACCTATAACGGCGTCGCGATCCTGTCGAAATTCCCGATCGAGGAAGCGCTGCCGCGCCTGCCCGGCGATGATGAGGACGACCAGGCCCGCTATCTGGAAGCGGTGATTTCCGCCGAGAGCGGCCCGGTGCGCGTCGCCTCCATCTACCTGCCCAACGGCAATCCGGCGCCCGGTCCGAAATACGACTACAAGCTGGCCTGGATGGAGCGTCTGCGCCGCCATGCGCAAAAGCTGCTCGCCTTTGAGGAACCGTTGATCCTGGCGGGTGACTATAACTGCATCCCGCGCGACAGCGATTGCTGGGATCCGGCCGTGTGGGCCGACGATGCCCTCGCCCTGCCGGAGACGCGCGCCGCCTTCCGTGCCCTGAAATGGCTCGGCTTCACCGAGGCCTTCGAACAGGTCGACGGGCGCGGCCACCAGTACACATTCTACGATTACCAGGCGGGCCGCTGGCAGAAGGGTCACGGCATCCGGATCGACCATCTCCTGTGCTCGCCGCAGGCCGCCGACCGGCTGGAAGGCGTGGAAATCCACACCAAGACGCGCGGCAGGGAAAAGGCCTCCGACCACATCCCGATCGTCGGCAGCTTCGCGCTTTAGGCCCGATCCTCAGTCCACACTGACCCCGGCCGGGCCGGCTTCCATTACGCCGATCATGGTGGCATCCGCATGGCCGTGCTGGCGGAAGACCTCCAGCACGGCATCGGCGCTGTCCGGCGTACAGGAGACGAGCAGGCCACCGCTGGTCTGCGGGTCGCACAGCAGGGCGCGTTCGGCATCGCCGAGACGGGGCGCAAGCGTCGCACTGTCTGCCACAGCAGCCCAGTTGCGGCCGGACGCTCCGGTCTTGATCCCCTCGCCCGCCAGCTGGCGGGCCGCGTCAAACACCGGCACGCGGTCCCAGTCGATCCGGGCCTTCAGGCCGCTGCCCTGCGCCATCTCCGCCAGATGCCCCAGCAGGCCGAACCCGGTGACATCCGTGGCGGCATGAACTCCGGCCATGCCGGACAGCGCTGCGCCTGGCGTATTGAGACGCGTGGTCGAGGCGATCATCTGGGCATAGGCGTCTTCGGACAGCTCACCGCGCTTGAGGGCTGCCGAATAAATGCCGATCCCCAGGGGCTTTCCGAGGATGAGGACATCGCCGGCCTTCGCCCGGGCGTTCGCCAACAGGCGGTCAGGATGCACAAGGCCCAGCGCCACGAGACCGTAGATCGGCTCCGCCGCATCGATGGAATGCCCGCCGGCGACCGGCGCGCCCGCCGCCTCGGCAACCGCGCGACCGCCCTCCAGGATCAGGCGCACCGTCTCGCGCGGCAGTGCATTCACCGGCATGCCGACAATGGCGAGGCAGAAGATCGGCGTCGCGCCCATGGCATAAACGTCCGACAGCGCATTGGTCGCCGCGATACGGCCGAAATCGAACGGGTCGTCGACGATCGGGGTGAAGAAGTCGGTCGTTGCCACAAGGGCCGTCTCGTCATTGATCCGCCAGACCGCAGCATCGTCGCGCGTGGCGGCATCGACCAGCAGATCCTTCGGCATGGGAAAGCCCGAAGGCGCGCCCAGGATATCGGTCAGGACGGCCGGATCGAGCTTGCAGCCGCAGCCGCCACCATGCGCCAGCGATGTCAGCCGCACTGCCTGTGTGTTATCCATCATCCCGTACCGCTCCGTTTTCGCTAGTCTGCTCCCCGAACAGGGGATCGACGCCGCATGCCGCGCCTTGCCTACACAGATGACCTATCGGCGGAGGAATTGGAACGCTTCGATGTCATCATCGATGTGCGCTCCCCGTCCGAATTTGCCGAAGACCACCTGCCCGGCGCCGTCAACCTGCCGGTCCTGGACGATGAAGAACGCGCCCGCGTCGGCACGCACTATACCCGGGTCTCCGCCTTCGAGGCGCGGCGCATGGGGGCCGCGCTGGTCTCGCGCAATATTGCGCATCACCTGGAGACGGCGCTGGCGGACAGACCCAAGGACTTCAAACCGCTGATCTATTGCTGGCGCGGCGGCATGCGGTCGCAATCGATGGGACTGGTACTGGCATCGGTGGGCTGGAAGGTGACCCTGATCGAGGGCGGCTATCGCACCTGGCGCCGACAGGTCGTCGCGGCGCTGGAGACCGGTACTGCCCCGCACGTCGTGCTGATCGACGGCCAGACGGGGACCGGCAAGACCGCGCTACTGCACGCGCTCGCGGCCGAGGGCGAACAGGTGATCGATCTGGAAGGCCTGGCCCATCACCGCGGCTCGATCTTCGGCGATTTCGCCGGCATGCCCCAGCCCGGCCAGAAGGCTTTCGAAACCGCCCTGCACGACCGGCTGCGCCGTATGGACCCGTCCCGTCCGGTCTTCGTGGAGGCCGAATCGCGCCAGGTCGGACACCGCCGCGTTCCGCCGCGCCTGTGGGACGCCATGCAGGCCGCGCCGCGCATCACGATCACCGTTCCGGTGGACGAGCGCGCCCGCTATCTCGTCGAGGCCTATCCGGACCTGCTGGCGGATGCGGGCAAGCTGGACGCCGCCTTCGAGGGGCTCAAACCCTTCCACGCCAAAGCCCGCATCGCCGAATGGCGGGCACTCGCCCAGGCCGGCGACTGGCACGCCCTCGCCCGGGCGCTGATCACAGAGCATTACGACCCCGCCTACAATCGTGCCCGCAAGCGCCAGGAAGCCGGCAGCGGCCTGGTCCGGATGGAGATCGACCGACTCGACGAGGCAGATCTCACGGCCGCTGCAACGCGCATCATAGCGATCGCGAAAGCGCTCTGATCTGTTTCTTCCTCCCCACATCGTGGGGAGGAAGCTTCAGTCCTGACCTTCCGCCACGTCTTCCACCAGGCTCGGCTCGCCGGCGATCGCAGGTCTGACCAGGAGGTCGATCAGGCCGAGCACCTGGGTCAGCTCGCCCACCAGGGCCTGCACGCGCGACTGGTCGGCGAGCGGTTTGCTCATCGAGCCGATCTCGAACAGATTGCCCGTCTCGGCCGCAATCAGCAGCTCGCCCTCGCCGCTGTGCGCGTCGAACATGGCGCGCACGCGCTTGCCGCGCAGGTCTTCTTCCAGCTTCAAGAGGCGTTCCATGAAGGACGGGGTCAGCATGTAGCGCGCCAGCACCTGGTCGTCGCCATAGACCTCGAAAATGCGCTCGAACTTGGGGTCAACCAGACCGATCCGCTTGAGATCATGCCCGCCCATCGACCGGCCCAGTGCGGCCAGCCCGTTGAACCAGCCATTGTCACGGGTGATCACGGTCACGCCCTCGACCTTGCGCGGGAAGGTGATGCGGATGATCACACCGCGGAAGACGGTGACATAGTAGGTGCGCTTGTTGGACCGGCGCCGCTGTTCCAGATGCGCCTCATAGAGCTCGAAATCGCAGCCCTGCCGTTCGCCGGAGAAACAGTCCTCGAAATGGCGGCGATTGTAGGAGGGCAGCAGGTCGTAGTCGCGCAGGGTCTGGAACCGCGCCGGCTCGGCCGGCTTTTCCATGTAGGACAGGTCCAGCGCCTCGGCGACAGCACTGTTGAGCCTGGTCTTCACCTGCTTGGCCAGCCGGCTCACCCGCTGATTGCCGACGATGCCACCAATCACCGTGCTGACGAACAGGCCAAAGAAGAAGAACACTCCGTCACCGGCCCACAGGTACAGCAATCCACCGACCGTGAAGCCGGCGGCAAAGCCGCCGGCGAGGCAGTAGAGCCGGTGCCGCAAGGCCTGTTTGCGCTCGACCTCCAGCTCGTCGAGCCAGGGTTTGAGCGTGTTCGTCCAGAGCTCGTCCCAGCGCTCGTCCATCAGGCCTCCTGCAGGCGCTCCAGCGCCTCGGCCAGCTTGGTCTTCTGCGTGGAATAATCCGCCAGTTTCTCACGCTGTTCGGCGACAACATCGGCCGGCGCATTGGCGACGAATTTCTCGTTGCCCAGCTTCTTCTCCAGCCGGCCGATCTCGCCGTCCAGCCTGGCGAGCTCCCTGGAGAGGCGTTCGCGCTCGGCGGCGAAATCGATGACACCTTCCAGCGGCAGGGCCAGCGTGGCCTCGCCCAGCACGGTCTGCGCCGAGGCCGGCGGCACGCTGTCGGACACGCCGATATCGGCCAGGCGCGCCATGCGCTTGATCAGCGCTTCATGGCGTTCCAGCCGGTCCTGCGTCTCGGCGCTGGCGCCGACGGCGATCAGAGGTACCTGGGCGCCGGCCGGCACATTCATCTCGGCCCGCAGGCGGCGGATATCGGTGATGAGATCGATCAGCCAGCCCATTTCGGCGGTGGCGGCCGCATCGTCGAGCCCTTCAAGAACCGGCCAGTCGGCGACGATCAGCTGGGTGTCGCGCGTGCCCGTTTCCTGCCACAGCGCCTCGGTGACGAAGGGCATGAAGGGGTGGAGCATTTTCAGCGCCTGGTCGAGTACATAGGCGGTCGTCGCCCGCGTCTCGGCCTTGGCCGCCTCGTCATCGCCGTTGAACAGCGGCTTGGCGAATTCCAGGTGCCAGTCGCAGAACACGTTCCAGACAAATTTGTAGGCCGCTGCCGCCGCCTCGTTGAAGCGGTAGCCGTCGAGCCCGGTATTGATCGCCTCGACCGCCTTGGCGGCTTCCGACAGGATCCACTTGTTGACGGTCTGCTCGACCGATTTCGGATCGAAATCCGCCACCGGGCGGCACTCGTTCATTTCGCAGAAGCGCGCGGCATTCCACAGCTTGGTGCCGAAATTCCGGTAGCCCTCGACGCGTTCCTTGGACATGCGGATATCGCGGCCCTGCCCGGCCTGGGCGGCGAGCGAAAAACGCACGGCATCGGCGCCGTATTCGTCGATCAGTTCCAGCGGGTCGATCACATTGCCCTTGGACTTGGACATCTTCTGGCCCTTCTCGTCGCGGACGAGGGCGTGGATGTAGACGTCCTTGAAGGGGACTTGCGGCCGGCCCTCCGCATCCTTCATGAAGTGCAGGCCCTGCATCATCATGCGGGCGACCCAGAAGAAGATGATGTCGAAGGCCGTCACCAGGACCGAGGTCGGATAGAAGCGTTCCAGTTCTTTCGTGTCTTCCGGCCAGCCCAGCGTGGAGAAGGGCCACAGGGCGGAGGAGAACCAGGTGTCGAGCACATCCGCGTCCTGGTAGACGAGAATACTGGGATCGTAGTTCGCGCTCTCATGGCGCGCCACGGCCTCCTCGCGGGATTCCACGATTTCGAGACCGTACCCGGCATGCAGAGCCGCGTCGTAGTACGCGCGAAGCTGCCGCTCCAGGTCTGCGCGATCTTCGGCGACGAAGACCGCCTCGGCGCGGCTCGCCGGATTCTCGTCGAATTCTGCGGGATCGGCCAGGCCTTCAAGGCTGGGCCCGTACCAGGCCGGAATGCGATGGCCCCACCACAGCTGGCGCGAGACGCACCAGGGCTGGATGTTGCGCATCCATTCGAAATAGGTCTTTTCCCAATTCTTCGGATGGAAGGTGGTGCGCCCGTCCTCGACGGCGGCGATCGCGTCCTTGGCCAGCACATCCGCCTTCACGAACCATTGATCGGTCAGCATCGGCTCGATCACGACATGCGAACGGTCGCCGAAGGGCTGCTGGATCTTCTTGTTCTCGACCAGCGGGATGTCATTGCCCTCGTCATCCTTGACGGTGACGGCCAGGCCTTCCGCGGTGATCGCCTCGACCACGCGCTTGCGGGCCTCGAACCGGTCGAGACCGCGATACTCCTCCGGCACGAGATTGATGGCATCGACCTCGGCTTCGCCGGGCATCTCCCCGCCCTTGGCGATGGCCATCGCCTGAGACGCGCACGTGGCATAGGGCGCGCCGTCGGACCGCATCGCGGCCTGCATGTCCATCAGACGATAGAGCGGGATATTGTTCCGCTTGGCGACTTCGTAATCGTTGAAATCGTGTGCGCCGGTGATCTTCACCGCACCCGAGCCGAAGTCCGGATCGGGATATTCGTCGGTGATGATCGGGATCAGGCGGCGATGTTCCTTCGGCCCGACCGGGATCTCGCACAGCGCACCGACGATGGATGCGTAGCGCTCATCGTCCGGATGCACGGCCACCGCGCCGTCGCCCAGCATGGTTTCCGGGCGTGTCGTGGCGATCGAGATATAGTCGCGCTCCTCCTCGAACACGACATTCCCGTCCTCGTCCTTCTCGACATAGGTATAGGTCTTGCCATCGGCGAGCGGATACTTGAAGTGCCACATGTGGCCGTCGACCTCGACATTCTCCACTTCGAGGTCGGAGATGGCGGTCTCGAACTTGGGATCCCAGTTCACCAGCCGCTTGCCGCGATAGATCAGGCCCTGCTCGTAGAGCTCGACAAACACCTTGAGCACAGCCGCGGACAGGCCGTCATCCAGGGTGAAGCGCTCGCGCGACCAGTCGCAGGACGCGCCCAGGCGCCGGATCTGCTGCTGGATCTGGCCGCCGCTTTCTTCCTTCCACTCCCACACGCGCTTGAGGAAGGCCTCGCGCCCCATCTCGCGGCGGGACACATTACCCTCGTCCGCCAGCTGGCGCTCGACCACCATCTGCGTGGCAATGCCCGCATGGTCGGTCCCCGGCTGCCACAGCACCGAACAGCCCAGCATCCGCTTGTAGCGCACCAGCACGTCCTGCAGCGTATCGTTCAGCGCGTGGCCGATATGCAGACGCCCGGTGACATTGGGTGGCGGGATCACGATCGAGAAAGGCTGCGCGTTCGGGTCGTCCTTCGGCTGGAAAGCGCCGGACGTTTCCCAGGCTTCGTAGATCGAGGCCTCGGCTTGGGCAGGGTTGAAGGTCTTTTCCATCGTGGATCCGCTGGTGTTGAGCACGCCTGTCGCGTTTAGAGCGTTTTACGGGCAAGCGCACGGCATTGTCAGCCCGGCAGCTGCGGATGGGTGGCCAGGCGTCGCCTCTTCGTTGCACCAGCCATCCTCCACCGCCGTCATCCCACGGGGGCCGCGAAGCGGACATCCGGGGGACCTCGCCAAACCGGCCGGCGGGCAAGCTGAGGTCCCCCGGACAAGCCGGGGGATGACGGCGCCGGATATGGGAAAAACGCCCACTCAAACAAAAAAGGCGCGCCCCGCAGGACGCGCCTTTTCAATTCCGTATGCGACAAGAGCCTAGCGGCGGCGGCGCGCGACGCGGTCGATTTCGGCCTGGACCTTCTCGTCGACGATGGACGGCAGGTTGGCGTCGAGCCATTCCTTCAGCATCGGACGCAGGAGGGCGCGGACCACACCTTCCAGCGTGCGGCCTTCCTCGTCGGAGATGCGGATGTTTTCCGCCAGCGTGTGGAAGGAGCCCATCGCAGCCGTGGCGGCCGGTTCCGACATGATGCCGTCGGAGACTTCGTCTTCCAGCGCGTCGAAATCGATTTCCGGTTCCGGCTCGGGCTCGGGTTCCGGTTCGGCAAAGGCTTCCGGCTCATCTTCCTCTTCCCGGTCGATGATCATCAGATCGTCGTCCATGGACAGGGGATCCGTTCCGCCTTCCGGCTCGTCGACCTTGTCGGTCAGCTCCAGCACATCGCCCGTATCGCCGGCCTCGTCGAACATGGCGTCGACATCGTCCTGGCTGTTCGGCTCGTCGGCCGCCGGTTCCGGCGCCGCTTCGGCCTCGGCCGGTGCGTCGTCGTCATCCTCATTGATGATCCGGCGGATCGAGGAGAGGATTTCCTCCATCGACGGTTCGTTTTCGGCTTGCTCTGCCATTACGCCAGGTCCCTAAGAAATTCGTTCAATTCTCTTCTAACGCGAATAAACCGGCCAGGACACTGCCTGTCCAGTCCATCGCTGCCGGAAAGAGCCTAGTCCCAGGGCGTTAAGTCAAGGTTAGGAAAGCGTGACTGGCGCATATCCTGTTCTGCGGGATCGTAGACATCGACCGCCAGGCCGAGCTGTTCCGCGGAAACCAGACCCATCGCCTGCAGCAATTGATAGCCGGCGACGTAGGAATCCCGCTCCGCCGTCACGAGCGTGAGACGGGAGTTCAGCAATTCCTGTTCGGCATCAAGCACATCGAGCGTGGTCCGGATGCCGACATAGGCCTCCTGCTCCACCCCGTCCAGGGCGATCTCGTTGGCGCGGACGGCCTGTTGCGAGCTCTCGATCACGGCGAGCGAGGTGACGTAATTGCTCCAGGCATTGGTCACCCCCTCGGTGACCTGGCGACGCGCCTGGCGCACCTGGTGGCGGGCCTGTTCTTCCTGGGCAACGGCTGCGCGCACACGCGAACGATTCAACCCGCCGGTGAAAATCGGGATGGAAACCCGGCCGGTCACCGAGGTCGAATCACGCTCGTCGCCGGAAAAGCTCGAATCGCGGGCCGCCGAAGCGCTGGCACTCAGCGTCACTTCCGGACGCAGGTTCGAGCGGGCGATGCGGATCGCATGGCGGGCCGATTCCTCGCTGAACCGGGCCGCCAGCAATTGCGGGCTCGACTGGTAGGCGAACTCGGCGGCATCGGCGAGACTGTCAGGCATGCCCGGCAGTGCCGGCGGCTCTTCCAGCGTGGCCGGCGGCTGGCCCGTGACGCGCTCATAGGCCGCCCGGCTGACAGCGAGCTGCGACTGGGCGGCGGACAGTTCGGCCTGGGCGCCGGACAGGCGCGCCTCGGCCTGGGCCACGTCGGTACGGGTGATCTCGCCGACCTCGAACCGGTCACGCGCGGCCTGCAGGTGCTGGGCGAGCACTTCGGCATTATTGCGGCGGATCTCGACGACGCGCGCATCGCGGCGCACATCCATGAAGGCGGTGACGGCATCCACCAGCACGGTCTGCTCGACCGAGCGCAGCGATTCACGGCCGGCCATGATCTGGGCCGTGGCCTGATCGATCGCGCCGCTCACCTGGCCGCCGCCATAAATCAGCTGGCTGGCGGTAAGGGAGTAATTCTTCGGGGTCGCGTCGCTGGTGCTGTTCGACGACACCCGGTCGTCGCCGATCACGAAGGTGCTCTGGGACTCGACATGCTGGCGCGAGATGGAGGCGTCGGCGGAGACGGTCGGCAGCCGCCCGGCCATCGCCTGGACCCGCCCCTCGTCGATCGCGCGCAGATTGGCCCGTTCGGCCTGCAGCGTCGGATTGGAATTATATGCCATGATCAGGGTGTCTTCGAGCGACTGGCCCCAGGCCGGTGCGGCCATCGCAATCAGGGAGACACTCCCTGCCAGTACAGCCCCGAAAATCCCCTTCGGTCCCTGTGTCGAACGCGTCATCTACGCACCCCTTGTCGCGCGGACCGGCCCAGCCCGTCCCTCGTGGAAAACCTTATACCGCCGGCAGGCCGGATGGCCAGCGACGCAATGTCGCCTGCATATAGGAAGCCCGTCCAGCAAAGTGAACGATGTTTGCCAAACTTTTAGCCCCTCGTCATGCACAAGTCATCAGCTGATGACTTCACAGACAGGGAAATCCGGCCATGCAGAAATGCAGCGACGGAATCCGGTCAGTGCGGAATCAGAAGGTGAAACCGGGCTCGGCCTCGAAACCGGGCAGCACGGTGGCGTTGGCATCGAACACGATACGCTCGCCGATACCCGCTTCGGACTTGGTGAAGATCGTCGCCTTGCCCACCGGGCCCTTGCGCACGATCACGGCCAGGCGGCCACCATTGGCCAGCTGGTCGAACCAGGCATCCGGCACGATATCGACCGAACCATTGACGAAGATCACGTCGTAAGGCCCCTGCCCCGGCACGCCTTTCTTGGGATCGCCTTCGATCACCACGGCATTGTCGGCACCGATGTCCGACAGGAGGCCGGCAGAACGGGACAGGCCGTCCTCGTCATTCTCCACACCCACGACCGTCTCGGCCATGCGCGCCAGGATCGCGGTGGAATAGCCGCGGCCACCGGCGATATCGAGCACCAGCTCGGTCGGCTGGATCCGGGCGGCGTGGATCAGTTTGGCCAGGTCGCGCGGCCGCATCATCGTGCGGTTCTCGCTGGTCGCCACCTGGGCGTCGGCATAGGCAGATGCCCGGCGTGCGCGCGGCACGAAGAGATGACGCGGCGTGTCCAGGAAGGCCGCGATCAGGCGACGGTCGGTAACGTCGGCCGGGCGGATCTGGCTGTCCACCATGTGCTTGCGCGCCTGTTCGAATTCGCTCACGGGCATCTCCCTGGATGAACTGCCGTCTCATCGGCCTGCGGCCAGTCATGTGTGCGCTGATATATCCTGCCCTGCGAGGGATCGGCAACCGCCCTGCTGCGCGAGAGGCCATTCGCCGCATCCGCACGGCAAACCGGCGCAACGCAGATCGCTGTGAACTGGTCCATTGCCCCGCCCGCGCACTCCGGTTATAGCTCCCGGCTCGCAAGTGCGGCACCGTGGCGGAGTGGCTACGCAGAGGACTGCAAATCCTTGTACCCCGGTTCGATTCCGGGCGGTGCCTCCAGCCTTCGCTCGCTAGCGCGAGCTTCGGCTAGGCAAGCCCCCACATTACCCGAGCGAAGGCTGTCACGCCGAAGCCCTGGCGTAGGCGGACTGTTCGCGAGCCGCTCCCCCTCAATACGCCACCCGCTCCCCCTTGTGATCGAAGAAGCCGCCGCTGTCGGCCGGTGTCAGCGCGCCGATCACGGCGAGTATCTCCTTCGCCGCCACATCCGGTGACCGCACGGCGAGGCCGGACCGGGCGAAGGGCCGGGACAGCGGCGTTTCCACCGTGCCCGGATGGAGTGCCACGCAGATCGCCTCGCGACGCTTGCGGCCCAGCTCGATGGCGGCACCGCGCACCAGCTGGTTGAGCGCGGCCTTGGAGGCGCGATAGGCATGCCAGCCGCCCAGCCGGTTATCGCCGATCGAGCCGACCCGGGCGGACAGGGTGGCGAACACGCTGCGGCCCTCGCGCGGCAGCAGCGGCAGGAAGTGCTTCATCAGGAGCGCCGGCCCCGTCGCATTGACCGCAAAGGCCTTGGCCATATGGTCCGGATCGATCTCCGCCAGACCCCGCTCGGGCCGGAATGTCTCGTCGTGCAGGAAGCCGGTGGCATCGATGACCAGGCGCAACGCAACACCTTCGGCCGCCAGCCAGGCCGCCGCTCGCGCAATCGAAGCCTCGTCGCACACATCCACCGCCGGATCCGGCTGTCGCGACAGCCGCACCACGCGCTCGTGGGCGCCCCGTGCCTCCAGCACATCGGCCAGCGCGCGGCCGACCCCGCCCGTCGCACCGATTATCAACGCCGTCTGCGTCATGGCTGCACCTTTCGCACCCTTTAACTGGTCCTTCTCCCCGTCTCCTACGTATCCCCGGTGAAAGCGGATCGGATTGACGATGAAAGACCTTGTCCTTGTTCTGGGCGACCAGCTGAGCCCCGGCCTGCCCGGTCTGCGCCAGCTGCAGCCCGGCGATGCCGACATCCTGATGGCCGAGGTCACGGCGGAGACGGAATACGTCTGGCATCACCGCAAGAAGATCGCCTTCATCTTCTCCGCCATGCGCCATTTCGCCGGCGAGCTGCGCGCGGCCGGGCGGCACGTCATCTACCGCGCCTTCGACGAGACCCCGCCCTGCCCCGAGCTGGCGAGCGCCGTCGCCGATGCGCTGGCGGCAGGCAACTACAAGCGCCTCATCCTGACCGAACCCGGTGAATGGCGGCTGCGCGCGGAAATGGAAAGCTGGGAAGAGCGCTTCGGCCTGCCGGTCATCATCCTGGAAGACGACCGCTTCATCTGCTCGCACGATGATTTCAACCGCTGGGCCGACGGGCGCAAACAGCTGCGCATGGAATATTTCTATCGCGAGATGCGCCAGCGCACCGGTCTTCTGATGGAGGGCGGCAAGCCGGCCGGCGGCCGCTGGAATTTCGACAGCGAGAACCGCAAGCCCGCCAGCGGCAACCTGTTCATGCCGCAGCCTTTCGGCGCCGAGCCCGACGCGATCACGCGCGACGTGCTGGACCTGGTCGAGGCGCGCTTCCCGGACGGTTTCGGCGATCTGCGGCCCTTCCGCTTCGCGGTGACCCGGGCCGATGCCGAAAAGGCGCTCGACCATTTCATCGCCACGGCCCTCAAGGATTTCGGCGACTATCAGGACGCCATGCTGAAAGGCGAGGCCTTCCTCTATCACTCCGTCCTGTCGGCCTACATCAATGCCGGCCTGCTCGATCCGTTGGACGTGTGCCGCCGCGCCGAAGCCGCCTGGCAAGCCGGCGAGGCCCCGCTCAACGCCGTCGAGGGCTTCATCCGCCAGATCATCGGCTGGCGTGAATATGTGCGCGGCATCTACTGGCGCGAAGGGCCGGACTATGTCCGCCGCAATGCGCTTGAGGCCACCCGCCCCCTGCCGGACTTCTACTGGAGCGGCGAGACGGACATGGCCTGCCTGGCCGCAGCCATCGGCCAGACGCGGCGCGAGGCCTATGCGCACCACATCCAGCGCCTGATGGTCACCGGCACATTCGCCCTGATCGCCGGCATCGACCCGCACGCCCTGCATGAATGGTATCTGGCCGTCTATATCGACGCTTTCGAATGGGTGGAGGCGCCCAACACGATCGGCATGTCGCAATTCGCCGATGGCGGCCTTCTCGGCTCGAAACCCTATGCCGCCAGCGGCGCCTATATCGACCGCATGTCGGATTATTGCGCCGGCTGCCGCTATGACGTGAAGGACAAGACGGGACCCAAATCCTGCCCGTTCAATGCCCTCTACTGGGACTTCCTCGACCGCAATGCCGACCGCCTGCGCGGCAATCCGCGCCTCGGCCCGGTCTATAAAAACTGGGACCGGATGGACGAGGCAAAACGCCAGGCCTATCGCGACCGGGCAGAGGCGGTGCTGAAGGGGCTTTAATGGCGATTACCGTGGCTTCCCCCTCTCCCCGGGGAGAGGGAGTTCCGGCAGAGCTGGCCAAAGCCATCGCCTCAAGCACCCTGAACACCCTCGGCTTCTCCCGGCCACCCGCTTTCGGGGGCGCGGGCTTCAGTCAGGGCCCGGTTCGTGAGGCGCGGTGGCCGCCATCTCGCACTTATCCCCGCCTCACTCACCCTATCCAACCCGCCGTCATCCCCCGGCGTGTCCGGGGGACCTGCGCTCGCCGGGGGGTGATTTCGCTGCAAAGCGAGGAACTTGTCTCCGCCAACGGGATGGCTGATATCCCCCGGACACGCCGGGGGATGACGGGGGAGAGAGAAAAGCGCGGGAGATTTATCCCCGCCCGCTCAACTGCGCGTATGCTCGTCAGCGGTTTCCGGGATGGGAGGCATGAGCTCAGTCCCTTGTGCCCGGGAGCGTGCGGAGCTCGTCCGCGCCTGGTGGGTGACAGCATCAGGCTCCGGCGTGGCCATCTGCGGGGACACCGGCACAAAGCTCGACCGGAGCGTGCCTGCAGGTTTCGAGACGGGGCCCGCAAGGGACCCGGGTAAATCTCCGCGTGCGGGATGCCCCGGGCATCACCACCAAACCTTCAAATCCGGACACGATGTCCGCCGTGCATCCCGCACCCCTCTCATCGCTCCAGGGTTCTGCCCGTGGAGGGTTTTGTGCTGACACGCCTTTCCTCCCCATTCCATGGGGAGGTGGATCGCCGCAAGGCGGCGAGACGGAGGGGCGCCGCGCCAGCCCCTTCGACCCGCGGCTAACGCCGCGGCCCACTTCCCCACGAGGTGGGGAAGAAGAGCACCGAGCCGCTTTCCCCGGATTTATTCCGGGGTCTGGCGGCGTTTCAGATGCAGGCTCAGCCGGACCCCGGCACAAGGCCGGGGGAAGTGGAGCGGGAATACGGGGAGAAAACCGCGGCTCAATCGTGCAGGCCCTTGGCCCGCCGGGAAGATCAGGCGCGTTCCGCTTCCACCGTACCGTCCGGACGTACACCCGCCTTTTCCAGTTCGCCATCGAGGCGGCCCGTCAGGAAGAGGCCGAACATGCGATAGTCGCTGATCAGCGACCAGAGCGGATAGGTGAAAGTCGCCGGCTTGTTGCGCTCGACGAAGGCGTGGCTCACCCAGGCGAAGAAATAGCCTGCGACCGGAACGGCCAGCAGGCCCCACCAGGTCTGCGTCGCCAGCGCCGCGATCAGCACCAGGATCGCCAGGGTGGACCCGACATAATGCCAGTTGCGCGTCGCCGGACGGGCATGCTCGCGCAGGTAATAGGGCCAGAAAGAGCTGAAAGTCGTGTGTTCGCGCATCGTCACCTCCCCGTATCGAACTGCCGTGTCGAACTCCCGTATCGGCAGGCCGAATCACTAGCACGGCCGGCCCCGGAACCGGAAACCGCAAAAAACATGGCTAACAAAAAATCTTCAAAAAGCCGCTCATTTCCATGAATCCATTAGGGAACCGGCAAGGACGGTGAACCATTTTCCCAATTTTCCCGACCCCGTTAACTCCGCCTTAAGGGTTCTCAACCAAATCTGTACGCGTCTTCCCGTGAAGACACCCCACCATCCACCCAATGCCTTTTCGGGAGCCTTCGCGGCTCCCGATTTTTTTTGCAGGAAACCGGCAGGTCTTGAGCAGCAGGGTGCTTGCGCCCTGAACAGAAGCTCTGATAAAAGCCGGTCCTCGCTTGAGAGAACGGTATTCCCCGGTAGCTCAGTTGGTAGAGCAGGTGACTGTTAATCACCGGGTCGGCGGTTCGAGCCCGTCCCGGGGAGCCATTCTTCTCCTGATAGCGAATTTCCCTACGAGTGCAGGCCGATCCCTGACCGTTTTTCCCGCGCCCGAGCGTTCCGATTCCGCACAGCCAGACCCGTCTGCATCGCCGTTTCTTCCGGCATGAAACTCGCATGACGAGTCCCTGCCGGACGCGAGACTTCCTGCACCGGCACACGAGGGATGAGCGATGCGCGAGACATTCCAGCTGGTCGAGGCCGACGCACTGAGCGAGAGGGATTGGCAGTCCCTTGCCCGCCTGCGCGCTGCCTGCCCCGGCTGTCACAGCCCCTTCCTCGATCCTGCTTTTGCCCGCGCCGTTGCGCAGGTTCGCCCCGACACTTTCATCGGCCTTGCCTTCGAGGACGAGACGCTGGTCGCCGCCTGGCCGCTGCATGTGGCCCGCGATGGCTGGACGCGGCCCGCCGGTGCGCCCTTTGCCGACTGGAACGGACCTCTTGTCGCGCCGGGCAGCACGCTGACCCCGGCCCGCATGATCGATGCGCTGGGCCTGGCCGGTCACACGGCCTCGAACATGACCTGCCGCCCCGGCGGTCCGGCCCTGCATGAGGAAACAACCCGCTCGCTGGTCACCGACCTCAGCGCCGGAGGTCAGGCCACGCTCGACGCGCTCACCCGCCGTCACCCGCGCCATTTCAAGAAACTGCGCCGCCTCGGCCGCAAGCTCGCCGCCGATCATGGCCCGGTCACCCTGACCCGCGCCGGGCCGGACAGCGAGGCGCTGGGCCGGCTGCTCGACCTCAAGCGCGCCCAGCTGGTGCGCTCGGGCCTGCACGACGTGCTCTCCCCGGCCTGGGTACGGGCCCTGCTGGAAAGCCTGCACCAGCCGCGCGCCGGCAGCGATTTCGGCGCGGAGCTTTTTGTGCTGGAAGCGGGCGGCGCGTTCGTCGCGGCCGAGTTCAACCTGCGCTCCGGCCCGGTCATGCATGGCTGGCTGGCCGGGTATGAGCCCCGCTTTGCCGCCTATTCGCCCGGCCATCTTCTGGTGATGCATCTTCTGCCCGAGATCGCCGCGCGCGGCGTCGAGGAATATGACGCCGGCACGGCCGAGCACGGCTACAAGGACTATTTCGCCAATGGCGAGCGCACCGGTGTGTCGGCGACCCTGTTCGCGGAAAGCCGCCGCACCGCCTTCCGGCCCGTCCGCGATACCTTGCACCGGCTGGAACATGCCGGTCCGGGCGTGCTGGCCCGCCTGATCGGCCGCACCCGCCGCCGGCTCGACCAGATCTGTGCCGCGGAAACCAGCTTGCGCGGCCGCACCCGCGGCACGCTCAGCGCCCTGCGGCGCTTCTTCCCGGCGGGGTAGGCGCGTCGTTACCGCATCAAGCCCGGCGGCGTGCGGTAGGCGAAGAAGTAGTCGGCATCGCCGGGGCGCGGCGTCCAGGCCTGGCGCATGGCGTCGTCGCGGAACTGGACATGGCAGGGGTCGTAGTCGAGCCGGCGGGTCAGGCACCAGCCCCCGGCCCTGATGACGGCCCCGGGAACCGCCCGGGGGAAATGCAGCCGCACCTTGGCCACACCGGCCCGCCGCGCGCACGCCAGGATATGCCGCAGAACCGCGATCTGGGCGGCAATGCCGTCCTCATCGTCCACGCCCAGCCAGTCGACGATCTCGACATGCTCCAGCCCGTCGGCCGAAGGCTTGGTCAGCAGCGTCCCGGCCAGCAGCGCCGGCACACCGTCGATGCGCGCGAGGAGATAGTCGAACCCGCCGGCCCGGTCGGGGTCGCGGCGGCGATAGTCCAGCCGTTCACGGTCGAAAACCCGCACCGCCTCACCCGACGCGGCCAGCCGCTCTGTCAGGCGGGCGAGATCGACATCGTCAGCCCGGTCCAGCGGCTCCACCGTCACACGCGGCGCCGGCCGGTCGGCGGTATCCAGGCCCAGCGCGAACACCCGGCTGAAGCGCTCGCGATCCGGCGGCAGCCGGTGCAGCGCCTTCTGCAGCCGGGTCAGCGCGATACGCAGCGGCGCTGTCGGCCATTCCAGCCACACCCGCCCCGCCTCGCCCAGCCAGGGCGCAGCGCCGATCCGCGGCAGGATGCGCGCAGACAAGCCATTATTGTTGAGGGTGGAATAGACGTCGACGCCGGTCTGGCGCAGGCCGTGACGCGCCAGGGTGATCCCGGCCTGGCGCCCTGCGGAGAGGTCGGTCACCAGCGTGTGGCCGATGGCAGCGCGCAGCGTGCGCTCGCCGATCCGGTAGCGCGAGGCGAAATTGCCGATCAGGCCCACCACGGCACCGCCGCGCTCGCACACCCAGCCGGACGGGATGCCATCCTGGTCGGGATTTTCGAACAGCACCCAGTGCCAGCCCGCCTCCGAGCGCTCGGGAAAGCCGCAATCGCGCACGATGCGGGTGATCGCCGGAATATCGTCCGGTGTGACCGGACGGATCTCGCCGCGTGCCATGGCCCTCCCCTCCGGTCCGCGCACTCATGCTCCGGACACTGCCGTCCGGTTGCTGATGACCAGAATGCCCCCCGAAAGTGAGCAAGCGCTTAAGCGGGTGCTATTCGGCCAGACGCTTGTCCAGCGCCCGGGCCGCCTCGAAGAAGCGGCGGCGCAGATCGGCGGCATGCGGATTATGCCGCTCGATGGCCCGGAACAGCGCGTCACTGTCCTGCGAGACGAGCCGGGCCGCCTCCGCCAGAAGCTCGAAGGAGCGCGTCGTATAGGGTGCGGGCGGCAGGTCGAGATCGGTGATCACCTTGGAGACCAGATGGGTCAGCGCCTGCACGCTGGCCATAGTGCGGTCGTGCGTGTCGGCGTCGGACAGATGCACGTCCAGCGCCAGGCGCTCGCGCAGGAAGCTGGCCGCACACTCCGGGTCCACGCCCGGTTCCGGGCACAGCACGATCGACTGGCCGGCCACACCCTGCGCCGCACTCTGCGGCCCGAAGAGCGGGTGGGTGCCCAGGATGCGTGTGCCCGCCGGCAGGGTCTCGCGCAGGATGCGCATCGGCTCCAGCTTCACCGAGGCCACATCGATCACCAGCGCGCCCGGCTGGATATGCGGTGCGATGGCGGCGGCCACCTCGCCCAGCGCCTGCACCGGCACGGCCAGGATGACGACCGGCTGTGCTGCCGCTTCGGCCAGCGTGACGGCCTGCACGCCGTCCGGCATGGGGGCATGCGGATCATGTCCGGTCAGATCGGCATGGGGCGCCAGATGCCGCGCGGCCAGCTGTCCGAACGCGCCCAGACCGATGAGGCCGATGGCGGGACGCCCGTCAGGCATGGTTTCCGGGGTACTCGCCATGGCGACTCCGTGGGACCGTTCAAAGCGTGATCCGGTGAAGGGGAAACCGGCTCACCTGATCACGCCACCGCTCGGGATTCTGTTCCAGGGGCCGATTATGCACGCCGGCGCAGGCGTGTGAACGCGGCAGCGCTGCGCGATCCCGGACGGGAGAAATGCTTGGCCCCGGCCACGCACAGCACGATCCCGGCCGCTGTGGCGATCATCGCACCGCTGATCTGCTCGTGCAGCAGCAGGGCCGCCAGCATGAGACCGAAGAAGGGCATCAGCAATTGCAGCTGGCTGACCGCCGCGATACCGCCCTGGGCCAGGCCGCGATACCAGAAGATGAAGCCGATCAGCATTGAGAAGACCGACACATAGCCCACGCTCAGCCAGACCGGCAGGGCGATGCCGTCAAAACTCGCCGGCGCGGTGAACAGCGAGATGGCCAGCATCGCCGGCAGGGCCAGCACCAGCGCCCAGGAAATCACCTGCCAGCCGCCCAGATGCCGCGACAGCCGCGCGCCCTCGGCATAGGCCATGCCGCACAGGATCAGTCCCGCCATCATCATGCCGTCGGCGATCAGGTCGGAACTGCCGCCGCGGCCGAGGGCAAAGCCGGCGACCAGCGCCGCACCGAGGCCCGAGAAAATCCAGAAGACCGGATGCGGACGCTCACCGGCCCGCAGGAAACCGAAGATCGCCGTGATCAGCGGCAGGAGGCCGAGAAAGACCAGCGAGCGGGCGGCATCGACCCGTTCCAGCGCCAGGGCCGAGAGCAGCGGAAAGCCGATCACCACGCCCGCCGCCGTCGCCGCCAGCGGCAGCAGATCGCCCCGCGCCGGCCGGCGCTCGCGCAGCACCACGAGCAGCAGGAGGCCCAGCACGCCGGCGATGCTGCCGCGCATCGCGGTCAGGAAGAGCGGGTCGAAGCCCGATACCGCGATCCGGGTCGCCGGCATGGATCCGCTGAAGATCAGCATTCCGGCAAATCCGCTTGCCCAGCCCCGATACGCTTCACGCATGACGATCTCCTGTCTGTAACCGCGCCATGAGAGCGGCGGCAGACTGGAAAGGCGAGAGACACTCCGATACAATTTGGCAAAACCGTACTGGTACAAAGAGCAATACAGATGGCCGATGGCAGCCCCCTCTCCCACGCCGCAGACACCTCCCTCGTCGGCAAGGTCATGGCGACGATCGAAAGCCGGATCGCTTCGCGCAGCCTGACGCCCGGCGCCCGCCTGCCCTCGATCCGCGCGCTGGCGGAAACGCTCGGCGTGTCCAAGTCCACCGTCGTGACGGCCTATGACCGGCTCGCCGCGGAAGGCACGATCCAGTCGCGCCCGGGCTCCGGCTTCTATGTCGCGGCCCCGCTCGCCCCGCTCGCCGTTGCCGATCTCGGTCCCAGGCTGGACCGCGCGGTCGACCCGTTCTGGATTTCCCGCCAGGCGCTGGAAGCCGGTCCGGAAATGCGCATGCCCGGATGTGGCTGGCTGCCCGACAGCTGGATGCCGCACGCGGATATCCGCCGGGCGCTGCGTTCGCTGGCGCGGGCCGATACCGGCACGCTGGTCGAATACGGCTCGCCGCGCGGCCTGCCCGCCCTGCGCCAGATCGTGGCCCGGCGCCTGGCCGAGCGCGGGATCGAGACCTCGCCGGACCATGTCGTGCTGACCGATTCCGGCACCCAGGCGATCGATCTCGTCTGCCGCTTCCTGGTCGAGCCGGGCGATACCGTGCTGCTGGACGATCCGAGTTATTTCAACTTCCAGACCCTGTTGCGCTCGCACCGGGTGAAGATTGTCGGCGTGCCCTACACACCGGCAGGACCGGACGTGAAAGCGTTCGCAGAGATCCTCGATCGCGAGAAGCCGCGCCTCTACATCACCAATTCCGGCCTGCACAATCCGACCGGCGTGACCCTGTCACCGACAGTCGTGCACCAGGTGCTCAAACTGGCCGAACGCGCCGGGCTGACCATTCTGGAAGACGATGTCTATGCCGATCTGGAAGTGAACCCCGGTCCGCGCCTGGCGACCTATGACGGGCTGGAAAACGTCATCCATCTGGGCAGTTTCTCCAAGACGCTCACCGCCGCCGGCCGCTGCGGCTTCATCGCGGCGCGGCCGGACTGGGTCGAGGCGCTGGTCGACCTGCGCATCTCCACCACATTCGGCGGCGGGCGGATGACGTCGGAAATCGTGCTTCACCTGTTGCGCAGCGCCGCCTATCGCAGGCATGTCGAGGGGGTGCGCACGCGCCTGGCTGAAGCCATGGCGCGCACTGCCGACCGGCTCGCCCGGATCGGCATCGATCCCTGGGTGCGCCCGGCCGCCGGCATGTTCCTGTGGTGCCGCCTGCCCGGCGACACCGACGCTGCCGATCTGGCCCGTTTCGCCCTGAAACACCAGGTCGTCCTGGCCCCCGGCAACACGTTCAGCCCGTCACAAACGGCCCGCAACTTCCTGCGCTTCAATGTCGCCCAGTGCGACGATCCGCACATCTATGACGTGCTGCAAAGGGGGCTGGAGCGCGGCTAAAGCATTTTCAGCAAAAGTGGGAACCGGTTTTGCGGTTCGAAAATGCAACCACTCAAGAAACAGAGCCATTTCATCGACCGCGATTGCGATGAAATGGCTCTAACTCGCGGCCGTGTCTCCGGCATTGACCGGAAACGGCACGACACTGCTCTCGCCGGCCTCGCTCTGGCGGCGCCACATGGCGGCGTAGAGACCGTCGCGGGCGAGCAGTTCGTCATGGGTGCCGCTTTCGGCGACCCGTCCGTCATCGAGCACGAAAATCCGGTCGGCGCCGGCGATCGTCGACAGGCGGTGCGCAACGGCAATCGTGGTCCGCCCGCGCGCGGCTTCGGCCAGCGCCGCCTGGACCTCTTTCTCGGTCTGGCTGTCCAGCGCCGATGTTGCCTCGTCGAGCACCAGGATGGCCGGGTTCTTCAGGATCGCCCGCGCCACGCCGACCCGCTGCTTCTCGCCGCCGGAGAGTTTCAGCCCGCGTTCGCCGACCCGGGTTTCCAGACCGTCCGGCAGACCGCGCACGAAATTCGCCAGATGGGCGCGCTCCAGCACCTGCCAGATCTCGTCCTCCGAAGCGTCCGGCCGGCCGTAAACGATGTTGGAGCGAAGCGTGTCGTTGAACAGGACGACATCCTGCGGCACCAGGCCCAGCGCCTCGCGCAGGCTCTCCTGGGTGACGTGGGCGATGTCCTGGCCGTCGATCTCCACCCGGCCGCTGTCGGGATCGTAGAAGCGGAACAGGAGGCGCAGCACGGTCGACTTGCCGGCGCCGGACGGCCCGCAGATCCCGACAAAGCCGCCGGCCGGCACGTCCAGCTCGACGCCATTGACCGAGCGCGACCGGCCGTCATGGGTGAAGGTCACGTCGCGCAGCCGCACCGCACCGCCCGTGAGACGCAAGGGTTGCGCATCCGGTGCATCGGCGACTTCCGGACGGAGCGACAGCGTGTCGAACACCCGCTCCATGTCGATCGCGCCCTGCTTGATCTCGCGATAGGCCCAGCCGAGGATGTTGAGCGGCTGGTACATGTTCATCAGCATCATGGTGACGGCGGCGATATCGCCCGGCTGCAGGACACCGTTCCAGGCCTTCCAGCCGGCCATCAGCGCCATGGCCAGAAGACCGCCATTCATCACGAAGGCCTGGGCCCCGTTGAGCAGGGCGAGCGAGGATTGCGACCGCGCCGCGGCGTGGGCATAGCGCGTCATGGCATCGTCGAAGGCTTCGGACTCGCGCCGCTCGGCGGCAAAGGCCTTCACCGTCTCGAAATTGATCAGGCTGTCGACGGCACGGGCCGAGGCCTCATTGTCGGCCTCGTTCATCTGGCGGCGGATGCGCACCCGCCACTCGGTTACCGACCAGGTCAGCACCATGTAGATCACGACCGTCACCACGGCGATGGCGGCAAACTCCCAGCCATAGTTCACACTGAGTACAATCGCTGCCAGTCCCAGTTCCAGCAGGGTCGGCGCGATGTTGAAGATCAAGAAGCGCATCAGGAAGTCGACGGCCCGCGCACCGCGCTCGATGATGCGGTTGAGCGCGCCGGTGCGCTTGGTCTGGTGATAGCCGATCGACAGGGTCTGCACATGGGCAAAGGCGTTCACGGCCGTCAGGCGCTGGGCGTCCTGGCTGACCGGCGCGAACAGGGCGTCGCGCAATTGCGGTGCTCCGACCGACATGAAACGCGCCACGGCATAGGCGAAAAAGGCCATACCGAACGTGCCGGCAAGGCCTGACAGCAGGCCGGTCGCCGCATCCGTGCTCTCGCCCGCACCGGCGCCCCCTTCGCCCAGGCGGGCGGAAATCAGGTTGATCCCGTCACCGAAGAAGACCGGCGCCACCACCGCGAACAGTTTCGCCACCACGGTCAGCGCCAGCGCCACGCCCATGCGGAAACGCCATTTCGCCATGTCCGGCGAGGCCAGCAGGGCGAACAGACGCACCATGGTCTTGCCCAGCGAGCCCTGGGGCGCGGATTTCGCTTCGTCTTCGGTATCGCCGGGAAGAGGTCTCATCGCGCCATGACATAGGGCGCGCGGCCGCGCGGCGCCAGTGCGGGAGACTGCATGTCGATACTTCGAAAGCGCCCGCTTTCCCCGGACCCGATCCGGGGCCTGCCAGTCAACGACAAACCGCGTCGGCTATCTGTGCAGTGCCAAGTGGCTCCGGGCGGCAACAGTTCTTCTTGAGCACGAGGCCCCGGAACGGGTCCGGGGAAAGCAGGATATCCTTGTCGCCCAAGCGCGTATCCCTACCCGTCGCCCTCGCCGTCCGTACCCGCGCCGTCGGCGTCGCGCGGGGCCTGGAAGACCTGGCCGGGATAGATCAGGTCGGGATCGCGGATCTGGCTGCGATTGGCTTCGTAGATCACCGTGTACTGGATGCCCTCGCCATAAAGACGGCGGGCCAGGCGCCACAACGAATTGCCCGGCTGCACCACGACGGAGTCAGGGCCCAGATCGAGCGCTTCCGGCGCGACGCGTTCGAAGGGCAGCACGATCACGGCGGAGACATTGCCGTCCGGCTCGACCTGGTCGATCTGGAGGTCGTAGACACCCGGTGCCAGCAGCGAGCCGGCCTGCATGTCCCAGCGTCCGTCACGGCCCACCTCGGTCTCGCCGACCAGTGCGCCATTGGCAAAGATGCGGACCGTGGTGCCGGTCTCGGCCCGGCCGGAGAAGATCACGGCGCCGGTGGAATCATAATCGACGGTTTCCAGCACCAGCGTGCCCATTTCCGCATCCAGGCAGGACGGGCATTGCCAGACACGGCTGGCCTCGCCGGGGCGTCCCACAACGACCAGCGGCGTCGGACCGCGCTGTTCGGGAATGGACACGACGACGACCTGTTCGGACATCATTTCCCGCCCGTCCGGCGCCACCATGCGCAAGGACAGTTCGACCGCGCCCGAAGGCAGCGGCTCGTCGGGAATGATCACCCATTCGCCGCGCTCATTGATGGTCTGGGTATCGGTGCGCTCGCCGGCCTCGCCGGTGAAGACCAGGGGGTCGCCATCGGCCAGCAGCTGGATCGTTGCGCCCGGTTCGCCGCGGCCGGCCGTGACGGCAGAGCCGACCGGTGCCACGCGCACAATGTCGAAGACGGGTGGCGCGATCATGGCGGCCGGTGCGGTGCCGCGCTCGCTGCCGGTCCCGCCGGTCTGGGCGGTCTCGGCCGGCTGTTGCGGCGCGCTCTGGTCGGCGGAAGGCCGGTACATGATGAAGGCCATCGCGGCAGCGATCGCCAGGGCGGCGAGTACGGCGGCTATGATGAACGACCGCGTTGCGGTCATGGTGGACCTCCTGTCATCGACCGGCTGCTTTCCGGCCGGCTGTCACGGCATGCCGGCGCGGGCATTCCGTCAGACTGCACTAGCGGATGCAAGACCCGCGCCGCCGAAGCTGCGCGGGTCCCCCATTCCCGAACCTGCAGTATGAGCGATGTTCGATGGCAAAAGTAAGGTCTGCTTGTGCATTTTGCCATTCATATCCGGCGCGATAGCGCTAATCCGGCTCGCCATGCGGGTCGAACACGTCCTCGATCTTCAGTTCGAAGGCATGCGCCAGGGCAAAGGCGAGGGTGAGCGAGGGGTCGTGCTTGCCGGTCTCGACCGCATTGATCGCCTGGCGCGACACACCGACCCGCTCGCCCAGCTCGGCCTGGCTCCAGCGGCGTTCCGCCCGCAGCACGCGCAACCGGTTCCTCACCGGTTTTCCCGCCAGTAGACATAGCACTGGGCGAGGCCGAACGTGCCGGCCAGGGCCGGCAATACCCAGATCAGGCTGATCTCGGGCACCTCGACGGCACCGGCCAGGAAGCCATAGCCGAAGCTGGCAAAGCCGACGATGCCGGCAGCCCACAGGATGGCCTCAGTCGCAACGCGCCGCTGGTACTCGTCCATTTCGCGGATGCGCACGATAAAGGCCCTGAGGGCATAGAAGGCCGGGACCAGCGGGGTCAGCGAGGCAAGCCCCGCCGACCACCCCGACAGCTCGCCATTGTTGATCGCCGCGATCGAGCCGAACAGGACCAGCATGTAGGCGAGCATCGCAATGCCGAAATGGATGACATAGCGCCTGTTCGCGGAGGTTTTCTTGTCAGCCGCCATTATTCACCCTCCCCGTTTGCGATCACAGCCGCCAGGCGTTCGGCGAACGCGTCCGGCTGGTCGAGCATGATGAAGTGACGCGATCCCTCGATCACGCCGACCTCAACCGATTCCAGTCCAGCGTACTGGCTGGAATAGACACCGGCCAGCGCCTCCGCACCCACCGGCGCACCCGGCGCCCAGGCGACCAGGACCGTCACATCGGCGGTTACATCGGCGAGCACGGGCGAGAAGTCGCTGCCGGCCACTTCCCCGAACGCCGTGGCGACGGTGGCCGGGTCGGAGGCTTCCATCCAGGCCATCACCTGCGCCTGCCCCTCGGCCGAGATGGACTGGATGGGCAGGCCCATGCGGGCCTGGGCGAGATAGGTGTCGCGGTCCATCGCCGCCATCTGGGCTGCGGTGGCCTGACCGAAGGCCGCGGCCTGCTCGGCCGTGATGGCCGGATTGAACAGGCGGGCGAAAAAGGGCGCGCTGTCGACGACGACCACATCGGAAACGGCGTCCGGCCGCACGGCGGCGAGCTGCAGCGCGATCTGGCCGCCCATCGAGTGGCCGACGATCACGGCGCCGGAGAGCTGCTCGCGATCGATCAGCGCGGCCAGGTCCGCGACTGCCGTCTCGATTACACCCGCGGAGCGGTCGGCCGGTGCTGCGCCACCAAACCCGGCCAGCGTGACAACATGCATATCGGCCGCGCTTTCGAACTGCGCGACCGTGCCGTCCCAGACCTCGCCAGGCGTCGCCAGGCCCGGCACCAGGATCACCGTGCGCGCGCCGGCCGTGCCGGCCCGCTCGACCTGCAACGTCTCCTGGCCGCCGGCCTCGGCCGCCGTCACGGCGGCCAGCGCAGTCACCGTGGCCATCAGGGCACCGAACGCCGGCGGCACGGATTTGAACTTGAACATGGAAAGCTCCATCAGGTTGGTATGACTTATTGTCATGCAAACCTGACACTGTGGCGCATGAATGTCAAGACAACCTGACTTAATGACAGAAGCTCGCGACTTTCACGCAGACACAAGGCTTCCCCCGCGCCAGCGGGGGAAGTGGCCGAGCCCGGCCCTTGGGGCCGGGTGAGGTCGATGGGGGTGAGTCGGTTGCGCGCTATCGCGCTGTGCGGTGCTCTCGCACCGCCCCCTCAGTCCGCTGGCGCGGACAGCTCCCCCGCAGGCGGGGCGAGCCCTTGTTGCGACTTAGGCCGTTTCGCCCTGCAGGCGCCTGAGCACCGTGTCGCGGCCCAGCAGCGGCAGGAGGACAGCCATTTCCGGACCGCGCGGTTCGCCCGTCAGCATCAGGCGCAGCGGCATGAAGAGGTCCTTGCCCTTGCGGCCGGTCGCGGCCTTGAGCGCATTCGTCCACTCGCCCCAGCTCGCCTCGGTGAGCGTTCCCGCCGGCAGGTGCTCGGCGGCGGCGGCGGCATAACCGGCATCCTCGATCACCGGCGTCACCGGTCCCTCGACCAGCCTCATCCAGCTCTTGGCATCGTCCAGGCGTTCCAGATTGGGGCGCACCGCATTCCAGAAGGCCTCGCCGCCATCGGCGCCCAGCATGGCCAGGCGCGGCTGCGCCTCGGCATAGGGCATGGTGTGCAGCAGTTTGGCATTCACGCGCTTGAGCTCTTCCGGATCGAAGCGCGCCGGCGAACGCGACAGCTTGCCCAGGTCAAACCCTTCGAGCAGGCCGTCGACATCGGCAAAGGCGTCGACCGGGTCGGAGGTGCCGATCCTGGAGAGGAGCGACATGATCGCCATCGGCTCGATGCCTTCCTCGTCGCGCAGCTCGGCAATCCCCAGCGAACCGGTCCGCTTGGACAGCTTGCCGCCATCGGCACCGACCAGCAGGGCCTGGTGACCGAATTTGGGGGCAGCACCGCCCAGCGCTTCGAAGATCTCGATCTGGGCGCCGGAATTCGTGGTGTGGTCCTCGCCGCGGATGATGTGGGTGATCTCCGCCTCGATATCGTCGACCACGCTCGGCAGGGTGTAGAGATAGGACCCGTCCTCGCGGATCAGGATCGGGTCGGACAGCGACGAGGTCTCGATCGACACATGTCCGCGCACCATGTCGTCCCACTCCACCGGATTGCCCGACAGCTTGAAGCGCCAGTGCGGCTTGCGGCCTTCGGCTTCCAGCTTCGCGCGGTCGGCCTCGGTCAGTTCCAGCGCGGCGCGGTCATAGACCGGCGGACGGCCGTTCGCCATTTGCAGGCGGCGCTTGCGCTCCAGCTCGTCTCCGGTCTCGTAGCAAGGATAGAGCAGGCCCTTCGCCTTCAGCTTTTCCGCCGCCGCGTCATAGCGCTCGAAGCGCTCGGACTGCTTGAACGTGTCGTCCCAGGTGATGCCCAGCCAGGTCAGGTCGGTACGGATGCCGTCCTCATAGGCCTGCGTCGAGCGTTCCGTATCCGTATCGTCGATGCGCAGCAGGAAAGTCCCGCCCGCCTTGCGCGCGAACAGAAAGTTGAAGATCGCGGTGCGGACATTGCCGACATGGAGCTTGCCGGTCGGGCTGGGCGCAAAACGGACTTTGGTCATCGGTGCAGGCCTTGGCTCGAAGATGAGCCGCAGGGCTTAGCGCCGCGCGCGCGCCGGGGCAAGCGGGGGTTCAGTGTTTCCCCGCCACCAGCCGGTACACGCTCCCGCCGACCAGGCCGACGCAGAAGACCAGGACCATGAGCGGGACGAATTCGGCGCCGTGCTGCAGGGGGAAGCCGAAAACCTGGACACACAGAATACCCGTGACACCGCCCATCAGCGCGCTGGTACGGATCGTCTTCCAGCCCTGGCTGTGCATCAGCCAGGCGAAGGCGAGTGTCGGCAGGGCCGTCAGCACGACCATGAACACGCCGATATAGAGAGTGCCGGGGATGATTGCCGCGGCGAACCCGGCGACTTGCTGCGCGCTTGGCACGCCCTCGGCCAGCGCCATCACACCGAAGCTTCCGACCATGGCCGCAGCGCTGGCAAGGCAGGCTGCGAGCCAGGCGCCGACCGGGCGTATCCAGGTATCGGCAAAGCGGCGTTCGGCATCGGCACGGATAATATCGCGCATGGCGACCTCCTTTGAGCACTCCCGTTTCGTTGATTTCTGTTTTGACAGAAATTTCGGAACAAAGGGATGGGACGGGGTGTCGCAGGGTTGAAATGGTGTCAAAGCGCTTCCCCCGGACACGTTCCGGGCCTAGCACCTCTTCGCTGCCGGCCTCCATCATGTCATCACGACGCGCAAACGCCGGCGGGCCCCGGAACAGGTCCGGGGGAAACAGCTCACAACCTGGGGGAGGAAAGCTAATCCCCCGACTTGAACCGGTTGGTGATGGGGTAGCGGCGGTCGCGGCCGAAATTCTTGGAGCCGATCTTCACGCCCGGCGGGGCCTGGCGGCGCTTGTATTCGGCGCGGTAGAGCAGGTTCTCGATGCGGCGCACCGTCGCCTCGTCCTGGCCTTCGGCGACGAGATCGCGCACCGAACGCTCCTCCTCCACGAGGGCGAAGAGAATGGCGTCCAGCACGTCATAGGGCGGCAGGCTGTCCTGGTCGGTCTGGTCTTCACGCAGCTCGGCCGAGGGCGGCTTGGTGATGATGCGCTCGGGGATGACCTGGCCGACGGGCCCCAGGCCGGTCGCGCGCGGATGGGCATTGCGCCACCAGGCCAGCTCGAAGACCTCCGTCTTGTAGACGTCCTTGAGGGCGTTATAGCCGCCATTCATGTCGCCATAGAGCGTGGCATAGCCGACGGCCATTTCCGACTTGTTGCCGGTGGACAGCACCATCGGCCCGAACTTGTTCGACAGCGCCATCAGCACGACGCCGCGGGCACGCGACTGGATGTTTTCTTCGGTCGTGTCGGGATCCTTGCCGGCAAACACTTCGGCGAGCGTCGACCCGAACGCCTGGATGGCCGGCTCGACATCGATGATGTCGTAGCGGATACCCAGCATCTGCGCGCATTCGCGGGCATCCTCCAGGCTTTCCTGCGAGGTGTATTTCGACGGCATCATCACCGCCCACACCCGTTCCGGCCCCAGCGCATCGACAGCGATCGCCGCCGAGATCGCGCTGTCGATCCCGCCGGACATGCCCAGCACGACGCCGGGGAAGCCCGCCTTGTCGACATAGTCCCGCAGGGCCAGCACCATCGCCTTCCAGTCGGCCTCGAGCCCGGAGACGACCGGCGCCCGCGCCTTGCTGTTGCAGGACCAGCCGGTCTGCGTGCGCTGCCAGACGGCCAGATCCATCGCCTCTTCGAAGGCAGGCAGGCGCTGGACGGTCTCGCCGGCACTGTCGCGGGCAAAGCCGGCGCCGTCGAAGACAAGCTCGTCCTGGCCGCCGACCTGGTTGACGAAGATCATCGCCTTGCGGCCCTGCCAGCGGTCGAACCAGGCGGAAAAGGCGGTCTTGCGCTCGCGCTCGATCGTGCGGCGCCAGGGCGAACCATTGATGACGATCATCATCTCGGCGCCCTGGTCGATCAGCGCCTGCGGCACCGTCTCGCGCCAGATGTCCTCGCAGATCGGCAAGCCGAGGCGGATGCCGCGCCATTTGACGATCTCCGGAACGGGGCCGGGCTGGAAGACGCGCATCTCGTCGAACACGGCGTAATTGGGCAGTTCATGCTTGAAGCGCAGGGCGACGAGATGGCCCTCATCGATCAGCGCGACGGCATTGTGCAGCTTGCGGCCCTGGCGCCAGGGCAGGCCGACCAGCACGGCCGGGCCGGACTTTGTGTCCTCGACCAGCGTATCCAGTGCGCGCTTGCAGGCCTCGACGGCCGCCGGCTTGAGCACCAGATCCTCGGGCGGATAGCCCAGGAGGAACATTTCGGGGAAGACGACAAGGTCGGCGCCACGGATGCGGCCGTCGGCAATCGCGGCGCGCGCCTTGGCCAGATTGCCCGACACATCCCCGACCACGGGGTTGAGCTGGGCCGTCAGAATGGAAATCCGGTCCGTCATGATGGCGACTTAGACCGCGCCGTGCCCCGCCGCAAGAGGCTCACGATCCGTAAACACGCGCCCCGTCGATCGCCCGGGCTGCATCCAGCGCGCGCAGGCCGGCAATGCCCGGCACCGCGACCGGCGCGCCGTCCAGCACGGAGGCGATGAAGGCGTTGACATTGGCGCCCAGGGAATCGCGCGCAGCCGGCGCTTCGGCGAAACCGGCATTGAGTGCGTAGGGCGTGGAATTCTCGAACGTCTTGGCGACGAAATCGATCTCCAGCGCGCCGGTCTCGTATTCCACCCGCATCTTGCGGTCGCGCTCGTGATGGACGCGGCTGGCTTCCAGCTCGGCGACACAGCCATTGTCGAAGACCAGTTTCGCCCTGGCGATATCCGGCGTGCCGAAACGGCCCTTGTCGACCTCGCCCTCGACGGATGTCACCGCCCCGCCCGCCAGGGCGATAGCCAGATCGAGATCGTGCACCATCAGGTCCAGCGTCACCGACACGTCGAGGCAGCGCTCGGACGGCGGGCCCATGCGGCTGGCGACAATGCGCCTGGGACGATCCGGCACGGCGAACAGGCCCATCGCGTTGAACACGAAGCGTTCCTGATGCCCCACCTGCAGTACGCGGCCATGCGTGGCGGCCAGCTGGATCAGCTCGCGCGCTTCCTCGACGCTGGAGGCAACCGGCTTTTCGACCAGGACGTGACGGCCGTTTGCCAGCGCTGCCGCTGCGGCCTCGAAATGGTGGACCGCCGGCGAGGCAACCGTGATGGCGTCGCAATCGGCGATCAGGCGGGCGAGATTGTCATAGGCTTTCGCACCATGCTTGTGCGCCAGCGCCCGCGCCTTCTCGATATCGGGCTCGTAGATGCCGACGAGATCGGCCCGCTCATGCGCCGCATATTTCGAGGCGTGGAAACCGCCGAACACGCCTGCACCGACAACACCGGCCCGCAGGCGCCTGTTTTCCGAAACCATGATACGTCCTTGTCCGTCTGCCGGGCTGAATACCCCGCCCGCCCCTGCGATCAAGCCGCTCCTGCATCAAGACGTGTTTCCGCGCATTGCAGCGCGCCGGTGCCATACCGGGGCGTCGAACCGGCTTGCACGCGCATCGAAGCGCACTACCATGCTGTGCAAGGGGGAGGATGCAGACTTGGATACCGAGGAAAAGCCCGCAGCGAAGGCGAAGCCGAACGACATTCTCGACTCCGTCTCGATTGCCGCCTTCGATCTCGATGGCCGCATCTTCCGCACCCTCTGGCATTCGCTGACCCGCACGCCGGACGTGGCGCTGGCCGGTGCGAAAGGCGATTTCAGCCGGTATCTCTCGCCGATCCGCGTCTTCGTCGCCCTGTTCTCCTTCCAGTTTGTCGTCGCATCCCTGTTCGGCACGCCGCTGGCGGGATCCCTGGACCAGCTTACGGTGAGTCTCGAGCCGGAAGCGGTCGAGGCCTGGCTTGCGACCGGACGCAGCGCCACCGGCGAGATCCCGACCGCGGCAGAGGTCAACCAGACCATCGAGAGCTGGGGCGCCATGCTGCTCTGGCCGATCACGATCGTCACCGCCCTGCCCTATCTGCTGCTGCTGAAGCTGTACCGTCCCGGCGTGCCGCTCTGGGGACATGTGCAATTCTTCCTCACCGCCACCAATGCGTCCTTCGTGGTGATGATCGCGACCATTCCGCTGCTCCTCCTGGGCCTTGGCTGGTTCTCGCTGGGAATCGGCTTTGCCATGATCGTCTATTATTTCTGCACCGGCCGGATTATCGTGCGGTTCTACAGCCATAGTGCGGGTGGCGCGGCGCTGCGCCTGCTGGGCCTGTTCCTGATCATGCCGGTCACCCTCCTGATGACGGGAATCGGCCAGATTCTCGGCACCTCCCTCACGCTCGACATGAATTACGATCTCAGCCTGGTGCAGCTCTACGCACCCGATCTCGAATAACCCTCCCCCAACCCTGAAAAAGGAGAGACCGCCATGAAGTCTCGCGAAATCCACCTCCTGGAATATCTCAAGGGCGATCCCAAGCCGGAGAACTACAAGCTCGCCGAGGCCGATGTCCCGGCTCCGGGTGAAGGCGAAGTGACCGTGAAGAACCACTATATCTCGGTCGACCCCTACATGCGCGGCCGGATGAGCGGCATCCGCACCTATGTCGGCCCGTTCGAGCTCGGCAAGGTGATGGAAGGCGGTGCTGTCGGCGAAGTGGTCGAGAGCAATTACGAGGGCCTCAAGCCCGGCGATTTCGTCAATTCCATGTTCGGCTGGCGCGAGGCCTATACCGCGCCGGGCAAGGCCCTGCAGAAGATCGACACTTCCGTCCTGCCGCCGCAGTCCTATCTGGGCATTGCCGGCCTGACGGGCCTGACCGCCTATGTCGGTATCAAGCGCATCATCGACCTGCAGGAAGGCGAGACGATGTGGATGTCCGCCGGTGCGGGCGCGGTCGGCTCGGCCGGGATCCAGTTTGCCAAGGCGATGGGCGCCACGGTCATCGCGACCGCCGGCGGCCCGGAAAAATGCGACTTCGTCAAGTCGATCGGCGCCGATGCCGTGGTCGACTACAAGGCGGCCGACAATCTCACCGCCGCCATCCAGGACGCAGCCCCCAAGGGCATTGACGGTTATTTCGAGAATGTCGGCGGCACGCACTTCACTGCCGCCCTCAACACGCTGAAACCGAAGGGTCGGATCGCCGCCTGCGGCATGATCCAGCGCTACAACGACGCCCAGCCGGCCACGATCACCGACAATCTCACCTTCATCGTCGGCAAGTCGCTGAAGATCCAAGGCTTCATTGTCACCGATCACGCCGACATGATGGACGGCTTCGTGCGCGACCTGTCGGCCTGGATGGCTGCCGGCAAGATCAAGCCGGCCGAGACCGTCATCGAGGGGATCGAGAACGCCCCGGACGCCTTCATGGGGCTCTTCTCCGGCCGCAACACCGGCAAGATGCTGGTCAAGATCTGACGGCTGCGCATCCCGCGGCGAACGACAAGGGCCGGTCCTTCGGGGCCGGCCCTTTTCAATTGTCCCGGCCTAGCGCCGCATCAGGCGGCCGAGCGTCCAGCCGGCCGCGCAGGCCGCGATCACCGGCGACCAGGTCTCTCCTGCACCCGCGAGAAACGCGATCGCATAAGCCGCCAATCCTGCTGCAAGTGCGAACGGCAGCAGGCGAATCGGGCGATTCGCGGAGGCGGCGTTAGGAGTTGGTTCACCCTGGTACATGCTGCAAAATGTACGCAAAACGGGGGCCGAAGGCGAGAAAAGGGACTTGTCCCAAGGAAATTGCAGTGAATCCGGCCCGATTCACCTGTTATGGCTTGCAAAGCCGCCCGGTTCTCGGCCTTGATGAGGCGTCCACGAACACGCGGCACACCGGCCGGACACGATGACCGTGTCTGCCGGAGCCGCGACTAAACGGGGGGAACCCTATGAACAAGTCTGATCTCGCCAAAGCCGTCAGCGACAAGACCGGCCTGTCCCGCGCACAAGCGGGCGATGCGGTCGACGCCGCGATCGAAGCCGTCATCGCTTCGGTCAAGGGCAATGACAGCGTTCAGCTCGCCGGCTTCGGCACCTTCTACGCCAAGCACCGCGAAGCCCGCGAAGTCCGCAATCCGCGCACTGGCGAAAAAATGATGTCCAAGGCCCGCACCCAGGCGGCTTTCCGTCCGGCTGCTGCCCTGAAGGACATCTAAGTCAGTCCAACGGGTTCTGATTACACGAACGCCGCCCGGAGCCATCCGGGCGGCGTTTTTCTTTGGGCGGAGGAGCCCGTCAAGAGCGAGGAGCTGGCCTACCCGGTTTCCCTGAACACCGTCATCCCACGGTCGGTGCGCAGCAGCGATCCGGGGGACCTCAGCCATCCTGCCGACAGGTGAGCGCGGGTCCCCCGGATGCCCTGCGGGCACCGTGGGATGACGGAGGGGTGAGAGGCGGGAAGACAAAAAAGGCGGGGCCCGGAGGCCCCGCCTGTGATCGTTTCGCTGTCAGCGCGCCTGTCAGGCCGCAGCAGCGGAATTATTGCGGCGCACGCGCTTGAGCGATTCCGCGATGCGGAAGGCCATGTCGAGCGCCTGGTCGGCGTTGAGGCGCGGATCGCACTGGGTGTGATAGCGCGCCGCAAGATCGGCCTCGGTGACCGGTTTTGCACCGCCGGTGCATTCGGTCACGTCGCGGCCGGTCATCTCGAAATGCACGCCGCCCGGATAGGCACCCTCGGAGTAGAGCACGTCCATGAAGCTTTCCAGCTCGGTCAGGATGCGGTCGAAATTCCGCGTCTTGTAGCCACTGGACGCTTTCACCGTATTGCCGTGCATCGGATCGGACGACCAGACGACCTTGCGGCCGGCCTCGGTCACCGCCCGCGCCAGCGCCGGCAGATTGTTGCCGACATTGTCGGCGCCCATGCGCACGATCAGCACCAGGCGGCCGGCCTCATTGTCCGGATTGATGGTGTCGATCAGCGGCAGGAGCTCGTCCGCCGTCATGGTCGGACCGCATTTCACGCCGACCGGGTTGGCGATTCCGCGGGCATATTCCAGATGCGCCCCGTCGAGCTGGCGGGTGCGCTCGCCGACCCAGATCATGTGGGCGGAGGTGGCATACCACTGGCCGGTATTCGGATCGCGCCGCGTCAGCGCCTCCTCGAAAGGCAGGTGCAGGGCTTCGTGGCTGGTGAAGAAGTCCACCGCCTCGAGAGACGGGGCAGAGTCCCGGCCGATGCCGCAGGCCTTCATGAAGTCCAGCGCCTCGGAAATCCGCACGGCCGTCTCGGCATAGCGTTCCGCTGCCGGGCTGTCCTTGACGAAATCCTGGGTCCACTGGTGGACATTGTGCAGGTCGGCATAGCCGCCGGACGCGAAGGCGCGCAGCAGGTTCAGCGTCGAGGCCGACTGGTCGTAGGCGCGGATCAGGCGTTTGGGGTCCGGCTCGCGGGCCTCGGGCGTGAAATCCACACCATTGACGCTGTCGCCGCGATAGCTGGGCAGGGTGACGCCGTCGATCGTCTCGGTATCGGAGGAGCGCGGCTTGGCAAACTGCCCCGCCATGCGGCCGACCTTCACCACCGGCTTGGAGGCGGCAAAGGTGAGCACCACCGCCATCTGCAGGAGAACGCGGAACGTATCGCGCACGCCTTCGGTGGAGAATTCGGTGAAGCTTTCCGCACAATCGCCGCCCTGCAGGAGGAAGGCATTACCGGCCGACACATCGGCCAGCTGGCGCCGCAGCTTGCGGGCCTCGCCGGCAAAGACGAGCGCGGGACGGGCAGACAGCTCGTCGATCGCGCCGGCCAGGGCGGCTTCATCCTTGTAGGTCGGCATTTGCTTGACGGGGAAGTCCCGCCAGGATTTCGGAGACCAGGTCATATCACTCAGCTGCTTTCAACTCGGGCGGTGTCCACTTCTCCTTCATGGTCACCAGTTCTTCGGCACTCGTCGGATGCACCGCGCAGGCGGCGTCGAATTGCGCCTTGGTCAGCTTCGCCTTCACGGCGATACCGGCCAGCTGGATCATTTCTGGCGCATCCGGTCCGACAATATGCACGCCCAACACCCGGTCTGTCTCCCCGTCGACAACAAGTTTCATCATCATGCGGGAGGCGTCGTTGGAGAATGACGCTTTCATCGGACGGAAGGACGTCTTGTAAATATCGACCTTGTCGAAGCTTTTCCGGGCCAGCGCCTCGGACAGGCCGACCGATCCGACCGGCGGCTGGGTGAACACAGCCGAGGCGATATCCTCGTGATCATAGGCCAGCGGCTGGCCGCCGAACACGGTCTGGGCGAAGGCGGCGCCCTCGCGGATCGCCACCGGCGTCAGATTGACCCGGTTGGTCACATCGCCCACGGCATAGATATTCCCGGCCGAGGTCTTCGAATAGGCATCCACCTTGATGGCGCCCGCCTCGTCGAGCTCGACCCCGGCCTTGTCCAGGCCCAGATCGGCGACATAGGGGTTGCGGCCGATGGCATACATCACGATGTCGGTATCGACGTGATGGCCATTGTCGAGATGCACCCGCTTGCGGCCATCCTCGAGCGGCTCGATCTTTTCGAAGACGGTGTGCGTGATCACCCGCACGCCCGACCGCACCAGCTCCTCGTGCACGGTGGAGCGGATATCGTCGTCAAACCCGCGCAGCACGGTCTCGCCGCGATAGACCTGGCAGACCTCCGATCCCAGCCCGGCGAAGATCTGGGCGAACTCGCAGGCGATATAGCCGCCGCCGGCGATCACGACATGCCGGGGCAGTTCTTCCAGATGGAAGGCCTCGTTGGAGGTAATGCCCAGCTCGGCGCCCTCGATATCCGGCACGAAGGGCGTACCGCCGACCGCGATCAGGATCTTGTCGGCGGTGACCGTACGGTCCGACTTCACCAGGCGGATCGTATGCGCATCTTCCAGAACGGCCCGGTCCTCGATCGTGTCGACGCCGGAATTGTTGAGATTGCGCTCATAGATGCCCGACAGGCGGTCGATCTCGTTGTCCTTGGCAGCGATCAGCTTTTCCCAGCTGAATTCGGTCTCGCCGACCGTCCAGCCATAGCCCTCGGCCAGCTTGAAGGTCTTGGAGAACTCGCTGGCATAGACCAGGAGTTTCTTGGGCACACAGCCGCGGATCACGCAGGTGCCGCCGAACCGGTATTCCTCGGCGATCGCCACCTTGCCGGCGCCATGCTGCTTGGCCATCCGCGCCGCACGCACCCCGCCGGACCCGGCACCGATGACAAAAAGATCGTAGTCGTAACTGCTCATGGGTCAGCGCCCTTGTCTTGCTGTCCATCCGGGGCGCTGTGCCCCGATCTGTTGTGTCTGCGACCGTCTGTTTGACGACCGGCAATGTCTGTCATCCCGGACGCATGCCCGGCCTTGAGCCGGGCGTAGATCCGGGACCCATAATCCCGGTGTGAAACCAGCTTCCGCCAAAGCCGAGCCTGCTTTCGGCCAGCATCGATGCGTATGGGTCCCGGCTCTGCGCCCCGCTTTCGCGGGGCATTCGGCCGGGATGACAACGCATCAATGGATGACCTACAGCTCCATCACCCGTGCTTCGCTGTCCTCGCCGACGATCACCACCCGGGCGAGGCCCAGGAAGAGACCGTGTTCGACGACACCCGGGATCTCCTTGAGATACCGGTCGGCCAGGGCCGCGTCGGGGATGGCGCCGCAGGCGCAGTCGAGAATGTAGTGACCGCCATCCGTGATCAAAGGGGCCAGACCGTCACCCTTGCGGCGCAATTGCACATCCGGCGCGTTCACACCGGCCTTCTTCAGCGCGTCATAGATCTGCTTGGCGGTCAGCGAGAAGCCGAACGGATCGACCTCGACCGGCAGCGGGAATTTGCCCAGCGTGTCGACCAGCTTGCTCTCGTCGACCATGACCACCATCAGGTCGGAGGCGTGGGCGATGATCTTCTCGCGCAAGAGGCAGGCGCCGCCGCCCTTGATCAGCTGGAAGCGTCCGTCGACCTCGTCAGCCCCGTCAATGGTGACGGCGAGATGGTCGACATGGTCGACCTCGATCAGCGGCACGCCGTTCTCGCGCGCCACCTCGGCGGTGCGCTGCGAAGTCGGCACGCCGCGCACATCGAGCCCATCCTTGATGCGCTCGCCCAGCAGGCGCAGGAAAATCTCCGCCGTCGAGCCGGAGCCCAGCCCCAGCGTCATGCCGCTCTCGACATAACCCAGCGCCGCCGCAGCGGCATGGGCCTTCTGGCGTTCTGCGCCCATCAGCCAACCCCGCCGAGCAGCACGTATTTCAGCTCGGTGAACTCTTCCACGCCCCACTTGCCGCCTTCGCGGCCGATGCCGCTTTCCTTCACCCCGCCGAACGGGGTGGAGGCGGCACCGACCATCGGCGCATTGACGCCGATCATGCCGTACTCGATGCCTTCGGTGAGCCGGTGCACGCGGTTGACGTCCTGGGTGTAGATATAGGCCGCCAGCCCGTAGGGCGTGTCATTGGCCAGCTTGATGATGTCGGCTTCGCTCTCGACGCGGTAGACCGAGGCAACCGGGCCGAAGATCTCGTTGCAGGCAACATCCATTTTCGGGTCGCCGCCATCGATCAGGGTTGGCGCATAGAAAGCCCCGCCCAGCTCGCCGTCCAGGCGCTTGCCGCCGGTGACGATGCGGGCACCGGCCTCGCGGGCCTGCTGCACCAGCTTGTCGACGCGGGTCACCGCTTCCATGTGCACCAGCGGGCCCAGATCGCTGTCATCGGCGAAACCGTCACCCGCCTTCAGCTTGGACACGCGCGCTTCCAGCGCCGCGACGAGTTTGTCGGCAATCGCCGGCTGGGCGATGATCCGGTTGGCCGAGACGCAGGTCTGGCCGGAAACGCGGAATTTCGAGGCGATCACGCCATCGGCCGCCTTCTCGATATCGGCATCGTCCATGACGATAAAGGGTGCATTGCCGCCCAGCTCCAGGGCGACGCGCTTCACACCGTCGGCAGCCTGGCGCATCAGCAGCTTGCCCACCTGGGTCGAGCCGGTGAAGCCGATCATGCGCACTTCGGGCGAACCGGTGAGCACCGGCCCGATCTTCTGGGCGTCGCCGCACACCACGTTGAACACGCCGTCGGGGATGCCCGCGCGCTTGGCCAGCTCGGCCAGGGCGAGTGCGGAGAGCGGCGTTTCCGGGGCCGGCTTGATCACCATGGTGCAGCCGGCCGCCAGGGCGGGCGCACACTTGCGGGTGATCATGGCATTGGGGAAATTCCACGGCGTGATACAGCCGACCACGCCGACCGGCTGGCGGATCGTCCAGCCGCGCGAGCCCGGGAAGGGCGTGGCAAGCGTTTCACCATGGATGCGCTTGGCCTCTTCGGCCGACCATTCGATGAAGCCGGCGCCATAGACCACCTCGCCCATCGCCTCGCGATAGGTCTTGCCCATTTCCAGCGTGATCAGCTTGGCCAGGTCGGACTGGTTGGCAAGGATGAGATCGTACCACTTCATCAGCAGCTTGGCGCGCTCGAAGGGCGAGACCTTTTTCCAGGTCTCGAAGGCTTCCGCGGCCCTGGCGACCGCCTGGCGGGCACCGGCCTCGCCGACATCGCCGACTTCGGCAATGACCTGGTTGTTGGCCGGATTGGTGACCTCGAAACTGGACGCACCAGCCACCCACTCGCCGCCGATAAAGCTCTCGCTGCGGAAGAGGCTCTTGTCCGTCAGGCGGTCCGAGACGGTTTCGGGGCGGTCGATTACGGTCATCACAGGCTCTCCTTCTTGGCCTTGCGGGCTTCCTTGGCGGCGCGGAAGCGGGCCGCCCACCCGGATTTGGTGGTCATCGGCGTGCGCGCAAGGGCCAGCGCATCCGCCTCCACATTCTCGGTCACGATGGTCCCGGTGCCGGTAAAGGCGCCGGCGCCGACGGTGACGGGCGCCACCAGGCAGGTATTGGAGCCGATAAAGGCCCCCTCGCCCACCACGGTGCGGTGCTTGTCGTATCCGTCGTAATTACAGGTAATCGTGCCCGCTCCGATATTGGCGTTCGCGCCGATGCTCGCATCTCCGATATAGGTGAGATGCGAGACCTTGGCGCCCTCGCCCAGCTGCGACTTTTTCACTTCCACGAAATTGCCGACCTTGGCACCGGCCCCCAGCTCGGCGCCGGGACGCAGGCGGGCATAGGGGCCGACACTGGCGCCCTGCGCCACGCTGGCCCCTTCCAGATGCGAGAAGGCATGGATGACGGCGTCCTCGCCGATCGTCACACCGGGGCCGAAAACGACATTCGGCTCGACGATCACATCGCGGGCGATCTGCGTGTCGTGGGAGAAGAACACCGTCTCCGGCGCGATCAGCGTCACCCCGTCCGCCATGGCCTGTTTGCGCATGCGGGCCTGGAAGGCGGCCTCGGCCCCGGCCAGGTCGCCGCGCGAATTCACGCCCAGCACTTCGCCCGGATCGGCCTTCACCACGACGGCTTTCAGACCGCGTCCGCGGGCCAGGCCCACGACATCGGTGAGATAGTATTCGCCATTGGCATTGTCGTTGCCGACCTCGGCCAGCAATTCCAGCAGCAGCGGCGCCGGGGCAGCCAGCACGCCGGAATTGACCAGGCGCACGGCGCGTTCGGCCTCGCTGGCATCCTTGTACTCGACGATGCGGTCGAGATTGCCCGCGCCATCCGTGATCAGGCGTCCATAGGCGGCCGGATCCTCCGGCTCGAAGCCGAGCACGGCGACCGAGGCGCCGTCTTCCAGAGCGGCGAAGACCTTCGCCACGGTTTGAGGCGTGATCAGCGGCGTGTCGGCATAGAGCACGATCGCCGCACCCTCGACATCCGCCAGCGCCTCGCGCGCGGCCAGCACGGCGTGGCCGGTGCCCTTGGGCGGATCCTGCAGCGCGGTCTGCGTGCCCAGCGCCTCGGCGGCGGTCTTCACGGCCGGGGAATGCGCGCCGTAAACAGTGACGATCCGGTCCGCCCCGCTCTTGCGCGCCAGGTCGACCGACCAGTCCAGCATCGGCCGTCCGCCGACGCTGTGGAGCACCTTGACCGTCTTGGACTTCATCCGCGTGCCCTGACCGGCAGCGAGAATGATGGCGGCACGGGAATGAGACATGGATCGTCCTGTCGCGAGAATCTGCACCTGTGTCTGTCAGGCGCTATAGCCTATCGGGCCGGGGCACGTAACCATGCTTGCGAGCCCGTGAGGGGCAGAAGGATGCAGATCATGCTGGAGACAGGCCAGGCCGCCCTGTTCGACAATGCCGCGATTGCCTTCGACCTCGACGGCACGCTGGTCGACACCGCACCCGATCTGGTGCGCGCCCTCAACGCCGTGATCGTGCCGCGCGGCCTGCCGGCCGTGCCGCTGGCGGACGTGCGGGCCATGGTCGGCCGCGGCGCGCGCGTGCTGCTGGAACGCGCCCATGCCCGCGGCGGGGCCGAGATGCAGGACGGCGACGCGCTGGTGGCGGAATTCATCGAGATCTACAAGACCGATGTCGCCGCCGAGAGCCGGGCCTTTCCCGGCGTCGAGGAGACGCTGGCCTGGCTGAAGGACGCCGGCGCGCGCCTGTCGGTGTGCACCAACAAGCCCTCTGTCCTGTCCGATCTTCTGATCGCGGAACTGGGGCTGGCGGACTATTTCGAGCGGATTATCGGGCCGGAGCGCACCACGGCGAAGAAGCCGGATGCGGCGCATCTGCGTGATTCTCTGGGTGCGGACTTTGCGCGGGCGGCCCTGATCGGCGACAGCGCGCCGGATGTCGGCTCGGCGCGGGCGGCGGGCCTGCCCGTCATCGTGATGAGCTATGGCTACAGCGAAAACCCGGCCGGCTCGCTGGGAGCCGACCGGGTTCTTCATGCATTTGGCGATGTACCGCGGGCGCTGGCCGAGATCTGGCAGCGCGCCAGCTGATTACGCCGTGCGACGCTCGCGACCGGTATCGTTGGCCGGACGGGTCGGCATGCCGTTGACGAGGTTGGACCGGACGTCGGTACGCGCGGAGCGCATGGCCGGCATGAAACCGGCTTCGACGAGGTCGACACTTACATCATAGCCGCGCTCGGCCCAGTAGGCTTCAATTCGCGCTTTGAGACGGCGAGCGCCTTCGGGCGTGCACAGATCGTTGCTCATTAACAAAACCTCCTAGTCGACCGAAGCTTCCCTCGGCCGGGAATTGTGTCCAATCGAGTGATTGACAGGACGGGCCGCAGTGGCCCCGAACCCAGCTTGGGGCAGGCTGATATATGGGCCCGGCGCTTATGACGAGACCATGACGGTGTGGCAAGTTGTCGCACCCGCGGCGTATCCGATCTGCACTTCAACTTCCACATGTAGTTGACCGGCGCCAAGAGCCTGCTTATACGGCGCCCTCCGACTATGGATCGGGCGATTAGCTCAGCGGGAGAGCACCTCGTTCACACCGAGGGGGTCACTGGTTCAATCCCAGTATCGCCCACCACCCTTCGCCCTGCGGGCTTCGGGTGGCAAGCCACCCGCAGCGCGCACCCCGGGCGAAGCGGCCTGTCCTCCGAAGCTTCAGCGAAGGAGGACTGCCCGCGACACGCTCGACACCCCAACCCCTCCCCCCTGCGTCACCCCACCGCACCGGTTTCCTGCGGCAATAACTTGCGAAACATTCGCAAGAGTGGCAGGGATGCGGAGACTGCAAGGAAAACGGGTGACTCATGAATTATGCCAAGCTCCTGGCCGCCGGCGCGCTCAGCGTCCTCGCCGCTGCCTGCTCCCAGCCTGACACCACTGCCGGTGCCGGCAGCGAACAGGCCGATGCGCCGCGCGTGGTGAATGTCTACAGCGCGCGCCACTATCGCAGCGACGCGGCGATCTATGCGGCCTTCACCGAGCAGACCGGCATCGAGGTCAACCTGATCGAGGCCAGCGGCGACCAGCTGATCGAGCGCGTGCGCGCCGACGGTCCGCGCAGCCCGGCCGACGTCATCATCACGGTCGACGCCGCCCGCCTGCACCGCGCCGAGGAAGCCGGCCTGTTCGCGCAGAGCGATTTTGCCGGATTCACGCCGGAGATCGCCGATAATCTGATCGACCCGGACGGCTACTGGATCGCCATCGCCAAGCGTGCCCGCGTGCTGGCCTATTCAAACCAGCGCGTCCAGCCGGATGAGGTCTCCACCTATGAGGATCTCGCCGATCCGCGCTGGGAAGGCCGGATCTGTGTGCGCGAGAGCGGCAATGCCTATAACCAGTCCCTGCTCGCCTCCATGGTCGCGCGCCTGGGCGAGGCCGAGGCCGAGGCCTGGGCCGCCGGCATCGTCGCCAACATGGCCCGCCCGCCCCAGGGCGGCGACATCACGCAGATCATCGGCGTGGCCGCCGGCGATTGCGACATCGCGATCACGAATCATTACTACTACCTGCTGATGCAGAATTCCGGCGAGGCCGCCAATCGCGCCGCGGCCGAGGCCGTCACCCTGTTCTTCCCGAACCAGGAAACCTCCGGCGCCCATGTGAACATCTCCGGGGCCGGCATCGCCGTGAACGCGCCGCATCCGGAGGAGGCCCGCGCGCTGATCGCCTTCTTCCTGTCGGACGAGGCCCAGCGCATGTTCGCCGAGATGACCAATGAAATCCCGGTCGTCGAGGGTGTGGAATGGGAGAATGAGCGTCTGGACGCCGTGATGCCCTTCGTCGCCGACAGCCGCAATGTCTCCGAACTGGGCGACCACAACGCCACCGCCCAGCGCATCTTCGACCGCGTCGGCTGGCAGTGACGCCAGCCAGCCAGGGCGGCCGGCTGCCGGATCGCGCGACCGCGCTCGCGATCCTGGCAGCCCTGGTCTGTGCAGCGCCGGTGTTTGCCGTCGCCTGGATCGCCGTGACCGGTGAGACGGGCGACTATCTCGCCCACCTCGCGCGCACGCGCCTGCCTGTCTATCTGGTCAATTCCGCCCTCGTTGCGGCGATCGCGGCGGGCGGTGCCGGGCTGATCGGCACGGTGCTGGGCTGGCTGGTGGCAAGGACCGAGTTTCCCGGACGCGCCCTGTTCAGCTGGGTGCTGATCCTGCCGCTGGCGGTGCCGGCCTATGTCGCGGCCTATGCCTGGCTCGATCTCAGCCAGGCCGGCGGACCGCTGCACGCAGCCACGGCCGGGCTCTTCCCCACCGTGCGCGGCGCCTGGGGGGCGGGGCTGATGTTCGCCCTCGTGCTCTATCCTTATGTCTACCTGCTGGCGCGCGACACGTTTACCGGCCAGTCCGCCGACGCCTACAACGCCGCCCGCACGCTGGGCGCGGGACCGTTCAGCGCCTTTGCCCGCACCTCGCTGCCGATGGCGCGGCCGGCCCTGGCCGCCGGGCTTGCCCTGGTGATGATGGAAAGCCTGGCGGACTATGGCACCGTCTCCTATCTCGGCGCGCCGACGCTCTCGATCGGGCTGGTGCGCGCCTGGAGCGGGGCAGGATCGCTGGTCGATGCGGCCCGCCTCTCCCTCATCCTGGTCGCCGTCGCGCTGATCGTGTTCGGCCTGGAACGCGCCCAGCGCAGCCGTGCGCGCTCGCACGCCGCCTCGGGACGCCACCGTCCGGCGCCGCGCTTCCATCTCTCGCGGACCCAGGGCCTCGCCGCGGCCCTCGCCTGCCTCGTCCCGCTCGCTTTGGGCCTGATCGTCCCGCTGGCGCGTCTGGGCTGGCTGGCGCTGAACGAACAGCCCGCCCCCAACCTCCTGCCCGCCAGCTGGCACAGCCTCACCCTCGCCGCGATCAGCGCCGTGCTGGCGGCCGGCCTGGGCCTGTCGACCGCCTATGCCCTGCGCGGCCGGACCTTCATCGCCACCGTCTCGGCGCGCGCGGCGGGTCTGGGCTATGCCGTGCCCGGCGCCGTGGCGGCGGTGGGCGTGATCGCCATCCTGTCGGGCACCCAGGCGCTGATCGACCCGGCCTGGGAAAGCCTGACCGGCGAGGTCTTCCCCGTCCTGCTGACCGGCGGCGCCGCAGCCCTGATCTTCGCCTATCTCTCGCGCTTTGCGGCTGCCGCGATCGGACCGTCCGAAGCCGCCCTCGCCCGCGTCACGCCGGCGCTGGACGGGGCCGCACGCACGCTGGGCGCCACGCGGGGCGAGACCGTGCGCCGCGTCCACTGGCCGCTGATCGCCGCGGGCGTTACCTCGGCGGGCCTGCTGGTCTTTGTCGAAGTGCTCAAGGAATTGCCGGCGACGATGATCCTGCGCCCCTTCAATTACGACACGCTCGCCATCATCGCCCACAATTACGCCAGCGACGAACGCCTGGGCGAGGCGGCGCTGCCCTCGCTCCTCATTCCGCTGGTCGCCCTGCTTCCCATGATCTTCGTCGCCCGCTACCTCTCCCGGGCACGCTCATCTTCGGGACAGGTCTAGGCGGGACGGCATGACGGATACGCACACGCGCAGGGGATTGAGCATACGCGGCGCCCAGCGCCGCTATGTGAAGGAGACGGCCGCCCTGGCCGGCGCCGATCTCGATCTCGAGCCGGGCAAGATCACCGCCCTGCTGGGCCCCTCGGGCAGCGGCAAGTCCACCCTGCTGCGCGCCATTGCCGGACTGGAACGTCTCGATGGCGGCGAGATCCGCCTGGGCGACACGGTCTGGGCCGGGCCCGGCCGCCACCTCGCCCCGGAACGCCGCCGCGTCGGCATGGTGTTCCAGGACTATGCCCTCTTCCCGCATCTCGACGCCCTGGCCAATGTCGCCTTCGGCCTCAAAGGGCCCGACGCCAAAACCATCGCCATGGCCCAGCTGGAGGCCGCCGAGCTGGGACACAAGGCGAAAGCCTTCCCGCACGAGCTCTCCGGCGGCGAGCAGCAGCGCGTCGCCCTGGCCCGCGCCCTCGCCCCCGCGCCCGCCATCGTCCTCTTGGACGAGCCCTTCTCCGGCCTCGACCGCCGCCTGCGCCAGGAATTGCGCGAGCGCACCGTCGACACGCTGCGCCGCGCCGGCGCCACCGCCCTCATGGTCACCCATGATGCCGACGAGGCCATGGCCGTCGCCGACGCCCTCGCCCTGATGGACCAGGGCCGCGTCATCCAGACCGGCACGCCGGAACATGTCTGGACCCATCCGCACAGCGTCACCGCCGCCCGCCTTCTGGGCGATATCGAGGTGATCGAGGCCTTCATAAAAGCCGGCGCCGCCGATACCCCGCTGGGCCCGGTCGCCACGCCGGACTTCAAAAACGGCTGCACCGTCTACGTCCTGGTGAGACCCCAGGCCATCCGCCTCACGATGGCAGCCGACGGCCCCTTCACCGTGACCCGCCGCCGCTCCGCCGGCACACACCTCGCCTTCACGATCGAGAACGCGGAAGGGCGCAGCTTCACGACGCACACGCCTGTGCCGTCCACGCTGGCTGTGGGGGACAGGGTGGACGTAGCGCTGGACGAGGCGTTTGTGACTGTGGTGGGGGCGTAGGGGGGGGAGTCGGCAGCAGGAGGGGACATTGCTATGCTCGTGGCTCTAATGTTTAGCGATGCCGTTCAATCTGGAGACATGGACGCCATGCGGCCAAGCGATACCGGGCAATGTCCAGCGGCGTCACCAAGGCAAACCAAATTTCAAAAAGAAGCTGCAAGTTCGCCAAAAACGACCTACCACAAACAAAGAGTTCAGCGTGATCCCTAGCTGGATCCATCTTCGAAGCACCGTCTGGTGCAGTTCCAACTCCCGCGCCGCCTGAGCGATACTAACCCTCGATCCACCATCAGATCCACCGCTTCCCGCTTGAACGCGCGGCAGAACTGTCGTCGTGTAATTCTTCTTCTCCGGTTCCAAAAACATCCTAATTCGGTGCGCTCAGAACCTGCAGCAGCTCAGGAGCAGGAATTGTCGTCGGCGCGAATTCGATGCAAACTCGGTTTCACTGCACTTAAGCGCGGCACAAAGATTGGGCATGGTGGAAAACAAGTGGTGAGAAAGGGCTGAAATTGAGCCACGACTTCAAAAAGGGTGTTAGGACCCAACGCATTTCCACCGTTGCAATTGATATATCGGAAGTGAAGCGTGAAATTTCACTGGTAGATCCGGAGGATTATAAGAACTACTATACCGAGTACAGCAATGGAGGATGGCGCACCTGCATGCTAGCAAATCAATCTGGCGATGCTGACAGCCACAGGATTGAAGCCTCGAAAGGCGGCGCAAGACTAACGCGAGTTGGTAACCGGCTCACCTACTTAACTGGACTGATTTCCAACTGGTTTGACCGCAGCGCCCTAGTCTACGCAAGGCTGATAAAAACTCAACCTGGATCGATAGTGTTTCCCCATAGAGATTACTTAGACTTTGAAGGAGAGCTGGTACGGATCCATATTCCTCTAAAAACTAATTCGAGATTCCTCCATTCGGAGTCCGATTTAGTGTTCCATATGAAGCAGGGTGAGGTGTGGTACCTAGATGCGACTAACTTGCACGCAGCTGCCAATCTTGGTCGGAGTATCCGTTATGCTCTTGTGTTGGACTTTCACTGCTCAAACCACATTACCGATTGCCTAAGAGATGACAATTTAATCTCCCTTCGTTACCCGGATTCGGTACACCGTCGAGAATATAACCGCCAAGAGATTGTCTCCAAACTACGTGATACCTACGCCCAAAGCGGATTGGATGGAATCTTATATGCGGCTTCGGCGTTGAACTTCTCCAACAGGTCGCATGCAATTCAAACCTACGATTGGGTCGAAGAGGTTTTGCTGCATCGCGGTGATGAGAAGGATTTAAGAAGCTTCAATGTTTTGAAACAGAAATTTCTATTTACCGGCTGAATTCATACGACATAAGTCATTTGGTTTACTAGATAAGATCGGTTCTTATACATTGCCATCAGCGCTTCGGACTTCTTTTCATCCTCAACATCGCAGACGCCATCTAGTCCGAACAAGGGCGTTCTAGAAAATATGCAGGGCGAGATTCGTTCCTTGTGCGTCCAGGATATAGCCGAGTGATATCCATATAAGTGACTGTTATCTAACTGGCTTTTCATCAGAATGAATACGCTCGTATTTTCGTCCAAATCGACGCATTGACAGAACAGAGCAACTTTTGCCTTTAAGCCCAAGGCTTCGACATCATACTCGCCGATGTCACCACTCGGTCGCAAAAGTTGCCAAATCCCCCTGACCGACGTTTTTGAAACTCGGTCCCGTAGAGTCAGCTTGCTTGCCTTCCAGACTGGTTTGGGACCTCCATCTGATGGCACCTCGCTCATGTAGTAGACATGAAACGTACCTTCCAGTGCGGCTTCGATTGTTCCGCGACTGGGGCACTTGTCAAAGTGGTAATCGAATGTGCTGCGAACAAGATTATTGAGCACTAGTTGTCCGTCGCTCGTCATCCTTGCCGAAAAAAATCCGGCAATGCCTGAGCCGAGGAACCCCCCCGCTAGTAGCAGTAAGAACCCTTCAATTTGAGGGTATTTCAAAGATACAATGACCAGCAGGATCGCAAGCAGCACGAATATCGTGGAGATCAGATAATAAACCGTACTAGGTTTGGCGACTACGCTGGGGGCGTTTGTTAGCATGATGAGTTTATACTCCCGATAAGATAGCCCTAGTTGAGCATCACCGCCTCAAGTCAAGGACCATAAATGGGGCAAACTCTCGACTAAAGACGTGAGGTCGGAGGGGCTCAGGTTGCCGCGCATAGCCGCCTCGTTCGCAGTATGGGATGATATTGTGGAAAACAATAAGTGCGGGAGCAAGAATGATTCTGACTAGTCCTTAGACGGGGGCGAGTATGCAGATGTGGTCTCGGGAAATCGGGTAGATTATGGAAGCGCGAGCGCGCGGCTGGCGCAGTGGCGGGCTGAACCACTCAGTCACGCCCAAGCTGATCGTTCGCGTGATCATTGGCACAATAACTGAGGCCCCTTCCGGGATAAAGTGTTCCAAGCTTCGGCATTTGGACCAGTTTTAATTTCTCAACGCCCGATCAACGCCGCCGCGAGCAACGAAATTGGGGACACGCGCCAATTAAACACCGCACAGCGCTCGCCGACCAGGAAGCGTTTGGACGCAGGGCCGTTAAATCGGCTGAAAATGGTGTGTGTCCCCTTTTGGGTTTCCCAAAACAATGCACCGTTTCTCACTTGAAGCCGCGCGTAACACAACCTACAATTTCTCGCATGGCAAGATGCACAGCTCCAGTACAGGGCCATCGGTCAGCAAGCGCGGCCGCAGCCTGCCCAGCATGTCGCGGCCGAACGAGCCGCTACAGTTCGTATTCTCCCTATTCTTCGTCCTACTCTTCGCCTTATTCGTTTTCGGGCGGAGGCAGTAGCTCTAGAAGTACCGGCGGCGGCAGCGGCGGCAGCACCGGTAGAAGTTCGGGTAGCAGTAAGCCGAGGTGGTCCCCCTCCGGCTCATCCGCGATCTACACCGAACAGCAAGTGCGAGCACTAGAACCAGTCCGCACACAGATCGAAAAACGTGAGATCCAGCAAGAACCGCGCGATGTCTTTCTCTGTCATGCATGGGACGACCGGGCCGGCGCGGCGAAGGAGCTTCACGACTCGCTGGAAGCCCAGAAAGTAACCGTCTGGTTTAGTGAAAAGGACGTTTTGCTTGGGTCAAACCTGCTCCGCGAGATCGACAGGGGCCTTGCTAGGTCTCGGGTAGGGATTGTTTTAGTCACACCGTCGTTTCTGAAGCGGATTAGCGGAGAAGGCATAGCAGACAAAGAACTTTCCGCGCTGCTCGCCCGCGACCTCCTAGTCCCCATCGTGCACAACACGACCTACGAGGCTCTACGCGAGGTGAGCCCGTTGCTTGGTTCGCGAACCGGACTAAGCACCGCGGAAGATCAGATGTCTGTGATCGCTACGAAACTTGCGGAGTTGGTTGCGCTCTAATCGCCATTTGAGAGCCGCAGCCGTGGTGAAGCGCTGACGTTCGGCATAACAGGAACACCGCGGTAGATTGGCTTGGCTATTCCAAGCCAATACACGCCCCCCAAAAAAATCTGCCGCACCCAGGCGGGCGCGGCAGATCAAACTCACAAATCTCAAAACCCCGGACACCCTCAGGCGCCCGGCGCTTGAAAACTACGCCACCTTGCCCAGCTTGGCGGCGCGCTTTTCTTCGATGCGCTGGCGGGCGATTTCGTCGGCGATGATGTTGGAGGGGCGGCCTTCATTGTTCGACTGGTCGAGGATCTCGCCCAGGGTCGCTTCCAGACCGTCCAGCTTGCCCTTCACCCATTCCGGATTGAAGTCGCCGGCGATCTCGCCCATCACATTGATGATGCCGCCGGCATTGATGACATAGTCCGGTGCGTAGACGATGCCGCGCTTGAGGACTTCCGCCCCCATCTCGCGCGTGGCGAGCTGGTTGTTGGCGGCGCCGGCGATCACTTTCGCCTTGATGCGGTCGATCGTGTCCGGATTGATGATCGAGCCGAGGGCGCACGGGGCGAAGACGTCGACATCCTGGTCGTAGATCTCGTCGAGACCGACAATGGTGGCGCCGTATTCCGCCTTCAGCTTTTCCAGCCCGTCCTGGTTGATATCGGTGACGAAGAGCTCGGCACCGGCCTTGGCCAGATGGCCGGCCAGATAGGTGCCGACATGGCCGGCCGCGCCCTGGATGGCGATCTTGACGCCGGAGAGGTCGCGCTTGCCCAGGCCGCGCTCGGCGGCGACCATGATGCCGCGATAGACGCCCTCGGCGGTCACCGGCGAGGGATCGCCCGAGGCCGCCTTGCCTTCCGGCAGGCCGACCACATGCTCGGTCGAGCGGCGCACGGCCATCATGTCGTCCGGGCTGACGCCGACATCCTCGGCGGTGATGTACTGGCCGTTCAGGCTTTCCACCGCGCGGCCGAAGGCCTCGAACAGCGCCTTGCGGTCGAAGGCGCCTTCCGGCTTCATGATCACGGATTTGCCGCCGCCGATGGGCAGGTCGGCCATGATATTCTTGTAGCTCATGCCCTGGGACAGGCGGAGCACGTCGGTCAGGGCCGCGTCCGAATTGGGATAGGACCACATGCGGCAGCCGCCGCAGGCCGGGCCGGAGGCCGTGGAGTGCACACCGATGACCGCCTTGAGGCCGGTCGTCTCGTCGGTGGCGAACAGGACTTTTTCGTGATTGTCGAACGATACGTGCTCGAGAACACTCATTACGGGCATACCCTTTTCAACGGTGGCAGCCCGTCCGCGGGCTGCGAAGTCGGGCCGTGAAATACCCGTTCGCGAGCCGCCTTACAAGCGCGCGAAAACACCCCGAATGCCGCTCAGCGTAATAATTCTTTCATGCGGCAGCGCAACATGGGGAGAATTTTTTCTTCGAACCACGGATTTTTCTTCAGCCAGACATTATTTCGCCAGGAGGGATGGGGGAGCGGCAGAAATTCCGGCCCGTACTCTTCGCCGCGGCGGACGGTTTCGGTCAGTGTTTGCTGCATACGCGAACCCAGATGGAAGCGCTGGGCATACTGTCCCACCAGCAGGGTCAGGCGCACATCCGGCAGGGCCGCGCGCACCCGCGCCTGCCACAAGGGCGCGCATTCCTTGCGCGGCGGCAGGTCGCCGCCCTTCGCATCGAGACCGGGAAAGCAGAAGCCCATCGGCACGATGGCGATGCGGGACGTGTCGTAGAAGGTGTCCTCGTCCACCCCCAGCCAGTCGCGCAGCCGGTCGCCGGACGGATCGGTGAAGGGCTTGCCCGAGGCATGCACCCGCGTGCCCGGCGCCTGGCCGACAATCATGATGCGGGCGGTGGAGGCCGCCCGGATCACCGGGCGCGGTTCATGCGGCATGGCCGCCGCGCACACGCGGCAGGCGCGGATCTCGTCGAGCAGCGGATCGAGATCAGGCGCGGCCAATCCGCCAGACTCCCTTGAAATTCTCCGGATCCTCGACCGGCTTGCCCTTGCGCAATATCGTCACCTCGCCGCGCCGGGCCAGCCGGATCGCCGCCTGGCGCACATGGCCGAACTGGCGGTTGAAGCGCTCCGGATCGATCGCCTTGGCGACATCGGCCGGCGAGACCGAGCGCCCCTCGGGCGCCGCCGCCACGAGTTTCACGATGATCGCCTCGATCGGATCGCTGCCTTCGGTCTCGCTCATCTTGCTGTCCTTCGCTCGGTGCGCAGGTTTATCGCGCTGCCGGAGTTATCTTGCAGGCGGGATGGAATAGGTCGCACTGGCCTGTGCGATCAAGTCGTCGCTGCCGTCCGCCGTGATGTCGCAATCGGTGACGACCAGCCGCTTGCCCAGTTTCAGGATGCGGCAGCGGGCGACCAGCTCGCCGGGGCCGGCCCTGGTCAGGAAGTTGATATTGAGATTGGTGGTCACCGCCAGCGCCTGCGGTCCGATATGGCCGAGGATCACCACATAGGCGGCAAAGTCGGCCAGGGAGAACAGCGTCGGTCCGGAAACGGTGCCGCCGGGGCGCAGATGTGTGGCATCCGTGCGCGCCCGCACGATGGCGCGGCCGGGTTCGATCGTGTCGATGGTGAAGATCCGGCCCGCGCGGTTCATCTCCGGAAAAACCTCCTCCAGAAAGCCGGTCACCGCGTCGGCCGTCATGGCGACCTCGTATGTCACTGGGCGTTACTCCCGTGTTGCGCTTATGGGGCACTTATGTACCCGCTGCGAGACAAGTATGAAGCGGTATTGTCTCATGGGCGTCCAGGCTGCGAAACGCCGGACGCCGAACGCGCCGGATGGATATAGGGAGCGCCGGGACAAAATGAAACGGGACCACCGCCCCTACTGGATGCACCGCGCCTGGGAAGCGTTCGAAAACGCCTGGACGGGCCATTTCCTCGCCCCCCACTTTGCCGCGCTGGGCATCGAGCCGAAAGTCGTATGTCCCTGGCATGTCGAGGTTTTCGGCCCCAACATCACCGCCGGAGACCGCCTGCACATCGTCGCCAACAAGGCCGATCCCGTGCGGCTCACCGTCTGGTCGCCGCAGACCCAGGCCGGGCGTATCGATATCGGCAACAATGTCTTCATGGCCGGCGGCACCCGCATTCTCGCCGCCGGCGAGATCGAGATCGGCGATGACTGCCTGATCGCCAACAAGGCCACGATCTCGGATTGCGACTGGCACTCCATCCACGACCGCGTCGACCCGGCACCCGCCTGGAAACCCGTGAAACTTCAACGCAATGTCTGGATCGGCGACGGCGCCTTTATCGGCAAGGGCGTGACCATAGGCGCCCACTCCGTCGTCGGCGCCCGCTCGGTCGTCACCCGCGATGTCGACCCCTGGACCATCGTCGCCGGCAATCCGGCCAAAGTGGTCAAGCGCATCGATCCGGACGCACCGATGAAGACCCGCAGCGATCTCTACGCCGACGCCGAAGGCCTGCACCGCTTTTTCGACACCGCCTATCGCCAGGCCCTGAAAGGCAATTCCACCCCCGGCTGGCTGCGCAGCCGTCTCTGGCCGAAACGCGGCGACTAACCGAACAACCCCGACGGCAGCACGCCCACGGCGGCCCCCGTCATCAGTGTTGCCAGCGTGCCCGAGATCAGCGCCCGCGGGGCCAGCTGCAGGATGTCCTCGCGGCGCGACGGCGCAATCGCCACCAGGCCGCCGGTCAGGATGCCGACCGAGGAGAAATTGGCGAAACCGCACAGCGCATAGGTCATGATCAGGCGCGTGCGCTCGGACAGGTCGCCGCCGATCCGGGACAGCTGGTCATAGGCATAGACCTCGTTCAGCGCCGTCTTCAGCCCCATCAGCGAACCGGCCTGGGTGGCCTCGCTCCAGGGAATGCCGGCCAGCCACACGACCGGCGCGAAGACCCAGCCCAGGATCCGGTCGGCCGAGAGCGGTGCACCGAACACATCCGGGAAAAGCCCGAGCAGGACATTCACCAGCGCGACCAGGGCGGTGAATACCAGCAGCATGAAGATGATGTTGAAATACAGTCGGATACCGTCCGACACACCGGTCGTCAGCGCGTCCATTGAGGAGTGATAGATCGGCGTCGGGATCTTCTCTTTCTGCAGCGCTTCCTCGGAGACCGGCTCGGCCGGCATCATCAGGCGCGACAGGAGCACCGCCGCCGGCACCGAGATCAGCGAGGCGGTGAAGATATGCCCGGCCGCACCGTCGATCACACCGGTCAGCTGGCTGACATAGAGCGCCATCACCGAACCGGCGACGGTGGAAAAGCCGACCGTCATGATGAGGAAAAGGTCGGACCGGGTCATGTCCGGCAGGCGCGGCCGGATCAGCACCGGACTTTCCGTCATGCCCAGAAAGATGTTCGCCGCAGCGCCCAGACTGGCCGAACCGGACAGGTTCAAAAGGCGCCGGAAGGCTGCCGCGAAACCGCGCACCAGGAATTCCAGGATCCGCCAGCGCCACAGCAGGGCCGACAGCGCCGACAGCACGATCACCATGGGCAGGGCCTGGAAGGCAAAGAGGAAACCGGAACCACCGGCCGGGTCGGCTTCCCAGGGCGCCTCGCTGCCGGCCAGATAGCCGAACACGAATTGCGCACCCTCATTCGTCACCTCCTGCAGCACGGCGACGACACCGGTCAGCGATTGCAGGAAAGCCCGGAAGGGCGCGACGGAATAGAGCAGCCAGGCGATCAGCAATTGCAGGGCGATGGCACCGGCCAGCAGGACAATGGAGATCTTCTTGCGCGGGCCCAGCAGCCACGCCACACCCGCAAGAGCAAAAAGTCCCACAAAGCTGCGGGCCTGCAGCACCAGATCGTCCATGAATGTCCCCAGGCAGATAAAGGCGGGACAATATTCCGGCAGGCCCCGCCGCCGCAAGCACTTGCCACAATGAAGACCACACGGAATGCTGCGATGCATGGACCGCACCCCGATCAGGACACCCTGTGTGAAAGTCTGTTTCGTCGACCCCAAGGCCGGCGTCTGCCTGGGCTGTTTCCGCACCATGGAGGAGCTGGGACGCTGGACCCGCTATTCAAACGAGGAGCGCGACGCGATCATGCAGGCCCTGCCGGAGCGGGAAGCGGCCTATCGCCGGGCGCGGGAGGCGTGATGCGTCCGGCAGCCTCATTCGTGGAAGGGGGCCGCTGAGCATGCGGCATCTGGTGACCCGTTTCGCCCGCCCGGCCCTGCTGGCCGGCCTCGGCCTGCTCGCCCTGAGACTGGTCCTGTGGCCGTTCTGGGACGGTCTCGATCCGTCCCTGCGCCTGCTCGTGGCAACGGCGATCATGCTCGTACTGCTGATTGCCCTGTTCGGTGCCGGCTTCGCGCCCGCGGGCACCCGTCACCGCAACCTCGTCACCTGGCTGAGTGTTGCGGCCATGATCGGTGTCATCCCCGTCTTCGACCATGATTTCGAAGACCTGGAATACCAGCGCACCTGGCTTGCACCGCCGGCCGCCGTGAGCTCCCAGACCTTGCAGGATACAGCCGCCGGCGTGCCGCAGAGCGACGGACCCATCGTGCTCAACCGCCAGCGGGACGGGCATTACTATATCGAGGCCGAAATCAATGGCGCCCGGGTGCCCTTTCTGGTCGATACCGGCGCCAGCGGCATCGCCCTCACGCTCAGCGATGCCGGACGTATCGGCATCCGCACCCACAGGCTGGATTTCTCGATACCGGTATCGATGGCGTCCGGTGAAGCCATGGCCGCGCCGGTGACGATCCGCTCGCTCGACCTGCGGGGACACCACTTCGAGGAGATACCGGCCGTTGTCATGCCCGGCGGCGAGATTTCGCTGCTCGGCATGTCGGTTCTGGAACAATTCAGCTCGCTGGAAATCCGCGAGAACCAGCTGATCCTGCAGCCCTAGGCAGAACCATTTCCTGCGGAACCGGTTTCCACTTCACCGGATCACGCTCGACTTGAGCTGCCGCGCGATCGAACCGGTGAACCGGTTCCCACTTCACCTGATCACGCTTCAGCCGCCGGTCACCGCTTCACGGACCAGCATGAAGCCGACCACGACCAGTCCGATGGCGAAGAGACGCTTCAGCGTCCGCTCCGGCAGGTCGTGCGCCAGCTTGGCCCCCACCGGCGCAACGAAAAAGGCGCTGCTGGCCAGAAGCGCGAAACCGGGCCCGTTCACATAGCCCAGCGACCAGGGCACGACTTCATGCCCCCAGCCATTGACGATGAAGCCGATCGCACCGGGCGCCCCGATCGCGACACCGAAACCGGCAGCCGTGGCCACGGCCTGGCGGATCGGCTTGCCGCACAAGGTCATCAGGGTGACACCCATGACGCCGCCACCAATACCCATCAGCGCCGAGAACACCCCGATCGTGCCGCCGAGGCCGATGCGGGCGATCCCGCCGGGCATGTCCTCGCGCAGGGTCCAGTCGGGCCGGCCGAAGAAGAATTGCAGGGAAAGCAGCATCGCCATGCCGCCGAAAATGCCGGTCAGCATGCGGCCGGAAAGATAGTGCGCGATCACCGTACCGATCAGCGTGCCGGCAATGATCCAGGGCGCCCATTCGCGCAGCACCTTGAAATCCACCGCCCCGCGCTTGGCATGCGCCGAGACACTGCGCAGCGAGGTCGCGACAATCACCGCCAGCGAGGTCCCGACCGCGACATGCATCACCCGCGGATCCTCATAGCCCAGCGAGTTGAAGGCGAAGTAGAGCGCCGGCACCATGACGATGCCGCCGCCGATCCCGAACATGCCCGCGATCAGTCCCGCAAACGCGCCCGTGGCGGCCATCGCCAGGACCAGAACCCAGATATCCTGCATCGCTATGCCGCCTCGTCATGCGGCACGACTGCCGCCAGTGCCTCGTCGATCACTTCCAGCCCCGCGCCGCGCTTCGGCGCCTTTTCCGACAGGATACGCCGCCACAGACGCGCACCGGGCTGGCCGGTGAAAAGACCCAGCATGTGACGCGTCATGTCGTGCAGACGCGTGCCCTTGCCCAGCTGGCTTTCCAGATAGGGCCGGTAGGCATCGACCGCCTCGACCCGGCTGGCAACCGGATCGGCCTTGCCGAACAGCCGGCTGTCGGCCTCGGCGAGTATCCAGGGCGTGTGATAGGCGGCACGGCCCAGCATCATCCCGTCCAGCGGCACCGTTTCCGCGAGCCCCTGTTCAAGCGTTTCCAGACCGCCATTGAGGATGATCTCGAGCTCCGGGCGCTGCGCCTTGAGGCGGCGCACCAGGTCATAGTCGAGCGGCGGAACCGTGCGGTTTTCCTTCGGGCTCAGGCCTTTCAGCCAGGCCTTGCGGGCGTGCACGGTGAAACTCGTCACCCCGGCCGCCGCGACCGTCTCGACAAAATCGAACAGGGCCACTTCGGGATCCTGCTCGTCGACGCCGATCCGGCATTTCACCGTGACCGGTAGCGACACCGCATCCTGCATCGCCTTCACGCAGTCGGCGACCAGCGCCGGTTCCTGCATCAGGCAGGCCCCGAACCGGCCCGACTGCACGCGGTCGGACGGGCAGCCGACATTGAGATTGATCTCGATATAGCCGAAGCCCCCGGCAATCCGGCTGGCCTTGGCCAGGTCGGCCGGATCGGAACCGCCCAGCTGGATGGCCACAGGATGCTCGGCCGGATCGAAACCGATCAGCTTGTCCCGGTCGCCATGGATCACCGCCTTGTCGACGGCCATTTCGGTATAGAGCAGAGCCTCCCGGGTCAGGACACGGTGAAACGCCCGGCAATGCCGGTCGGTCCAGTCCATCATCGGCGCCACGCAAAGGCGGCGGTCGGGCGTGCTTGCTGCAGTCATGCGCGCCATTTAGCGCGGACCGCCCGCCGAACCAAGTCGCCGCAGCGCACAATCCGTTCAGCGACACGGCACCTCCGCAAGCAAAACATCAAATTAGACCTGTTCGCTTCACGCCATTTCAATCCCGGTCTGCTTTTCTGGAGCGGCGAGGGAGGCACTTCATGGCCAAGGCGATCTATCACAAGCATCAGCGCGTATTCGTCCGCCCGGTGGGAACCTGGGCGCTTGTCGAACAGGTCAAGCCGCAATGGGTGAAGGATGTCGAGGAGCCCGTGCGGGTCTATTACGACTGCGGGCTCGGCCGCGACTTCGTGGCTGACGAGCTTGCCGCCGAACAGGCCGACGAGATCGACACCGCGAGCTGGCGCGTCCTGCGGGCCCGGAACAAGTGGCAGGCTGTCGAGGAATGCGCCCACCACCCCTATCCCGGCACCTTCCCGGTCGTGGTCACCGAGAGCATGGACTGGGGCGGTTGGCGCGTACCGGCCGCGGAGTATGATCGCGACCCCGCGCGCATCGAGGGGCAGGCCCGGCTGATCGCCAACGCGCCGCACCTGATGGCGATTGCCGAGCAACTCGCAAAGCTGGCCAGCGAGGATGGCGAACTCCCCCCCGCATTAGCCAAGCTGAGCCACGAAGCGAGTAAAACGCTTCGAGAAATCAACACGATACCTTCCAGCAAGGATAACGGCAAGTCACGCCGGGCCGCCTAGGCAACGGATAAAAATTTAATCGCCTTCTAACGTTTAGCTGTGAATTTGAGGGTTCTGTCTTGAACGGGATCGGGCCGCTCTCATGTCGCTTGTCGAACAACGCAATCGCTTTTTATCCTTCGCCTTTACTTCGGCCGATATTCTTGTCGAAACGGATTCGTCCTGTCGCATCACCTACACGGCCGGCGCAGTCGCAGCCCTCGGCTCCAGCCAGGCGGGCACCGACAGCGACGGTGTGGGGGATCCGCTTGAAAGCCGGATCGACCGCACCTCACGCCCGATCCTCAAGGCGCTGGTCCGCCGGCTGAAGCCCGGTCACCGGCTCGGTCCTGTCCGCATCACGATCGACGGGCGCGAGGCCCAGCTTTGCGGCTGGTCGCTGGGCGATGACAGCCGCATCCGCTGGTCGATCTCCTTCAACGCCATGCATGCGCCGGACGATGTCGACCCCCAGGCCTTCGAACGCAGTGCCGAAGGTGCCATCGCATCGGCGCGCAATACCGGCACCGACATGGCCATGTCAGTCCTGCGCATCGAGGCCGGCGACGATATCGAACGCCTGATCGGCCCGGCCAATGCCGAACAATTGCGCACATCCGTAGCCGCCTCCTGCGCCCTGGCCATCGGCAATGACGGCGTTGCCCGCCAGATCGACGCGGCGCGCACAGCCCTGATCCATGCCCGGTCCGTCGACCTGGCAGGCCTGCGCGACGAGGTCATGGCGACACTCAAGGGGTTTGACCTGGGCGAGGCCGATGTCCGCATCGAGTCGGTCTGCGATGCGCCCGAGCTGGAGCCGGAAATTGCCGTTCAGGCCTTCCTGCATGCGATCAATGAAGCCGCCGACAGCGGCAAGGCCCTCGATGTGATCTCGCTGCAGGAGACCGCCGACCGCCTGATGCACGAAACCCGCAAACGCATGACCGAGCTGCGCACGACGATTGCCGGCCGCGTGATCGAACCGCACGCCCAGCCCATCGTCGACCTGGAAACCGGCAAGGTGCATCACTACGAGCTGCTGCTGCGCCTGCCCGGCGGACGGCCGATCGAGGAGAGCGTGGGCTTCGCGGAAAGCACCGGCCTGATCCATGAAATCGACTATGCGATGACCGAGATTGCGGCACAGTTCCTGCGCGATGATTTCGACCGCCCTGCCCTGGCGGTCAACCTGTCTGGCAAGTCCCTGACCAACATGGCCTGGGCCAAGAAATTCCTGGCGCTTCTCGCCGATCTGAAGATCGATCGCAGCCGGCTCATGTTCGAGCTGACCGAGACAGCCTCGGTGAAGAACATCAAGGCCGCCAACAATGTCATCGCAAAGATCCGCGAGCGCGGACATGCGGTCTGCCTGGACGATTTCGGCGCCGGAGCTGCAGGCTTCCACTATCTGCGCGACTTCCCGGCCGATGTGGTGAAGATCGACGGTTCCTATGTCCGCAACGCTTCGCGCTCAGAACGCGATACCATTCTGCTGCGGGGGATGATCGACCTCTGCAACGCCCTGGGCACGGAAACCGTTGCGGAAATGATCGAAAGCGAAGCGTCCGCGAAACTGATGCGGGAGCTTGGCGTTCGGTACGGACAGGGTTTCTATTTCGGTAAGCCTGTTGCGCTAAAAGAACTCAAGGATCCGCGAATCAACAAAACGCGGGCAGCTTGAGCCAAACCACGAGACCGCAGCCATGGCCGCAGATTTCAGCCGCGTCAGGACGCTTATCGTCGACGACAACACCTACATGCTGACCATCCTGCGGACGATTCTGCACGGTTTCGGGATCAAGCAGATCTACGAGTCGCGCGACCCGGCGGAAGCCTTCGACATGGTGCGTTCGGACTCGATCGACATCATCATCACCGACTACCAGATGGACATTCTGGACGGGCTGGACTTCGTGCGCCTGGTGCGCACGGCGGACGACAGCCCCAATCCGCTGGTGCCCATCATCATGTTGAGCGCCTATTCCGAGCGCTCCAAGGTCATGGCGGCCCGCGATGCCGGTGTGACGGAGTTCTGCTGCAAGCCGATTACCGCGAAGGAGATGTTCTCCAAGATCGCGGCGGTGATCAACGAGCCCCGCCCCTTCATCCGGAACCGCCATTATTTCGGCCCCGACCGGCGCCGGAACGATCCGGACAAGTCGACCTACAAGGGGCCGGAAAGACGCAAGAGCCGCCAGAAAGCGGCCGCCAAGGACGAGGGTGGGGAAAACGAAGCGACGAAGCCGGCGCAGACCGGCTCGTGACGCCAAGCCCGGTGTCGACAGCACAGGCCGACACACCCTAGTTTGAGGCCATGAATCACATGCGGTTCGATACGCGCCCGTCCCCGGACAAGGCGACCCGCGCCCCTTCGCCGGGCGAGACGGGGAAGGTGCGTGCCTCGAAACGCGGAACCGGCGCGCTGTGGATCGTCATGGCGGTGCTGCTTTTCACCCTCGCCTATGGCGGCATTCTGCTGGTCAAGATCCAGCAGGAACGCGAGACGCTGATCACCGAGGCCGAACGCTCGCAGGCCAATGCCGCCGGCTATCTGGCCGAACGCGTCACCGCCCGCATCGCGGAAGCCCGCTATGCCCTCGCCTTTGCCAGCGCGGACCTGCGCGACACACCGATCGACGAGATCGTGCCGGCTGCTCGCGCACGGCTGAGCGCGATCGGCGATTCCGACATCGTCGAGGACGTCGCCATCCTGCTGCCGGACGGCCGCACCATCGCCGCTGCCAATCCGGGTGACGGCCTGCGTGAAATGGCCGGCCAGGCGCTGGACGCCCCGTCGGGCCTGACGGCGGAAATCGTCGACGGCCAGCCTGCGCACCTGGTGCTTGCCGTGCCGGTGCAGCTGTCAGACGGCACGGTCGGCGCCTTCGTGGCCCGGCTCGCGACCGATCTCGTCCTGCCGGACTGGGGCGATGAACGTGTGGTCGCACTGGCTGACAGCAATGGCGGCATGCTGGCCATCCGTCCGCAGATGCGCAGTGTGCGGGCCGGCACGCCGCTGGCCTCGCGCTTCGGCCTGGACGATGCCTTTGTCGACCGCCTGGCCGGCGAAGGCGGCGGTGCAACCTCGGACGCGCGCTTCGGCGAGGAGCGCGTGACCTTCGCCGTCGCGCCCATCGCAGGCACCGAACTGCGCGTCTATGCGCTCGGCGCGATGCGGATCAACCAGAACGCCTGGTACCGCACCATCTCCTTTTACGGCCTGATGTTCATTGCACCGATCTTCGTTGCGATGGGGCTCAGCGCACTCGTCTTCACGCAGATGGGCCGCCTGCGCTCGACCCGCCAGCAGCTTGAGGACAATGAGCAGCGCTTCCGCGTCGCCATCGAGGGCGCGCGGTGCGGTGTCTGGGACTGGAATCCGGAAGCCGACACTGTCTTCATCACCGACAGTCTTGCGCGGATACTCGGCATGGAGACTGCCCTGGAATGCAGCGGCAGCGAATTCCTGCGTCTCTTCTCCAAGCCCGACCGGGAACGCCTGCGCGCCGCGATGCGCGGGGCGCCGGCCGGCGGCGAGGTCGATCTGGAAGTCCTGGCAGCGCACGCCGCCGTCTGGCTGCAGATGCGGGGCCGCATCCTGCCCGGCGCCGTCGGCAGCGACCAGGCCCGGATCGTGGGCGTGGCCATCGACATCACGGATCGCAAGGGCGCCCAGGCCCGCGTCGTGGCCGCCGAAAGCCGGTTGCGCGCAGCACTAGAATCCATGTCGGAGAGCTTCGTGCTGTGGGACTCGCGCCACCGTCTGGTGCTGTGGAACCGCAAATTCCGCGATGCCTTTGACTTCTCAGACGGCATGCTGAAGCCGGGCATGAGCTATGCCGCGGTCGAGCAGGCCGCCGCACGGGCCATCAAGACCGTTCATGGCGGCACGGAAAACAAGGCGGCCTACGAAATCGAACTCGCCGACGGGCGCTGGCTGCACTATTCCGACCGCGCCACGGCCGATGGCGGCATGGTGAGTGTCGGCGCCGACATCACCGATCTCAAGCACCATGAAGCTGCCCTGACCGAGAACCAGGCGCAATTGCGCAAGACCGTCGAGGATGTGAAGCGCTCGCAGGCCCGGATCGCCGATCTCGCCCGCAAGTACGAGGCCGAGAAGATCCGCGCCGAGGAAGCCAACCGCTCCAAGTCTGAATTCCTGGCCAATATGAGCCATGAGCTGCGCACGCCGCTGAACGCCATCAACGGCTTCTCCGAGATCATGCTCAAGGAGATGTTCGGGCCACTGGGTGACGAGCGCTACACCGGCTACATGAAGGACATCCTGACGTCCGGCCAGCACCTGCTCGAGCTGATCAACGACATTCTCGACATGTCGAAGATCGAGGCCGGCAAGATGCAGCTCCAGCCGGAGCCGACCGATGCGAGCGAGCTGATCGGGCAATGCGTGCGCATCGTCCGCGGCCGCGCCGAAGAGAAGCGCCTGCAGCTGCGCGCCGATGTCTCGGACCTGCCGGAAATGGAGCTCGATCCGCGTGCCTTCAAACAGGTGATGATCAACCTGATCTCGAACGCGGTGAAATTCACGCCGGAAGGCGGACGCGTCACGGTGCGCGGCTTCCTGTCCGGCGTCGGCGTCGCGTTCCAGGTCTCCGACACCGGGATCGGTATCGCCAGGGAAGACCTGCCCCGTCTCGGCCGGCCGTTCGAGCAGATCGAGAACCAGCACTCCAAGAGCCACCAGGGCTCGGGCCTCGGTCTGGCGCTGTCGAAGTCGTTGATCGAGCTGCACGGCGGCACGCTGACCATCGACTCGGTGCTGGGTGAAGGCACGACGGTGAATGTCGTGATGCCGATCAGCCAGGACCAGCCGATAGACCTCGACGCGCTCGCCGAGATAGAGGCCGACGCCTATTCCGACATCGACGACAATGACGATATCAACCGTGTCGAGGCGCTGTTGTCCGAAGCGATGGATGACGGTTTCGATGCCGATGACGAGTTCGTCGACAGCGCCACGACGGCCCGGCTCGCGGCGGGCGAATAGCGAAGGCGCTGTGCCCGGGCTGGCGGCCTAATCCGGACGCGGGCCGTCGGGCGGCGGCGGGCGATCCCCTTGCGGACCTTCACCCCGGTCGTCACGATGGCGGCGATACCCGTTACCATCCCGCTCCCGGGTCGCCTCGAGCATGCCCGTCCGGGTCTCTGCATCGAGCTCGGACATGAGATCGAGCATGACATCCTGAAGCCCCAGCTCCAGCGCCTCGCGCGAGGCGCGCAGACGCTCCAGGGCATCGGCAGCGGCATCACGGTCGAAGGTTTCCGCGCGTACCGCGGTTTCGAAATCCTCCCGGGCCTGGCGGCTCTGGGCGAACAGGGCCCGGATCTCGTCGATATTGTCGCGCGCGCGCTGACGCGCCTCCTCGCGGGCCTCGCCGGGCAGGGCGAACAGCATATCGCGCATGTCAAAGCCTGCGCGGCGGGAATCGTGATGCCGGCGCTCACCCCGCCCGCGGTCTTCGTCTTCCGCCTGCCGCCAGTCCGGGCCTTCCGTCGTGCGGTGCAGGAGGAAGCCGGCCAGCACGCCATTGGCGAGAACCGAGACCAGAAGGGCGGCGATCCAGGGTGTGGACGGTTTCAAACGTCATCTCCCAGCCAGGTGATCCAGTCTTCATCCAGACCGGCATAGGCATCCGCGGCGGCATACAGCGTCGGGGTCAAGGGTTCCGTGACCGTGAGCGCGCCACTGGCAAAGCCGATGAAGGCGCCCACCAGCAGGGCGGCCGCAGCGGCAGCCGGGATCTGCCAGCGCACAGGCGCGGCCACCGGCGCCGGAAAGCGGTTAAGGATCCGGCGTTCGAGCAGTTCGGAGGGTTGAGCGTCGGGCCGGCCAAGCCAGTCATCCAGCAGAGCCTCGGCCTGCAGGGCGGCATCGGCGACATCCGGATACGCATCCGCAAAGGCCATGGCGGCCGCGCGTTCAGTCTCGGGCCAGCGGGCCGGATTGGCGCCGTAGGCCTCCACGATCTGGATAAAGCGTTCTTCGGTCATTGCGTTGCACCGTAGCGGGCATCTCTCTGCCCTGTATAGCTGGCCATCAGGTCCGGGGCATCCCCGGTCAGAATGGCCTTCAGTTTGCGCCGGCCGCGGGCCAGCAGGGATTCCATCGCCTCGACAGAGACCGACATGATGTCCGCCGCGTCGATATTGCTCATCTCCTGGAAATGGACGAGCTCGAGCGCCTGGCGTTGCCGGTCGGGCAATTGCGCCATCGCGGCCGCTATCCGGTCGCCACTTTGCGCACGGGTCATCGCGGTCTCGGCGTCCGGCGCACCGTCGATCTGTTCCGGCGGCGTGTCGGTCAGCACCTCGCGCCGCCGGCGCAACCGGTCATAGCAGAGATTGATGGCTATGCGGCACATCCAGGTGGAGACCTGGGCCGAACCGGCCTGCCAGCGCGGCGCGGCTTTCCAGACCCGTATGAAGGTCTCCTGCGCGATATCCTCGGCCTCCATCTCGTCATTCAGCATGCGACGAGCCAGGCCGAGAACACGCGGCAGGTTGCGCAACATGAGCAGGCGGGCGGCCGACCGGTCACCGCGGCCGACGCGGACGATCAGGTCCGCATCGTCCGGTTCGCCGGCCGGATCGCGGACACGGCCTGAAACCAGGCTTTCTCCAGCCGCCGTGTCGTCGCCCATGCCGCGCCCGTCAAACATCGCGATGGCGCTTAGTCGCGCCACCAGAAGCGGCGATCCTGACGGCGCTCGACCGAAGCGTCCAGCTCTGCCGGCGTCACGACACCGTCTTCGTCGCTATCGAGACGGTTGAACAGGCGGTTCTCGCGTTCCAGGAATTCGGCGCGGGAGATACGGCCATCCTCGTCGGCATCGGCGCGCATATGGCGCGGGCCGCCTTCGGAACCACCGCCCCGGCGGCCCCAGCGGCGGCCTTCGCCGTCTCCGGCCCGCTCGGCGCGTTCCTCAGCCCGGATCGCACGCATGCGGGCATGGACGGGCGACTGGTCGGCCTCGTCGAGATAGCCGTCGGAATTGCGATCCATCCAGGCGAACATTTCCGCCTGCAGGCTGTCCACTTCGGCCTGTGTGATGGAATTGTCGCCATTGGCGTCCGCTGCGCGCAGCACCATCATGGCATGGCCATGACCGCCATCGCGGCCGCCGCCATGCCCGCGCATGCCGCCGGGACCGGCAGCCTCGGCCGCAGCACCGGCCAGCATCAGGGTCGAACCGGCGAGCAGAACGATCATCTTGGTGTGTTTCATGACAGAATTTCCTTGTCCTTGATCACCTCGCTGACCCTTCAACGCCGGTGGCCGGAAATTCCGTCGCGGGCCCGTCGTCAGATTTTTCCGACATGGCGGCGGAAACACTTCCGCACCCGCCCCGCCCGCGCATCGAGCGCGGTTTCGAGTTCCGGCAGACTGCCCACACCGGCCAGCCCGGCGAAGCGTTCGGCAAAGCCGGCACTCGCAGCAGACGGATCGAAACCGGACCCGTGCGCACTTCTCATCAGCTGCAGCAGTCCGAGATAGAGATCCAGCGACGCGGTGAGAAATTCCGCATCCTCGACCGGCAGCACGCCGCAATCCGCCAGCGCCGCCAGCGCGGCCCGGGTCGACGGCCGCAGCACGTCCTTTTTCGACGCATGGGCCAGCTGCAGGGTCTGGGCGATGAATTCGATATCCTGGATGCCGCCCGCCCGCGCCTTGAGATCCCAGGGGCCGCGCGCCGGCTTGGCCTCCTCCAGGCGTTTGCGCATGGCCAGCGCATCCTCACGCACACCCCGGCCGTCGCGCGGCCGGGTCAGCGCATCGCGCATGGCCGCACTCACCCGCCCGGACAGGGCCGTGTCACCCGTGACGACCCGCGCCCGGGTCAGCGCCATCATCTCCCAGGTCCAGGCCTCGCCGGGATAATAGGTCTCGAAACGCGCGACACTGACGGCAACCGGCCCGGCCTTGCCCGACGGCCGCAACTGCATGTCGACCTCGAACAGCTCGCCCTCTTCGGTCGGCGCCGAAAGCGCCGAGATCAGACGCTGGGCGAAACGGCCGAACCAGGACTGGGCATCGCCCTCGCCCTCATAGACGATCATGATGTCCAGATCGCTGTCCGAGGCGAGTTCGCGGCCGCCCAGCTTGCCCATGCCCAGAACCACGAATGTGCCCGGCATCGTGCCGAAACGGCGCTCGGTTTCCGCCTGCGCCGCCTGTGCCATCGCGGCCAGGGAGATTTCCGCCATCGACGAGAAGGCGGCACCGGCCTGTTCGGCACTGACCGTTCCCCGCAGGACCTGGGCGCCGATCCGGAAGCGTTCCTCGCGCACCAGGCGGCGCGCCGTGTTCAGGGCCTCCTCATAGTCTCCGGCCCGCGCCAGCGCCTCCGACAGCAGCGTGCCGAAGGCGTCGGGCCCCTCGTCTGCCAGCGGTGCCGTGAAACGCCGGTCGAGCATGGCGTCGAGCAGGTTGGGCCGGCGGGCCAGGTCGGTCGCCATGCGCGGCGCCAGCGTGATGATCGATACAAGATCGGCCGCCAGTCCCGGCTCGTTCGACAACAGGGAGAGCGGCTGTACCCCCATGGGCAGGTTTTCGAAGAAGCCCGCAAACCGGACCAGCGCCGCGTCCGGCTCCCCGGTCGCGGCCATGCGGTCGACAAGCTGCGGTGCAATCCGGGCAAAGAGCGAACGCGCCCGCGCCGTGCGAACGGCGCGCACGCGTCCGGCGGCCCAGCCATTGAGACGCTTCCAGACCGCCTCGGGCTCGGCGAAGCCCAGCCGGTCGAGCGTGGCGAGCGTGTCCGGCGTCGGCTCGACACCGGTCAGGATCAGCGATCCGGCTTCCGATGCCAGCGGCTCGTCATCCTCGAACTGGTCGGAAAAATGCCCGTGCACACGCCGCAGGCAGGCCTCCACCGCACCGTCGAAGGCCGTCAGGTCGTCATACCCGGCCATGGCAGCGATGGCGGCACGATCCGCATCGCTTTCGGGCAGGGTCTGGCTGGCTTCGTCCTGGCGCATCTGCACGCGGTGCTCCCACGCGCGAAGACGGCGATAGTCGGCGGTCAGGGTGTCGACCACGTCGGCCTCGACCACATCGGCCTCGCACAGCGCCCGCAGGGCATCCAGTGTTGCGGGCAGGCGCAGCGCCTCGTTGCGCCCGCCGAATACGAGCTGCGGGATCTGGGCGTAGAACTCGATCTCGCGGATCCCGCCGCGCCCGAGCTTGAGGTCATGCCCGGCAGGCCGCACCTCGGCCCGGCGGCCGACGGTCTGGATCTGGCGGGCAAGGCCGCGGATATCGTCGACGGCGGCGAAGTCCAGCGAGCGGCGCCAGATGAAGGGCTGCATGAAGCGCAGAAAGGTCTCCGCCGCCGCGAAATCGCCGGCACAGGCGCGCGCCTTGATCCAGGCGGCCCGCTCCCAGGTCTGGCCGAGGCTCTCGTAATAGTTCAGCGCCGCTTCGGTCGAGATCACCACCGGCGTGGCCCCCGGGTCCGGCCGCAGGCGCAGATCGACGCGGAAGACATAGCCGTCAGCGGTGATTTCCTGCAGCGTGCGCACCACGGCCTGGACGAGGCGTGGCAGGCGCTTGCGCGGTTCCTGATCCTCCGGCAGCACCAGCGCATCGGCGTCGTAGAGCACGACCAGGTCGATGTCGGAGGAGTAGTTCAGATCGCCGGTGCCCATCTTGCCCAACGCCAGCACGAAGAGGCCGGGAAGCGGGTTGCCGGCGGCTTCCGGCGGAAAGGCCCGCCCCTGCCCGGCCAGCAGCCGGACATGCCCCGCCAGGGCACCCGCGACGGCCGCATCCGCAAAGCGGGTCATTGCCGCGGTCACCTGCTCGACTGACCAGATGCCGGCCAGATCCGCCAGCCCGATCACCAGATGGGAGTCGGCCTTGGCCTGGCGCAGCGCCCGGTCGAGCGCATCGGCATCCGGCGCGGCTTCACCGGCAATACGGGCATTGTCGATCGCATGATCGATCAGGCTTTCCGGCGGCTCGACCGCGCACGCGGCCAGTGTCGCCGGACGCCGCTGGGCCAGGCGCGCCAGATAGGGCGCAGCGTCGAAAACCGTATCCAGAAAGGCCTGGGCGGGTGCAACGCGCGAACGGACGGCGTCGGGAAGTGCCTCGAACACATGGACACACCGTCCGGGCTTGCCGCCTGGCAGGGGCCTGCGCCCTGCGTCGAGAATGGGGGCCGTGTGTGTCATCACAGGCAAACTGGCGCGATCCGCACTGAAGGTGAAGTCCTGCTTTGCGTTACCGGATTATCCGGCTTCCCGCGGTGCCTTGGGAAAGCAGAGCGATGCCCGCAGCCCCGGTCCATGACCGCCCGCCACAACGCCCGGGCCTTCATTCAGTTCGAAGCGGCCATTGTGGACATCGGCAATCGCCTGGACCAACGACAGACCCAGGCCAGAGCCCGGCTGGGAGCGCGAATTGTCCAGACGCACAAAGCGCTGCACCACGCGTTCGCGGTCGACATCGGGAATACCGGGGCCTGTATCGGTCACGGAGAACTCGATCATGCCCTCGCCCGTCTCGCGCAGCCGCAGGGTCACGGCCCCGCCGGCCGGCGTGTACTTGACGGCATTGTCGAGAATATTGGCGAGCGCCTGTGACAGCAGACCGCGATCGCCCAGCATGGCCAGGCCCGGCTGGATCTCGCTGGCAAAGGACAGGCCGTCATCCTCGCAAACCGGCTCGTACAGCTCGGCCATATCTGCGGCGATCTCGGCCGGGTCGAGGCGCACGATCGAGGCCCGGCTCTCACCGGCTTCCAGGCGCGACAGGGACAGGATGGCATTGAAGATGCCCAGCAATTCGTCGGTATCGGCCACGGCCCGCTCGAGCGCCTGTTCGCGGGCATCGAGATCGCCGTCGTCGCGCAGAGCCTCGTCGAGCCGGTTGCGCATACGCGTCAGCGGCGTACGCAGATCGTGGGCGATACTGTCGCCGGTGTGGCGCATGCGGTGCATCAGTGCCTCGACCCGGTCGAGCATGTTGTTGAAATTCTCGGACAGCTCGTCGAGCTCGTCGCCGGTATAATTCCGCGGCGCCCGCGGCTGCAGGTCACCGGCCCGCACCCGGCGGGCGACATTGTTGATCTTGTCCAGACGGCGCACGAAACGGCGGCTGACGAAGATACCCGCTGCCACGCCCAGCGCCAGCGCCAGGGCGGAGGCCGCCAGGATCGTGTTGAGCATGCGCGAGATCAGGCGCGTCTCGTCGTCGACATCCAGGCCGACAAACAGGCGATAACCGGACGGGAGTTCCACGATCTGGCCGCGGACAATCCGGTCTTCCTTCTCGTTGTCGTCATCCACACCGCCCGCGGGAGGCCGGCGGTAAGTGAACTGGACCCGGCCCTCCTCGTCCGGCTGGACTTCGGGCAGGAAGCTCAGATTGCCGAGGGTCCGCCCCGACGGATGGATGAGCAGGTAGAGATAATCGCCACCGCCCACCGTGCGCTGGAGAATATAGAGGCGGATATTGTCGATGCCGCCGGACTGGAACCGGTCGTTGAGGACCTGAACCTCGTCGTTCACAACCGCGTCTGCCCGGCGCACGACCATGCCGGCCGAGGCCGCATAGACGAAGCCCAGGATGACGAAGCTGGACAGGGCGAACAGCGCTGCCGACAGGAGGGTCTGCCGGAACGCTGTCGTCCTGAGAAAGGCGGCTCTGCGCTGGGTCACGCCCGATCAGGCCTGGAGGCGGTAGCCGGCCCCTCGCACGGTGTGCAGAAGCGCCCGCGGGAAGGGTTTGTCGATCTTCGAGCGCAGTCGTGAAATGTGCACGTCGATCACATTGGTCTGGGGGTCGAAGTGATAGTCCCAGACTTTTTCCAGCAGCATGGTGCGTGTCACCACCTGACCGGAATGCTTCATGAGGAATTCCAGCAGGCGGAATTCCCGCGGCTGAAGCAGGATTTCCTCGCCGTCCCGGACAACCGTGCGGGCGAGGAGATCCATCTCCAGATCGCCCACAACCAGCTTGGTGCGGACGGTCTCCGGGTCCCGGCGCCGGGCGAGTGCCTCGACGCGGGCCAGAAGTTCGGCAAAGGCGTAGGGCTTGACCAGATAGTCGTCGCCACCGGCCTTGAGGCCTTCGACGCGGTCATCGACCTCGCCGAGGGCGGAGAGGATGAGGACCGGCGTGCGATCCTCTTCCCCGCGCAGGGTTTCAACCATGGAGAGGCCGTCCATGCGCGGCATCATGCGGTCGACGACGAGCACGTCGTAGTCCGCGGCGCGGGCCATTTCCAGGCCCTCTTCGCCGTCACCGGCGTGGTCGGCCACATGGCCGCTCTCGCGCAGGCCCTTGCGGATATAGCTCGCGGCCTCGCGATCGTCTTCGACTATCAGGATGCGCACCCCGGTCTCTCCTATTCGTCTTCTTCATCCAGCTCGAGCGCGACATAGCGTTGGCCGCCACGCGTCTCGACCAGGAGCAGAACGGCCGTTCGGCCATCTTCACGGGCGCGGCTCACCGCAGCCCGGAACTCGTCGGGCGACGTGACCGGCGACCCGCCGGCTTCCAGAATGATGTCACCGGTTGTCATGCCCTTGCGGGCCGGTTCGGAGTCACGCGCGAGCGCAGTGACCACAAGGCCATTATCGCTGCCCGCGAGCCCGGCACGCTCGCGGTCCTCGTCCGTCATCGGGACGAGGGTCATGCCGAAATAGGATTCCTCTGCTTCGGCCTGACCGACATTCTGCATCGCGTTGAGATCGGTTTCGCTGGGACGGTCGCCGAGGCGCACGCGCAGGGTCCGCTCCCGTCCATCGCGCATGACAAGGAAGCGCACTTCCTCGCCTGCGGCGAACGATCCGACCCGGCGGGTGAGGTCGCGCGAACCTTCAACGGGCTCGCCATTCACTTCCAGGATGACGTCTTCACGCTCGAACCCGGCATCGGCAGCCGGACCGCCCGCCGTGATGGAGCTGACGATCGCGCCACGCGCTTCTTCCAGGCCCATAGCGCCGGCAATATCGTCGGTGACATTCTGGATCGAAACGCCCAGCCAGCCGCGCGCGACACGGCCGTCGCTCTTGAGCTGCTCGACGATCCGGGCGGCGACATCGGAGGGGATGGCGAAGCCGATACCCACATTGCCGCCGGTCGGCGAGAAGATCTGCGAATTCACGCCGATCACATTGCCGGCGAGATCGAAGGTCGGACCGCCGGAATTGCCGCGATTGATCGGGGCGTCGACCTGGATGAAGTCGTTATAGGCCGCATTGCCGATCGGACGGCCGATGGCGGAGATGATGCCGGCCGTCGCCGTACCGCCCAGGCCGAAGGGATTGCCGACAGCGACAACCCAGTCGCCGACGCGGTAATTTGCGTCTTCCTCAAGCGTCACGAAGGGGAAGTCGACATCGGCTTCGACCTTCAGAAGTGCCAGGTCGGTCTGTTCGTCGAGGCCGACAATGCGGGCCTCGTATTCGCTGCCATCGCTCAGGCCGACCGTGATTTCCTCGGCGCCGGCGACGACGTGGTTATTGGTGACGATGTGGCCCTCGGCATCGATGAAGAAGCCCGAACCCAGCGATTCGCGTCCGCGCGGCATGGCGGGACCGTTATCGCCAAACCGCTCGAAGAATTCGCGGAATTGCGGCGGCAGGCGCTCGAGATCCGGGGACATGTCGGGCTCCCGCTCGCGCGGCGGCGTGCTGGCGCGGATCGTCACGACAGCCGGGCTTACCGTCTCGATCAGGTCGGCGAAGGACATCGGCGCGCCATCGGGCACTGCGGCAGCGAAAGGCGGGCGGATTTCCGTTTCCTGGGCCATGGCGGGCGTACCGAGCGGGAGCGCCAGGGAAGCGGCGGCCACGGTGGACAGGGCCAGAAGCGAGACACCGCCAAGGCGGCGCATGCGATCAACAGAAATCATGGGACAGAACAACCTTCCTCGTTGCGAATGTGTGCTGCGTACGAGCACGAACTTCACGCCTGACGGTTATCCGGCGCGTTTCTCGAACATTACAATAACATTACTTCCGGTAAGATGCCGGACATGTTTCACCCAACGCCCAGCGCCTGCAGGCGGTTTCGTGTCAATCACACCGGCCGGGTGCGGATCACGACCGGATCGTTCAGGGTGCGGTGAACCGGGCATTTGTCGGCAATTTCCATCAGCCGGGCGCGCTGATCCTCGTCCAGATCGCCCTCGATCCGGATCGAGCGCTCGATGATGTCGACCTTGCGGGCCTCGCCATCGACGGTCGCCTCACCGTCCTCGGCATGGCCTTTCTCGTGGTGCAGCGTCACCGTCACCCGCTCGAGCGGCCAGTCCTTGCGTTCGGCATACATGCGCATCGTCATCGAGGTGCACGCGCCCAGCGCTGCCTGCAGGTACTGATAGGGCGACGGGCCGGAATCATGACCGCCGACGCGCTCCGGCTCGTCGGCCAGCATCACGTGATCGCCGATCACGACATGATTCTCATAGCGCCCCTGTCCGGTCTCGGCGACCACGACACCGCCCTCGCCGGCCGGTTCCGGCACGCGGTCATCCCGCTCCTCGGCCACATAGCGCGCGGCCCAGGCGGCGATCACATCGGCGATATAGGCGGCATCCCGACGATCGCCGATCAGGTGATCGGCGTGGTCCAGGCTGACGAAACTCTTGGGATGGCGCGCTTCCAGGAAGAGGCGCGAGGCATTGTCGATCCCGACCACCGCATCGACCGGCGAGTGCGCGATCAGGAGCGGCTGCTCCAGCGATCGGGCCGCAGCCTCGACATTCTGGTCGGCGATGTCGTCGAGAAACTGGCGCGTGACGGTGAAGGTCCGCCCGCCCAGCCTCGCCTCGGCCTGGCCGTCGCGCTCGATGGCATCGGTATCGACGCCCATCGACTGGATGACATGGCTGGCATCGGCCGGCGCGGCCAGCGTGGCGACGGCTTTCACCGAAGCGATGCGTCCGGCCGCCACGATCGCCGCCGCCCCGCCCAGGCTGTGCCCGACAAGGAGCGCCGGTGCCTGATACTCGCGCTTCAGGAATTCCGCCGCCTTTTCGATATCGGCGACATTCGAGGAAAAGCTGGTCTCCGAGAATTCACCTTCCGACTCACCCAGGCCGGTAAAATCGAAGCGCAGGACGGCAAAACCGCGATCGGCCAGGCGGCGCGAGATGCGGCTGGCCGCGAAATAGTCCTTGGAACAGGTGAAGCAGTGGGCAAACAGCGCATAGGCGCGCGGCGGGCCGCCTGGCATTTCCAGACGGGCGTCCAGCTGGTCCCCGCCGGACCCTTCGAAACTCACGCTCAGTGTATGCGCCATGCTGCGCCTCCGGTTCGCTCGCTCAACAGGTAGAGCCTGTGCGCCGGATCGCAAGCACCGGTGAGGCCCGGTCAGTCAGTCCCGGGCTCGCCCGCAGCCGCTTCGCCCTCGCCTTCGCCCTGCCAGACGCCCGCCTCGCGCAGCGCCTCGGCCACCTCGGGCGGCATGTAGGTTTCATCGTGCTTGGCCAGCACTGTCTCGGCGGACAGGAGGCCATGCTCGACAAACCGGCCCTGCACGATCACGCCCTGCCCCTCGCGGAACAGGTCCGGCAGGATGCCGGCATAACGCACGGTCACATTCGCGGCACCGTCGGTCACGACAAATCGGATCGTGCCATCGCTATCCTCGTCGACACTGCCGGTCTCGACCAGACCGCCGACACGGACGCGTTCGTCGAAAGCGGGATGCTCGGCCATCACCTCGCTGGGCGAATAGAAATAGACGATGGCGCTGCGCATCGCGGTCAGCCCGAGCCCGACGGCCGCGGCCAGCACGATCCCGGCAGCGGCAATGGTGGCCAGACGGCGGTTACGGTGACGCATCACGAAGCCTCGCGCTTTCGGAAAACCAGGGAGAGATTATTGGCCGGCATCCCGGCGCGGCTTTCCAGATCGAAACCGGCCTGGTCGAACACCGCAACAACGTCAGACAGCGCTCGCACACCCCAGTCCGGATTGCGGCTCTTCAGCGAGCGGTCGAATTCCAGATTGGACGGCGCCGTGGCCTCGCCCTCCCGATAGGGACCGTAGAGATAGACCGGGCCACCGGCCTCCAGCAGCGCGGCTGCGCCCGCTGCCAGATGTTCGGTCACGATCCAGGGCGAGATGTGAATCACATTGATGCAGACCAGGGCATCGGCCGCTCCGGCGGCCGCGAACCAGTCCGGGTCGCGCAGATCCAGCGCCAGCGGCGCGGAAATCCGCCCGTCCGCCTCGCTTGCCCAGGCAGCCTGGCTGCTGCGGGACCGGGCATCCGGATCGCTGGGCTGCCAGCAGATATCCGGGCGCTGCAGACAGGCGGCGACGGCATGTTCGCCCGTGCCCGAACCGATCTCCAGAACCTGCGCGTTCTCAGGAAGAATACCCGCCAGCATCCCGGCAATCGGCGTGCGATTGCGCGCCGCGCTGGGCGACATCAGGCGACCGGCATCGCTGTCCCGCGTCTCGAGTGCGATCGCCTGAGAAGTGGCCGGGGATGAGGAATGGGATGAGGACGGCGTCTTCATGACCGTCGAGGTAGTCCGGCCGGGCCTGCGGTGCAAGCCGGGAGTGCCGGGCGGGACGCTATGCCGCGGCGGCCAGGCCGCGCCGGCGCAGGATATCGGCAAGATCTTCGCGCCCGGCCGCATCGAGCAGGCGCGCGGTGATTTCCAGCCCGTCCTGGGCGGTGGTCCGGTTCTGACCCTCGCTGTCCGCGATAAGGTCCACCAGCATGGCGCCGGCATCCTGGAGACGCTTTTCAGCCGCGTCGGCGATACGCTTCTGCGTGCTGGCAATGGCCGCCGCCGTCGCGTGGGCCCGGCAGCTGGACAGGAAGTAGAGCAGGCCCTCGGCCCGGTCGATCGCCTGTTCCGGCGGCAATTGCGCGGGAATGATCCGCCCGCTGCGCCCGCGGCGCGGTTCCGGCAGGCCGGTATCCAGCGACAATGGCACCTTGTTGAGGGTCTTCTCGACATTGGACGACGCCTCGGCCCGCAGGCTGAACAGCACCTGTCCCCAGCGCCCGGCCTTTCGGATGCCGAACTCCTTGGTCATGCCGGTAGAGTGCGCAACGAAACGGTCGAACAGATCGAAGGCTGCCTTCGCCTCTTCCAGCGTCTGCGGCGGCTGTTTCAGCTTGGCAGCAAAATAACCCGTATCGGCCAGCACGGCGTCGCCGACAGCGGCCATGTCGGTCTTGGAGACGACGAGATCGTCCTCGCGATTGCCGATCTTGGCGACGGCGCGGAATATCTGCCAGGGATAATCCAGCCGTCCGATCGTCAGCAGCAGGGTCCACAGGGCCGCTTCCGGGCTTTCTGTCGACAGGCGCTCGTAATTGTCCTTGAGCGTGTAGACGAGTTCCTCGTCCAGCTCCTCGATCCGCTCGGGAATATCGATCATCGCCTCGGCGATTTCCTGCGAACAGCTGAGCAGCGTCGCCGCATCGGCCAGCATGCCCTTGGCATCCGGACCGAAGCGCTTGGTCAGCGCCGTCATGTCCTTGGGTACGCGGTCGGCAGCCTGGATAGCGGTCTTCAGGGCCTGACCGGCTTCGCGGCGAAACTCGAACCAGACCGGATCCTTCTCCGGCTTGCGGCACTTCTTGGCACGCTCGACCGTATCTTTTGCCAGTTCACGCGCCAGCCAGCCCCAGATCTTGGAGAGATCGTCGGGAGAAAAACGGAAGCGCGAGGGCGGTGTCTCGCCGGGCGTACCGACCATCGGCCGCAGAGGGGCCAGAATGAAGGGTTTCGCCAGTTCGGCTGCCGGCTTGCCGACGCTGTCTTCCAGACTGGTCAGGATTTCATGGAGCGCGGCTGATTGCGGATCGGCGTCCTTGCCGGCCTCGACGGCCGAGCACAGGGCCGCCCGCGTGTTCGCAGGCATCCTGCGCCACAATGCTTCGAGCTGAGCCCGCTTGCTTGGCGATAAAGTCACCATAGGCCAAAATAAATCCGCCTTACCCGTCCCTTACTTTTGAACACGCAAGGTTAAAGACAGTTTATCGACTGGTCGCAGGCAAGTCGATACGGGCGGAGAGACCGCCGAGTCCTGAACGCGACAGGGTCAGCTCTCCGCCATAGGCGTGGGCAAGGTCCGACACGATCGCCAGGCCCAGCCCCGATCCCGGCGCCTTCTCGTCCAGCCGGACGCCGCGCTGCAGCGCCGACTGCGCCTCGCCTTCGTCAAGACCGGGGCCGTCATCCTCGATCAGGATCGCCAGGGTCCGCTCATCCGTGCGTTCAGCGCTGACCCGCACGGTTCCGCGTGCCCACTTGCAGGCGTTGTCCATGAGGTTTCCGACCATCTCCTCGAGATCCTGGCGCTCGCCGCGGAAACGCAGCTCGCCGGGAATATCGGCGGTGATCGTCAGGGCACGGGCCGCATTGATCTTGTCCAGTGTGCGCACGAGATCGTCGACGGTCGGGGCAATATCGGTGCGCGCACCGACGGCCTTGGCGTGTGCAGCCGCCCGGGCCCGGCGCAGATGATGCTCGACCTGTTCCGCCATGATCCCGGTCTGGCGCTCCACCAGATCGGCCAGCGCCCCCTGCGAGGTGCGCGCCTCATTGGTCAGCACGGCAATCGGCGTCTTGAGCGCATGGGCCAGATTGCCGACATGGGTCCGCGACCGCTCGACGAGCTCGCGGGAATGATCGAGCATGGCGTTGAGTTCGTCGGCCAGGGGCTGGAGTTCGGCCGGGAAACTCCCGTCGACCCGTTCCGCCTGGCCTTCGCGCACCTCGGCCACCCGGTCGCGCATGCGCAGGACCGGCGCCAGACCGATCCGGACCTGGAAGAAGACGCCCGCAGCGATTGCCGCCGCAAAACCGAGGAACATCAGGCCGGACGTGATCGCGAAAGTGCGCACATCGCGGTCCGCCGGCCGCCGGTCCTCGGCCGCCATGAAGACGACCAGGCCCGGGCGATCGGACAGTTGCACGGCCTGGCCGGTCAGACGCAGGGGTTCGCCGCTCGGCCCCTTCGTGTCCATTGTGACGACCGCGCCGGGCTCGGCCCGCAGCCGGTCGAGCAGCGCATTGCCAGGGACCAGGACCTCATCCCAGAGCGAGCGGGAGACGGCCAGCACCTCGCCGCCATCCGCGCTGCCGTCATCATCGAGGATCTGCCAGTAGCGGCCGGAAAACACCCGACCATAGGCCGGGTCCGACGGACGGCGCGCCAGCAGCACATCCCCGGCGGCATCGATTTCCACGGCAGCGACCAGTGCACCGACGACGCTGGTCAGCCGGTCGTCCAGTGTGCGCAGGATCGAGCGCTGATAGAGCGTGGTCAGCGCAATGGCGCCGAGCAGCAGCAGGACCAGCGCCCAGGCAGCCGCGCCGGCAAACAGTCTGAATGCCAGGGATGACCGGCGTTCCGTCACGAAACCGGCCGCGCCTCCGGGTCGACCAGGCGATAGCCCAGACCGCGGACGGTCTCGATCCGGTCATTGCCGATCTTCTTGCGCAAACGGCCGACAAACACTTCGATCGTATTGCTGTCGCGGTCGAAATCCTGGTCGTAGATATGCTCGACCAGCTCGGTGCGGGAGATCACCCGGTCCTGGTGGTGGGCCAGGTAGGACAGCATCCGGAATTCATGCGACGTTACCTTCACCGGCGCGCCATCGATGAAGACCCGTGCGCCGCGCGTGTCGATCGACAGTTCGCCGCACTCGATGGTCGAGGTGGTGTGCCCGGCGGCCCGGCGGGTCAGCGCGCGCAGGCGGGCCAGCAATTCCTCGGTATGGAAGGGTTTGGTGAGATAGTCGTCCGCGCCCGCATCGAAGCCCGCAACCTTTTCCGACCAGCGGTCACGCGCCGTCAGGATCAGCACGGGAAAGCCCTTGCCGCCCTGGCGCCAGCGCTCCAGCACCGTCACACCGTCCATCTTGGGCAGGCCCAGATCCAGCACGACGACATCATAGGGTTCGGTATCGCCCAGGAAATGGCCATCCTCGCCATCCAGCGCGGTGTCCACGGCATAGCCGGCATCCTCGAGGGCACGCCCAAGCTGGCGGTTCAGGTCCGGATCGTCTTCAACGACAAGCGCACGCATCTCTTTTCCCCTATCGTTCGTAGAGAATCCGCCCGTTACGGGCATCGGCCACAACATCCACACGCCGGCCATCGCTCGTCAGGATCTTGATGACGTAACGCGGCGCAGCCCCGCCTTCGAGCTCGGCATCGAGCACATTGGCACCGGGATAGCGCCGGCGAACGTCGTTGATCACGCGCAGGGCCGGCACGATATTGCCTTGCTGGCGCTCGTCACGCGCCTCGCTCGGTGAGTAGCGGCCCCGCGGATCCTGGTCCTGTTTCTGCGCCATCGCGGCCGATGCATCGGCATCGGACACCGTGGCCAGAGGCACCAGAACGCTTGCGAAGGCGCCGGCAATTATCAGCAGATGTCTCATCATGGCCCTTACTCTTGCGGACATCCCCTGAACCCGCGCTGAACAGGTTACTACCAAATCGTTCAGGTCACGACCGCATGCCCTTGCGCGGGTCGTAACCGGAGGGCGGCGTCCAGGTTTCCAGGAAATCCCGGAGCGCCTTGTCACTCGCCGGCAAGGCCACCATCAACCGCACCAGCTGGTCGCCGCGCTTGCCCTTTGCTGTTGCAAATCCGCGGCCGCGCAGCCGCAACAGCGTCCCGGAAGACGAGCCCGCGGGTACCTGCAGATCCACAGGTCCGTCAATGGTCGGCACACGCACCTTGGCGCCCAGAGCGGCTTCCTTGACGGAGATCGGCAGTTCCAGCCGCACATCATCGCCCTCACGGGAGAAATATTTGTGCTCGGAGACTTTCACCTCGATATACGCATCGCCCGCCGGACCGCCCGCCGCAGAGGCCTCGCCCTGGCCGCGCAGTCGCAGGACCTGGCCATCGGCCGCGCCGGCCGGCACAGCAACTTCCAGCTTGCGGCCATCGGGCAGCACCACGCGATGCTTGCCGCCCTGGGCGGCCTGCATGAAATCCACCGTCAGCGAGTAACGCACATCGGCCCCCTTGCGCGGCGGAGGCTGGCGCGTCTGCGTGCCGAAATCGGTGAACAGGTCGGAGAAAATGTCGCTGAAATCGGCGCCCTGGTGGCGCGATTGGCGGAAATTGAACGGACGCCGCCCGCCGGCACCGGCCGCGCCACCCATACCCGCTCCGAACCCGGCCTGCGCCGCCGCATCGTACTCGGCTCGCTTTTCCGCATCGGACAGGAGTTTGAAGGCCTGCGAGACCTTCTTGAAGCGCTCTTCCGCATCCTTGTTGCCCGGATTGGCATCGGGGTGCAGCTCCTTGGCGAGCTTGCGGTAGGCCTTGCGTATCTCCTCGGCCGAAGCGGTCTTGGAGACGCCCAGCGTCTTGTAGGGATCGTCCATGCTTCCTGTTACCACACCGGTCGGGGTCTACACGCCTTTCATGTAAGCGGGTTTGCCCCGGTTCGCAAAGCCACCTCACAGGTCGAGGCTCAGCGACACCGTCTCGCCGGGGCCGTAGCGGTCGGACACTTGGGCAACATTGATGGAGAGCGCTGCCGGACGCCCGCCGAACGCCGTGTCGATGGCCGCCAGCGGCACGGACAGGACGGGCGCTCCGGTTTCCAGCTCCAGCCCGGTTTCGCCGTCTGCCGACACCGTGATGCGGTAGCGCTCGAATGTCTCCCCCAGCGGCACATCGCCGGCCGCCCAGCTGTCCCCGCCGAGGCGTGTCTGCCGGATCCAGGCCAGGTCGAGCGCATCCTCCCTCCGGTGCGCGCTCAGATGGACTGGCCTCAGGGGACGCAGATGCCGCTGCTGCGGCACGAACTCCACCGTTCGCGCCTGGCTGTGATGGACCGGCAGGCCGTCGGGCACGCCCGTGACGGACAGCGGGGCGCCGGTTTCATGCACGGCGACAGGCAGGACATCGCTCACGCCGGCCAGCACGACCACCTCGCTTCCCGCCGCATGATCCAGACACCGGCTTCCGTCGAGACCGCGCAGCAGCGTGCGCACACGCCAGGTCTGCGGCGCAACGAGTTCGGCATCGGCAAAGGCGAGGATTTCCCACGCCCCGTCCGGTCCCGCAATCGCGATCCGGTTGCCGCCGGCCAGCACGGCCCCGGGCGGCAGCGCGGCCAGCGTGCCGGCAAAGAGTTCAATCCCCGCCGCATGCGCCCGGTCCCAGCGCGCGGGCGGTCCGGCCGGCAGGTCGTCCGTCAGAACACCGATCCGCGCCGGTTGGCGGCTTTCTGCCCGGGCGGCACCGCCGGCATGATAGACGATCCGCCCCGGCCAGGGTTCGGCATGGGCCGCCAGCAAGGGCCCGGCCCGCGTCTCCGCCCCGGCGACAAGGGGGATATCCAGCACCGCGACCAGCGGCCGCGAGGGCAGTGCCGGCCCCGGTGCATCGACACCGCTGTCCGCCCCGCTGACCGCCGCCCGGCGCAGGGAAGGCGCACAGGCCCGGGTCTGACGCACATCGCCACCATCCAGAGAAAGCACCTGCAGGGCCTGCGTGTCGAGCCGAACCGTATCGCCCGCTTCTACAGCCAGCGCCGAGGGCGGCAGGCTGAAACCGGTCACCGGTGCCTGATGCGCGAGATCGGCCAGAACCGCACTGCACCAGCTGCGCGCCAGCGACGGGTCGGCAACGACGCAGACCTGCTGCGCCAGGGTGGTCACGGTGCCAAAGGCTTCGCGCACCGAGACCCGGCCCGGCCGGTAGGCGGCGGTGTCGTCGAAAAAGCCCAGCGCCACATCGCGCGGCAGCTCGGCCGGCGGCAGCGATGTCCACTGCCGGTCGCTGTCCGGTCCCGTCGCCGGCTCGGCCAGCGCGAAGACCGGACCGGAACGCCCGGCCGACACGAAATGCACCCCGTCCGCGCGCTCGAAAACGCCGAAGCCCAGAAGACCGGCGAGCGGTTCCAGCGCCGCCCGCACGCTCATCGGCCGGTCGACCGTATAGCCGGAGACCAGATCGTCCAGCGCCGACACATCGGGCGCCGGCATGCCGGCATCTTCCGCCAGTTCGGTGACGATGCCTGCCACCGGCACCTGGCCGGCGCGTCCGTTGAGCCAGTGGCCGCGCTCCCAGTTGGGACCGTCCGACCAGATATCGGTGCGCGTCGGGAAATCGGGCCAGGGCCGGGCATCCCAGGTCCACACATGGATCAGGTCCGGATCGACCATCGGCCCGCCGTAGACCGGCGATACGGGATTGTTCGCACCCGCCTCCCAGTGCGACAGCAGGGCCTCCAGATAACGGCGCTGCATCAGGTCGTCGCGCGTACCGCTGGAATGCCAGGGCAGCGCGCTTTCATCGCTCTTGGGATCGAGAAAGACATTGGGCCGGTTGGCGCCGAGATCGACGGCCGGACATCCCACTTCCGTCAGCCAGAGCGGCTTGGACCGCGGCACCCAGCCGGTCGCTTCGGCCGCCCGCACGCCGCCGGGCCGGTCATGATGCGCATTCGACCACCAGCCGTGCAGATCCTTGACGCGCCAGATCCAGTCCTCGCCATGGGCGCCATCGGCAATCGGTGTGCGGATCCGGTTTTCGCGATCCGCGTCAGAGGCATAATACCAGTCATACCCCTCCCCGCCGGCCACGCCCGCGGCGAGATAGGCCGGATCGTGAGGACCGGTCGCGATCGCGGCATCCGCCTCGTCCCCGCCGCCGGTCCAGTCGCTCAGCGGCACATACCAGTCGATCGCCACGGCATCGATGGCCGCGTCGCTCCACAACGGATCCAGATGGAAAACCTTCGCGCCGCCGCCGGGCTGGTGACCGTGATACTCGGTCCAGTCGGCGGCATAGGACAGGCGCACACCACTGCCCAGCAGGCTGCGCGCGGCGCCCGCCAGATCGCACAGCGCATCGACGGCGGGATAGGTGCCGGCCGCGGCGCGCAGCGTGGTCAGCCCCACCATTTCCGACCCGATCAGGAAACCGTCCACCCCGCCGGCGGCCTTTGCCAGGGCGGCGCAATGCAGGATGAAGCGCCGGAAGCGCCACTCCCCCGGCCCGGCATATGCCACCGCATCCCCCGAGACCGCATAATCCTCTGCCGCAGCCGTGCCGAAAAAGGCGGCGACATCGTCGGCGGCATCAGGACTGCCGTCGGGTCCGGATATCCGGCCGCGCCAGGGATAGCCGGGCATGTCCATCAGGATGAAGGGATAGAGGGTGACGGCATAGCCGCGCTCCTTGAGATGCCGGATCGCGGCGATGACAGAGGCATCGTCCGGCGTGCCGCCATAGACGGGACGGCCATCGGCCTGCGAGATCAGGTGCGCGCCGGACCGTCCGGTCCCGGCGACCGACCAGTCCAGCGGCCGTGTGACCTTGTCGCGCGTCTCCACGCCCGGACGGATCTCGCAGGCACCGCAGTCCAGGCTTGTGCCGAACCAGGCGACGACCAGCTGCACCGACCGGCAGGCCGGCAGGTCCCGCTCCAGATCGTCCAGCGCCGCCACGATATCGGTCAGACCGCGGCCGTTATGGGCGTTCTCGGCGGCCTCGTGCCCCGGGCCCAGTTCGCGCATCACCGGTTCGACGGCATAGGCGAACTCGCCCGAGCCGGGGATGAGATTGACCGCCCGCACCTGCCGCTCCAGACCGGCATTGCGCACCGGGCGGAAGACCTCGAAGGAGAGATTGGGGATGCGATTGCCGAAGGCGTCGAGCGGCCAGTCCTCCATCACCGCATAGGCGGTGCCCCGGAAAGCCGGCGCATCCGCGCCCTCAATGGTCTGGATCAGCGCGTCGGGCGCCTGGTCCTCGGCCCCGGTGTGAACCCGGACCGGATAGCGCGAGCGGTCCAGCAGGGTGCCATTGGCCCAGATCCGGCCGATGCCGGAAATCTCGCCCTCGCACAGGCCGACGGCAAAGGAGATGGAGTAGCTGTAGTCGGTGCGCGGCGGCCCGCCCTTGCCGCCACCGCTCTCGCTTTGATGTTCCGAAAAACGCGACGCCCAGATCACCTGGCCGGCGATCCGCCCCCGCCCCCAGATCCGCGCCATAGGCGCACCGTCGGTCGAGGTCTGCACCGGCAATTCGCTCAGCCGCGGCCCTTCGCGATGCGGCGCCAGCAGCGCATTCACCGCCGCATTCGCGGCCGTCGAAGCGAGCGCCGGCGCCAGCGCCTGCACCCCGCTCAGCGCGGCCTGCCCGGCCGTCACAACAAGTTGCGCCATGGATTTCGTGTCCTGTGCTTTTGCGAGATTGCGCGCTGCCGCGCTCTGCGCCGCTTCGCGCCGCCCCCTCAGTCCGCTGACGCGGACAGCTCCCCCGCGAGCGGGGCGAGCCCTGTGCCAAGGCTTCCCCTGCGTCAGCGGGGGAAGTGGCCGAACCCCGGCCAGGGGCCGGGTGAGGTCGAAGGGGGTGAGTCTAGGAAGGCCCAAACACCCGCTCGGCCAGCGACCGTGCGGGCTGGTCAGCTTCGCATTCGGGAAAGGCGAAGGCCGCCACGCAGCGCCGCTGCCACCAGGGCGACAGCGCCGTCTCGGCAACCGCCCGCCCCCAATAGGCGTGGATGATGCGGTCGCGGGCGGAGAGGATGGCGCAATGCTTGGCGGGACCGGCCAGATCGGGCCGGAAGAGGAGGACATCGCCGGGCCGCGCGGCGGCGCGATCGATCTCCACGAGATGCCGCATGGCCGCATCGCGCAGCGTTTCCTCGCCCGCCACCTCGGCCCAGTCCGGCGTATAGGCGGGCACGCTCTCCGGCTCGGCGCCATAAAGCGCCCGCCAGACGCCGCGTACCAGACCCAGACAGTCGCACCCTGCCCCGCGGCGGCTGGCCTGGTGGCAATAGGGCGTGCCCAGCCAGGTCCGCGCCTCCTTCAGCACCTGCGCCCGGCTCATGACACGAGCCCCCGCGATCCACCATCGCGGACCGGCTCGCTGGCGGGCGAGGCCTGCAGCATGTCATTGCCGACCATGTAGGGAAAGCCGCGGAAATTCAGCGTATTGGCGAAACGGTCGCGGCAGGTGGCAAAGCGCTTGTCACAGCCCAGCGCGAAGCCGCCATGCCCCGCATCGACGCCGCAGCGCGCATCGCCCAGTTCCGCATCGCAGCGGCGGGCGAACACCCGGCCCGTCATCGTCTCCAGCCGGTGGGCCGGCCCCAGAAGATCTGCCTCGAACCGGCCGTCACGGCAGCGGATCTCGCCGAGCTCGCCGCGGGCCGTGCGCACGAAACTCTCCGGCGCCGACCAGTCCACCCGCAGGATCTCCACCAGCGCCCCGGACCACAGCCCGGCCTCCAGATCGGCCTGCGTCACCGTTTCAGCGTCCAGCGCGCCGGCAAGCCCGGTCTGGCCCGGCGCAAACCCGGCCGTGCACTCGCGGTCGGCACCGCCAAAGCCGGACCCGGCCAGGAAAACCAGCCCGTCCACGGTCAGGTCGCGATCATGATCGGTAAAGCCGAACACCGGCCCGTCCCGGCGCGTCACCCGCCAGCACCAGCACAGCGTCGTCACCCCCGAAGCCAGCGCGGCCTCGAGCGCAGGGGAAGGCGTGAGCATGGGATGTCCTTTCGGAATGGTCCGCGGCGGTGTCTCCCCCCCGCTCCCCAACCCTCTCCCCGGGGAGAGGGAGTTCCGGCGGAGCGTGTTGCGAAAACCCCTTCTCCCTGGGGGAGAAGGTGCCCGAAGGGCGGATGAGGGGGAAAACACCGCCGCCAGCGATGACGCCTAAATCAGCTCCACCAGCGGCACATGCGGCACTGCCCCGGCCCCGATTGTGTCGAGGGCGATGTCGAGGCGGTCGGTGTCGAAGCGGACCGGGCAGTCGAAGGCGAAGCCGGCGGTGATCACGGCGCCCGGTGCGGGCGGGGTGTCGAAAATGATGAGGCCGGTCGTGTGATCGGTGGTGACGGGGGTCTCCACACCGTCAATGGCGGCGCGCACCGATCCCTCGACCGGTTTCGCGATCGTACGGGTCCAGCTCTGCGCACCGCTGGCATAATGCTTGACCAGCTGGAAGGCGGCCGTCCCGCCATCGCCCGTCCCCAGCACCTGGTCCGCCGGGGATGGCTGGACCGAGGGCGCGCAGGAGCGATTGTCCAGCGGGTCGCGGAAGCGGAAACCGTGCAGCCGGCCCTGTCGCGCCTCGAAGAAGGCCAGCAAGGTGTGGATATCGTCCAGCGAAGCGATACCCGGCCCGGCATCCCAGCGGCGGCGGGAATTGGCCCAGGGCGAATTGCGCTCCTCGCGGCCGGAGACCAGGGTGACGATCTCGGTGCGCCGCTCCGGCCCGCCCGACGCGCCCAGCCCGATGGCGAAGGGAAAGCGGATCTCGTGAAACGCGCTCATGACCAGCGGCTCCCCCGGGCAACGGCCCGGGCCAGTGCCCGTGCGATCCGGGTCTGCGAGCCTTCGACGGCCCGCACATCGCCGCCCGGCGGCAGGACGAGGTTGACGGTGACGTTCGGCGCCCCGGCCGGACCGATCTCGCCGGCACTGGCGGGCGTGAACAGCTCCGGTCCCCGCTCGCCGACCAGATAGGCGCCACCCGGTGTCACCGGTCCGCCCCCGGCCCGCGCGCCGAACAGGTCAAGACCGGACAGGGCGCGATTGATGGCGCCTTCCAGCGGTTTCTCGATCAGCTGTTCGGCGGCCAGCCGCGCCAGATCGCGCAGGATGGCATCGGTCATGCGGGAAAAACTGGTCTCGCCCGAGCGCGCCGCCCGGCCCAGCGCCTGCTCGATGGTCTCGCCAGTGCGTTCGAAGGCGGCGGAGATGGCATCGGCAGCCTGGCGGGCGGGACCGTCGGCCAGCGTCTGCAGGGCCTCGCCGGCCCGGTCGGAATAATCGGTCATGATGAGGGGTCCGGATAGCGTTGAAGAAGGGCGTCAAGCGCCGCCCGGTCGAGCGACGGCGCAGCGCCGCCGGTCAGGGCACGCCATTCCGCCAGGCTCAATTGCCAGAAGGCGTGCGGTGTCAGGCCCAGCCGCACGGCAAGGCGCAGGGCGGCCGGCCAGTCCATGGCGCCGGTCACGCGCCCGCCCGTTCGAAACAGGCCGCCACGGCGCCGGCGGCGGTCTCCATGTCCAGCGGCAGGGCGCGGATCTCGCGGGCCGTGAGCGTCGACCCGCCGCCGCGCATCAGCGCCTCAAGCACCGCAAGAAGACGGGTCGCCGTCATCGGTGCCCCATCGGCGCAGATCGTCTCGATCTCGGCGAGCGCACCCAGGGTGAGACACAGGACATGCGTCTCGCCGCCGGCCACCAGCTCCACCTCGCCGCGCACGGGATTGGCCATCAGAGCGCCTCGAAGGTGAGCGCACCGGCCGAGGCCAGGGTCATCGCCCAGGCCGCCTCACCATCATGACGGCCGGAATAATCCAGGCTGGCGACCAGGAAGGGACCGGTGATCGTGCCGAAGCCCGGGATCACCAATTGCCAGTCCCGCGCCGCCTGGTCGAAAAAGGCCTGGCGCACCTGCGCATCGGCGGCCGCATCGACGAAGACGCCTGCGCCGGAGACGGAACAGGATTTCACCCCCGCGCCGGCCAGCAATTCGCGCCAGCCATCGGCGCTGTCGGCATGGGTGACATCCACCGTCCTCGCATTCAGCGAGATCGTCTTCATGCGCAGCCCGGCAGCCGCGGCATAGGCCGGCGGCGCACCGCCATCGCCGATCCGCAACAGGACATCGCGCCCGGATTGGAGTGTCATAGTGGATTTCCTTGTCTTGAATTTTGAAGCGCAAACATCCTTCCCCTTGACGGGGAAGGTGGGCCGAGGCGGAGCCTCGGGTCGGAAGGGGTGAAGCCCGGCGTTCGCCCGTTCAAACACCTCGCCCCCACCCCCTCCACCACGGCGGCGCCGTGGTCCCCCTCCCCCATCAAGGGGGAGGACGAGCGAACGTGTCTCACCCCACCCGCCCCATCACCGCTTTCAGGCGGATCAGGCCGCGGCGGATATCGGTGTCGCGCGTGGCGAAGACATCGCTGTAGGCGGGCAGAAGCGAGAGCAGTGTCCAGGGTTCCGGCAGGTCGATGTCGAACCCGGCCAGTGCCGTGCGCAGCGGGCCCAGGAGTTCGGCCGGATCGGCATCGCGGCACCAGATGTCCAGGCTCAGCCGGCATTCCAGCAGGGCGACGCCGTCGGCGCCGGTCTCCACCGTCTCGATCCGGCCCCAGCTGGCATTGGGATAGGGCGTGCGGCGGTCGCGCCGGGCGGTCAGCCGCACCGGATCGCCCAGCACCGCCCGGATCGCCGGATCGGCCTTGAGCGCCGCATCGATCACCGCGCGCAGGCCCGCTTCCGGCCCGCTCACAGCGTCACCCGGCGATAGGGCGCCATCAGGCTGTCCGCCACCGGCGGCAGGGCTTCGCCGCCCTCCGACATGGCTTTGACCAGCTGCAGGATCGCCTCGCGCAGCGGCGCGGGCACATCGGCAGGCTCATCGCCATAGCCGGCGCGGAAGCGGATCTCGATCCCGCCCACAGCGCGGCCCGGCTCGGGCCAGACCGTGTCCGGCTTCAGCGCGATGCGCCCCGGATCGGCCATCGTGTCCACGAAAAACGTCGCCGGATCGTGATCCGACGGCGTGCCGTCTGCGTGATATGTGGTGATCGCCTCCAGGGCGATCAGGGGCGGTCTGGGCAATCGGAACTGCGTGCCGAACGCCACCAGCCGCCCGTCCCCGTCCCAGCGGTCGCGCCGTTCGACCCAGGTCTGGGCAAGAAGCGCCCGCCCCGTTTCCCGCTCGACGCGCTCACGGGCCGCGGCTATCCATTGGTTGATCGCATCGTCATGCACATCATTGCCGATGCGCAGCCGCAGCTTCGCCTCGGCCAGCGTGACAGGCTCCGCGGATGGCGGAGTGAGGAGTGTGAGGGACATTCTGGGACCTCGCAAAACGTATTGTCATCCCGGATGGATGCCCGGCCTTGAGCCGGGCGAAAGTCCGGGACCCATAACCCCGGTGATCGTCCGGCTGGCGCGGATAACGAGCCTGCTTGCAGCCAGAAGCGGTGCGTATGGGTCCCGGCGCTGCGCCCCGCCTGCGCGGGGCATCCGGCCGGGATGACAAGGAATGGTGGGCGGGCGCCTCTACGACGTCCCGAACTTCAACAGCTTGATGGCTTCGAAGTCCTGTACGCCGCCGCCGACGCGTTTGGTGGTGTAGAAGAGGACGTAGGGTTTGGCGGAATAGGGATCGCGCAGCACTTCCACGCCCTGGCGGTCGACGACGAGATAGCCTTTCTCGAAATCGCCGAAGGCGATGGCATAGGCGTCCGAACCGATATCGGGCATGTCTTCCGCCTCGGTGACCGGATAGCCCAGCAGGGTGGAGGTGCCCGCCTCCGACAGCGAGGGCTGCCAGAGATAATTGCCGTCGGCGTCCTTGAAGCGGCGCACGGCGGAGACGGTCTGACGGTTCATCACGAAACGGCCGCGGGCGCGATAGGCGGTCTTGGGCGCATAGACGAGATCGATCAGCGCGTCGGCCGGGTCGCCGGCATCGAAGCCGCCATCCGTACCCGTCGCGACATAGCCCATCTCGCCCCAGGCCTGATTGCCCTCGGCGGCCTTGGTGTAATTGAGGAAGCCGCGCGGCTTGCCCGAACCATTGCCATTGACGAAAGCCGCGCCTTCCTGGACGGCGAAGACATCCCGCACCTCCTCGGCCAGCCATTGCTCGATATCCACCATGGCATCGTCGAGCAATTGCTGGGTGGCGGCCGGCATGGCGTAAAGCTCGGCGCAGGGGAAATCGATCAGGTCCAGCGTCGGACTGTCCGTCTCCGGCCGCGCGGCGGTCTCGGCGGCCCAGCCCGTGGCGGCGCCGCCTTTCGACACCGGCTTGCGGAAGATGCCGGCCGAGGTCTGGCGCACCGAGGCGATGGCGCGGATCGGCGAGGCTTCGGTCAGGAGACGATCGATACGCGCTTCGGTCTCCGCCGGCACGACATAGCCGCCATCGGCGTCCGAGCCCGCGCTGGCCGACTTGCCCTCATTCAGCCCGGCCGCATCGCCGCGGCGCATATAGTCCGACCAGGCCGCCGAGCCGGCATTGGCTGCAGCGCCGTCGAGACCGGGGCGGGCCCGGTCGAGCAGGAGGCGGTCGAGGGCGGATTTCTGCTGTGTCAGGGCGGCGTCGATGCGGGCGACCTTGTCGTCCAGCAGCACATCGGAGGAGGCCTTGGCGTCGATCTCGTCGAGGCGGGCGTCATTGGCCTCCTTGAAGGCCTCGAACGCGGCCAGCACCTCGCCCAGCGCGGCCCGGGTTTCCGCCGAGACCGGCGTCATCTTGGTTTCCTTGGTCATGGATTTTCCCTTTTGAGTGAAGGAGATCAGGCGGCCACGGCAGGCCGGACGAGCCGCAGGCGGGCCTGCGGCAGCATGGGGAAGGTCACGATCGAGACCTCCCAGAGATCGATGTCGAAGAGGTCGCGGCCGCGCGGTTTGCGGGCAGCGGAGCGGCGGGTGCGAAAGCCGATGGAGAGACCGTTCACCGCACCGCGGGCCACCAGGCCCGCCACCGTGCGCCCGCGCGGGCCCTCGGCCAGGATCTCGCCGGTGACGAACAGCCCGCGCCGGTCCTCGCGCAGCCCGGTCCACACGCCGACCGGTTCGGCCGGATCGTGCTGGAACAGCATGGGGATGGACGTCTTCGCCCGCAGCGTCCGGGCAAACGCGCCGCGATGCACGACATCGCCGGCCAGGTCCGCCAGCCCGAACAGGCTCGCATGACCCTCGATCAGGAGGGGTTGGGGCATGATTTGGGTTTCCTTGAATTTGCGATGTCATCCCGGCCGGATGGCCCGCGCAGGCGGACCGCAGGGCCGGGACCCATACGCTCGCTTTTGGCCGGAGGCGGATCCGATTTCAGCGGCAGCTGGAGGCGCACCGGGATTATGGGTCCCGGACTTTCGCCCCGCCTCCGCGGGGCGTTCATCCGGGATGACAATGACGGGTCTGGTGAGGCGCCCCGCCTATTCCTCCATCCGGCGCTCGATGCGCACCAGGCTCTCGCGGGCCAGGCGCATTTCGGCTTCCAGCCGGGCCAGGCGTTCGGCGAGGGGGCCGGCGCGGTCATTGGCGTGTTCCAGCTGGTCGAGGCGTTCGGCGACGCGGCCGGACCAGATCAGCGCGCCGGCGCTTTGCAGGCCGATGGCGAGGAGGACGCCGGCCGTGACCTGGCGCTGCAGCGTCCAGCGGGGCATATCGCTCATGGCGTCGCCTCCGGACCGGGGATGTCCGCCTCGATGGTCAGCGTCCCGCCGAACCAGGGCTGCAGCCAGACCGACAGCGCCCGCGCGGTCTTGCGCACCAGCGGCGTCACGGTCTGGCGGATAAAGGCGAGATTGGCCTCGCGATAATTGGCATAGGTATTGTCACCGGGCAGGCCGAGGATGAGCGGCGGCACGCCGAAGGCCAGCGCGATCTCGCGTGCGGCCTCCCGCCGCGCCTCGATGAAGTCCATCTCCGCCGGGCTCATCGCCATCGGCTTCCAGTCCAGACCGCCCTCCAGCAGCAGCGGACGGCCGGCATTGGCGGCGCCGGTATGGGTGTTGGCCAGCTCGCCCTTGAGGCGTTCGAACTGGTCCTCGGTGAGATGTCCGTCGGCGCCGTTGAAGACCAGCGCACCGGAGGGCCGCGCCGCATTGTCCAGGAGCGCCCGCGCCCAGTCGGCCCCGGCCGTGTGCAGATCGACCGCCCGGCCCGCCGGTTCCAGCGGCGAGAGGCCGTAATGATCGTCGGACGGATGGAAGAGCCGCATGTGGAAAACCTGTGAACGGCCTGTGGAAGGATCGCGCTCGAAGCGGCGTTTATAGCCCCCGGCGCCATACTCCCACCCGGTCGGCCAACCCGTCGGATCGGCCAGCACACGCATACGATCCGGGCGCAGGCTGAAAAGCTCGCGCGGTTCGCCGTCCAGGGTGACGAGCTCGAGATAGCCATTCCCCGCCAGCTGTAGATAACCGTAGAGTTTTTCCCACAGCTCGGGCCCGGAGGTCTCGGCATTGGGCCGGTCGAGGAGGCGCTGCACCGCCGGATCGGAGGCCCGGAACGGCACGTCGGCAGCGGCCTCGGCGATCAGCCTGACGCAGCGATTGGCCACCGCATTGCGCGCATAGCCTGCCTCGATCTGCGCCGGCAGCGCCCGCGGCAGCCAGCGCGACACCCGCCCCGCCGCCAGCGAGACCAGCCGGCTCGTCGCAGCCGTCTTCACATCCCGGCCGAAAAACCGGGAAAACCAGTTGGACATGATGTGTCCCTTCTTTGTGTTCGAAAGCTTTGCTGTCATCCCGGATGCACGCCCCGCGCAGGCGGGGCGAAAGTCCGGGCCCCATAACCCCGATGGTTCCGGGTTAGCGCGAATGTCGCGCCTGCTTACGGCCTGCAACGAGGATATAGGTCCCGGCCCTGCGGCCTGCCTTCGCAGGCCATCCGGCCGGGATGACAATGCGCAAATTCCTTACATCCAGCGCATGCGCGGGGCGCCGCGGGTGCCGACGAGGAGGTCGGTCAGGGCCCAGACGAGGGCATCGACGCGGTCGGGGCTGGTGCCGCCGGCCTCGGGCGAGCCGAAGGCGCACATCTGGTCCTCCAGGGCGGCAAAGCGGCCGGCATGCCTCACCCGCCCGGCGGCATAGAGGGCGGCGACCGGTTCGGCGCGCACATGCTTGCCGCGCGTGGCATGCACCAGCCTGACCGGCAGGGCGGCGTCGGCGGCCTTGAGCACCGAGCGCACCATTTCCCCGCCCTGATTGGCCTCGGCGATCACGCTGTCGGCGCTGAAACTGTCGAAGGCCGACGCCACGCGCGCGGCCCAGTCGGCCGGCATGGCGGGCCCGAAGGACATGTCCGCCAGCACGACACCGCGCCGGCCCGGCCCCTCGCCGGCCGCGCCCGCCACCACGATGCCGCACTCGTCCGAGCGCGGTCCGCCCGAGGCCGGCGGGTCGACGGCGACCACGATCCGGTCGAGATCGGGCACGGTTTCAGCAAAACAGGCCTCCACCTGGCCGCGCGTCCACAGCGCGCCGGGCGGATCGTCGATCAGTATGCCCTCGATCTCCTGCCGCCCCAGCGCCGAGCCGCCATAGGCGGCATTCATCGCGTCGAGAAAGCCCGGTGCCAGATTGGCCGCATTGTCCGCGGTCGGCTGATGGCTCAGCTGTACACCGGCCTGTTTCACCAGGCGTTTCAGCGCCGGGATCGGCCGCGGCGTGGTGGTCAGCATGAGGCGCGGATGATCGCCCAGGCGCAGCCCCATGCGCAGCGTGTCGATGACGCGCTGGGGGTTCGCCCAGGCGGCAACTTCGTCGCCCCAGGCAAAATCGAATTGCGGCCCGCGCAGCCCGTCCGCATCCTCGGCGGAGAAGGCATAGCCCACCGCCCCGCCGGGCCAGACGACGCGTTTGCGGCTGGCCTCATAGCGCGGCCGGCCGGCTTCCGGTCCGATATTCATCAGGCCGGACGGGCCCTCGATCATCACTTCGCGCACATCGTTGAAAGTCGGCGCCACCAGCGCGATCCGCTGTGCCCCGCCCTCCACAACACCGCGCACCCATTCGGCCCCCGCGCGGGTCTTGCCCGCACCGCGGCCGCCCAGGAAGAGCCAGATCAGCCAGTCGCCCTCAGGCGGGATCTGTGCCCTGCTTGGTTTCCAGAGCGCCCAGTCGCGGCACATCTGCGCCAGCTCCGCTTCGCTCAGACTGTCCGTCCAGCGCTTTTGTACGTCGCAGTCTTGCGTGCTCAGCAAGTCGCGCAAGTAGTTCGGCCCGGGCTGCGGCAGGTGAGATCTCGTCATGCTGGCCCCCTGCTGCCGGTCGTGTCGTGTTCGGTTTCATCTCGTCCTCCATGGCTTCGAGCAGCCGCCGGACCGGCTCCAGTCCGCGCGCCTGCTTGCCGGCCTCGTCGATCCGGCAACGCAGGGCATCGGACTCGATCCGTGCCGCCAGCCGGCGGAAAGCCCGCCGTCGCAGATCGGCCCGTTCCTCCGGCGCGAGCGCCGAGAACCAGGCCCAGTTGCGGTAGATCGTGTTCCGGCAACAGCCGGCCTCGGCGGCGAGCGCGCTTGCGCTTTCACCCGCCTCGTAGCGCACCATCCAGGGATACCAGTCGACCCGGTCGCGCCGTTTTCTCTCGGTTTTCTCAAGCATGCCGAACCATAGCCCGGCGCCGAGACCGGTCTGATTTCCGGCCGTGCTTTTTTGGAAAGAGGTTGAGAACGCTGGAGAAATTTGTGCAGGATGCGGGGATAGCGGACAGGTTATCCGCGGTTTGTGCTTTTTAAGCGCCGCTGTCATCCCGGCCGGATCGCCCGCGCAGGCGGGCTGCAGGGCCGGGACCTATACGCTCGCTTTGGGCCGGAAGCTGGCTCGGCTTACGCGACAGCTGGATAGCCACCGGGCTTATGGGTCCCGGACTTTCGCCCCGCCTGCGCGGGGCGTCCATCCGGGATGACAGGGGAAATCAGCTTTCCTTCTTCACCTTGTGGATTCCGAGCATGTCGAACACGGCCTTCTCGTAGAAGGGCTCGCCGACACCGCCGCGGATCTTGCCGAGGAAATAGCTTTCGAAGCCGGCCTTGGCGAGGTGGACCCAGCCGCCGTCGGCGGACCAGTTCACATTGCGCGGCGGGATTTGAGGCATGGCGACGAAGGCGACGCCGCCATCGCCGAAATCGGCCAGGCAGACCGCATTCCAGGTAGCGACATTATTGGCCGGCTTGCCGTCCAGATCGGCGCGCAGATTGCGGGCGGTGGCGACCACCATGCTCTCGATCATGAAGCCGGTCTTGGGCACGCCCACCGGCACGGGATAGGCCGCAACCGGCGGAATGGCGACGCAGACGCCGACCGAGAAGACATTGTGGTATTCCGGGTTGCGCTGGTGCTCGTCGATGATGATGAAGCCGCGCGGATTGACCAGGCCCTCGACATCGCGCACCGCGGCGATACCGCGGAAGGCCGGCAGCATCATCGAGTACTTGAAGGGCAGTTCGTGGGTCTTCTTCACCGACCCGTCCTCGGCCACTTCCTCGACATGCATCATGCCGTCCTCGACCTTCTTCACGCGGGCCGAGGTGATCCACTTGATGTGCCGGTTGCGCATCTCGCTTTCCAGCAGCCCCTTGGTGTCGCCGACACCGTCCAGGCCGAGATGGCCGATATAGGGTTCCGAGGTGACGAAGGTCATCGGCACCTTGTCGCGGATCTTGCGCTTCCTGAGATCGGTCTCGAGGATCATCGCGAATTCATAGGCCGGCCCGAAACAGGACGCGCCCTGCACCGCCCCGACCACGATCGGGCCGGGATCCTTCACGAAGTCCTGCCAGACATCGTTGGACGCCGCGGCATGGTCGACATGGCAGATCGACTGGGTGAAACCGCCATGCGGGCCCAGCCCCTCGATCTCGTCGAAGGCCAGTTCCGGGCCGGTGGCGATGACCAGATAATCGTATTCCAGCGTCTCGCCATTCGCCAGATCGATGGCGTTGGCATCCGGGCGCACCTTCGTTGCCGCCGCGTGGATGAAGTCGATGCCCTTCTTCTTCAGCATCGGCGCCAGCTCGACCTTGATCTTCTCCGGCTTGCGCCAGTCGACCGCGACCCAGGGATTGGAGGGGGTGAAGTGGAAGGTGGGATAGTCCGAGACCACCGTGATCCGGTCGCTGGAGCGCAATTCCTTGCGCGCTTCCAGGGCCATGGGAACGCCGCCGAGGCCGGCGCCAAGTACAACGATATGAGCCATGTTTTCCTCCCGACCCGGCTTCAACGGGTCATTCTTGTCCGGATTGTCGCACTCCGGCTTTGCGTTGGATCAATCTATCCGGCCACCGCATCGGCTACGGTGCAGAACTGCGATTTCAGATGCATGAGGATGCCGAGACAGCGTTCGTCGCGGATCGAATAGTGGACCTGGAGACCGGATTTGCGCCCTTCCACCAGACCGTCGCTGCGCATTTTTGCCAGGTGCTGGGACATGGCCGATTGCGACAGGCCGGCAATCTCGCAGAGCTCGCCCACCGTCGCCTCCCCCATCGCCAGACGGCACAGGATCAGGAGGCGTTTTTCATTGGCCAGCAGTTTCAGGAAGGCGGCGGCATCGCCGGCCTGGTCCTGCAATTGCGCGATCTGCGGGTCGATTGTCGTCACGCGGGTCACCTCGAACACGGCATCTGAAACATCATTGACAGCTAATATAGCTTCCACTAAATTAGTGTCAACTAATGTTTTGACCCCGCCACCCGATGCAAGGAAGACCCCGTCATGAGCCTTCGCGAACTCGACCCGAAAGACGTCTACAAGGCCCTGCAGGACAACAAGGCCGTGCTGATCGATGTGCGCGAGCCGCGCGAATACGCGGCCGAACGCCTGCACGGCGCCTCGCTGCATCCGCTCTCGACCTTCGACCCGCAATCCCTGCCGCTCGACAAATCCCGCGAGGTGATCCTGCACTGCGGTTCCGGCAAGCGCTCGATGGACGCGCTGCAGCGCTGCCAGAAGGCGGCCGTGCCGATTACCGCCCATGTGAAGGGTGGCCTCCTGGCCTGGAAGACGGCCGGCCTGCCGACCATCACCATCGATCCGGCCACCGGCGCCGTTATCGATCCCCAGAGCCGCTGAACCGGAAAGGCCTGACGCCATGCTGAAAGCCGGCCTCCTCGCGACCGCCCTTCTTGCGGTTACCGCCCCCGGCGCCCTCGCCCAGCCGGGCGAGCGCTTCACCGTCACCCAGACGCAGATTGCCGACCGCAAGGCCGTGTTCGCCACGGTCGAGAGCATCGACACCGTGGCCGCCCGCGCCCGCATCTCCGGCACGATCGGCGAGCTGCGCGTCGATGAGGGCGATGCCGTGGCGGCCGGCGATGTGCTAGCCGTGGTGGTGGACGACCGGCTGGCGCCGCAGATCGGCGCCGTCAACGCCACCGCCTCGGCGCTGCAGGCCCAGCTGGACCAGGCCCGCATCGACCTGACCCGCGCGCAGGACCTGTTCGACCGCGGCATCTTCCCCCAGGCCCGCCTGGATCAGGCCCAGACGCAGGTCGACGTGCTGGAAGGCCAGCTCGCCTCGGCCCGCCAGGAACGCGCCGTCCTGGTGCAGCAATCGCGCGAAGGCGATGTGCTCGCCCCGGCCAGCGGCCGCGTGCTGGAGGTCCCGGTAACCGCCGGTTCGGTCGTGCTGCAGGGCGAACAGGTCGCCACCATCGCGTCGGAACTCTACCTTCTGCGCCTGCGCCTGCCGGAACGTCATGCCCGCACGATTTCCGAAGGCGATACGGTGACCGTCGACGCGGCTGCCCTGACCGGCGATGTCGCGCCGACCGGCCGCATCCGCCAGGTCTATCCGCGCATCGAGGACGGCCGCGTCATCGCCGACGCCGTCGTCGAGGGGCTGGGCAATTACTTTGTCGGCGAACGCGTGCGCGTGCATGTCGAGGTCGATGCGCGCGATGCCGTGATCGTGCCGGAAGCCTTCCTGATCAACCGCTATGGCGTCGACTATGTCCGCCTGCGCGAGGCCGATGGCCATGTCGTGGACATTGTCGTCCAGCGCGGCCGCGAAACCGCGGACGGTGTTGAAATTCTCGGCGGCATCGCCGCCGGCGACGTGCTGGTGCAGCCATGAAGCTGGGGCTTTCCGGACACCTGGCGAAGGGCTTTATCCGCTCGCCGCTGACGCCGCTCATCCTGCTGGCCTCGCTGGCCATGGGCCTGATCGCCCTGATGGTGATCCCGCGCGAGGAAGAGCCGCAGATTTCCGTGCCGATGGTGGACGTGATGGTCGCCGCGCCGGGCCTGCGCGCACCGGACGCGGTGGAACTCGTCACCGAACCGCTCGAGACGATCATCCGATCGATCGAGAATGTCGAACACGTCTATTCCCAGACCGAAGACGACCAGGTGATGGTCACCGCGCGCTTCGATGTCGGCACCGATGCCGACGACGCGATCCTGCGCGTGCACGAGCGGATCAACGCCAATCTCGACCGCATCCCCCACGGCATCAATCCGCCGCTGATCGTCGGCCGCGGCATTGACGATGTCGCCATTGTCGCGCTGACCCTGTCGCCCGCGCCCGCCGTGGCCGGGCACTGGGACGACAATGCCCTTTACAATATCGCCGAGGAATTGCGCGCCGCGCTGATGTCGGTCGACGATGTCGGCCTGACCTATATCACCGGTGGCCGCGCCGACCAGATCCGTGTCGAACCGGATCCGGAACGCCTGTCGCAATACGGCGTCACCCTGCAACAGCTCGCCGGCCGCATCGCCGAGGCCAACCGCGCCTTCCCCGCCGGCCAGGTGAGCGGCAATGACACCACGCGCTTCGTCACCGCCGGCCAGACACTGCAGGGCGTGCCCGATATCGGCCTTCTCCTGCTCACCGCGCGCGACGGACGCCCGGTCTATGTGCGCGATGTGGCAGATGTCATTGTCGGTGCCGAGCCGGCCGGTGCCCGCGCCTGGATGTTCACCCGCGAGGGGAGCGACGGCAGTCATGGCGAGGATGCGCACGGCTCCACCGCCAGCTGGCAGCGCACGCCCGCCGTCACCCTGGCCCTGGCCAAGCGCGAGGGCGCCAATGCGGTCGTCGTCTCCGAACACATACTGGAACGCCTCGACCTGCTGCGCGGCAGCCTGATCCCCGAGGGCGTCGAGGTCACCGTCACCCGCAATTACGGCGAGACCGCCAACGAGAAGGCCAACGAGCTGCTCTTCCACCTCGGTCTGGCCACCGTCTCCATCGTGCTGCTGGTCACGTTCGTGATCGGCTGGCGCGAAGGCCTGGTCGTGCTGGTCGTCATCCCGACCACCATTTTGATGACGCTGTTTGCCTCCAACCTGATGGGCTACACGATCAACCGCGTCTCGCTGTTCGCGCTGATCTTCTCCATCGGCATCCTGGTCGACGACGCCATCGTGGTGATCGAGAATATCGCCCGCCACTGGGCGATGAAGGACGGGCGGCCGCGCATCACCGCTGCCGTCGAGGCCGTGGCCGAAGTGGGCAATCCCACCATCGTCGCCACCCTCACCGTGGTCGCAGCCCTCCTGCCGATGCTGTTCGTGTCCGGCCTGATGGGGCCCTACATGGCGCCGATCCCGGTCAATGCCTCGGCCGCGATGATCTTCTCTTTCTTTGTCGCCATGGTGCTCACGCCCTGGCTGATGATGATGATCGCCGGCCGCCGCAAATCCGATGTCTCCGGCCATGCCGAAGGCCATGAGGGCATTCTCGGCCGGCTCTACCGCCGCGTCGCCACACCCATTGTCGCCGGACGCAAGCCCGCCTGGACCCTGCTCCTGACGGTGGGCGTGCTCACCCTGGTCTCCATGTCCGCCTTCTACTTCAAGGGCGTGACGGTGAAACTCCTGCCCTTCGACAACAAGTCGGAATTCCAGGTCATCATCGACCTGCCCGAAGGCGCCACGCTGGAACGCACCGACCGGGTGCTCACCGAAGCCGCCGGCCGGCTGGCCGCAATCCCGGAAGCCGTGTCGATCCAGGCCCATGCCGGCACGTCGGCGCCGTTCAATTTCAACGGCCTGGTGCGCCACTACTATCTCAGGAACCGGCCGGAACAGGGCGATCTGCAGGTCAATCTCCTGCCCAAGCATCATCGCGACCGCGCCTCGCACGAGATCGCGCTTGAAGCCCGCGAACTGCTGGCCGGGATGGATTTGCCCGAGGGCACCTCCGTCCAGGTCGCGGAAATCCCGCCGGGACCGCCCGTGCTGGCAACCCTGCTGGCGGAGATCTACGGTCCCGACGCGGAAACCCGCCGCGCTGTCGCCCGCGAGGTCCGCGCGGCCTTCGAGAGCGTGCCCTGGGTCGTCGACGTCAATGACGGGTTCGGCGAACCGCGGCCGCGCCTGCGCATCGCCATCGACCAGGACAGCCTGGAATATTTCCACGTCCAGCAATCGGATGTCTACGACACGGTCGCTGCCCTGATCGGCGGCACCACGGTGGGCTATTCCCATCGCGGGGAAGGCCGCAATCCGGTCGAGATCGCCGTGGAACTGCCGCGCAGCGACCGCAGCTGGACCGAGCGTCTCGCCTCCACCCCCGTGCCCGCCAACACCCTTCCCGGCGACCGCACCGTGGTGGAGCTGGGCGACGTGGTCTCGATCACCGAGGAGGACGGCTCCTACCCGATCTTCCGCCGCGACGGGCGCTATGCCGAAATGGTGATGGCGGAGCTCGCCGGCGATTTCGAGGCACCGATCTACGGCATGTTCGCCGTCCAGGACGCCCTCGCGGAACGGGATTGGAGCGAGGATATCCCCGCCCCCCGGATCCGGATGTACGGTCAGCCGCCGGGCGATGAAGAGGTCACCCTGCTGTGGGATGGCGAGTGGGAAATCACCTATGTCACCTTCCGCGACATGGGTGCGGCCTTCATGGTGGCGCTATTGGGCATCTATGTGCTGGTTGTGGCGCAGTTCGGGTCGTTCCGCGTGCCGCTGATCATCCTCACCCCGATCCCGCTGACCTTCATCGGAATCATCTTCGGGCACTGGGTTTTCGGCGCCGCCTTCACCGCCACCTCGATGATCGGTTTCATCGCTCTCGCCGGCATTATCGTGCGAAACTCGATCCTGCTGGTCGATTTCATCCGCCACGGCGCCGAGGAGGGCGAGCCCCTGCGCGAGACCCTGCTGCGGGCCGGCGCGATCCGCTTCAAGCCGATCCTCCTGACCGCCATCGCCGCCATGATCGGCGCCTCGGTCATTCTGGGCGATCCGATCTTCCAGGGCCTGGCGATCTCGCTCCTGTTCGGGCTTGCCTCGTCCACCCTTCTTACCGTGCTGGTGATCCCGGCGATCTACGTCGTCTTCAAGGACGGCGATGCGCCCTACCGGCCGGCCCTTTCCGAAGTCTCTCATGAAGGAGAAACATCATGACCCTCGGACGTGCCGTCATGCTCTTCGCCGGCTGCATGACCCTTCTCTCGGCGATCCTCGCCTGGCAGGTCAGTGAATGGTGGCTGCTGCTCACCGCCTTCGTCGGCCTCAACCAGATCCAGACCAGCTTCACCGGCTTCTGCCCGGCCGCCATGGTCTTCAAGGCCCTCGGCGCCAAGGACAAGGCGGTGTTCAGCTGACTTGAAAAGGACTCGCCCCGCTTTGCCGGGGGAGCTGTCCGCGTAGCGGACTGAGGGGGCGGCGCGAAAGCGCCGCAGAGCGCGGCAGCGCGCACTTACCCCCATCGCCTTGCTACGCTCGGCACTTCCCCCGCCTCGGCGGGGGAAGCCTGAGCCTCAATCACCCTCCCCCGGCCATTCGACGATGTGTTCTTCCCAGTCGGGGTCGCCGTCGAAATCATCCTCGCTGACCACCTGACCGGCGACGCTCATCCCGGCCTTGGCGGTGGAGTGCGGGTCGCCGGTGACGAGCGGATGCCAGTCGAAAAGATCCTTGCCCTCGGCGATCAGCCGGTAGGCGCAGGTTTTCGGGATCCAGGGCAGGGTGCGGATATTGTCAGGCGTCAGCACGACACAGTCGGGCACTTGGGTGTGCCGGTGCGAATAATTGCGGCAGCCGCCATTCTCGCAGTCGAAAAGCGTGCAGGCGACATCGGTCTCCAGACGCAGCCCGGTATCCTCGTCCTCCAGCTTCACCAGACAGCACTTTCCGCAATGGTCGCAGAGCGATTCCCATTCGGCACGGGACATCTGGTCCAGAGATTTCATTTTCCAGAAAGGCTGAGGCATGGTCCCGCCTGAATTCCGCCGCTATTGATAGGCTTTAGACAGGGCGAGCCTAACACGCAGCCAGGCATTCGGGGTTGGCAAAAAGCATGTACCAGGAGCCGTTTCGCGCGGATCACATGATGGAACGCGACCGGCGCGAACAGCGCCGCCGCCTGATCGTGGGCGGATCGCTGGCGCTGATCGCCGTGATGCTTGTCTCCTTTGCCTTCGCCGGCTGGCACTGGGCCTTTCACGACCTGCCGCCCGCGCCGCAGACAGCCGCCGAGCTGTGGAATGTCCGCCGCGAACCGGCCGTCACCCTGACCGATCGTGAAGGCCGGGTGCTCGCTGTCCGCGGTCCGCTCTACGCCCGCGCCGTCGCGCTGGAGAGCCTGCCCGAGCACGTCCCCCAGGCCTTCCTCGCTATCGAGGACCAGCGTTTTTACCGGCACACCGGGGTGGACTTCCGCGGCGTCGCCCGGGCGCTGTGGCGGAATTTCCGCGCAGGTGCCACCGTCGAGGGCGGCTCGACCATCACCATGCAGCTGGTGAAGAACCTGATGCTCTCGCCCGACCGCGAGCTGCGCCGCAAGATCCAGGAAATGCGGCTGGCCCGCGCACTGGAACGCCAGCTGTCCAAGACCGAAATCCTCGAGCTTTACCTCAACCGCATCTATCTGGGCGCCCGTGCCTACGGCATCGAGGCCGCCGCCGAACGCTATTTCGACAAGTCCGCCACCGAGCTCACCCTGGCCGAAGCCGCCCTCTTGGCCGCCCTGCCCAAGGCGCCGAGCCGGCTCGACCCGACCATCAATCTCGACGCTGCCCGCGCCCGCGCTGCCCAGGTGCTCGCCGCGATGGAGGAAGCCGGCTACATCACCGCAACCGAACATGCCGAAGCGCTCGCGGAACCGGCCGAACCCGTCGCCGACACCTCCGATCCCAACGCCACGTCCAACTGGGGCCACGCCTTCGACATGGCGCTCACCGAGGCCCAGCGCCTGGTGCCCGGCGATATCCCCGACCTGATCATCCGCACCACGCTGGATCCGGCCCTCGCCCGCGCTGCCAACGAGACCGTGGAACGCGTCCTCTCCGAACAGGGCGAAGCTGCCCATGCCGGCGAAGCCGCCATCGTGCTGCTGGCACCGGACGGGGCGATCCGCGCCTTTGCCGGCGGGCGGGATTATCGCGACAGCCAGTTCAACCGCGCCGTCCAGGCCCGGCGCCAGCCCGGCTCGGCCTTCAAACCCATCGTCTTCGCGGCCGCGCTGGAAGCGGGATACGACCCGTCCTCGGCGGTGTGGGACGAACCGGTCGATCTGGAAGGCTGGACGCCGCAGAACTTCTCCGGCTCCTATCGCGGCCTCGTCACCCTGCAGGAAGCCCTCAAGCGCTCGATCAACACCGTCGCCGTACAGGTCGCCGACGAAGTGGGCATTGGCCGCATCGTGGAAATGGGCCACCGGCTGGGCATCCGCTCCGACCTGCCCGAACTGCCCGCCATCGCGCTCGGCGCCGCGGAAGTGAACCTGGTCGAGCTGACCGCGGCCTACTCAGTTTTCGCCAATGACGGCGAGCGTCGCGAGCCCTACTTCATCCTCTCGATCACGAACTCTCGCGGCGACGTGTTGTACGAGCATCGCGATCCCGGCGCCGAACGGGCGCTGGAAACGGAAACGGCCCGGGCCATGTCGACCATGCTGCAGGATGTGGTGATGACCGGCACCGGCCGCCGTGCGGCCCTGCCAGGCCGGGCCTCGGCGGGAAAGACCGGCACCAGCCAGTCCTTCCGCGATGCCTGGTTCATCGGCTATACCGCCGACTACACGGCCGGTGTCTGGGTCGGCAATGACGATGACAGCCCGATGGAAAATGTCACGGGCGGCGGCCTGCCCGCCCAGATCTGGCGCGACTTCATGGTGCAGGTGCACGAAGGCCTGCCGGCCCGTGCCCTGAGTGCTCCGGCGCCGCGCACGCGGTCGGAGCGCGAAGAACGCCTGGCGGCTTTCTATTCCGACTTGTCGGCCGCGTTTTCCGAACTGCTCGAGGACGGTGCCTCGCCCAGCGAGCGCTGAACCACCGCGGTGAGGGCCGCAATCTCGGCGCGCAAGCCGGCGATCTCGGTGTGCAGGACTTCCCGGTCGGCATCGGCCTCGGCATCGCGGGCCTCTTCGTCGTCGAAATGCTTGGACTGCAGGCTGTCCACGATGATGGCGATGAACAGGTTCAGCACCGCGAAACTGGTCAGCACGATAAAGACGACAAAGAAGATCCAGGCCCAGGGATGGGTTTCCATCACCGGAATGGCGACGTCGGACGCCCAGCCTTCCAGCGTCATCACCTGGAACAGGGCGAAGGCGCTGTCGCCCAGCGTGCCGAAGCGTTCCGGCACGGCCTCGCCATAAAGCTTGGTCGCCATCACGGCGGAGACGTAGAACATCAGGCCCAGCACCGCGATCACGGCCCCCATGCCCGGGATGGCATTGAGCAGGGCTTCCACGACCTTGCGCAGATCCGGCATCACCGAGAACAGGCGGAAGGCCCGCACGATCCGCAGCGCCCGCAGGACGGAGAAGCTGCCGGCCGCCGGGATGACGGACACCGTGATCACGAACAGGTCGAACCAGTTCCAGCCCGACAGGAAGAAGCGGTGGCGGTAGGCGATCAGCTTGAGCGCGATCTCGACGACGAATACGCCGACGATGATGCGGTCCAGCATCGGCAACCAGGTGGTGAACCAGTCGCCTTCATAGGGGTAGGTTTCCAGCCCCAGCGTGATCGCGTTGATCACGATCAGCGTCATGATGAAGTTGCGGAAATGCGAACTCTCGACGAAAGCCTTCACCCTGTATCCCCTCCGGTGCGCTCCGGGCCGGTCCCCCGACCCCGAGCGCCTGCTCCTAGCTCCACAAGGCCTGAAATTCAATCGGTGTAAGCGATGCGGAAAGCATCGGTGGAAAAATCGCGGACCGTTCAAATTTTAAACGACAACTTATCCGCGATTTAACGACACATGTTGCATAAGGCGATCGAACGAGGAGCGGACCCGCCCATGAGGCCCGAAGCGTACAGTCAACAAGCGCCGGAGAGCGGCAGCGAGGGATCCGGTCCGCCCGTGCGGAATGACGAGATCACCATCGCTTACCAGCCGATCCTGCGCGGTGCCGCCACGGCGGTGCTGTGCTATTTCCTGTTCGACCTCGTCAGCCGCATCTTCTTTCCCGGCGAAGCCCATCTGGGGATCATGCTGGCATCGGTCGGCATCGCGACGATCCTCGCGCAACTGGTCCGGCAATATCTGCGACAGCCCCGCTCGGCCTCCCAGCTCGAGGTCTGCGGCGCGATCCTGTGCCTGTCGATGCTGTTCAATTCGAACCTGCAGCAGAACCTGCATTTCGAGGCGGAGAACCTGGCCTATACGGTACTGATGATGCCGATCTGCGCCGCCATCCTGCCGCGCCGCCGTACCATCGCGCTGGCCGTGCTGATTTCCTTTGCCAATCTGATGTGGCTGGTCTGGCGAAACATACCGGCCGCGCTGCCGGACTATGCCTGGGTCGGCGTATCGGGTATTGCCGCCGGCGTCGCGATCGCCGCGATCATCCGCACCGCCGTCCTGCGCTCGGTCAAGGCGCGGCTGGATGCGATCCACGATCGCGAGATCGCCGAGGAGCTGGCGCGCGAGGCGCGTCACCTGGCCGAATGCGATGCCCTGACCGGCCTGCCGAACCGGCGCAGCTTCTTCCTGGCGCTCAATGAACGGGTCGAACGCCTGCGCACGCACGGCGAGCCCTTCCTGCTCGGCCTGGTCGACCTGGACGGGTTCAAGCCGGTCAACGATACCTATGGGCATGCGGCCGGCGACGAAATGCTGCAGACCGTGGCCAGACGGCTGATCGACGTGACCGGCGATCACGCCTTGCCTGCCCGCCTGGGCGGGGACGAGTTCGCCCTCCTGACACCAGCCGATCCGAAAACCGCCGAGGCCGCACTCACGCTGGGCCAGCGGGTCGAGGCGAAACTGTCCCAGCCCTATCGCCTGGGTCAGTATACCTGCAAGGGGTCGGGTTCCGTCGGCCTCCTGATCTGCGACGATCCGGAGTTGAGCGCGCACGATCTGATGGAGCGCGCCGACCATGCGCTCTATTTCGCCAAGCGGGCCCTGCAGGGCAAGGCGGTGCTGTTCAACGCCGCTCTGGAACAGGAGATGGCGAACTCCAGCCAGGTCGACAAGGCGCTGCGCCGTTGTGACTATGACAGCGAATTCCAGCTGCATTTCCAGCCGCAGTTCGATCTCGTGAAAGGACGCATCATCGGCTTCGAGGCGCTGGCCCGCTGGAACTCGCCCGAACTGGGCGCCGTCACCCCGGACATCTTCATTCCGGCCGCCGAACGGGCCGGCCTGATCCGGCCGCTGACCCAGGTTCTGCTCGGCAAGGCCCTCACCGCCATGGCCAGCTGGCCGGACGAGATCACGCTCGCCTTCAACCTGTCGACCCACGACCTGATGTCGCCCCATGCCGTGGAGAGCGCGCTCGCCACTGTCCGCAACAGCGGTATCGAACCATCGCGCATCGAGTTCGAGATCACCGAAACGGCGATGATGAGCGACTTCAACCAGGCGCGCCGGGCAATCGACCAGATCAGCGAGGCCGGACACCGTGTATCGCTGGACGATTTCGGGATCGGCTATTCCTCGCTGCAATACCTGCAGCTCCTGCCGGTCAGCAAGTTGAAGATCGACCATTCCTTCGTGCGCAACATCCTGGAGGATACCGCCGCCTTCAAGATCGTGCGCACCCTGCTTTCCCTGTCCCGCACGCTGGGTCTGGGTTGCGTTGTGGAAGGCGTGGAGACCGAAGCGCAGATGCACATCCTGCGTACGATGGGCGCCCGCCATATCCAGGGCTATCTGATCGGCGCCCCCATGCCGGCCGCCTCCATCCCGTCGGCGCTGAACCAGACCTATGATTTCAATCCCGTCCGCGGCCGGCCCGGGCCGGCAGACGCCATACGGCAGGCCAGCGTACAGTGATGCGCCCCGCGATCCTGCTGCGAACGGCCGCCCTGCTCGCGCTTGTCCTCGCGGCCGGCCCGGCGAGTGCAGACGACGTCATGGACGGCTGGGCGCGCCGCGGCGCGATCTATGCCTCCATCACGATGGATGACGGCACGCCCGCCGGCTGTTCGGCCCTGTGCAGTCGCGATGGAAACTGCCAGTCCTGGGTCTGGACGGTCGCCGGGCTGGACGGTCCGGACACGCAATGCGCCCTGCTCTCTGCCGCGCCGACCCCGTTCCGCGCGCCTGGGCGGGTGACCGGCCTGTCAGCCGATCTGGTCCAACGGATCGAGGCCGCAGCCGAACGGCCGCCGAGCCCGCGCGAAATCGACGCGCTGCAGTCGATGCAGCATGGTGAGCATGACTAGGCGATATCGCGCGGCGCCCGCCTGCGGACCGGCGGATCCTGTGCTCACGCAAATAAAAAACGCACGATACCTGACAATTTGCACGCCCCGGCTGACGCTTTGTTTACCCGCGTGGGGGAAGCTGAGATCCCTGATCGGTGGGAGTGGGCAATGGCCGTCGTCAGCAAGCTGAACAATCTGGTAGAACTGGCCAGGGAGAAGTCCTCGGAGCGCCGGAGGACCCTGCTGCGTGAAGTCACGGATCTCTTCTTCGAGGAGACGCCGGACAGCGGCAGCGCCACCTCGCGCAAGTTCGACGAACTGCTGTCCTCGCTGGCCGAACAGACCGCTCAGGATGCGCGTGAGGAACTGTCCCAGCGCTTTGCCGACGCACCCCAGGCCCCGCGCGGCCTGGTCCTGCAACTGGCGCAGGATGCGATCGAAGTGGCAGCCCCGATGCTGGCCCGCTCCAGAGTGCTCACCGACGAAGACCTGCTCTCCATCGCCGAAACCGCCGAACAGGGCCATCTCAAGGCCATGTCGCGCCGCGAGGAGGTTTGCGAGCGTCTGTCCGATACGATCGTGCGCCGCGGCGATGACGAGACCGTCGCCCAGCTGATCCGCAATGACGGCGCCCGCCTGTCGCGCGAAACCTTCGAGACCGTCACCGAACGCGCCGAGAGCTCACCGGTCCTGCAGGGGCCGCTGGTCGAGCGCGGCGACACGCCCAACGATCTCCTGGCGGACCTGATGCTGACCGTCGGCAACAGCCTGCGTGAGCGGATCATGGAACGGTTCGACGCGGTCGATCCGGCTGTGCTCGAGCATGCCATGGCCGCCTCGAAGGCACGGCTTGCCCAGCGCATGGCAGAGGATCGCGACATCGCAGCTGCGCAGAAATTCGTGCAGACCATGGCGCTGCGCAAACAGCTGACCGGCAATCTGCTCGCGCGCCTCCTGCGCGAACGCGAATACTCGAAATTCTATGCTGCCTTTGCCGAAATGACCGGGGTCGACTACGTCGCCGCCCGCCGGGCCATCAAGCAGGAATCGATCGATCCGCTGGCGCTGATCTGCAAGTCCGCCGGCTTCGACAAGGCGCTCTTCGTGACGCTCGCCGTGCTGCGCCACGCCGCCGGCGAGGATGCCTTCCGGGATGCCCGCGAGCTGGGCCAGCTCTACGACGCGATCAGCGCCGACGACGCTGCCCGGGCCATGCGCTTCTGGCGCATGCGCAAGAATATGGCAGCCTGAGACCGGTCAGGCCTTGCCGGCGGCCACTGCGCCCGCCGTGCCGTCCTGCGGCGGCTCGAACACTTCCGCACCGCTCTCCAGATAGACCGAGGTCGAGGGAAAGGCGAACTCCGTACCGGCCTCTTCCACCGTCTGCTTGACGAAAAAGGCCAGCTCTTCCTTCAGCCGCAGCCACTCGCCCCAATTGGTGGTCTTGGTGAAACAGTAGAGCAGGAAGTCGATCGAGGACGGGCCGAAGGCGTCGACGCGCATGAAGGTCGCGACCTCCGGCGGATCGGCGAATTCCGGATTGTCGGAGACATAGGCGAGCACCTTGTCGCGGATCTCGCGCAATTGCTCGGACGTCGTGTCATAGCGTACGCCGATCGCCCATTTGATGCGGCGATGGGTCATGCGGGAGAAATTGGTCACCGCATTGTCCGACAGTTTGGAGTTCGGCACATAGACCGGCCCCTTGTCGAACCGGCGGACCAGGGTGGAGCGGAAATTGATCTCCTCCACCGTGCCCTCGACCACGCCGTCCACCTTCACCCAGTCGCCGGGCAGGAAGCGCTTCTCGGTGAGGATCAGGATGCCCGCAATCAGGTTCTTGAACAGATCCTGGGCGCCCAGGCCGATGGCGACACCGAACAGGCCCAGGCCCGCGACGATGCCGGCAACGGGAATATCCCAGACCTGCAGGACGGCCGCCGCCCCCACCACGATGAAGACGATCCGCAGCGCCTTGGTCAGCCAGTCGACCATGACCGGCGTCAGCGCATTGCGCAGCCCTTGCAGGGCAAAGGCGAACGGTCCGACCGCATTGTGCAGCGCCCAGAACAGGGCGATCACGACCAGCGACTGCACGAATTGATGTCCGCGCAGCGCCCCGTCGCCGCCCAGCTGCACGATATTGATGGCGAAGAAGAGTGCGATGATCACCGGGACCAGCTTCATCGGCCCGGCGAGCGCCTCCACGACCGCATCGTCAAACTCGGTCTCCGACCGCCTGGCCAGGCGCTGCAACGCGGCCAGCAGCCATTTCGCGATCAGACCGCGAATGCCGATGCCGATCAGGACGACCAGGATGGCCAGCAGGCCCTGGCCGACGCCGATGCCCAGAAAGGACGTCTCCCAGACGTTCACGACAATACCCCAGAATTCCTGGAACTGTTCGGGAATACTGTCGGTCGCGGTGGTGCTCATGCGGAACGCTCCTTGGCCCGGTGGAAGGACACGTCGGGGAATTTTTCTTCCGAATAGGAGACTTCCCAGGCGCTCTTGGCCAGGAAGACCGGATCGCCATTGATATCCACGGCCATCGCCGATTTGTGCCGGTCGGCGAAAGCCTCGATCTTGTCGCGATCGCCCTCGATCCAGCGCGCCGTCTCGTAGGGCGCTGCCTCGAAGTCGACCTCAAGGCCGTATTCCGCCGCCACACGTTCGCGCATCACGTCGATCTGCAGCGCACCGACAGCACCCACGATGAAGTCGCCGCCCAGCGTCGGCCGGAAAAGCTGGGTGACGCCCTCCTCGGCCAGGCTTTCCAGCGCCTTCTTGAGGTGTTTCGCCTTCAGCGGATCGGCCAGGCGGGCCCGGCGCAGGATTTCCGGCGCGAAATTGGGGATGCCGGTGAAGCGGATCTTGCCGCTCTCCGACAGGCTGTCGCCAACGCGCAGCGTGCCATGGTTCGGCACGCCCATCACATCGCCTGCAAACGCCTCATCGGCGATCTCGCGGTCCTGGGCGAAGAACAGGATCGGCGAGGACACGGTGAGCTGCTTGCCCGCTTCGGTCTTCAGCTTCATGCCGCGTTTGAACCTGCCCGAACACAGGCGCACGAAGGCCACGCGGTCGCGGTGGTTGGGGTCCATGTTCGCCTGGACCTTGAAGACAAAGCCCGCGACTTCCTTGCCGCCCGGTTCGATCTCGACCGGATTGCCGTTGGACGACGCCGTGACAGGCGCCGGTCCCGGGATGATGTCGGCGAGGCCCTCGAGCAGTTCGCGCACGCCGAAGCCGCGCAGCGCCGAGCCGAAGAAGACCGGTGTGAGATGGCCTTCCAGGAAGCTCTGGCGGTTGAAGGGCGGACAGAGTTCCTTGGCGACCTCTGCACCCTCGCGCAGCTCGTCGGCCTCCTCCGCACTCAGCACCTCGCCGATCGCACTGCCGTCCAGGGCAACGCGTTCGGCCGGCTCGTGCGGATCGCGGTCCTCGCCCGGCTTCTGGAAACGCAGCAGATCATTGGTGGCGATGTCGAGCACGCCCTTGAAGCGCTTGCCCGATCCGGACGGCCACTGCATCGGCGTGGCATCCAGCGCCAGCTTGTCCTGGATGTCTTCCAGGAGATCGACCGGGTCCAGCGCCTCGCGGTCCATCTTGTTGATGAAGGTGACGATCGGGATGTCGCGCAGGCGGCAGACCTCGACCAGTTTCAGCGTGCGCGGCTCCACACCCTTGGCGGCGTCCAGCACCATGATGGCGCTGTCGGCGGCGGTGAGCGTGCGATAGGTGTCTTCGGAGAAGTCCTCGTGGCCCGGCGTGTCGAGCAGGTTGAACAGCAGGCCGCGATGCTCGAACGTCATCACCGAAGCGGACACCGAGATGCCCCGCTCCTGCTCGATCTTCATCCAGTCCGACTGGGTACGGCGGTTCTCGCCGCGGGCCCGCACCTGCCCGGCCAGGCGGATCGCGCCGGCGGACAGCAGCAGGGTTTCCGTCAGGGTGGTCTTACCGGCGTCCGGGTGAGAGATAATGGCGAAAGACCGGCGGCGCGCCCATTCCGGCGCGTCTGTCGAATTGGAAGTCATCTACAGGGCTCGCAAGACAATGCAAGCCGGGGGTTACCCCGTTCCCGTAGCCTGAGGCAAGGGTTCACTGCCTGCCGTCCAGACCGCACTGTTTGCCTTGGAGGGCGTCAGACGTCCGTCAGCCTGCTCGGCCCAGAGATAGGCCAGTGTCGTGATCGGCACATTGGCATAGCGCAGCCCCACGGCATGCCAGCTCGCCGCCCCGTCGGGACGCACCGCCAGCAGGGCGTTCGCCCCGGGCTCGACATAGCAGATCAGCGCGCACAGGTGCCGGATATGCTCGGGCTTGCGGCGCGCGACATCCGGATCGGCAAATACGGCTTCGCGGACCAGCGCATTGAGCTGGCCGACTGTAAGTGTATCGATCTGGGCGGGTGTGAGCGGCATCTTGCCGTCATTCAGCACCGACTTCAAATCACCCAGGTCGAACACGACATCGTTGAAGAGGAACAACATCGTCCGTCTCGTTACGAAATGAGCGTTTTGGCGTCACCCAGCATCGCGGAATGACGTTAAGGTTTTTCTACCGCTCAGCCGATTCGACCGGCTCGGTCAGGAAGTGGCGCCCGTCCCGGTCCTCGATCTCGACCAGCCAGATGTCCGGATCATTGTCGATACGCCGCCGGCAATAGGCATCGATATCGGCTTCCCCCGCCGGAACCCGGCGGAACAGCGTCCACACCCGTTTTCCCTCACCGTCCCGTGCCGGGACATAGAGCTGTGCCAGGTCGCGCGCGAGCACCACCTTTACGAGCACGGCGCCCGCATCTTCGTCTCCCCGGCGAATCACATAGGCAGACGCCAGACCCGTATCAGCCCGCCTGACAAGGGCATCGACCCAGAATTTCGTCTTCAGTTCGCTCATTTCCGTTGATGGCCGCTCAATTGCTTAATAATCTGTTAAACGGGTGAGGGAGTATTCCATGTTTGTTCGTGTTGTGTCGGCGGCCATTTTCGCGTGGTCCATGTGCGTGTCCGGTATTCAGGCGTCTTCGATACAGGAGGCTGCGCCGGCCGAACAGCTTGATGCCGGACAGGTGAACACCGAGGAACGCGCGCTTGCCGATCTCGACGGCCGCGGCGACGCCTTTGTCCTCTCCACCTCCCAGCCGGCCGCCGATATCCGTTTCACCCTGCCGCCGCATGTGGTCAGTTCGGAAGCCTGGCTGCGCCTGGCAGCACGGCCGGCCAGCGACGGCACGGATGGCCGCATCCAGGTCAGCGTCAATGGCGGCGACCCGATCGTCATCCGCCCGCAGGCCCGCGCGATGGAAGCCCGTTTCGCGCTCTTCTCCGCCGATTTCCGCCCGGGCGAGAACACCCTGACCATCAGCTATGCGACCGAGAACGCCGCCACCGGCTGGATCGTCGATGCGCGCCGCTCGCGCCTGCGCCTGACGCTGGAGCCCGTCGCACCGCTTTCGACACTCGGCGAGCTCGAGCAGGCGCTGGGGTCCGATTTCGCAGCGCCGCGCCGCATCGCGCTGGACACCGAAGCCGGCCGCGAACGCATCACGCTGGAAAGCCTCGTTGCCCAGGGCCTCGCCCTGCGCGCCGGGGAAGTGCCGCTGTTCTCCGGCGACACCGCCAATGCCGATCTCGTTGTGCGTATCGCCGAAATTGCCCGTCTGGACGAGACCGACCTGGCCGCCCTGCGTTCGGAAACCAGCCAGGGTCCGGAAATCGCCTTCTACAATGACGGCCAGCCGCGCCTTGTCGTCACCGGACGCAATATCGACGAGGCGACCGCAGCGGCCCGCCTGATGGGCGCGCGCTCGTTTGCCGGTCACGGCGCGACCTTCCTCGCCGCCGACGCCATCCGGGCAGACCGTCTCGGCCGGCCCTCCATCGAGGTCGACCCGTCCCTCGCCGGGACTGCGGACCTGCGGACATTTGCGGCCTCGGGCCTGCCCTTCAGCGCCGACCAGGGCGCCCGCACTGCCGTGCAGTTCTCCACCCGCTTCGACAGTGACCGCTATGGTGCCCTGTCAGTGCTCGCCCGCGCTGCGCTGATCGGTGGCGAAGCCTGGCTCTACGCCTGGTATGGCGATGCGGAGGAAGAGGCCCCCGCAAATCACAATCTTCTGGTCGTCGGGCCCAACTCGACCGAGTTCGAGATCATCGACCGCAATGCGCCGGACGAGTTGCGCGCCGCCCTGCGCGCCGCCGAACGCTCGCGCGGCCAGCGCGGCCTGATGCGTCTCGCTGCGGCGGCCTATGCCGACGACGGTGACGGCGAAGCGACCCCGCCCCGCGAAGGGGCGGAACTGGGTGTCGGTGTCGCCTCGCTCTTCCAGGACCGCCGCAATGCCGGCCGCTGGATCGGTACGCTGACGGCGCCGGATATCGCCTCCTTCGAAAGCGCCGGCCGCCAGCTGGCCCGCTCCAGTCTCTGGTCGGCGCTGGAAGGCCGGGCGGCGGTGTGGAGCGCGCGCGGTGTGACCCCGCTCGACTTCACCGTCCAGCCGCCGAGCCTGTTCGAGCGCGTGCAGGAGCTCGCCGTGGATCACACCCGCGATGCCGCCTTCCTGCTGTTCGGTGCGGCGCTTCTCCTGCTGCTGCGCGGCGCCATGCGCCGCCGCAGGGCCAGTGCGTGAGACGGGATATCATTTTACTCAATGCCTTAGCCGGGCATTAACCCTTCTTCTTCACGCGGCATAAAAGCGTCTCTGCTAAACCCGGACCTGTAGGGAACGGGACGGAACATGCGCTTTTCAACCAGAAGCCGGATCGCTGCTGCCGGACTGGCCGCCGCACTGACGGTCGCCAGCGGACCGGCCATCGCCAACGAGGCCACCGGCCTGATCTTCGGCGAGCGCCAGCTGGCACTGGATCTCGACACACGCTGCGGCCTGTTTACCGCCGAACAGCGCGATGCGCTGAATGCCGCCCGGCTGCAAGCCCGCGGCACGCTGCTGCGTGACGGCGTCTCGGCCCATGCCCTGGACGACTATGCCGACGAAATCGAAGCCCAGGCCGGTGCGACGGACTGCAGCTGGCCGGAAGTCGCCGAGCTGCGTCACCGCGTGGCCGACGCCTTCATCGGCTGGCAGCGGCTGCGCGACATGCAGTTCGACGGTCAGGATTTCGGCTGGAGCGCGACCCGCTCCTTCATTGCCGGACAACCCGGCTGGGCGGCGCTTCAGGACACCGGCACGCTGCGTGTCGGCCTCAGCCGTCTCGATGACCGCATTCGCTTCTCCGCCGCCATGCCCGCAACCCCGGGGGCGGTCTCCGCTGTTCTCGTGCTGCGCGACATGCGCCGGGAGCCGGACCTGTACGACCCGACGCTGGACGGCCACTTCCCCGCTCCGGCGGGTGCTGAATGGGCCGACTGGACGCCGCCGGACTATGCCCGCGCGCTGGTCTGGGCCAGCGGCCGCGGCACCGCCGCCGAACAGGCTGCCCTGAGCGCCGGCGGGACCGGTCTGGTCTTCCACTTCCCCGAAAGCGCCGTGGACGCCATCATCGCCCGCGACCCGCGCGAGACGGCCCGCATAGAGCTAATCGACGGGCACGGCGACACGGTCGGTCACTATTATTTCGAGATCGGCGATTTCGGCGCCGCCCGGGCTTTCGTGCGCTCGGGCAATCTGGCGGTTCCGCGGAGCTAGCGAGCATTTTCAGCAGAAGTGGGCACCGGTTCTGCGGTTCGAAAATGCGACCGCCAAGGAATCTGCATTTTCAGCAGAAGTAGGCACCGGTTCTGCGGTTCGAAAATGCGACCGCCAAGAGCCCGGCATTTTCAGCAGAAGTGGGCACCGGTTCTGCGGTCCCAAAATGCGACCGCTAAAAAAGCCGGCCCCGTTCCATCGACCTCAATGTCGATGGGAGGCTCTAGCTGTCAGGATTCCGTGCCGGTCCGCCCGGTCGACGGCGTGGCTGTGATGTCCTGCGACGCGGCCTGGGCCCGCTCGATCTGCTGCCGCACATCCAGACCGGCGACCGTACCGGCCGGCCAGGTTTCCACATCACCGCGCTTGTCGGCGAGGATGGGCAGGGTCACCGTCACGGTCGTGCCGACACCCTTGCGCGACGCGATCGACATGTGACCGCCATGCAGTTCGGCCAGGGCGCGCACCAGCGAGAGCCCCAGGCCCGTGCCGCGCTTTTCGATGTCGCGGGCATTGGCGGCCTGCTGATAGGGCTGACCAAGGCGTTCGGCCTCTTCCGGGTCGATCCCGACACCGCTATCGCCCACCGCCAGGACGAGCTGGCCGCCGGACGGACGGGCCATCACGACAATCGCACCGCCTTCGGGTGTGAACTTGACCGCATTCGACAGCAGGTTCAGCAGGATCTGGCGCAGCGCCTTGCGGTCGCCCATGACCGGCACGGCCACATCATTGCGCTTCACCGACAGGGTGATGCCGGCCTCTTCGGCCTGCAGACGCATCATCTTGGCGACAAGGCCGACAATCTCGTCGATGTCGAAGCGCTCGCGCACCAGCTCATAACGCTCGGCCTCGATCTTCGACATGTCGAGCACGTCGCCGATCAGCTCCATCAGGTGCTGGCCGCTTTCATGGATCAGGTCGGCATATTCCGCATAGCGCGCCGGCATCGGCCCGAAGAGCCGCGCCTTCATGACGTCGGAGAAGCCGATGATGGCGTTCAGCGGCGTGCGCAGTTCATGGCTGACGGACGCCAGGAACTGGGACTTGGCGCGAGCTTCCTCTTCCGCCTCTTCACGGGCGCGTTCGGCTTCGCGGAGGCGGGCTTCAAGGGCCGGCCCATGATCGTCCGCGAACAGGGCGACACTGCCGCCGCCCGGCAACGGCCGGGTCTGGAAACGGACATCGGCCTCATTGCCGCTGAGCCCCCGCAGGACGAGATGGCCCGACGACGGGGCCAGTGCGGCCTTGCGGGCGCGCGCGGCCAGTTCGGCGCGGCTTTCGTCGTCAAAGCCCAGATCGCACAGCGGCAGACCGGCCAGCTCGCGCGGCAGGCCCGGCGACATTTCGCGCAGCGCGTCCGATGCGGCAAGGATGTTGCCGTCGCCATCGCAGGCGACAATCGCCGCCGGAGCATGATCGAAGGCCTTCGAACGCACGCGGCCCCGTTCGGCTTCGGCCCGCACCGCATCCGCTTCGCGCACCGCGCGCAGGGCGCCGAGGCCGAAGCCGGTCGCCAGCATCAGGGCGCAGCCCAGAACGAAGGGCAGGTGCAGCTCGACCGCCATCGGCGCCGGCGCAATGAAGCCCGTGATCTGGAGCCCCGCGACGACCAGCGCCGCCAGCCCGGACAGGGAGGCCGCCTTGACGACGCCGTCACGCAGGCCGCTGGCTGCGGCGACAGCCGGCGCCAGCAGGAAGGCGAGTGCACCGATGCCGGTGACCCCGCCGCCGGTGACAGCGATCCCGGCCGCAAAGGCCGTCCAGATCATCGCCAGGAGAAAGCGTTCGAAAGGATGAATGAGGCGCGGCAGCAGGATGAGACCGGCAATGGCAGGCAGGGCGAGCGCCGTCAGACCGAGCGCGCGCATCCATTCGGCACCGCCCAGCAGAGGCCAGACCTGCGGCGCGGCAGCCGCCAGCGTGCCAATCCATACCAGATTGACAATCACGCCACCGCGGCGGGCGATCCAGGCCGTGATATCGTCGCTCTTCGGATCCATCTCTCAACCGGTAGGGACTGCCACCTGATTCCTGTATGCGGGAATCTTCGCCTTCATCGTTAACAAATGCTGAATCCAGGGACCGGCTCGTTTACTTTTCTGAACGGGCAGGCCTTCGAATAATTCATCACGCATGGACACTTGGCGCTGTTCGCCGGACAAGGCAATATGCTTGCGGGACGTGTCAGGAGTCTTTGAATGTTTGTCAGTTCGCTCACGGCGCTCGTCCTCACGATGTCCGTCGCCCAGGACGCGGCAGAACCGGCGCCGGAAACGGCCGCCGGCAGCGCCCCCGCTCCGCAGCTCCAGCTCGACATTGCACCGCCCCGGACCGAAGGCATGGTTCGCCGCTCCGCCGGACAGTATGCCGCCTATCACGGCGTCGTCGCCGATCTGCGCGAAGCGCCGATCGGATCGGGCGACGATCTCGATATGGCGATGGACCGGCTCTCCGCCTTTTACGGCGAAGACAGGCTGGCGCCCGCCTGGATCGCCTACGCCTCGATCATTGCCGCGCATCACCCGGACTATATCGACCAGGTCCGCGAGCTGGCCGACTATTACGGGCCCAATGCCGCCATGTCCGGCCTGATGAACGATCCGGCCTTCGCAACCAGTTTCTCGGCGGCCGGCGACGCCCAGGATTCGGTGATCGATGCCGTGGGGCGCGACAATGCCGAGATCCGCGAAGTGTCCGAGCGCTACCGCTCGGCCGCCTACTCGCTGCAGTCGGAGCGCTGGGCCAACCGGGTCTATCGCGACCGGGCTGAACGTCTGGCGGCGATCTCCGAGCTGACCGAAAGCCCGCTGACACTTCCGGACACGCTGCGCCTGTCGTCCGGCAGCAGCCTCGGCGCTGCGGTCCCCGCCTCGGCCCTGTTCGAGCGCATCGCGCCGCTGGACATGGCCACGCCGGTCGACGACACGCTGACGCCGCAGCTTTCGCTGACCGTCGGCGAAGCGATTCCGGACCCCGACCGTTCCCGCGTCGGCCGCATTCTTTCGGTCGCTGCCCTGCAATCGCTTCAGGACACCGGTGCCGATACCGATGCAGCGATCGACAGCCTGCTCAGCGATCCGATGGTGGAGCGTTGCCTGGCCTGGGTCCGGCTGGATCTCCAGCAATGCGTTGCCGCCGGGCATTTCAAGTATGAGGACAGTTTCTGCATCGCCGAGCATGCCCTGCTCGATGTCAGCCGCTGCCTCGATACGGCGGATACGTCGGAATAGACCGCATTTGAGCGGCTGGAATGGCGACGTGTTAACAAAAAGTGTCTCGATCAGGGACAAGATAAAATTGCGGGCAAATTTTACAAAAAAACGCTGATCCATATTTGCACGACATTTTTGGTTAACGGCGGATTCGCTCGCTATACTTCGCCTCTTCGACTAGCCTCGATCCTGCACTGGGAAGGTTCTCGCCTTTCGGGTGCCAATAAGAAGGAGGCCGATCATGATGTTCTTGCTGCGCGCAGCCCTCTGGCTTGCCGTCGTCAGCGTGTTCGTGCCCCGCGATTTCGCGGGCGAGGCCTTCGACCTGCCGCAAAACCTGGCCGAGACCCGGATCGATGCCGGCGAACCCGTCAGCGCCTGGTGTGAGGACAATGCCGCCCTGTGCGATGCCGGCCGCGAGGCCGCCCGGCTTGGCGGTTTCCTGACCGACATGGCCGCCACCCGGATCGAAGCCGCGCTCGTCGAGCACGAGGCCGAACGCAATTCCTGACGCTTCCCCCACCACGGGAATGCTGTCCAGTACCGCACCGGATGCTTGCCTTGCCGCCACGGCCGCACTACGTCGGCCCTGACATGACGGCACACAGCGACATCCATTCCGAGATCGAAGATATCGTCGACGAGTTCGACCTCCTGGGCGACTGGGAGGAGCGGTACAAGTATCTCATCGACATGGGCAAGGCCCTGCCCGACATGCCCGAGAGCGACCGCACCGACGCCAACAAGGTGAAGGGGTGTGTCAGCCAGGTCTGGCTGGTCACCGAGCCGGGCGAGGATATCCTCACCTTCCGGGCCGACAGCGATGCCCATATCGTGCGCGGTCTCGCAGCCCTCCTGCTGCGGCTCTATTCCGGCCGTACGCCGGCGGACATCCTGTCGGTCGATGCGCGCGAAGTGCTCAAGCGGATCGGCCTGTCCGAACACCTCTCCCCGCAACGCTCCAACGGGCTGACCTCGATGATCGGCCGGATCCGCGCTGCGGCGGAAGCCTGACGTCCGCACGGGCACGCCCTCACCCCGAGCCATAGATTTCCGCCAGCCGCCCCAGGGCGAGCTTGACGGCGGTGCCGCCGGAGCGCTGGCCCCAGCCGAAGCGGCGCTCCATGGCGGCGAGGCTCTCCTCGCGGATCAGCGCCGCCTCGACGATCTTCGCCAGTTGCGGTCCCAGCGCGTCCAGCACCCTGAAAACACGGTCCTTTGCGGCGATGGCGCCCAGCGTGGCGTCGTCCGGACCCCGGCGCGCCCCCTCGCCGCGGCGCGGGGCTGTGGGGGACCAGTTGCGGGTGGTGCGCTGGGTCAGGCTGGAGCGGTGATAATCGGCCAGAAAGCGTTCCGCGGCATTGCATTCGGCGGGGCCCAGGAGGCCGGACCACTTGCCCAGCGGGCCTTCCAGCGCATTGGCCGTGACCGTCTCGATACGCCCGCATTCGCGCATCACAGGACGCTCGACAAGGCGACATTGCTGCACCATGGGTGACCTATTGGTGTGACATCGTGCGACATGACCGGCCGCCGAGAGGGTGTAGCCGTCGCCGGAGCGGGCGAGCCAGCCCTTCGTCTCCGCCTCGCGCATCTGGGCGGGTGTCAGCCGGGCGAGCGGGCGGCGGCGGCGGTCGGGGCCGGCGAACACGGCGTGCGAACCGGCATGGGGCAGAAGGATGGCGCCGCGGCGCGACAGGGCCCGCATCCAGCGCGGCGCGCTCATGCCCCCTCCTCCCCGCCGGACTGCACCAGGATGCGCGGCGTGCCCCGCAGGCTTTCCTCCAGCGCATCCATCCAGGCATCGAACTCGCGATCGTCGCGCCGGTCCTCGATACGGTGGCAGGCGTGGGCAGCGGTGGAGCGGTCGCGGCCGAAGGCCTGACCGACGCGGGTCAGCGGCAGTTCGAAGGCGACATGGGCGAGATACATCGCCACCTGACGCGCCAGCGCGGCCTCTCTCGAATGCCGTGTCGGCGCCTCGAGATCCTGCTGCGGCACCCCGAAAGCATAGGCCGCCGCGCTCTGCGCCAGGCGGGCCCGGGCCACATCGTCGGCCAGTCTTTCCATCGCTCGTTCCATCCTGCACTCCCGGTCTCGCGCGGCCTCGAATGGCGGCCGCGGCGTGAGTGAAAGGCTAGGTGGACTACGCCCGGTGGGGATAATATTCCTATTAGCGTTGTAAAGAAAGAGGACGCTACCCTTGCGTGTGACGCCCTCGTTTCTGCTCTAACCCCTTGGAGTTTAAGGGGCGATATAGGCGATGATCAGGACGATGGCCAAAAGCGCGCTGGTCCAGATCGCCAGCATGCCAGAGGGGATATCCCGGCTGATCGCCCCCATAGGACTGAATGCCTGGAACAGCCGGCCACCGATCCGGGTGCGCGCTGCGGCCAGCACATTGCCGATCGAAGCCCACAGCCGGCCGAACATGGCGTGACCCCAGCGGGCCGTGCCGTCGAGGGCCCGGCGATAGACCCAGTCGAAGTCGAGATTGATCGAGCGCTTCTCGTCCGGATACCACTTCATCCGCACCAGGAAGGCGAAGGCGAAGAGCGCGGCGAGCAGGAGCTGCATCTGGCCGACCACGTGGTCGAAGGTCCACATGGGATACTCGTTCGCCACCTCCGGGAAGGGCGTGAGATTGTAGAGCGCACGATAGCCGCCCGGGATGCCGAACATGTCGGGCCAGCCCAGATAGACGCACATCAGCGCGGCAATCCCCATCGCCATCAGCATGTTCACCGGCGCTTCGCGGACACGGTGGCCCTTGTCGTGGGCGAAGAAGGCGAAGTACGGGATCTTGATGCCCGAGTGCTCCAGCACGCCCGCCGAGGCGAACAGCAGGATGAACCAGACGATGTAGTGTCCCTCGTGCGCCACCGCCGCCAGCGTCATCGCCTTGGCGACAAAGCCGGAGAAGAGCGGGAAGGCCGAGATCGAGGCGGCGCCGATAATGCAGAAGATCGCGGTCGCCGGCATGGTCTTGAAGAGACCGCCCAGTTCGGACGCCTTCACGGTGCCGACGCGGTAGAGCACCGCCCCCATGCTCATGAACAAGAGCGCCTTGTAGATGATGTGCACGAAGGCGTGCGCCGCGGCGCCATTGATGGCGAGCTCGGTACCGACACCGATGCCGACCACCATGAAGCCGAGCTGGTTGTTCAGCGAGTAGGACAGGACCTTCCTGAGATCGTTCTCGACCACGGCGAAGAAGACCGGGAAGGCGGTCATGACCGCGCCGATCCAGATCAGCATGTCGGTCCCGGCATAGCCGCGCGCCAGGGCGTAGACGGCCAGCTTGGTGGTAAAGGCCGAGAGCACCACGGCGCCCGTGACCGTCGCCTTGGGATAGGCGTCCTGCAGCCAGTTGTGCAGGAAGGGGAAGGCGCACTTGATGCCGAAGGCGAGGAAGATCAGGAAACCGCCCAGCGTGTTCACCGAGAGGCTCTCGTCAAACGCCCAGCTGCCGGTATCGGCGGAGTGGATCACGGCGCCGGCCAGCAGCATGACGCCGGACAGGACGTGGATCGCCAGATAGCGCAGGCCCGCCTTGTAGGCTTCGTTGGTTTTGGAGCCCCAGATCAGGAAGACCGAGGAAATCGCCGTCAGCTCCCAGAAGAAGAAGAGCGAGAGGAGATCGCCGGCGAAGACGGCGCCGAGGCCGGCACCGGCATAGATCAGGCCGGAGGCATCGCCGACGCGGTCTCTGGAATGCAGGCCGTAGAGCGCATTGATGAAGGCGGCGATGATGAAGATCAGGCCCCAGATGCGGGACAGGCCGTCATAGCGGAAGGTTTCCAGCGTGAACCCGCCCAGTTCGATAATGCCGCCGGTATGAACGCCGGAGGGCACGTTGAACCAGAGAAAGCCCGCCAGCACCGGTGCGATCAGGGCCAGGCCCTTGCGCACATGATGGTTCGGCACGGCGGCCGCGATCAGGCCGGCAATGATGACCGGCCAGGCCGGAGAGACGTCGTAGAGGGCCTCGATCATTGGTCGCCCTCCCCGTCCCAATAGTCTTCCTCACGGCCCAGGAAGCCGCGGATCACGAACCAGCCGACCATCACGGCCAGCACGAAGGAGCCGAAACCCCACAGGGCGTAGAAGCCCGGTGTCTCGGCCACATGCACGTATTCATGGCGATGGTGGAAGAGGTCGATCGCCGCAAAGCCGAGGGCGAGGACCAGCAGGATCCACAGCATCGAGGATTTCAGCCATTTCGCGTCCAGCCACAAAAAGGGCCGGGCCGCGGGATGCACGAGTTCATCGTGTTTGCCGGATTGATCGCTCACAGGGCGGCCTCCGCAGCAAGGGACGAGGACAGGAAGACCGGCGCGAGATAGTCGCGCAGCGGCCCGATCAGGAAGAACAGCACCAGCACGCCCGCAGCCGTGATGACCGGCGGCAGGATGACCAGCATGGGCGGCGTCTTCTTCAGCTTGGCCTCTTCCGGCGCGGAGAAGAAACCGCGCGCCGAGAGCGGCAGCAGATAGGCGACATTGAGGATGGACGAGGCCACCAGCGCCACGATCAGCAGGCCGTGACCGGATTCCCAGGCGCCCTGCATCAGGAAGAGCTTGGGCCAGGTGCCGCCCAGCGGCGGCAGGCCGATGATCGACAGCGCGCCGACCGTGTAGGCGATGAACAGCCAGGGCATGTAGCGGCCCAGGCCCGCCATCTGCGAGATCTCGGTCTTCTTGGTGGCGGTGTAGATCGCGCCCGCGCTCATGAAGAGGGTGATCTTGCCCCAGGCGTGCATGACGATCTGCAGCGCCCCGCCCAGCATGGCCAGCGGCGAGGCCAGCATCACGCCCAGCGTGACATAGGAGAGCTGGGAGACGGTGGAGAAGGCCAGCCGGGCCTTCAGATTATCCTTGGTCATCGCGACGACCGAGGACAGCACGATGGAGACACCGGCGATCCAGGCCAGCGCGTCCGAGGTCGGCGTGGCGGCGATCAGGGCGGGACCGAAGATGTAGGTGCCCACTTTCAGCATGGCGAACACGCCGGCCTTCACAACGGCCACGGCGTGCAGCAGGGCCGAGACCGGTGTCGGTGCGACCATGGCGTTGGGCAGCCAGGGGTGAACCGGCATCAGCGCCGCCTTGCCGATCCCGAAGGCGAACAGCACCAGCAGCACGCCGGCGATGGCGGGCGTCACCTCGTTGACGGCCAGCAGGCCGCCGGCAACGAAATCGGTCGAACCGGCGAGGAAGTGCGTCGCGATCACGGCGGGCAGCAAGAGGCCGATCGAGGTGCCCAGCAGGATGGACAGATAGATCTTGCCGCCGCGCTTGGCGTTCGCGTCACCCTTGTGCGTGACCAGCGGATAGGTCGACAGGGTGAGCACTTCGTAGAAGAGGAACATCGTCAACAGGTTGCCGGACAGGGCCACGCCCATGGCGGCCCCGATGGCGATGCAGAAACAGACATAGAAGCGCGTCTGGTTCTTCTCGTTGTTCCCGCGCATATAGCCGATGGAATAGAGCGAGTTGACGATCCACAGGCCCGAGGCCACTGCGGCAAACAGCGCCCCCAGCGGTTCCAGGCGGAAGACCAGGTGCAGGCCCGGCGCCAGCGTCGCCAGTTCCAGGACCGGATGGCTCGGCGCGATCTCGACCAGATAGGCGACATTCAGCGCCAGAAGGACAGCGGAGACCAGCGTCGCGCCTTCGCGCAGATTGGGATACTTGCCCAGCAGCGCCACGGCGACACCGCCGATGGCCGGGATGGCCAGCGCCAGGGCAAGGGAGAGTTCAGGCGTCCACATCGGCTCAGTTTCCTCCCATCACGGCATTGGCGGCCGCGCGGGCCAAGCCGACCAGCGGGTCGGCGTGGAAGAAGAAGTAGATATTGGCGAAGGCCAGGAGGCTCATCGGGGCCAGCACCATCCACGGCGCCAGGCGGCGGGCCGGCGCAATGCCCGCCTTGCCGGCCGGCGGCGTTTCCATCCAGATCGCCGACAGGAGCCGGGCCACATAGGCCAGCGCCAGCAGCGAGGAGATCATCAGTGCGGCAACGGCCCACCACCAGCCGCGCTCGAGCGCGGCGGTGACCAGATACCATTTCGAGGTGAAGCCCACCGTCAGCGGCACACCGACCAGCGACAGGCTGGCGACGGTAAAGGCCGCCGAGGAGGCCGGCATGGTCTGGCCGAGACCGGCGAGATCCTTGACCCGGCGTACGCCGAAATTCAGCGCAAAGGCGCCCAGCGCCATGAACAGCGCCCCCTTCATCAGGGCGTGGTTCATCAGGTGCAGCATGCTGGCCGACAGGCCGGCCGCGGTGCCCATGCCCAGACCCAGCATCATGTAGCCGACCTGCGCCACCGAGGAATAGGCCAGAAGGCGCCGCGCATCGGTCTGGAAGACCGCCTGCATCGAGGCCACCATCATCGCCACCACGCCGACCACGGCGAACAGCCAGGTGAAGGACATCGCGACGAAGTTCACTTCCGGGTGGAAGACCGAAAAGACGAAGCGGATCAGCGCGTAGAAGGCGACCTTGGTGGCCGTGGAGGCCAGGAAGGCGGTGACGAAGTTCGGCGCAAAGGCATAGGCGTTGGGCAGCCAGACATGCAGCGGGAACATTGCGGCCTTGAGGCCCAGCCCCACCACGATGAAGGCGAAGGCGGCCTGGGTGACGCGGTCATGCCCGTTCTGTTCCAGCACGGCGGCCATGTCGGCAATGTTGAGCGTGCCGGTGGCCATGTAGAGGAAGCCGACGCCGATGACGAAGAAGGTCGCGCCGATCGTGCCGAGCACCAGGTAGTTATAGCTGGCGGTCAGGGCGCGGCGGTCCTTGCCGGCGCCCATGGCGATGATCGTGTAGGTGGAGATCGAGGAGATTTCCAGGAAGACGAAGACGTTGAAGGCGTCGCCCGTGATCGTCACGCCCAGCAGGCCGGCAAAGCAGACCAGGAAGGCGGAATAGAAGAGCGCTTGCTGCTTCTTCGCGATCTCGTCGGCGACCGACGGCAGGGCGTAGATGACGCACAGGAGACCGACAATGCCGACCAGGAGCAGGAGCGGCACGTTGAGCATGTCGACGCGCAGCTCGATGCCGACCGGCGGCAGCCAGCCGCCCATGGCATAGGAAATCACCCCGCCGGTCGAGACCTGGCCGAGAATGTTCAGCGACAGCACCGCCACGGCGATGGCGGTCGCCAGGGTGACACCCCAGGCGAAGATGCCGCGCGGCATCAGGGCCGCCACAGCCGCCATGATCAGCGGAATGACGACAATCAGCGCAGGCGCGTGCACGGCAATGCCTGCCGGCAGGAGAGAGGCCAGCATGTCCATTTATTCGGCGCTCCCGGTCTCAAGGGAATAATCGGCCGCATTGAGCGCATCGTCCTCGATCGTGCCATAGGCCTCGCGAATGCGGACGACGAGCGCCAGGCCGACGGCCAGGGTCGCCACGCCGACGACGATCGCGGTCAGGATCAGGACGTGCGGAAGCGGGTTGGAATAGGCGATCTCGGCAGCGTGCTGCGCGGCTTCGGCGCCGTGGCCGGCGGCGGCATCGGCGCCATGGCCGGCGTCCTCGCCATGATAGTCACCGGCAATGATCGGCGGCTGGCCGCCGAACACCTTGCCCATGGTGATGTAGAGCAGGAAGACCGAGGTCTGGAACAGCGACAGGCCGACCAGGCGTTTCACCAGATTGCCGGTGGCGATCACTACATACAGGCCGGTCATCATCAGGATGATGATCGGGATGTAGTTGAAGCGTTCGAGGATGATTTCCAGCATGCTCACCACTCCTCGTCCGGAATGTCCGGCACGCGGCCGGCGAAGGCGTAGAAGATTGCCAGCATCACCGAGGCGACCGTGGTCAGCACGCCCAGCTCGACGAGCAGGATGCCGTAGTGCTGGCCGGTATGGTGGCCCTGGTCGGGATGCAGCGCGTCATAGTCCAGGAAGTTCAGCGGCTCGCCGGCCCCGTTCATGAACAGGGTGGCGACGCCGACACTGGCATAGATCAGCACGCCCAGCGCGGCGCCATAGCGCACGACGACCGGCGGCACGGCCCGGCGGGCCTCGTCCATGCCGAAGATCAGGGCGTAGAGGATCACCGCGACCGCGATGATGACACCGGCCTGGAAGCCGCCGCCCGGGCCGAAATCGCCGTGGAACTGAACGTAGAAACCGAACACGACGATCATCGGGATCAGGAGTTTGGAGACGACGCGCAGGATCAGGTGCGGGCTCATGCCTTGTCCTCCGTCTTCGCGGCCTTGCCGGTCCTGGCCTTGCCGGCGGCTGCGTCATCCTCTTCCTCGCGGCGGCCGGTGCCGAAGCCCAGCAGCAGCATCACGCCGAGCGCGGCGGTGAAGATCACGACGGTCTCGCCGAACGTGTCATAGCCCCGGTAGGAGGCGAGCACCGCGGTGACCACATTGGGTACGGCGATCTCGTTCGGGGTCGAGGTCATGTAGTCCATGCCGACATAGGAATTGGCCGGCGAGTTGGGGTCGCCATAGACCGGCATGTCGGGAATGGCGAAGAACAGCGCCGCGCCCGCAGCGACGACGACCGCCAGGGCGGCCCAGTGGCGCCTGGCGCCGGCCGGCTCGCTCTCGCGGGCGGTCAGCAGCATGGCGCCCAGCATCAGCACGGTAGAAATGCCCGCGCCGACGGCCGCTTCGGTGAAGGCCACGTCGACCGCGTCGAGCGAGACGAACCAGGCCGCCGAGAGCAGCGAGTAGACGCCGGTCAGCATGACCACGGCGAACAGGTTGCGCAGGCGGACAATGGCGAAGCCGACGGCCAGAAGCATGGCGATCAGCGCATAGTCCAGATACTGGGTGAGATCGGAATGATCCATCTAGCGGCCCTCCCCGCTGACCTTGCCGGCTTCGGCCGGGTGTGCCGGATGGAAGCGCGACAGGCGCGGCTTGTGCCCGGCCCGGTGCGCGGCATTGGCGATGGCATGGGTGGCGGTCGGGCTGGTCAGGAAGAGCAGCAGGCCGACCAGCAGGAGCTTGGCCACGGTCTGCCAGTCATGGGCCTGCAGGATGAGACCCAGGATGATCAGCTCGGCGCCCAGCGTGTCGGTCACGCCGGCGGCATGCATGCGGGTGTAGAAGTCGGGCAGGCGCATCACGCCGGTCGCACCGGCGAGCACGAAGACCAGGCCCGTCGTCATCGCGGCGACCGAGCCGGCGAAGAGCGCGTATTGCAGGATCTCGGCCCAGCTCATTTCTCGTACTCCCCGTCGAGCGCCTTGCGCAGGGACATCTGCGCAAGGGCGATTTCCAGCGAGCGGTAGCGGAAGAATTTCAGGATCGCGATGGTCGCGACGAAATTGATCAGCGCGTAGAGGAGCGCGATGTCGATCGCATCCTGGCGGCCCGCAATGGCGGAGAAGACCAGGAGAAAAAGCACGGTCTTGGTGCCGAAGGAATTCGCCGCCAGCACGCGGTCATAGAGCGTCGGCCCGGCGAACAGGCGCGCCAGCATGATGGCCATCGCGCCGGCCATGCCCAGGGCGATGATGAAATTCACCCACTCCATCATTTCACCTCCTTGCGGCGGCCATCGGTGGCGATGTCGGAGCGCGCGCCCATTTCGGCAAAGCCGGCCGGATCGGTGAAGGAACCGTCCAGCGCGTGCACCAGGAAGCCGTCATCCTCGACATCCACCGTCACCGTACCCGGCGTCAGCGTGATCGAGTTGGCGAAGACACACAGGCCCAGGCCCGAGCGCTGCTGCGCCGGCACGCGCACCAGGCGCGGCTCGATGTCGATTTCCGGCTTCATCACCAGGCGGGTGACGGCGAGATTGGCATTGACGATCTCGCGGCCCAGCCAGGACCAGTAGCCGAACAGGGCCGGCGCCGGGGCGACCGGCACGGTCTCGCGGTCGACGATCCGCATGCGAAAGGTCAGGGCGACGGCGATCACGATCGAGATCACGCCCAATCCCATCACGATGGGATAGTCGCCGCTCAGGGTATAGCTCCCCGAAAGGGTGAGCCAGAGCGCCACCAGGATGGCGGTGAGGCTGACGCCGTAGAACATGGATTCTCCCCGCGCGTTAACGCTTCACCCGGTTATTAGCGGCCGGAAACGGGCTTGACCAGAAGAACCGGGCGACCAGTTGCACACAGTTTCAGTGCGGTCATCAAGGGGGCAGGCACGTGCATAAAACAGGTGCACGCGCGCGCGGATATAAACAGGTACCGCCGGCCGCCGGTCCGGCGCGCCACGAATTGCAGTCGCGGTCCGCAGCGCCGGGGCCGAGTGTGGCATTCAGCCCACAGGGTAGCGTCAAACTCCCGTCACATTCTTGTATCGGTTGCATAAGGCCCCAAATGGCAGGTCCAGCCCGGCCAAACGGACGGTCGATTCACACGCAATACCCGTAAAAACAAGAGGGGATTTTCATGAAACACCTGCTTCTCGGCGCCGCCCTGGGCGCCCTGACCGCAGCGTCGGCGGTCGCCCAGTCGACCGACGACGTCATCGTCGTCACCGGTACGCGCGCCGAAGGCCGCACTGCCCTTGAGAGCACGGCGCCGGTCGACGTGATCTCGGCAGGCACGCTGGAAAACAACGGCTCGACCGAGCTGAATGTGGCCCTGTCCTACGCCCTGCCCTCCTTCAACTTCCCGCAGCCGGCGATCACCGACGGCACCGACCATGTGCGCCCGGCCACGCTGCGCGGCCTGGGTCCGGACCAGACGCTGGTGCTGGTGAACTCCCGCCGGCGCCACGCCTCGGCCCTGGTCAATCTGAACGGTTCGGTCGGACGCGGCTCCTCGGCCGTCGACCTCAACACCATTCCGGTCTCGGCCATCGGCCGCGTGGAAGTGCTGCGCGACGGCGCCTCGGCCCAGTACGGTTCCGACGCCATCGCCGGCGTGATCAATGTCGGCCTGCGTGAAGCGCGCGAGGGCGGCCAGGTGACCGCCAGCTTCGGCCAGTACGCCACCGACATCCCGCTCGTCGACCAGCCGCGCTCGGCCTCGGACGGCGACACGACCAGCCTGTCCGGCTGGGTCGGCCTGCCGCTCGGCGCGGAAGGCTTCCTCACCCTGTCGGCGGAATACCGCGACCGCGAACCCACCAATCGCGCCGGTCCGGACACCCGCCAGCAATACCCCTCCCTGCCCGGCGGCGGTCTCGACCCGCGCGAGCAGAGCTTCGACCGGATCAATCACCGTTTCGGCCTGTCGGCGTCGGAAGCGCTGAGCCTGTTCGCCAATGCCGGCCTGCCGATCAATGCCGATGCCGAACTCTATGGCTGGGCGAGCTATCAGCAGCGCGACGGCCAGGGCGCCGGCTTCTACCGCCGCGCCCAGGATTCCCGCAATGTCCCGGCGATCTATCCGGACGGCTTCCTGCCCTACATCACCACGGACGTCGAAGACATTTCCGTGCTGGGCGGCGTGCGCGGCGACTGGGCCGAATGGGGCTATGATTTCAGCCTGGGCTATGGCCGCAACGAGCTGGGCTATGGCGTGGAGAACTCGGTCAACACGTCGATGGGCGCCAACAGCCCGACCAGCTTCGATGCCGGTGCGCTGATCTATGACCAGCTGACCGCCAATGCCGACTTCCAGCGCAATTACGCCGTCGACGCCTTTGCCGGCCCGCTGAGCGTCGCCGTCGGTCTGGAATATCGCCTGGAAAGCTACGAGATCGAGGCGGGTGAAGAAGCCTCCTACATCAATGGCGGCGTGACCGGTCCCAATGGCGAGATACTCGCCACCGGCAGCCAGGTCTTCCCGGGCTTCCAGCCGTCCAACGTGATCGACGAGGACCGCGATTCCATCGCCGCCTATATCGATCTGGAAACCGACGTCACCGACCGCTTCACCGTGTCCGCCGCGGCGCGGGCGGAAAGCTATTCCGACTTCGGCGAAACCGTCACCGGCAAGCTGGCGGCCCGCTACCAGCTGACCGACGCGCTGGCGCTGCGCGGGGCCGTGTCGAACGGTTTCCGGGCGCCCTCGCTGCAGCAGGCCTACTTCACCTCCACATCGACCGTGTTCACCGGCACGCCGCCGGTCCCGGTCGAGGTCGGCACCTTCCCGGCCACCAGCCCGGTCGCAGCCGCGCTGGGCGGTGAGCCGCTGGAAGCCGAGGAATCGCTGAACATCTCCGGCGGTCTGGTCTTCGCCCAGGGCGGATTCACGCTGACGGTGGATGCCTATGCCATCGACATCGACGATCGCATCGTCTTGTCGGAAAACCTTTCCGGCCCGGATGTGGAAGCCCTGCTGGTCAATGCCGGCATCACCAACATCACCAGCGCCCGCTTCTTCATCAATGGTGTGGAAACGGAAACCCGCGGTGTCGATGTAGTCGCCAGCTATGGCTTCGAGACCGCCGACTGGGGTGATTTCGACCTGACCTTCGGTGCCAATTTCACCGACACCGAAGTCACCGACGCCCCGACCTCGGAAGTCCTGCCGGGTGTCTCCCTCTTCGCGCGGCGCGAGATCGCCCGCTTCGAGGTCGGCCAGCCGGAGAACAAGCTGATCGGGTCGGTCGACTGGTCGCGCGGTCCGTTTGCCGGCTATGTGCGGGCGACGCGCTTCGGCGAAACGGTCGATCCGGGCACGGCGGCCGACGGTTCGGGCGACGAGGTGCTCTCGCCGAAGACCATTGTCGATGCCGAATTCTCGGCCGACATCACGGACGGGCTTAATGTCGCCTTCGGCGCCAACAACCTGTTCGACGAGTATCCGGACGTGACGGCGGAAACCCCGGCGCTGGACGGCACGTTCAGCCGGATCTTCCCCTTCTCCGGCTTCTCGCCCTTCGGCTTCTCCGGCCGCTATGTCTACGGCCGGATCCGCTACAGCTGGTAAGCTGGCAGCGGTATCTGCAAAAGGAAATGCCCGGCTCCGGCCGGGCATTTTTTTGTCTCGGGATCAGAAGTCGAAGAGTTCGCTGAGGAAGCTCTCGCGCTTCTTGTAGCGGCGCTGGTCGCCATAGCGGCGGTCATCGTGATGACGCTCCTCGCGGCGCGGTTCGCGCGCGGGCGCGGACGGCTGGACGGGCGCGGCAGATGCGCTGCGCTCGATGATCTTGTCCAGCTCGCCGCGGTCGAGCCAGACGCCCCGGCATTTCGGGCAATAATCGATCTCGACACCGTTGCGGTCGGTCATCACCAGGGTTTCATCGTCGACGGGGCATTTCATGTTGGCGGGCCTCCTTGCCGTGCATTGCGGATTGCAGATGCAGATATGGACGCCTGCCGGCCCGCGGCAAGGAGGACGCGCCGGTCCGGAATCCCGCCCTGCGGCGAGGCCGCCCCGTCAGGCAGCAGGCACCGGCCGCCGGGCCCAGGCGCGCTCGTGCATGGAATAGGCGACAGTCTGCACCAGAGGCTCGATCAGGCCGATGGCCAGCGCGGCATGCCAGTTTCGCGTCAGGGCGAAAGCGACCGTCATCGCGACGCCCAGATGCATCAGGGCATAGCTGGCGGTTTTCAGGGCTCCGCGCGGCAGGCGCAGGACGCGGCGATCGGGTATGCGGCAACAGCGATGGACACGGGACAGCATCGGGCACTCCGGAATTTGCGAACAATTCGCAATAGCACCCTGATGCGATCGCGCGGTGTGCGCCAATCAATTCTTCCGATTGCCCGGATCGAGCGGGTTTATGGCGCGCCGCAGAGCCAGGTCAGCCCTTGTCCTCGGCCGACAGGTTCCAGTAGCGCAGCACCGTCTGGGCCTTCTCGACCGACAGGCTGTCATAGACGCGCCGTGCCTGCTCGACCTGATCGCTCTGGCCGGAGCGGCCCAGCCCGCGCCACATGTGCAGGAAGAAAGGCCATTTCAGGCCCGTCGCCTTGCACAGCACGGACAAGGGCTCGCCGGCCATGTCGTCGATCATGCGCACCACCAGCCGGCGCTCGACAGCGGCCAGGCGGCTGATCTCCGCGATGATGTCCGAGGTCGCGCCCTCGGTCTCCATTGCTTCGCATACGCCTTCCAGCGACCCAAAGGGGCTGCTCTCCGCGGCTTCGCGATTGCGCTGGCGGCGGTCGATATAGCGCAGGATGCGGGCGACCATGGGATCGGACCAGCCTTCGCCGGCAGCGGCCGGGAAAATGTCTTCCGAGGCTTCCAGGAGGATGGTCCGGTCGACAGCGAAGCGGTCGAGGATCTGGAAGCGGTCGATATGCTCGCAGCTCCAGAACAGGCGGAAAGCCTGGGCCGGGCGCATTTCCTCGCGGCGGATCAGCAGCGCGGCATAGGAGCTCTCCTCGGTCGCAGCCCCAACGAGATGATCCAGCGTGGGCGCTGCGAGATGGGCGGTCTTGTTGCGCAGGAGACGCTCCACCACGGGCGGTTCGCCATAGGCAGCCAGCGCCGCAGCGACGGTCTCGGACAGCGCCTCGCGGCGCGCGATCGTCATGCGGTGCTGCAGCGTGCCGGAATTGATGATCTCCATCATGTCGAAATCGGTCAGCGCCGTGCAGCGTTCCAGGATCGGCTGGGCCACTTCGAAATCGTCGCTCGCCAGCGTGCGCAGCAGGCGGTGCGGTGCCTCGCTCAGCGGGGCCAGGCGTTCCGCACAGCGCCGGCGCAGTTCGAGATCCGAGGCCCGTATGACGTCGTACAGGAGATCCCCGACAATCCAGCGCTCGCGCGGCGTGATACGGCTGGACGGCAGGCCGACAATATCCGCAAGCCGGCGCGCCAGCAGCGCCCGCGTCTTGGGCGTGGCGACCGGTTCGGTCAGATCATAGGGCTTGGCCTCGGCCATGGCGACGCGTCCTGCCAGACTGGAATCGAGTGGCAGAATGCCGTGACGGCGTTAATGAATGGTGGCGCCCGCGGCAACTCGATAGCCGGGAGTTGCCTTGCGCCCACAAGTTGGTAGACAGGGCGGCCTGCAATCCTCCGCCGTTCGCGGCGCGGACATCCGGATCAACAAAGCACGACGCCCCTTTGCCCGTCTTTCGCCCCCTCGCCGGCAATCGCCGCCTTCGACTGCCGCCCTTTGGCGGCTATCTGGTTCTGGTCGCCGGCTGGTTCTTCGGCTTCGGCCTGCAGACCACCATCTTCCCCGGCGTCATCACCTTCACCCTGGGCGAAAGCGCGGAGCGGCTGGGCATTGCCCAGGCCGCGCTGACCGCGCCGATGATGCTGCTCCTGCCCTTTGCCGGCGTGCTGGCCGAGCGCAAGGACCGGCGCGGGATCATCTTCTATTTCTACATTTTTGCCGGTCTTGCCGCGACCACGCTGGGCGCGCTGTTGATGACCGATCACCTGTCCTACTGGATCATGGTTGCCTTCGCGCTGATGATCGGTGTGGCTGGCGGTTTCGTGATGCCGGCCCGTGACAGCGCGATCAATCCGGTCGTGCGGATTTCCGGGCGCACCCGTCATGGCGGGATCGACCTTCAGCGCGCCGTGGTGATGGCGTCGGCGGTGCAGTTCGGCGCCCAGATCCTGGGCATGGGGCTGGGCTATATCGCGGCCTATACCGGACCGGGCGCGCTGTTCGTCTGCCAGGGGATCGGCCTCTTCATCGGCGGCCTGTCCGCCGCTTTCCTGCCGCGCCTGGGATCGAAACGGAACATGTCCACCGCCCATCCCATGGCCGACCTGGCCGAGGGTGTGCGGGCCGTCTTCCGCTCGCCCGTGCTGATGCCGATGACCGCGATCATGATCGCCATCGGCCTTCTCGTCGTGGGCGGCGCCTTCCTGGTGCTGATCCCGCTGCTGATCCGCGAGACCTATGGCGGCGGCTTCCGCGAGATCGCCAGCCTGATGGTGGCTTTCTGGGTCGGCGCCTTCCTGGCCAATGTCGCGCTGGCGAGCTTCCGCCAGATCGAGCGGCCGGGCCGCGCCCTCATCATCGCCCAGAGCGTGACCGTGCTGGCGACGGGCGCCTTTGCCCTGCCTCTGCCTTTCTGGTCGCTCTACATCCTCGTTTTCGTGTGGGGGCTGGGCGCCGGCGTCGCGATCTCGCTGTCGCGGTCCGTGGTGCAGGAACAGGCCCCGCCAGACAAGCTGGCGCGGGTGATGTCGGTCTATCAGCTCGGCCTGTTCGGCGGCATGCCGGCCGGCGCCGTGCTCATGGGTTTCATGATCGGTTTCCTGGGACCGCAGGCCTCGGCCCTGGTCCCGATGATCGGCCTGGGCCTGGTTCTCGTGGTAATTTCGCTGACGACGCCCATATTGTCCGTCCGGCGCGGCCATCCCCATCCGGCCGCGCTGCCGCCGAACGAGGAAGAGCGCGACCATGCCGAAACTGACTGACGCCGAAATCGACGCCCTGAAGGCCCGGCTCGATCCGCAGACCTATGCCATCGCCTTCGAGGAAGGCACCGAGCGCGCCTTCACCCACCCGCTCAATGCGGAAAAACGCGGCGGCGCCTATCACTGCAAGGTGTGCGGCGAGGCGCTGTTCTCGGCCGAGCACAAATACGAGAGCGGGTCGGGCTGGCCCTCCTTCTACGATGTGAAGGCCCCGGATGCGGTGGAGACGAAGACGGATTTCCGGCTGCGCCTGCCGCGCACCGAGATCCACTGCGCCAACTGCGGCGCACATCTGGGCCATGTGTTCTCCGACGGTCCCAGACCGACCGGACAACGCTATTGTACCAACGGGACCGTGCTGGATTTCCGGCCGGAGGAGACGGGCGGCGACTGAGGCCGGCCCTTGCACGAGGGGAAGACGATGACATCGCGAAAACTTGCCGGACGGATCGGCGCCGGGCTGACCGCCCTCGCGCTGGCCGCCTGCAGCCAGGAGACTGACATGACCGCCGACACCACCGCTGCCGCACCGCAGACCTCGGCCCTGATCGAACGGGCCGGCGGCATCGAGGCGCCGCGCGCCGACCAGCGCCCCGTGGAGATCGAGCAGCTGGGCTTTACCCGCGTCGACGAATACCAGTGGATCAAGGACGATAACTGGCAGCAGGTGATGCGCGAGCCGGAGGTTCTGGACAGCGATATCCGTGAGCTTCTGGACGCCGAGAACGCCTATCTGGACGCGGTGATGGAGCCGACGGCCGATCTGCAGGAACGGATTTTCCAGGAGATCCGCGGCCGCATCAAGGAAGACGACAGCTCGGTGCCCGAGCGCGATGGCGGCTATCAATACTTCACCCGCTACCGCGAAGGCGGCCAGTATCCGATCTATGCCCGCCGCCCGATCGATCCGGAAACCGGCGAACCGGCCGGCGAGGAGGAGATCCTGGTCGATGGCGACGCCGAGGCGGCCGATTTCGAGTATCTCGACTTCTCCTCGATGGAGCACTCGCCGGACCACCAGTATGTCGCCTTCGGTGTCGATATCCGCGGCTCGGAATACTACGAGATCCGCATCCGCGAGATCGCGACCGGCGCCATTGTCGCCACGCTGACGGACGAGAGCTCGGGCGACTTTGTCTGGGCGAATGACTCCGAGACGCTGTACTGGGTGTGGCGCGACGAGAATTCCCGCTCCAAACGCGTCTACCGCCAGTCGCGCACCGGCGGCGCCAGCGAGCTGATCTATGAGGAGCCGGATGACGGTTTCTTCGTCTCGGTCGGCATCTCGGACGGTGACAACTACATCGTCATCAATGCCGGCGGCCACACCTCCAACGAGCTGCGCCTGATCGACGCCAATGATCCGACGGCCGAGCCGCAGCTGATCGCGCCGCGCGAGGAGAATGTCGAATACTACCTCACCGAGGCCCGCGACCGCTTCTACTTCCTGACCAATGCCGACGGCGCGGTGGACTTCAAGATCGTCGCCGCCCCGATCGGCAATCCGGGCCGGGAGAACTGGGAAGATGTCGTCGCCCACCGTCCGGGTACGCTGATCAATGCCGTGATCGGTTTTGCCGACTGGCAGGTGCGCATGGAGCGCCAGAACGCCCTGCCGCGCATCGTGGTGCACAATTACGGGAGCGGTGAGGAATACGACATCGCCTTCGACGAGGAGGCCTACTCGCTGGGCATCTCGCAGGGCTATGAGTTCGAGACCGACACGCTGCGCTTCTCCTATGAAAGCCCGTCGACGCCGGAAGAGACCTATGATTTCGACATGGCAACGCGCGAGCGCGTGCTGCTGAAGCGCCAGGAAGTCCCCTCCGGTCACGATCCGGAAGACTATGTCGTGCGCCGCATCATGGCGCCCGGCCATGACGGCGTGGAGATCCCGGTTACCATCCTGCACCATCGCGACACGCCGGTGGACGGATCGGCGCCGCTGCTGCTCTACGGCTATGGCTCCTACGGCATCACCATTCCGGCCGCCTTCCGCGTCACCCCGCTGCCGCTGGTCGATCGCGGCATGGTCTATGCCATCGCCCATATCCGCGGCGGCATGGCGAACGGGTACCAGTGGTATCTGGACGGCAAGCTGGAGCAGAAGATCAACACCTTCCGCGACTTCGTCTCGGCCGGTGAGGCCCTGGCCAGCGAGGGCTATACCAGCCGCGGCAATATCGTCGCCTATGGCGGTTCGGCCGGCGGCCTGCTGGTCGGCGCCGCGATCAATCTGCAGCCCGACCTGTTTGCCGGTGCCATCGCCGCCGTGCCCTTCGTGGACGTGATCAACACCATGTCGGACGCGGAACTGCCGCTCACCCCGCCGGAATGGCCCGAATGGGGCAATCCGATCGAGAACGCGCAGGACTATGAGACGATGTACGCCTACAGCCCCTACGACCAGATCCAGGAGATGGACTATCCGCACGTCCTGGCGACGGGCGGGCTGACCGATCCGCGCGTCACCTACTGGGAGCCGACCAAGTTCGTTGCCCGCCTGCGCGACCGGCGGACCGATGACGGGCTGACCCTGTTGAAGATGAATATGGGGGCCGGCCATGGCGGCGCTTCCGGCCGCTTCGACAGCCTGCGCGAAACCGCCCTCAACTGGGCCTTCGCCCTGATGGTGGTCGGCCTGGCCGACGAGGAAGTCGAGGCGATCGCGGCCGAATAGGCGGTGCGCACATCTGGATGAGGAAGGGCGCGTCCGGCCTGGACGCGCCCTTTTTTGTCTTGCTTGCACCAGGGCTCGCCCCGCTTGCGGGGGAGCTGTCGGCGTAGCCGACTGAGGGGGCGGCGCTGAGCACCGCAGAGCGCGTCAGCGCGCACGGATGACTCACCCCCTTCGACCTCACCTGGCCCATGGGCCAGGCTCGGCCACTTCCCCCGCTCACGCAGGGGAAGCCTATTCCTCCAGCGAAAAGACCAGTTGGGTGGTGGCGCCGCGATAGATCACGGGCTCGCCATCGCGAACCTGGGGGTCATAGCGCCAGCCGGAGACCGCGTTGATGGTCGCCCGCTCGAAGGCCGGGCTGGTGCAGTCGCGGGCCCGGATATTGGCCGTGCGGCCCTCCGCCGTGATGTCGAACACGACCGTGCACACGCCATTGCGGCCGCGTGACGCCTCATTGGCCGGGAAGACCGGCTGGACGCGCACGCGCGGCAAGGGCTGGCGGTCGATATTGACCAGGCCGCCGCCCGTGCTGATCTCCACCGCCTCGATCGGCGGCAGCGCCCAGCGCGACCCGTCCGGTATGGCTTCCACGGCGGCGCGATCTGTCTCGATGGACGGCGGCCGCGGCGGCGGATCGATCGGCGCGAAGTCCTCCATCTTGATGCGTTCTTCGATCTCGACCGGATCCACATCGAACCGGATCTCAAACGGCGGCAATTCCTCGACCGGTTCGGGCACATAGGGCCCGATATCGATCAATTGGCGCATCAGCAGGAAAAGGCCGACGGTAACGGCGCCGGCGACCGGCAACACCAGCGGTGTGCGGACGGAATGAAAGGTGGCTGTCATGATTACAGGCTCCCCGGTACGGGCGGTCCTGCATGGCCCCGACAGTTCTGCCCCCTACCCGGCCAGGCTCCCGGCGACGGTCATCGCGGCCGGGCGGGCCGGAGCGGACGGGGGCGCCACAACTCGGCGCCTCCCCCTCGGAACTACAACTCAGCTCCTTGCCGCAGGATCATGAGACCCCGCCTGTCCGGCGAAACCGGGGCGCAAAAAGGGTCAAATATGGCGATGGCGGGGAAACATGCGGGCGAAACGGACCGGGCCCGTCCATCTGGATGGACGGGCCCGGCCGCTCGATTGTCCTGAAAGGGTGCAGGGTCAGGCCCGCTCGAATTCCGGTTTCAGACGGCCATTGACGTCGAAATAGGGTTCGCATTCAGCCGAGAGTTCGAAGATGCGCACGCCCTCGCTGTCGAGCTGATCCTCGGAGATCACCGGGCCACGCCGCATGCGCTCGATCTCCAGCTCGCACGCCTCGATCGTGGTGAGCCGGGCAAACCGCTCGCCATCGCGCTGGATGGCGATCTTGCGCTCGATGAAACCGATCCAGCCCTGGGCGGTGGCGCGGGAATAGTCCCACTGCAGACCGCGCTCGAAGGCGTCGATGGCGCCGAGAAGATCGTCCTGCTCGACCCGCGTATTGCCGACCAGCGTCCAGGTGTCGCCCGGGCGGTTAAGCCCGCCGCGCGACAGGGCCTGGACGAACATGGCCTCGGCCTCGGAGAACGCGCCGGCGCGATAGAGGGCCTCGCCGAGGCGCTCATAGTCCGGCCCGGCACCGGTCAGGGTCGCGACCCGCTGCAGCACCGGCCGCGCCCGCTCCCACTCGCGCGCCTGGCGCCACAGGTCAGCCAGAAGACGGAAGTGTTCCGGCTCCGGCTCGACGCGCCCGGCATTGAGCTCGCGCTCCAGCATGGATGCGCCGCCAAACGGGTACTCGTAGTAGGAATAATATCGGGCAAGACGGATCAGCTCGTCGCTGTCCGTCAGCATGCCGTTGAGATAGAGGATGCGGTTCACCTCGAAGGCATCGGCCTCGCGCCCGGTCCGTGCCAGCAGCGAGGCATAGCTGGTCCAGTAGGCTTTCTCGTCCGGCCAGCGCGCCACCATCTGGCCCAGAAGGCCCGTCTGTTCGGGCAGCATGTCCAGCTGCTGGTAGAAGAAGAGCAGCAGCGAGAAATGCGGCCGGTCCGGCGTTCCGGCGAGGTCGAAGGCCTGGCGGGCATAGTTTAGACCGGGCCCGTAGGCCTCCAGCTGGCCATAGCCCTGGGCCAGGCGCATGGCGAGATCGGCACCGAGCGGGACACCGCGGGCCAGGGCCATTTCCATCAGATCGATCCCGGCCCGGTACTCGCCCTCGGCCAGCAGCAGCTGGCCGGTATTGATGCGCAGCGTATTGGCGTCCTCTTCCGGCAGCGCGTTGAGCGCGATGGCGGCCCGCCAGGCGGTGATCGCCTCGCGCGGACTGTCCAGCTCCCAGGCGCTGCGGCCGGCGAGCTGCAGCAGCATGGCGCGTTCATAGGGCGTGAGGCCTTCTGTCCCGAGCATCTGGCGATAGCCCGCCAGCGCGGCGGCGTAGTCGCCGGCTCCTTCGCTTTCCATCAGCTCCAGGATGCGCTCGCCGACCCGCTGCGAGAGCGTTCGTTCGGTGGCTTCCGGTGGCCGGTCCGGCGCGCTTCGCTGCGCGGCGGACGACGATCCGATTGTCGTGAATGCGATAACAAGCGCGGCCAGACCGCCGGCCGCACCGGTGGCGAGTTTCGGGTATCCCATGTGCACCTCCCCGGCACATGACGCGAACTCCCCAGCCCCGGTGCAACGTCATGATATGGAAAGCTTGCTGTCACAATCGGGCGAGATTGGGGCACCTGCGATTGAAAACCGGAGAGGATCGCGCGCAGGTTGGCCGCAGCCAATGGCGGCATAGAAAAACGCCCCGGCCGCACGGGCCGGGGCGTTGATCCTGTCACCGGATGACCGGACGCCTAGCCGGCGTCGGATTCGGTGTCGTCCTCGGCCGCTTCGGCCGGAGCCTCTTCGCCTTCGGCAACATTCTGGTTCAGACGTTCGCCGTACTGGTTGTAGAGGTCGGTACAATTGTTCGGCACATCGATCACGATACGGCCGTTCTCGTCGACATCGCCCAGCAGGGTCGCGGTCTCACGCAGATCCTCGACCGCAAAGCGGCATTCGTCGAGGCGGACCCGCTCGCGGATCCGGACACGGTCAGCCGCAGCGGCCCGCTGGTTGGTGATGAAGGTGATCCAGCCATTCGCCGTCGTACGCGAATAGGGGTAGCGCGCGCCTTCGCGGAAAGCGGCAAGCGCCGCATCCGTCCGGCCCAGCTCCTGACGCACATTGCCCAGAAGCGTCCACGCCGTACCCGGACGATCGAGACCGCCGCGGTTGAGCGCTTCCTGGAAGGCATCCTCGGCTTCAGCCATCTCGCGCTGCTGGTACAGCGCTTCGGCCAGCTTCAGATAATCGTCCCCATCGCCGGTCATCTGGGCCAGCTGGCGCAGGACCGGGATGGCGCGTTCCCATTCCCGCGCCTGACGCCACATGTTTGACAGCAGCTGCAGGTTTTCGCGGGTGCGCTCGACAGCACCGGCATTGAGCTCGCGCTCCAGGATCACCGCACCACGATAGGGATATTCGTAATAGCTGTAATACTGCGCCACCGCCACGATCTCGCGGCTCTCGGTGAGCATGCCGTTGATATACATGATCTTGTTGGCTTCGAACGCGTCCTCCTCGCGACCCGTCTGGGCCAGGAGGGAGGCGTAGGAGCGCCAGTTGTTCTTCTCGGTGGGCCAGCGCGCGACCATGCCCTCGATGATGCGGAACTGGTTCGGCACATCGTCAAGCTGCTGGTAGTAGAACAGCATCAGCGAATAATCGCCGCGGGTCCGCTCGGCGGCCGGACGCAATTCCCAGAAGCGTTCCGCCCAGCGCAGACCTTCGCGGTAGCGCTCGGCCTGGCCGTAAGCCTGGGCCAGCATGCGGGCCACACCGACATTGACGGCCTCTTCACCGCCCATCTCGACAGCCTGCTCGAGCGAGCGGATGCCCTCGTTATACTGTTCGTTGGCAATCAGCAGCTGACCGATATTGATGCGCATATTGACGATTTCCTCGGGCAACATCGCGCCCGTGGCAATCGCGGCCTGCCAGTCCTGAACGGCCTGGGTGCTGCGTTCGGTCTCGTAATAGGCCCGGCCACGCAGCTGCAGGCAGATCGACCGCTCGTAGGGATTGATGTCGCTGATCGCGAGCGCACGGTTCAGGGTCTCGATCGAGGCCGTGAACTGATCATTACCCTGCTGTTCCTGGGCTTCCAGCACGATCTCGCCGACCCGGGCGGTGAATGTCCGGTCTGCACCGTCATTCTCCTCTTCCTGATCGCGATTGCGGCGCTGGGCATCGGCGTCGGCGAGCACGACCGTGGTCATGGCCGCAGCCAGGGCAAGCGTCGCGACGGAGCGCAACAGGCCCGATGTATCGAAACCGTTAAAACGGATCATCGATGGCTCCTTCATACCGGCCCAACTCCCCGAACCGGCTTTGACAATTCCTCCGGAACCACTCCGGCCCGCAAGGGCCTTCAGGTTCCGTCCCGCGGGATGGCCGGGCGGATGTCGGCGACATCCGCCCGCCTTCCCATTATTCGGACAGCTGGAAGTCGAAGCGTGTTTCCACGCCGCGACGTGCCACCGGCACCCCGTCCTCGACCTTCGGATTGTAGCGCCAACGCTCCACCGCCCGGATCGACGCACGCTCGAAAAGCGAGCTGTCGCACTGGTAGATGTCGATATTGGTCGGCGTACCGTCCGGGGTCACGTCGAAGCGGACCCAGCAGCTGCCTTCGACGCCGCGCTCCGCAGCCCGCATCGGGTATTGCGGCTCGATCCGGACCAGCGGCTGCGCATCGCGGTCGGAGACCGAGAAGTTCACGCTGTCGCTGTTCAGCTGCGGCGCTTCGAAGTCCGGAATGGCACCCATGACGGTGGCCAGACCTTCGGCCGGCTGTTCTGCGCGCTGCCGCTCGATCTGCGGCGGCGGGGGTGGCGGATCCACCTGTTGCACGTCCTCGATCGTGGTGTCGCGGCGGCGGGCTTCGATCTCCGCAACCTCGTCATTGATCGAGAACTGGCGGTCCTCGACGTCTTCCGCAGGCGGCGCCCCTTCCACGAGGATGAGGCGGGTCATGACGAAGAACAGCACGATCGTGACGAAGGCGGCGATCGGAACGCCGACGATGAGACGGACAAGATTACCCATGTTGTCTCCTCCCTACGTCTGGAGTGTCGAAATATGCACTTCGACATCCATCTCGATGAGCAGTTCCTGGACGTCGAGGATGAGACCGATATTGGCCCCCTCATCGCCCTGGATCATAGCCCGGCCCTTGGGGTTCTCTTGCAGCAGCTGCTCGATAACCCCGCGAAGTTCGTTCATCTCGTAGACCCGGCGGTTGACCCAGACCTCGTTCTCCGATGTCACCGCGATCAGCATCGACGGATTTCGGTCTTCCTCGGTCATGGCATCCGGGCGGGTTGTGTCCACGCCGGGTTCCTTGATGAAGACCGAGGTGACGATGAAGAAGATCAGGAGAATGAAGACGACGTCCAGCATGGGCGTCATGTTCAGTTCGATCTCTTCCTCACCGGTATTCACTCGACTGACGCGTCGCGCCATGGCTACCTCCCGGTCTAGCTGTCTTCATTCGTGCGCTGGATCGAAACCGGCACGCCATTGGCGCCCATCTCGTCCCAGATCTGCACGATGATACCATGATCGGCCTCGTCCTGGACTTCCAGGAGCACGGCGCTGTTCGGCTCTTCCGCCCGGAAGCGGTTGACGGCCGAGAGCACACGATCGACATCGGTCCGCGTCCGGTTGACGAAGATATTATTATCGTCGTCAACCTGAACCACGATCGGGGGCGGCGCCGTGTCATCCGGCGGCGTGTCCGAGTCGGGCGGCGGGCGCATGTCGAGGCCTTCTTCCGAGAGGAAGGTGGCGGTGACGATGAAGAAGATCAGCAGGATGAACACGATGTCGAGCATCGGCGTCATGTTCACTTCGGCCTGATCGTCGTGGTGCTTGCTTCTACGTCTCATGACTCGACACTCCCCTCACCGATCTCGAGCGAGTCGGCCAGTTTCGCAGTGCGCGACTGGGCGAGCCGTTCGATCTGGTTGGCGAAGATGAGTCCCGAAAGGGACGCCACCATGCCGGCCATGGTCGGGATCGTGGCGCGCGAGACGCCGGCCGACATGGCCTGGGCATCCGAAGAGCCCGAAATTGCCATGACGTCGAACACCGAGACCATGCCCGTCACTGTGCCGAGCAGTCCGAAGAGCGGGGCGACAGCGACGAGGGTTTTCACCAGCTCGACATTCTGATCGCAACGCTGTTTGACCTCCGAGATGAGTTGGTCGCGGATGGCATGGGCATACCAGGACTTCCGGTCTGCCCGTGCATTCCACTCCCGCTGCGCCTGCTTCGCTAGCCCGTCCTGGGCGAAATAGAAGAAGACGAAGCGCTCGAGGATGAAGGCCCACATCACAAATGTTGTTGCCATGATGACAACGAGGACGGGGCCTCCCCGCTCGAGGAACTCCTGAAGGCCGGTTGATACGGCCTGGAAATCCATAGCGGTTCCTCCGATTAGCCGTGACGCTCTTCAGCGTGACGGGCGACCATGCCTGCGGCCTGTTCTTCGAGCACTTGCTGGACGCCGCGCGCGAAGGACTGGGCGAAGGAGTGAATGAACAGCAGCGGGATGGCGGCAATAAGGCCAAGCACCGTGGTCATCAGGGCCTCGGAGATACCGCCGGCCATGATGCGCGGGTCACCGGTACCGAACAGGGTGATCTGGGTGAAGGTCTTGATCATACCCGTAACCGTACCCAGCAGACCCAGCAGCGGAGCAATACCGGCAGCCAGCTTCAGGAAGTTCAGACCGAATTCCAGCTTCGGCGATTCCTGCAGGATGGCTTCATCCAGCTTCAGTTCCATCGTCTCGACGTCTTTGTCCTTGGCGCCTTCATAAGCCAGCATCACGCGGCCCAGCGGGTTGGACTTGGAACCGGACGACTTGCGCTTCTGACCGGCCACGGCGGCTTGCGTCAGCAGCAGCGAGACCAGGCGGAACAGACCGAAGACAGCGGAGATGACCAGCAGGCCGATGATGACCTTACCGACATTGCCCGACTGCTCGATACGCTCTTCCAGGCCCGGAACGTCCTTGTAGATGTCGAGGAGCGGACCGCGGGACGGGTCAACCACGCCCATCACGATTTCGCCCGGATCGGCATTGTACAGGTTCGAGGCACCGCCCACGAAATTGGCCGGCGGCTGGGCCGGCAGGTCGCGGAGCGCCCAGTTGCCGGTCGTGTCGTTTTCCTGCCACAGGGCGAAGCGCTGATTGTTGTTGTGGTTGGTGAACACAACGAACGGACCGACGCGGGTGGTCGGCACGGCTTCGCCGTCGCCCAGGCCGGTGACGCGGGCGTTGAAGGTGACGACCTGCTGTTGCTGGATCATCTCCTCGATCACGCGGCGCCAGATGTAATCCAGCTCCGCACGGGTCGGCAGGGTACGCGAATTGGACAGTTCTTCCAGCGCATCGGCGCGGCCCGGGAACTGGGCCGAGATGATGGAGCTGTCGATGATGGCGGCAAACTCGCCGGCGGCCTGACGGGCAGCACCGAACAGTTCACCGAAGGCACCCTGGCGCTGACGCAGCTCGGCATCGAGTTCGTCGATGCGGGTCTGGTTGGCTTCGAACTGGGCCGACAGCTGGTCGGCCTGGTTGCGCAGGGCGCTCAGTTCAGCCCGCGCCTGGCTCAGCAGCGCCTGCTGCTGGTTGGTGCTGGACTGGAACTCGCGAAGGCGTTCCTGGTTTTCAGCGCTGGCTTCACGGGCGTCGGAACGCACGCGCTGCAGCAGCTCGTTGAGGGATCCGGCCGGCTGGGTCTGTGCCACGGCACCGGCGGTGAGAGCCACGCCCATGGAAACGGCGGCGGCGAGCATCTTCATCGTGGTTTTCATAACTTTCACTCTCCGTTCCAAGCCGTTACTGGGCAACTGCCGGGCCAGGCAGCGGCGCCAGGAAGACGGACGGTGTCGTCACTTCCTGGGCGATGCGGATGGCGCGGGTCACATTGGCTTCATAGCTGCCGGGAAGCGCTTCCCAGTCGCTGGAACCGTTATGACGGATCGTCATGGAACCATCGTCGTACTGGCGAATCATGGCGACACGGCCGATCTGCAGCACGGTGACGTTCACCGGAACGCCGTCTTCAAGGACCGTATCCTCATAGGCGTTCAGCGAACGGCCATAGGAGGCTTCGATCTCGTAGGCGTTGAGAATGACGCGATAGCGCTCGGCCGGCGAGACGTTCGGGTCGTCAACCAGCTCGTAGAGGTTCTCGATGCGCGCCAGACGGCCATTCTCGCCTTCGAGGCGGAAGGGCAGGTCGAGGTTCACGAACTCTTCGAGGTTCTGAACCATCTCGCGCATCATCGGCGCCAGGTCGGTCTCGATGCTGTCGACGCGGTTGATCTGCGCCTGCAGCGATTCGACTTCATTTTCCTGCGAGCGGATGAAGACTTGCTGCTGCTCGACGAACAGACGCTGCGATTCGATCTGCTCGAGCAGAGCGCGATACTCCAGCTCGATATCGGTCCGCTGGTCGTCCAGCTGGTCGATACGGCGCTGCGTCTGCGCGCCTTCCTGCGTGTTGTTGCGCGCAACACTGAGCGTTTGGTCCAGCTGCGCAACGGCGGCACCGCCGAAGGCGCCCGCCGCAACTGTCGCCATAAGCGACGCGCGAACCAAATTCTTCAAGTTCACCATTTCTCGCCTCACAATGGTCAATGCGGGTTCCCACGCCGGTCCCCCGCCCCAAAAAAACTTCGATGCTGACCGGCAAATACCTGCCGGTTAGGCCCCCTACCCTCGTTCTCAAGCGGCCCGGTCCGAGCGCCTGCAGACAGCGACCGCACAGGGCGGTATGCGTTTCAGTCCACGAAGGCATCGCTCCAGCAACCCTTCGAAACCCCGTGATGGTTGGCCCATCAACTTATAGGCGCATGCGCGCCGCTTGCGAATTGGCATGAACGCTAACACCAGCGTTACACCACGATCAATACATCTTTGTGGCTGGAATGCGGCCTCAACTGCGCTCAAATCGCCAAGATTCGCGTATTGCGACCACCCCCGGCCTGCCTTTCGCGCACAGATGGTATTCCGTTTCCGGTACGGTTGCACAGCGAAACGGGACGAAACGCGGCATTTCGGGGACAAGCGAAAAATCGGGCGGTCTGACCGCAAGCGAGCCGCGAACGGGTGCGGCGTGCCGTTATCACAATCTCGCGATGCCGGTCTCACGATGCGGGCGCGGCCGAACCGGTCATCCGGTACGGTCTTTTCCGGTATGATCTGGAAAGGAATGGCTGGGGCGCCAGGATTCGAACCTGGGAATGTCGGTACCAAAAACCGATGCCTTACCACTTGGCGACGCCCCAACCGGGCCCGTCAGCGAGGACGGAGCGCGGTAAATACATAACCCCCGGGGGGGATGCAACGGGGCAATGCGGTTTGCTGCAGCGCAAACTGCACATGGCGCGTGTTCACAGGTGAATCCGCACGGCTCCCGCCCCGCGCCGGAGCAGACTGCAGCTTGCCTGTCATTGGCGCGTTGCGCCGTACAAAAGAGTTGGCTATAAGCCGCGCCTCGGTTCGGAGTATAGCTCAGCCTGGTAGAGCACCGTCTTCGGGAGGCGGGGGTCGCAAGTTCGAATCTTGCTACTCCGACCATTCACTTTCCCGCCCCTGATCTCACTGCACAGCATCCGCTTCCGGCCGCCGGACTGCGCCGTATTGCCGCCTGCGGGACTTAGACGGACACGATCCCTCGACCCAAATCCCCGCGGGCCCTACATTATGGCGCAAAAGGGGACCGCATCTTGCACTGCGGCGTCTCCGTGTGTCTGCGTGGGTCGAAAGGGCTTCCATGAAACAGTTCTGGGTAACGTTCTTCGGATCGATTGTCGGCGTCGTCGTCGGCTCGGTCCTCACTGTCATCGTCGTCTTCCTCATGATCGGCGCCATGATCAATTCCGCCATGGAAGGCGCCCAGCGCGAAACCGCCCTGCCCCATGACGGCATTGTCCTGGAACTGGATCTGCGCACGCCACGGCTCGACAGCCCGTCGCGCTCGCCCTTCGCCTTTGCCGAACCGCTCTCGGTCGTCGACATCGTCCGCACGCTGGAGCGCGCGGAAGACGATGCCCGCGTCCAGGGCGTTTTCATCCGCGCCAATGAGTTCGGCCTGTCACCGGGCATGGCCGAGGAAATGCGCAATGCGATCGCCGACTTCCGCGAGGCCGGCAAGTTCGTGATCACCCACGCCCAGGGCTTTGAAGGCACCAGCGTGACCGGCTATTTCGCGGTTTCCGGGTCTGACGAGATCTGGCTGCAGGACACGGCATCCTTCACGCCGGCCGGCCTGGCCTCCGAGGTGATGTTCCTCGGCGGGCTGTTCGAACACTTCAATGCGGAACCGCAATTCGAGCAGTTCCACGAATACAAGAACGCCGCCAACACCTACACCCAGACCGGTTTCACCGACGCACACCGCGAAGCGGCCGAATCCTATCTGGGCTCGATCTATGACACCGCCGTTGCCGCAATCGCCGGCGACCGGGGCTTCTCGACCAGCGAGATCCGGAGCGTCTTCGAAACCGCGCCGCATACCGCGGAAGCGGCGCTCGATGCCGGCCTTGTCGACCGTCTCGGTCATGTCGTCGAGGCCCGCGAGGCCGCCCTGGACCGCGCCGGCGCCGGCAGCGAGGTGGTGGAACTCGCCGTCTATCACGAACAGGCCTCGCCGGCCTGGAGCAATGCGCCCGTCATCGCCCTGATCGAAGGCCAGGGCGCCATCGTGACCGGTGACGCCGACGCCAATCCGCTTGGCGGCGACGAGATGATCGGCGGCGACTTCACGTCCGAAGCCATCCTGGCCGCCGCGGACGATCCGAATGTCCGTGCCATCATCATCCGGGTCGATTCGCCCGGCGGATCGGCCATTGCGTCCGACCAGATCTGGCACGCGATCAACCGGGCCCGCGAAGCCGGCAAGCCGGTCGTGGTCTCCATGGCCTCGCTCGCCGCGTCCGGCGGGTATTACATGGCCGCGCCGGCCGACTATGTGCTGGCCCACGCCACCACGCTCACCGGTTCGATCGGCGTTCTGGGCGGCAAGATCGTGCTGGACGAGACGTTCGGCATGGTCGGGCTGAATGTCGAGACGCTGTCGGTGGGCGGCGAATACGCCACGGCCATGTCCAGCCAGGAAGCCTGGACGGACAGCCAGCGCGCCGCCTTCCGCGCCCAGATGGCAGACGTCTATGACGACTTCACCCGGCGCGTGGCCGACGGCCGCGACCTGCCGCTGGAGCGGGTGCTGGAGATTGCGCGCGGCCGCGTGTGGACGGGTGCCCAGGCGCTCGATCTGGGCCTGGTCGACGAGATCGGCGGCTTCCGCGACGCCGTCGACGCCGCTCGCGAGCTCGCCGGTCTGGCACCGGAGGACGAGGTGCGTCTGCGCCGCTTCCCGCGCCAGCGCACGCCGCTGGAAGCCTTCCAGGAGTTGTTCGGCGTCTCGGCAGAGTCCGCCGAGACCGCGGCTCGCCTGAATGCGCTGATGGAGATGCCGGAAGTGCGTGCCGCCATCCAGGCCCGCCAGGAAGCGGGCCAGCCCGGCGTTCAGATGCGCAGCCGGGTGGCCGTGCCGCAATAGCGCGACGGCCATTGCCCAAAACAGGAAAGGGCCCGCTCCGGCGGGCCCTTTTTTGTGCCGGCTTTGCAGGCGAAGCGCGTCAGGACGCCGTGAACAGCCCCACGAATACGAGCACCATCAGTCCGAAGGACAGGATGATCAGATAGACCATGTCGAGGAAAATGACGCGCAGGAAGGACGAGAACCGGCCGTGTGAATAGACCGTACGGTGCAGCCGGTAGAGGTAGTAGTTCGACCACAGGAAGAACACCAGGACGGCCCAGCCCGGCCCCAGAACGAGGCTGATCACGCCGACCAGCAGGAACATGAAGAAGAGGAAGGCGTGGAAGTGCAGCGTCACGACGAGGTGGTCGTAGAAATAGAGGCCGCGCTTGTAGAAATGGGTCACGGCCAGCAACAGGGCATAGATCGGCAACAGGCCGAACATCAGCCGCGGCGCCCAGGTTTTCATGGCGGCCCACAGGGCCTGCCCCTGTGAATCGATCACCGCATCGATTCCATCCGCCAGACGCAGCCGGAAGCTGAGCGGCAATTCCTCGATCCCGTCGAAATTCATCACCATGCCCTCGGAGATCTCCACGGTCTCGTCGGGGTCCAGCGCGGCTGCCTCGCGCGGGTAGTATTCCGGCAGCAGGCCATAGCGGATGCGCTGCTTCAGCTCGTTGCGCTCGGCCTGCTGACGCAGTTCGCGCGCCTCGGGCGTTTCTGCGCTTTCGGCGTTCTCGGCCTCGTCCAGCCCGCGCTCGACCTGGCGGATCACCTCGTTCCGCGCCTCCTCCGGCATCATGGCGAGCCCGGCCTCAAGATCGCCGGTCTCCAGCGCTTCACGCGCTTCGGCGATGTCGGAACCGGCAACCGGTTCCGGCCCGGTATTCAGACCCTCGTTCACCGCGAAGAAGGCGAGAAAGAACAGCACGCTGGCTGTCAGATAGAGCCGGAAAGGCATGACATAGCGTGCCCGCACGCCCGTCAGATAATTCGTCGTCAGCTTTCCCGGCTGGAACATGAGCGGCGGCAAGGTCCGCCAAAGGCGTCCCTCCAGACCCAGCAATCCGTCCAGCACGTCGAGCAGAAGGTCCCAGACCGGGCGGTGGAAGGTATCCGAGGCCTGTCCGCAACTGTGGCAGACCGGACCGGAAAGTTCTGTAGCACAGTTGGAGCAGGTGCCTGCAGGCGTGGGGGAGGCAAAGACCGAGTACCGGTCCGACTTCCGGCGGCGCGATGACTGTATCGCATCGCCCAGTTCGCCGGCGGCCGAACCGCCGACGACTGCATCCGTTACAACATCGCTTCCTGACATGACATATCCCCCGGCCCAGGCCCCGATGCTTCAGGCTAGGTCGGGGGTATATCGTCTGGCAAGCCGGCCTAGCCGTCCTCGCCTTCGCTGCCAGCTTCGCTTGCGCTGGCCAGGCAGAGATAACGCGTGCGGTGCAGGTCGACGATATTGTCTTCCCACCCGGTCACGTCCGGGTTCACCAGATTCTTCGAGACATAGTAGACGATCGGGATGATCGGCATGTCATCGACATACATCTGTTCCGCCCGCGCCAGCATTTCACCCCGGCGTTCCAGATCGAGCTCGCGGTTCGCCTCGGTGACCAGCGCGTCATACTCCGGATTATTGTAGCGGGAGTAGTTCATCGGCACCGAGCTGTATTCGCCCAGGAAGAGGAAGTTGTACGGGTCGTTATAGTCCGCGATCCAGCCGCCATCGGCGATCTGGAAGTCCTGGGCGCGCAGATTGTCGTAGTGGATCTGGGTGTCGTTGACGATCAGCTCGGGCTCGACCCATTCGGCAATCGCCGACCAGTCATTCTGCACCACCGGCGCGACGCGCGGATTATCGCGCGTGGCGCGATAGGTGTATTCGAAACGCAGCGGATTGTCCGGACCGTAGCCGGCGGCCTCGAGCAGTTCGCGGGCCCGCTCGCGGCGCGCCTCGATCGGCATGTCGGCCCACTGGGCGCGCACGCCGCCCGGATAGTTGGCAACACCGGGCGGAACCAGCGAATAGGCCGGCTCGTACCCGGCGCGCAGGATCTCGTCGGCAATGAAGTGCCGGTCGATCGCCATGCCAAGCGCATTGCGGACATCGGGATTGGAGAAGCCTTCCAGATCCGTGTTGATGGAGAAATAGATCGTGCCCATGTAGGGCGCGATGCGCACATAGTCCGGGATTTCACGGCGCAGGAAGTCCAGCTGCTGGCCCGGAAAATCATTGTTGATGTGCAGCTCGCCATTGCGCACCCGGCGGCCGGCCGCCGAGTTGTCGACGGTCGGGTAATAGTACACGTCGTCGATGCAGACATTCTCGTTGTCGAAGAACATCTCGTTGCGCTGCAGGTGCACGAAGTTGTTGGTGCGCCAGTCCTCGAGACGGTAGGCGCCATTGACCTGGATGTTCGCCGGGCGGACCCATTCGTCGCCATACTGCTCGACCACGTGCTGCGGCAGCGGGAAGGTCGTGTAATGGGTCAGAAGACCGGGAAGATAGGGCGCCGGATTGACCAGATTGATCTCCAGCGTGCGGTCGTCGATCGCGCGCACGCCGATATCCTGCGGATCGAGCTCGCCCCGGGTCGCCTCTTCCATGCCGGCAATCGGATACAGCAGGGACACGTATTGCGCGCCTGTCGCCGGCGACGCGATGCGGCGCCAGGCATAGACGAAGTCACCGGCCGTCACCGGTTCGCCATCGGACCAGACAGCTTCACGCAGGGTAAAGGTCCAGGTCAGACCGTCTTCGGAGACATCCCAGCTTTCGGCCATGCCCGGAACCGGCGTGCCGGACACGTCCTCGGTGAACAGACCGATGAACATGTCACCGATAATGTTGTTTTCCCACGTACCCGAGGCCTTGTGCGGGTCCAGTGACAGCGGCTCGGAGGAATTGCCGCGGTGCAGGACGACCGCATCGCTGTCGGTCGGTGTGCCACCGCCGCAGCTCGCCAGCACAAGGGCGGATGCGGACAGGAAAAGGGTGCTGATAATGGCTTTGCGGATCACGGTTCGGTCTCCCCTCCGACGCGTCACTGGAAGATGTGACTCTCGTTCTAGCCGAACATGACGGGCCGGTCGACAGCCGCCTGCCGGTCGCGCATAGTTCGAAGCGTGCGCAACTTGACGGAAAGAAGATGAACGCCCGATTACTCCTTGTGATATCGCCACTTGTCCTGACACCCGTCGCTTATGCGCAATCCGGTGACTCGCCCCTGCAACCGCTGTTCGAGTGCCGGAGTATTGGCGACGATGCCGCGCGCCTGGCCTGTCTCGATGCGGCGGTGGAAACCCTCTACGGGAATGCCGAGTCCGGCGAAGTCGTCGCGGTCGATCGCGGCCAGATCGAAGCAGCGGAAGAATCGGTATTCGGTCTGACCCTGCCCAATTTCTCCATTCCGGGCCTGGGCCGCCGCAATGGCGGGGGCGAGGACGACCTGGTCGAAGCCGATGCAACGGCCCACTCGCCGGACCGGATTGTCCACCGCACCGAAGACGGCGATATCGAGCGGATCGAGAACCTGTCGGTTACCGATATCGAGATCAATCGCGCCGGCGATGTCGTGGTCACCCTTGCCAATGGCCAGGTGTGGCGCCAGACGGACAGCACGCGCATCCAGGGTATTCGCAGCGGTGTCCGCCCCGGTCTGACGGCCAATATCCGCAGCGGCGCCCTCGGCTCCTACTTCATGCGCCTGAATAATGGCGGGCGCTGGTTCCGGGCCGAACGTGTCCAGTAGTCACACCAATAGGATTTCAGCCATGTCTGCTCTTTCCCGACTGACCCTGTCCGCCGCCACGATGGCACTTCTCGCCCCGGCCGCTCTCGCGTTCCAGGGCGATCCGGTGGATGATGTGCTCGCCTGCCGCTTGATCGCAGACATTGAAACCCGTCTGGCCTGTTTTGACGAGACCTCGACCCGGCTCGCCAACGCTCGTGATACCGGCGATATTGTGGTTGTCGAGCGCGAGGCGGTCGAAGCGGTCGAGCGTGACAGCTTCGGTTTCAACCTACCCAGCCTGCCGCGTTTCGCTCTTCCCAATCTGTCTTCAGGGCGCGAGCAGCACGAAGCAGTAGCCGGCGCAGAGGGCACCGAGCCAGCGACGCCACGAGCACAGACACCCGGTCGGGAAGCTACCCCGCAATCGGCGACCGAACTGGCAGAGGAAGAGTTCCGCGTCGTTGCCCGGGACGACGAAGGAAATGTCGACACAGTCACGATGCGCCTGGAACGCATCCGCGTCGTTGGCTACGACACGATGCTGTTCGAAATGGAGAATGGGCAGGTGTGGCGGCAGACCGACGATGGTCGACGAATCCGGCTCCGTGGCCAAGGGCCCCATTTCGCGGAAATCCGGCGCGGTGCGATGAGCAGCTACTTGCTCCGCATCGACGGGGAGGGACGCGCCGTCCGCGTCCGCCGCGAAGAGTAGCATTACATACAAACCTGCCCCAGCTCACGGAAGAGCCGCCCCCTTTAGGAGCGGCTCTTCGGCGCGGCAGGCGCAACCGCGCGTCCGGCGGGCTCTCTACCTGTCCTTCGGGTCGATCGCGTCGCGCAGGCCGTCGCCGATGAAGTTCAGGCAGAACAGCGTGACCATCATCGTCACCGCCGGCCCGATCAGCGTCCACGGCGCCGGCTCCATGTCCTGCGCGCCGGCCGAGATCAGGCGGCCCAGCGAGGTCAGCGGCTCCTGCACCCCCAGTCCCAGGAAGGACAGGAAGCTTTCGGCCAGGATCACGACCGGAATCATCAGCGTGACATAGACCACGACCGGTCCGAGCACGTTGGGAATGATGTGGCGCTGGATGATCTTGAAGCGCGACACGCCGGCCGCCTCGGCCGCCTCGACGAATTCCATGTTCTTCAGCGCCAGGGTCTGGCCGCGCACGATACGGGCCATGGTCAGCCACTCCACCGCGCCGATAGCCACGAAGATCAGGACGATATTCCGCCCGAACACCACCATCAGCATGATCACGAAGAAGATGAAAGGCAGCGAGTAGAGGATATCGACGAAGCGCATCATCGCCTGGTCGACCCGGCCGCCGATGAAGCCGGCCGTCGCACCCCAGGTCACACCGATCAGCAGCGAGACGATCGTCGCCACCACACCTACCATGAGCGATACGCCGAGGCCGACCAGGATACGCGCGACCATGTCGCGGCCCTGCGCATCGGTGCCCAGGATGTGCCAGTCTTCCCAGGTCGGTGCGATCCAGACCTTGTCGCGATAGATCGTGTCGTAATCGTGCACCCAAAGCGCCTGCCCGACCGTGGCCAGCAGGATCAGGATGCCCAGGATCACCATGGAGGTGACGGCGGCACGATTGCGCATGAGGCGCGCCAGGGCGTCGTCCCAGAGGGAGCGGCCCTTCACGGAGGCGGCTTCGAGGATTTCCGCCTTTTCCCCGGGCGTCGACAGCAACGTCATTATTCGTACTTCACTTTGGGATTGAGGACGCCGTACAGCAGGTCGGCGAGCAGGTTCAGCACGATGATCAGCGTGGCGTAGATGATCACCACGCCCATCACGACCGTGTAGTCGCGCTGCAGGGCGGCATCGACGAAATGCTTGCCGATACCGGGCAGCTGGAAGACGCGCTCGATAACCAGCGAACCGGAGATCACCGCAGCCGAGGCCGGGCCGAGATAGCTGACCAGCGGCAGCACGGCCGACCGCAGCGCATGCCGGAAAATGACGGCATGGGCCGACAGGCCCTTGGCGCGGGCGGTGCGGATATAATTCGAGCGGATCACCTCGATCATCGACGCACGCATCAGGCGCGCGATGATCGCGATCTGCGGCAGTGCCAGCGTGATGATCGGCAGGATCAGCCGGTCCGGCGTCATGCCATAGCGCGGATCGAGACCGCCGGTCGGCACAAGACCGAGATAGAGGCCGAAGACCAGCGCCAGGATCGGACCCATGACAAAGGGAGGGATACTGATTCCCACCATCGCGAAGGTCATGACCGAGAAGTCGCCCGCCGTGTTCTGCCGCAACGCCGCCACGGAGCCGAGGAAGGAACCGAGCGTGATCGCCAGCAACATCGAGAACAGGCCGATCGTCGCGCTGACCGGAAAGCCTTCGGCAATGATCTCGTTGACCTGCTTGTCGCGCAGCTTGAGCGACGGGCCGAGATCGCCTCGGGCAAGATCGCCCATATAGTCGAGATATTGCCGCCACAGCGGCTGATCCATGCCGTAATTGGCCAGCAGGATCTGACGCGTCTCCTCGGGCATGGGCCGTTCCAGATCGAAGGGCCCGCCGGGAGCGGCACGCATCATGAAAAAGGCGATCGTGATGATCACCAGGATAGTCGGGATGGCGACGCCTACGCGCCGGAGTACAAAACCAAACATGCAGTAATCGGCTCGTTCCGGAGTTCGCCGCAGTTTCAATGGGGCGAAGGCATTGTCAATGAAGCCTCTGCCGTTACTCCTGCATCAGGGCGGTATCGGCCGGGGGCAAGGGTGCCGTCCGGGACAGTGCTGCCTGATCTGTCGCACCACTGACAAAAGAGTCGGCCACGATCAGCACGAGGACGAGCCAGCCCAGGCGCAGGACGCGCTTGCTTATGAATTCCCCGACGTTCACATTCGCCCCGCGTGATTGGCTTCGCGCCACTTCACGCAAGATCCGCGCCGTCCGTGATCCAGCGTGAATTGCATGCGTCCGGCACATGCCTAGGATGCGGCGTGACGACAGGAGAAAGGCCCTTCCATGCACAGTGCGCTGTGGTGGCGAGACTTCGAGTTCCAGGACGGTGTCGTCACCGTCAAGAAGACCGGGGCACGCCTGCGTCTCGAACCGGGACTTATCGGCGAAGTGCTGGCCTGGTTCCCCTTCTATTTCGTGGTCGAATCCTGGCGGCTGAAGTCCGCTTCGCAGTCCGGCCCCCGCATCTGGTTCACCCCGGACCGGCCGCGGCCCTGGTATCTCGTCTGGTCGGTGCTTCACGCGGCAGGCGCCCGCATCGCCGACAGCCCCGAGACGGCCGACGCCGTCTTCGTGTTCGACGATTGCACGGTGTGTCACCCGGTCCAGGCCCAGCCCGGCACACGCCTCATCAATGCCGGCTGCCAGAGCATCGCCAAGAGCCACGTCGCCCGCGTGTTCGAACAGTGTTTCGGCTATCCGCTCTCAGTCGATCCGGAAAGCTGGGCCGGGCCGATGGTCGAGAAATCCGAAATCAATGGCGCCCATGACGGGCGGATCATCCAGGGCCCGGCCCCGGCCCGCCACGGGCATGTCTATCAGCGCGTGATCGACAACCGCAACGGCCGCGGCCTGGTCGAGGATCTGCGCTGCCCGATGATCGGCGGACGCATCCCGCTGGTGCTGCGCAAGCGCCGCCGCGAGGCCGTGCGCTTCTGCAATTCCAATGACGAGGTCGACTTCGCCGAGACCGATACCGTCTTCACCCCGGCCGAGCAGGACAGCCTGGTCCGCTTTGCCCGGGCGATGCGGCTGGACTGGGGCGGGCTGGACGTGCTGCGCGACCGCACCGACGGCCGCCTCTACGTCGTCGATGTGAACAAGACAGATATGGGTCCGCCCATTGCCATGAAGCTGCGCGACAAGATTACCGTGACCCGGCGGCTCGCCACGGCCTTCCGCGACCTGGTCCGCCCCTCATCCTCCCTGCAGCCCGACAGGCGTTCATGACTGCCATCCCCTTTATTCGAGACTTTGAATTCGAGTATGGCCGCTGCGACCGGCTGTCCGACCGGATTCGCCGGGTCATTGCGCCCAATCCCGGCCCGTTCACCTATACCGGGACAGGTGTCTATATCATCGGTCACGGCGAGGTTTCCGTGATCGATCCGGGGCCGGTCCATCCCGACCATATCGAGGCCCTCGACCGCGCGCTGGCCGGCGAGCGTGTGACGCATGTCTTCGTCACCCATCATCACCTCGACCACTCGCCGATGGCCCATCCGCTTGCCGAAAAGCACGGCGCGACCGTCTATGGTTATGGCCCGCAGATCACCCCGCCCGCCGGCGGAGAGGTCCGCCTCGAGGCTGGCGACGACACCGGCTTCAAACCGGATGTCCAGGTGCGCGACGGCGAGGTTTTCCGGGGCAAGGACTGGTCCATCGAGGCGCTTCACACGCCCGGCCATACCTCCAATCACGTCTGCTACGCCCTGCTGGAAGAAAACACGCTGTTTGCCGGCGACCATGTCATGGCCTGGTCGACCAGTGTGATCAGCCCGCCGGACGGTCATATGGGCGATTATCTGCGTGAGCTGGCCCGTATCCGCGACCGCGATTTCGACATTCTCTGGCCGACCCACGGTCCCGCAATCACCGAACCGCGCGCCTTCATCCAGGCCTATATCGACCACCGCATGCAGCGCGAGGCGCAGATACTCGAACAGGTCCGCGCCGGCCGGCACCGCGTGCGTGACATGGTTCAGGCGATGTATGCCGATGTCGACAAGCGGCTCCACCCGGCCGCCGCCCACTCGGTGCTCGCCCACCTCATCCACATGATCGAAACCGGCCGCATTGCCTGCACAGGCGAGCCCGGGCTGGAAGCCGAATACACGCTGGGCGTGGCGGCCTAGCGAGCGTCTTCCGCGATCGCCGTGCTGAAAGCCTGGACGCGCCGGGCGTTGCGGCCGAGATCGTGGATCGGCTGTCGGGCGAGGGAGCGGATGTCGACGAGGCTGCCGCCCTCCCCGTCATCGCGCACGCGGACGACAATGTCGTCACGCAGACCGTACCAGAAGCTCTCCGTGCCAGCTTCGAACATGCCGGCGCTTGCCGAGGCTGTTCCGACACGCCAGCGATGCGTATGCGCATAGCGCAGGGCGTCTGCAAACACCGTCTCCGGTGCCCGGCTGACGTGAACCGTCGCGAGTGCCGGATAGGCTTGCGCCTGCACGGCCGCGAGCGAACGCCCGTCCTCGCCCAGCTTGCCTGCATATTCGAGCGCCTGGTGATGCGCGGAGCGGCGCGCGGCGAAGGATGGCGTGAAGTGCGGCGGGTCCTGAAGGTCGGTCGTCACGTCCAGCAGCAGCGGCTGTGCGCTGCGTTGCCGGTCGATCTGCCAGGTCCACCCGAGCCCTGCGACACCGACGATGACGGCGAGCAGCGGTGACAAGAGCGCACCGGAAAAGCGCCGGCGGGCGACCAGATGTACCAGCGACAGAAACAGGCTCGACCCGCCAGCCGCGAGGCTCGCGAACAGAAGCGGCCGGCCGATCGTGTGTGTCATCCACCCCAGACCCGTCGCCAGGTCGATGAATTCCCACTTCGTCCCGAAGGCCGCCATTGCGAACCAGAGCGGCACACCCAGGGCCAGAAGGGCACACACCCATCCGAGCGGGACGAGGACCGCCCGCAGGAATTTGCCGAAACTGCGCATATCAAGCCCCCGCTTGGCTTCGTATCAAGGATACAGCCGATCGACCTGCCAAGGCGAGTGTGAATCCGGTCGCGAAAACGTCATGCGGTCGTGCAGGCGGAAGGGCCGGTCACGCCAGAACTCGATCGACACCGGCACGATCCGGAAACCGGACCAGTGCGGCGGGCGCGGCACTTCGCCGAGACCGAAGCGCGCCGCCTCGCGGGCAACGGCCTTTTCCAGGGCGAACCGGCTCTCCAGCGGTCGCGACTGTTTCGACGCCCAGGCACCGATCCGGCTGTCCCGGGCGCGGGAGGCAAAATACGCGTCGGCCTCATCGGCTGCGACCGGCTGGACAAGCCCCCTCACCCGCACCTGGCGGCGCAGGGACTTCCAGTGGAAGCACAGCGCCGCCTTGGCATTCACCGCCAGCTGCCGGCCCTTGGCGCTTTCCAGATTGGTGTAGAAGACGAAGCCGTCGGGATCGACATCCTTCAGGAGCACCATGCGCACATCCGGCAGGCCGTCGGCATCCGCCGTCGCCAGCGCCATCGCATTGGCGTCGTTCGGCTCCTTGCGCTTGGCATCCTCCAGCCAGTCGGCGAACAGGGCGAACGGATCCTCGCGGTCGAAAATCTCCGCGGCATTGGCATCGGCGGTCTTTGCATACGCATCCGCGTCCGGCGAGGGCGGAATGAGACCCGGCTTCGACTTCGACATGATTCACCTCCGGCGTGCTTGCCGCCTAGGTACGCTCAAAGTCAGCGGCGTCAACCTTTCGGGAATCTTCTCGTCCTAGATTCACGGTATGAAAGCGCGTGTTACGAGTATCGGACAGGCCTATGCCGCCCTCGGACTCGCGCCCGGTGACGGGCGCGAGGCGGCCAGGTCCGCCTTTCGCGCACTCGTGAAGACCCTGCATCCCGACGTCACTCCCCCGACGCCGCAGACGCTTGCGAGACTGGCGGAAATCGTTGCGGCCATGGACCTGATCAAGGCCAATGCGCCGGTCTGCCTGGATATCGAGATCAGCCGGACCGAGGCGGCCACCGGCGTCACGCGCACCCTGCGCCATGGCGAGCGCCCCGTCCTGGTGCGCATCCCGGCCGGCACACGCGACGGCGAACGCGTGACCGCGGTCGGCGAGCCCGGTACGATCATCACAATCCGCATTGCCGCAGCACAGGAAACCGGTCCGTCCGACACCCCTTCCCTGCTCGACCGGGCGGATCTGGAAGCCTTCATCCACGAATATTCCCGCCCTTCGGCCCATGCCCGCCTGGCCCGCTGGATCCGCAAAGCGCAGTCGGCTGCGTGACGGACGCCTGATCCGCGACTAGTCTGCGCCAAAACGCGGATCGATCATGTCTCACAACTCATTCGGACACCTGTTCAGGATCACCACCTGGGGCGAAAGCCACGGCCCGGCCATCGGTGCCGTCGTCGATGGCTGCCCGGCCGGAATTCCCCTGAGCGAGGAGGATCTCCAGCCCTGGCTGGACATGCGCCGCCCGGGCTCCAGCCGCCATGTCACGCCGCGCCAGGAACCGGATCGCGTGCGTATCCTGTCCGGCACGTTCGAGGACGACCGCACGGGCGGCTCTGTCACCACCGGCACGCCGATCGGGCTGATGATCGAGAATGTCGATGCGCGGTCAAAGGATTATGGCGATATCCGCGACAAGTGGCGTCCCGGCCACGCCGACTACACCTATGACATGAAGTACGGCGTGCGGGACTATCGCGGCGGCGGGCGTTCATCGGCCCGCGAGACGGCCATGCGCGTGGCCGCCGGCGGCATTGCCCGCAAGGTGCTGGGAGACGGGATCGCGATCCGGGCCGCACTGGTCCAGGTGGGTGCCCGTGCCATCGACCGCTCGCGCTGGGACTGGGACCAGGTGAACGAGAACCCCTTCTTCTGCCCGGACGCGGAAACCGCCGCCCTGTGGGAAGCGGACATGGACGCGCTGCGCCGTGACGGTTCCTCAACCGGTGCCATCGTCGAAGTCGTGGTCTCCGGTGTGCCGGCCGGATGGGGCGCACCCGTCTATGGCAAGCTGGACAGCGACCTGGCCATGGCGATGATGACGATCAATGCCGTCAAGGGTGTCGAGATCGGTGCCGGCTTCGGCTCGGCCGCCCTGCGCGGCGAAGAGGCGGCGGACGAGATGCGCATGAGCGAGGACGGTCCGCATTTCCTGTCGAACCATAATGGCGGCGTGCTCGGCGGCATTTCCACCGGCCAGGATCTGGTCGTGCGCTTTGCCGTCAAGCCGACTTCCTCGATCCGCGTTCCCCGGCGCACGCTGGACCGCGACTTCAACGAGACCGAGATCGAAACCCGCGGCCGCCACGATCCCTGCGTCGGCATCCGTGCGGTCCCGGTCGGCGAGGCCATGGCCGCGCTCGTGCTGGCGGATCACAAGCTGCGGCACGCAGGACAGAGCGCGTTCTGAACCATTTTCCGGGTTCGGACGAAAGATGAAGGCCCTGTTCATGCTGGGCTCATCCATACGGGATTAACCTTCGGTCAACCTGGCCGGGTCCGTCCCGGCGTAGACCCGGAGGCGTGTCCCATGACACCACGCAAGCATCATCTGCTTGGCACCGCCCTTGTCGCCCTCGTTCTTTTGCCTGCCACACTGGCGGCGGCCGCGCCTGCGGACGCCCAGCGGCAGGAAAGCGGCAACAGCTATGGCGATCCCGACCGCCGCCAGGCACGCCCCGACCGGGAAAGACGGGAAGCGCGAGACCGGCGCGGCCGCGATCACGGCGAAGCCCGTCGTGAGCGCCGTGACCCGCCGCCCGGAGCCGGACGCGGCGATCGCCGGCGCGACGGTCAGCCGGGCGGACATGACCGCCGGGACCGGGGCGGTGACCGGAACCGCGATGGCCGCAATCCGGGCTGGAATGATGACCACCGCGACCAGCGCAACTGGGACAATCGCCGGGACCGTCGCGATGCCGGCCGTGATCGCGATGGACGTCATCCCGGCTGGGATAATGACCGCCGCGACCGGCGGGGCTGGGACAATAATCGCCGCGACCAGCGCGACTGGGACCGGCGCCGGGATCATCGCGATGCCGGCCGTGACCGGCATGGCCGAAACCCCGCTTGGGATCGCCGCGATCAGCGCCGGGACTATCACGACAATCGCCGGGACCGCCGCTGGGACAATGACCGCGGACGCCGCCCCGGCGCCCATCACGACCGCCGCCGCTGGGAGTATGCCCAGCGCCGCCGCGACTTCTATCGCGACCGGGCCCGCCGCCAGGCGCGCCTGCACTGGGTCCATCACATGAATCGCGGCTGGTCCAACGCCCGCTATTACGGCCATTGGGGACCTTCTGACCGCTGGCGCTATCACCGCCAGTATTACAGCCATGGCTATGAGGGCCGCCGCTTTGCCTATTATGACGGGCTGTGCCGCTATGACCGCAATGGCAGCGATGGCGCCATCGTCGGCGCGCTGCTCGGCGCCCTCGTCGGCGGTGCGGCTGCGGGCGATGACAGTGTCGGCGCCGGCATCCTGCTGGGCGCCGGGTTCGGTGCGGCGCTGGGCAGCAGTCTCGACCGCATGGATAACTGCGACCGGGCGCAATACCACTACGCCATGAACTATGCCTTCGAGTATGGAGAACCCTATTACTGGGCGAACCCGTATTCCGGGGTGCGCGGCACGATTGTCGTTCGCGAGACCTACTACACGGCCGGACGCGAATGCCGGTGGGGCGATGCCGAGATCTACATGCCTGACGGCACCTACAACTACGACCGTGTGCGCATGTGCCGCGACGGCTATGGCGACTGGCAGGTTGCCCACCGCCAGTAGATCTCCCGCTTCGGGCGCATACCGGACGGGGCCGGTTCGCACCGGCCCCGTTTGTGCATGTGACGGGCCTTGTCCGGGGGATTGCGAAACTGTCATCTGCCCGTTCATCCTGGGCTCATCGCCAGCCGCCTAGGATCAGCTGTACATCGGGACAAGGCACTCCCGACGCATGGAGGCACACGATGAAACTGCTGACACCCGCCCTGTTCGCCGCGACGGCCCTTTCGGCAACCCTGCCGGCCGTCGCCGAAGCCCAGTCCTATGGCGCCCGTTCGGGCCAGACCTATCAGGACTGTGAAGCCGGCCGCCAGAACCGGCAGGTTGCCGGTGCGCTGATCGGCGGCATTCTCGGTGCCGTGATCGGCAATGAGCTGGCTGACGACAGCAACAACAACCGCCATGGCCGTCCCGACCGCTGGGACCGCCACGCCCGCTGGGACGATGCCCGCCGCCATGGCCGCGGCTATTACGGCCGGCGCGACCGCCGCTATGAGCACCGCGATCGCGGCAATGCCGAGGAAGTCGGTACGATCGCCGGGGCCGGTGTCGGCGCCCTGATCGGGGCCGGCATCGCCGGCGGCGGGGACTGCGGCAATACCCGTTATCCGGCCAATAATCGCTATCCGGACAACCGCTATCCGGGAAAGCCGGACGGCTATTATGGCGATACCGGCTATTACGGCGACGATCCGTATTATGAGGATGATCGCTACTATGACAGCAATGCCGGCTATGGCGATGACCGCTATTACGACGGCGGCTACGGGTCCTCGGGCGAGCTTCTGGGTGGCCAGCGCAACGAGCCGGCGCGCACCTATTCGGCCTCGTCAACCTACACGACCGTGTCGGCAACCGGCCGGTGCGAGTGGCGCCGGACCCAGAGCGTCGACAGCTATGGCCGGACCGTGAGCGACCAGATCCAGATGTGTCAGGGTGCCGACGGCATCTGGCGTCCGGCCGACACCTATTGAGCCATTAAATCGCGGTCATTTCGAGCTTTCATGCTGGTCTCAGCGGGTGGCGGCCATAAGGTATTCCCTGTTGCCGTCACCCCCTTCGACCGGACTGTCGATGACCGCGCCGACCCTGAAATCCGAACCGGCCTCGAGCCCGGCGCAAACCGTGTCAACGGCGCGCTGGCGATCGGCCTCGTTCTTCACGAGACCGCCCTTGCCGATGGCCGCCCTGCCGACCTCGAACTGGGGTTTGATCAGGGCGATCAGCTCGGCGCTGGGTGCAGCCAGTTCCAACGGCCGCATTATCACCTTGAGCAGCGAGATAAAGCTGGCGTCACAGACCACAAGCGATGGCGGTTCGCTGAACAAATCCGCCTCCAGCGCCCGCGCATCCATGCCTTCCAGGGACGTCACGCGCGGATCGGCCTGAAGCCGTGCGTGCAGCTGATCCCGCCCGACATCGACTGAATAGACATGCCGCGCGCCGCGTGACAGCAGGACTTCGGTGAAACCGCCTGTCGAGGCCCCGACATCGAGGCAGACCCGCCCCGCCGGATCGATATCGAAAGCGTCGAGCGCCGCCACGAGCTTCAGCGCCGCACGCGACACCCAGGGAAACGCCTCCTCCGCCTCGATCCGGGCGCCCGGCGCGATTTTCTGCGACGGCTTGCCGACCGGTTCGCCATCGGCCCGGACCTTGCCCGCCGCAATCGCGGCCTGCGCCCGGGCGCGGGTTTCGAAATAGCCGTGTTCGACGAGGTAGCGGTCAGCGCGCATCGAGGTCCTGCGGATAATAAGTGACTGCGGTCACCAAACTGCGCATCCTGCGCCGATGACCGGCAAGAGAGAAAGCAAAAAGCGGGCGGTTCGCAAAGCCCTCTATGACGCGGCCCTCACGCTGATCGAACGGGATGGCTATGACGCCGTCAGCGTCGACCAGATCGTTGCGGCCGCCGGCGTGGCCAAGGGGACCTTCTTCAACCACTTTCCCGGCAAGGCCGACCTGATCGCCGAATGGTATTCAGATGTCATCGCGCGGACCCGCATCGAACCGCCGGAACTGACCGGCGCGCCCCTGCCCCGGCGCCTGACCGCACTGGCCCTGCGCAGTTCGGATCTTGCAGCAGCATCCCCCCGGATGTGGCAGGCCAAACACATGCATGCGGTTGCCACACCGTCAGTCCAGGCGGCCGAGAGCCTGGCCGATCAACTGGTCGCCGGGGACATTGCGGGGATGATTGCCGCAGCCCGCGATGCCGGCGCGCTTCCCGCATCGACCGACGCCGCCGCCATGGCGGATCTGGTTGTCACGCTGGTGACGGGCTCCATTCGCGAATGGCTGACTTCGGGTCAGAACGGACGGCTGGAAGACCGCGTGGAAAGCCGGCTGTCGCGCCTGTGTGCGCTGGCAGGCTATCAGCCCCTTGCCGGGGAGCCAGAGGATCGCTAAAAGATGACCGCAGTCATTTTTTGAGCTTCCCCATGTCCCGACCTTCTTGCCTTGCTGTCTGTGCAGCGCTGATTCTGACCGCCTGCGGGGAGTCCTCCGCGTTCGCGCAGCCTCGTGAAATTTTCGGCAGCAACGGCACGATCGAGCCGGCGCGCGGCATCTGGCACTCCGCCGAATATGGCTGGATCCTGGAGATCGACGCGGACGGGATCACGCGCTGGCAGGATACGCCCGCCGGGTGCTACGCGACCGCGCAAGACGGTCCGACCCTGATGAGCCAGGTGGAGTATCGCTACATCACGCCGCTGGGCTCAGACCGCGCGAAGTTCGAATACCTGCCCAGCGACGGCAATACGGTTTTCGAACGGCTGGGTGCCCTGCCGGAGACGTGTGGCGCACAGGACCTCTCGGGCCGGCGCGCGACCTTCGATGTCTTCACCTCGATCTTCGAACGCCACTACGCCTTCTTCGAACGCCGCGGGGTCGACTGGCAGGCCCGGGTCGCCGAGGCACGGGCCCGGCTGAGCGACGATATGAGCGATGCGGACGTCTTCGCTCTTCTCGCCAGCCTGATCGAACCGCTGGGCGACAGTCACACCAAGCTGATTGCCGAATTCGACGGCGAGCGTCATCGCGCCCAGTACGGGCTGGGGACCACCCTGCCCATGATCGCCGGCGGTATCGGTGAAACGCCCTGGCTCGTCGGCCTGATCGACCAGACCGTCGGGGAGGTTCTCGATCCGGGCGCACGCCATATCGGCAATGACCGCGTCATAACCGGCATGATCGACGGCCGTGTCGGCTATATCCAGATATTCACCATGGGCGGCTTCACGGACACGCAAACGCCCGGCACGCCGGAATGGGCCGCCGCCGAGCTCGCAGCCCTCGACACAATGCTCGACGAAGCCCTGACCGGCTTTGCCGATGCGGATGCCGTCATACTCGACCTGTCCAACAATCGCGGCGGCTATGATGCCGTCACGCGTGCAATCGCCAGCCGTTTCACCGACACGCCCTTCACCGGCTATACGGTCCGCACCGACTGGAGCGGTGAGCCGGATGCGGTCTACCGCATCGAGCCGCATGACGGGCCGCGCTATACCGGGCCGGTCTATGTGCTGACGAGCGATGTCACGGTGTCCGCCGGCGAGATCACGACGATGATGCTGCGGCAATTGCCGAACGTGACACAGGCCGGCACGGCCACGCGCGGCGCCTTTTCGACCCCGCTGGCCAAACCGCTGCCCAATGGCTGGTATGTCGAGCTGGCGAACGAGATCTTCGCCGACGCCGAAGGCGTGGTGCACGAGGGGCGCGGCCTTGAGCCTGAAGTCGCGCTCGACGTGTTTGCCGGGGACGATCCTGTCGGGTCACACGGCCGGGCTGTCCAGGCGCTCGCCGAGCACGCGCTCACCCACCTCGACTGAGCGGTCAGCTTGCCGCAAGAGCCGCGGCAATGCGTTCAGCGGCGGCTTCATCATGGCCCATCGCCTCGAGCGCACGGGCCGCGATGTGACGGGCGTTGAGGCCGGCCTCTTCATACATGTTGAAGGGCGTGTCCTGGTCCTGGAAGACGTCCGGCAGGGTCATGGTGCGGATCTTGAGCCCGCGGTCCAGCGCGCCCTTCTCGGCCAGCATGTGCAGCACGAACGCCCCGAACCCGCCCCGGGCGCCCTCTTCCACCGTGATCAGCACCTCGTGCTCGCGCGCCAGGCGCAGGATGAGGTCCTCGTCGAGCGGCTTGGCAAAGCGCGCATCGGCAACCGTGGTGGAAAAGCCCTGCGCCGCCAGCGCATCGGCAGCCTTCAGGCTCTCGCCCAGACGCGTTCCCAGCGACAGGATGGCGATCCGTGAGCCCTCGCGCACGATCCGGCCCCTGCCGATCTCGAGCGGCTCGATGACGTCCGGCATCCCGATACCCGTGCCATTGCCGCGCGGATAGCGGAAGGCGGACGGGCGGTCGTCGATCTGCGTCGCCGTTGCCACCATGCGCGACAGCTCCACCTCGTCGGCCGCGGCCATCAGCACCATGCCGGGCAATTGCCCGAGATAGCCGACATCGAACGAGCCGGCATGCGTGCAGCCATCGGCCCCGACGAGGCCCGCACGGTCGATCGCAAAGCGGACCGGAAGGTTCTGGATGGCCACATCGTGGACGACCTGGTCGTAGCCGCGCTGCAGGAAGGTGGAATAGATCGCCGCGAAGGGCTTCATCCCATCGGCCGCAAGACCGGCCGCAAAGGTCACCGCATGCTGCTCGGCGATGCCGACATCGAACATGCGATCGGGGAAGCGTTCGCCGAACAGGTCGAGCCCGGTGCCGCCCGGCATGGCCGCGGTGATCGCCACGACGCTGTCGTCCTTCTCGGCCTCGCGGATGAGCTGCTGCGCGAAGACCTTGGTGTAGGACGGCGGACCGCCCTTCGACTTCTGCTGCTCGCCGGTCACCACATTGAACTTGGCGACACCGTGATACTTGTCGTCGGCCGCTTCGGCGGGCGCATATCCCTTGCCCTTCTGCGTGACGACGTGAACCAGCACGGGGCCATTGTCGCCGTCACGGACATTGCGCAGCACCGGCACCAGCTGGTCGAGATCATGGCCGTCGATCGGGCCAACATAGCGAAAACCCATCTCTTCGAAGAGCGTGCCGCCCATGGCCATGCCGCGCATGTATTCCTCGGCCCGTCGGGCGGCCTCCTCGACATGCAGTGCCTTGGCCACGCCCTTGCCCAGCTTGCGCAGGCTCCGGTAGCTCTTCGAGGAGACCAGCCGCGCAAAATAATGGCTCATCGCACCGACCGGCGGTGCGATCGACATGTCGTTGTCGTTGAGGATGACGATCAGGCGGCCGCCGATATGGCCGGCATTATTCATCGCCTCATAGGCCATGCCGGCCGACATCGACCCGTCGCCGATCACGGCGATGACATTGCGGTCCTCATGCTTGAGGTCGCGGCCCACGGCAAAGCCCAGCGCCGCGGAGATCGAGGTCGAGGCGTGCGCGGCGCCGAACGGATCGTATTCGCTTTCGGCCCGCTTGGTGAAACCGCTCAGCCCGCCGCCCTGGCGCAGGGTGCGGATGCGATCACGCCGGCCGGTGAGGATCTTGTGCGGATAACACTGATGCCCGACATCCCAGATCAGTGTGTCGCGCGGCGTATCGAAGACGTGATGCAATGCCGTGGTCAGCTCGACCACACCCAGACCGGCGCCCAGATGCCCGCCCGTGACCGAGACCGCGTCGATCGTCTCCGCACGCAGCTCGTCGGCCAGCTTGCGCAGCTGGTCGATCGAGAAATTGCGCATGTCGGAGGGCTCTCGGACCTGGTCGAGGGTCGGGGTGGTGAGTGCCATACGGGTCCAGCCTTTCACGAGCGCCGGTCGAGGATGAAGTCGACGGCCTCTCTCAAAACTTCTGCTCGCGCGCCGAAGGGTTCAAGGTGGTCCTTGGCCTGTGCGGCCAAGTGCCGCGAACGGTCTCGCGCGCCTTCCACCCCCAGAATGGTGACGAAGGTGGCTTTTCCTTGACCGGCGTCCTTGCCGGCCGCCTTGCCCATCTCCGCCTGGTCCCCCGTCGCATCCAGAAGGTCGTCCGTGATCTGATAGGCCAGTCCGAGGTCGTGAGCAAATCCTTCCAGCGCCCGGCGGATATGATCTTCCACCTCGCGCAGGATCGTGCCGATCTCGACGGCATAGTTGATCAGCGCGCCGGTTTTCATCCGGTGCATTCGGGTGACGACAGAGATATCGAACTGTTCCGTCTCGGCGCGGATGTCGATCATCTGGCCGCCCACCATGCCATAGGGGCCGGAGGCGCGGGCGAGACGCTCGACCAGGCGCGAGCGCACACTGCCGCGCTGATGGGTGTCCGGGTGTGCGAGGATCTCGAAGGCCGCCGCCTGCAATGCATCGCCCGCCAGGACAGCCGTGGCCTCGTCATAGGCCTTGTGGACCGTCGGCCGCCCCCGGCGCATGTCGTCATCGTCCATGCACGGCAGATCGTCATGGATGAGCGAGTAGGCGTGGATGCATTCCAGCGCGCAGGCTGCGCGCAGGACGCCGCGCTCATCGGCATTCACCAGCCGGCCGGCTTCGACAGCCAGGAAGGGGCGCAACCGCTTGCCCGGCCCCAGCGCAGCATAGCGCATGGCCGAGTTGAGATGCGCTTCGGGACCTTCCGCGCGCGGCAGCAGGGCATCCAGCGCCACGGTCACCCGGTCGGCAGCTTCGTTCAGGCGTTGTTCGAAAGAATCCATTCCGCAGCCCTAATGCATCCGCGCGCCGTTCGGCACGGGCTTGTCCGGCGCCAGAAGGATGATCGCTCCGTCCGGATCGGAGGCCCCGAGAACGAGGATCTCCGACTGGATCGGGCCGATCTGGCGCGGCGGAAAATTGACGACAGCAAGCACCTGACGGCCCACCAGGTCTTCCGGCTTGTAGTGCACGGTGATCTGGGCCGAGCTCTTCTTCTCGCCCAGCTCGGGCCCGAAATCGACCCACAGCTTGATGGCCGGTTTGCGCGCTTCCGGGAACGCCTCCGCGCGCACGACCGTGCCGACGCGGATATCGAGCTTCAGGAAGTCCCCGATCGTGGCGAGCGGTGCCGCCGGCTCCTCCTGCGCCATGTCAGTCGAGCCCGGCCGGTTCGGTGGCCGGCTGGCCGTCCTCGCCCCGCACGATCTTCTCGACCTTCAGTTCGGCGGTCTTCAGCTTGCCCTCGCAATGCGCCCGCAGGGCCGCACCGCGCTCATAGATCTGGATCGATTTCTCAAGCTCGACCTCGCCCGATTCGAGCTGCTGCACGATGCGCTCGAGCTCGGCGAGCGCCTGTTCGAAACTCAGGGTCTCGATGTCGGGTAGCGGCGTATCGGACATGGCTTCCTCTCGTCTCCGGGCAGCATAGAAAGCGGACTCAGGTGCGGCAATGCCGCGATTGCGGGCTCAGCGCGGCCGGTATTCATAACGGCGCCAGGACCAGTAGGTATCACCGCCATCACGGACACACACCCACCCCGCCCCGCGCAATTGCGGACGCAGCATGCGGTTGAACCAGCCATGGGCGCACAAGACAACCGGTCCGGCTGCAGCAGCCTCGATCAGCTGGTCGGCGGCCTGCCGCGCCCGGGCCTCGGCATCGGCACGGCTTTCCCGGCCGCGCGACCAGCCCATCCACCAGGAACAGCGTGCAAACACGCCCCAGGTCTTGGCCATGAAGCGACCCGGCATGGGCGGCGGCGGCAGTTCGGCCTCGATGAAGACCGGATCGATAACGGGCGCCCGGTCAGGTGATACGGCCTGCGCCGTCTCGATGGCCCGGCGCAGGGAACTGGCAAAGACGGTGTGTGATTCTGCAGCAGCCCGGATCAGCGCGTCGGGCGCGGACTGGCCATCGACGAGCCCCGCAGGCTGATACTCATTGTCCCACCAGTCCTCGTATCCGCGCCAGTCGAGCCAGCGCTCGCGATTGGCGTCCGGGCGGCCGTGACGGGCGATGGTGATACTGCCCGGCGACAGGCTCTGGAGGTCATTGGAGGAACGGGTCATCGGGGCCGCACGGGGGAGAGTCAGCCAGCCGGTACGCCCCGTCGTTACCCGCCGGCACTTCAATCCTGTGATGACGGGGAATGCCCGTCCGCTCAGGCGCGGGCAAGCGCGCGGACAAAGGCCGCGGCCGACCGGCCCAGTGCCGGGCAGTCGTATCCGCCCTCCAGCACGGAGACAAGCCGCGAATGCGCAAATTCCGATGCCAGGGCAGCCAGGCGTTCCGCCGCCCAGGCATAGTCCTCGTCGACCAGGCCCAGCCCGCCAAGCGGATCATCCGCATGCGCATCGAAACCGGCAGAGACCAGGATCAGCGCCGGCTGTGTCTTGCGCAGGGCCGGAACCACTTCGGCCTCGAACGCAGCGCGCCAGGCCGCGCCGTCCGTACCGTCCGGCAACGGGACATTCACGACATTGCCGCCAAGACCGGTTTCGCCACGGTGTCCGGTGCCCGGATAGAGCGGCGACTGGTGCAGCGACGCAAACAGGACGCGCTCGTCGCGCTCGGCCAGGCATTGCGAGCCATTGCCGTGGTGCACATCGATATCGACAATGGCGACCGATGGCAGGCCATGGATCTCCAGCGCGTGCATGGCGGCGATGGCGACGGTGTTGAACAGGCAGAACCCCATCGGACGGTCCGGTTCGGCATGGTGTCCCGGCGGCCGCGCCAGCAGAAAGACTGCCCCCTGCCCGTCCCGGATCACCGTATCGACACCGGCGATGGCCCCGCCGGCCGCTGACAGCGCAGCCCGCGCCGACTGGCCGCACACGACGGTGTCCGGGTCGAGCCCGATGAAACCCTCGACACCCGCCTCGGCACAGGCCGTCAGCACGCGATCGACGTGTTCGACGGTGTGAAAGCGCGCCAGCGCCTCGACCGGCGCCTGCCCGGCTTCCGCCCAGACCGTGCCGGCAATCCCGGCCAGGGCCTCACGCACCGCGGTATAGCGGCCGTCATGCTCGGGATGCCCGTCAGGCAGACGATGGGCGAGACTGGCGGGGCTGTCGATGAGGGTCGTCTTCATGGCCATCTGTCCGCTGGCTGCTGCAATCGGCACCCTAGCGGAGACCGGCGTCCTGTGCAGCCGCGGAACGGGACGGCGCTGCAGCCGTTGCGACGCTGAGGGGCGTGATCGCCCCGCACCCAGGCTCAGTCACGACATAATGGAGGCTTCCATGACGTCACGCATTCTCATCCTCACCACATCCCACGGCACGCTCGGCGAGACCGGCAAGCCGACCGGCTTTCACTGGCAGGAGCTGACCGATCCTTACTGGGCTTTCCGCGATGCCGGCGACACGGTCGAGATCGCCAGCGTTCATGGCGGCCAACCGCCGGCCGATCCCGGCTCGGATGACGGCGAAGGCGAGCGCCCCCAGTCCGTGCAGCGCTTCATGGATGACGCAGCCGCCATGCAGGCCCTGAAACAGGCCCGGCCGGCGGCCCATCTGACGCCCGGCGAATACGACGCCATCTACCTGCCCGGCGGCCACGGCACGATGTGGGACCTGCCCGACAGCAAGGCGGTTGCCGAACTGATCGGGAAGGCCTGGGACGCCGGCGCCATCATCGCGGCGGTCTGTCTTGGCCCGGCCGGCCTGGTGGGCGCTACCCTCGCCGACGGCACACCGCTGGTGAAAGGCAGGCGCGTCAACAGCTTCACCGATGCGGAGGAGCGCAAGGCCGGGCTGGACGAGGTCGTGCCCTTCCTGCTGGAAAGCCGCCTGCGCGAGCTGGGCGCCGTGTTCGAAGGCAATGACGAGGCTTTCGGACCTCATGTCGCGCGCGACGGCCGTCTGATCACGGGGCAGAACCCGGCCTCGAGCAAGCCGCTCGCAGACCAGGTGCTGGCCGCACTCAAGAACAGGCAGTCGGAACCGGCCTAGCGCGCCGGAGCCGCGGCAGGTCTAACCGCTGACAGCAGCGATCCGCGGGGCCTGCCGGCGCCGGGCAGGCGTCGGCAGCAGCACGACATTCTCCATGAACTGGCTGTAATCGCACAGAATTTCCTCGCCCTGGGCGATATCCCGTACAGCCACGCCACTTCCGTCAGCCGCCGAAAAGTCGAGGTTCGGCGTGCTGGAATGGTTCAGGAAGCGGGCATGATCGCCATCGAGCAGATAGCCGTTCAGGCCACGGTCGAAATAGGCGTAGCGCTGGATATAGCCGCGATAAACCGGCGGCCGCTCGGCCAGTTGCGCCTCGGTAAGCACGAGATCGGTCGCCGGGTCGAGGGTCCACATCAAGGTGCCCTTGCGGATCCGCCTGGCGGCAAACACGCCCAGCCCTTCCAGCGGGCTGGGTTGAAGATAGGTTTCGACCAGAAGCATGGGTCTGACACTCCGGCCGGTCGCGTCGACGGCCGGCGAGAATGAAGCGGCCGGATCAGCCGACCGCAGAGTGCGACGCTCCAAAATCCATATTGGCGAATTTTCACGCGATGCAAGCGGTATTTTAAACCGGCAGGATCATCGCCCCGGCATCAATGCCCCAGCGTGACGTTCATGATCTTCACGCCCGGCGGTGCCGGCACATCCTCGGGCACGAAGAAGTCGGGCAGGAGCTCGATTTCGGGATCGTAGGAATACTTGTCGAGGTCGCGCTCGCCCTCTGCCCAGAGGAAGGTGTCGTCGATGATGAAATTGCCCGTGAATTCGGCCGCCGGCTTGTTCAGCACGGCATAGGCCGTATCGGCGAGGATCTCCGGCTTGCGGCAATTCTTCATCGCTTCCTCGCCGGCCAGCACGTTGGAGATTGCGGCCGTTGCAACGGCGGTACGGGGCCAGATCGCATTCGCGCCGATCTTGCCCTTGAATTCCTCGCCCCAGCCCAGGATGCACAGGCTCATCTGGTATTTCGCCGAGGTGTAGGCGACATGGGGTCCGAACCACAGACCGCGCATGTCCAGCGGCGGCGCCAGGGCGATGATGTGCGGATTTTCCGCCTTCATCAGATAGGGCAGGCATTTCTGGGTTGTCAGGAAGGTGCCGCGGCCATTGACCTGGTGCATCAGGTCGTAGCGCTTCATCGGCGTATCGGCGGTGCCGCGCGGAAAGATCGCCGAGGCATTGTTGATCACGGCATCGATCCCGCCGAACCGGTCGACGGCAGCTGCAACAGCGGCCTCGACCTCCTCCTCGTGACGGATATCGCATTTGACCGCGAGGGCCTGCCCGCCGGCTTTCTCGATGGTCTCGGCAGCCGTGTGGATCGTCCCTTCAAGGCGCGGATCCGGCGTATCGGACTTCGCAGCGATAACGATATTGGCACCGTCACGCGCACAACGCTCGCCGATCGCCAGGCCGATACCGCGGCTGGCACCCGTGATGAAGATCGTCTTGCCCTTGAGGCTCATGGCCCTGTCTCCCCGGCTGGATGTATCCGGAGAGGTTAGAGCGCGGCTACAATCCGCGCCAGACCCGACCGCGCGGGCAATACAGCCCGTCTTCGTGCCGGCACCGTTCGAACGTGTAGAGCACCGTCTCGGCCCGGCCGACAATATTCTCGAAACGCACGAAGCCCGGCCCTTCCGGCGCACGGCTGTCGGCGGAATTGTCGCGATTGTCGCCCATGACGAAGACGTGGCCCGCCGGCACGACTTCCGGCCCGTACTCGTCCAGCCAGTTATCGTCACCACGCTCGTAGATCGGATGCGTCCGGCCGCCGGGCAGGCGCTCCTCGTACAGGCGCACGCGCACCGCATCGCGCGGATCCGCATTCTCGCGATAGGTCCGGGCCTCGATCAGGGTGCGGTCGACCTGCGCGCCATTGATGAAAAGACGGCCCTCGCGCATCGCCACGATGTCGCCCGGCACACCGATCACCCGCTTGATCAGGGTCAGATCCTGGCGGTCATCCCACAGCACCACGACATCACCACGCCGCGGGCTGCCCCAGCCGATACGGCCGTCCCAGTTCTCCGGCAGGAGGCTGCCCAGTCCCAGCGGCAGGGTGTGGCGCGAATAGCCATAGGCCCATTTCGACACCACGATCCGGTCGCCCACCTCCAGCGAGGGCTGCATGCTTTCGGACGGAATGTAGTAGGTCGCAAAGGCCAGCGAAGTGAAGCCGAACCACACCGCCGCCACGCCGGCGAACATGTTCACCGCCTCGCCGACCTCGGCCCCGACCCGGGCGGCCCGGATACGCAGACGCCGGAGCGAGAATTGTTTCATGACCTAGAGACCGCGCCAGACCCGCCCGCGCGGGCAGTACAGCCCGTCTTCGCGGCGGCAGCGTTCGAAGGTGAACAGCACCGTCTCCGCCCGGCCGACAACATTCTCCAGCGGCACGAGGCCCGGCCCGTTCGAGGCCCGGCTGTCATTGGAGGCATCCCGGTTATCGCCCATCACGAACACCGTACCCGGCAGGATTGTCACCGGCCCGTAGCTGTCGAGCTGGTAGTTGTCGCCGCGCTCGTAGATCGGATGATCCCGGCCGCCCGGCAGGGTTTCCTCGAACAGGGTCGCCGTGACGATATTGTCGCGCGGGTGATCCCGATAGGAGCGCACTTCGACCAGTTCGCGCGGCACCGGCTCGCCATTGAGGTAGAGCTGGCCCTGGCGCATCTCGATCACATCGCCCTCGATGCCGATGACGCGCTTGATCAGATTGCGCGGCGGCGACTGGCGCTCATCGCGGAAGACGACGACATCGCCGCGCTGCGGATTGTGCCAGGCCACACGGCCATTCCAGCTGTCCGGCAGCATGTAGCCGATGCCCAGCGGCAGGGAGTGGACCGAATAGCCATAGGCCCATTTGGACACCAGCACCCGGTCGCCGACTTCCAGCGAGGGCTGCATGCTTTCCGACGGGATGTGGAAGGCAGCAAAGCCGAAAGTCACCAGCCCCAGCCAGACAGCTGCCACGCCGGCGACAAAGCGCACGGTTTCCACAATCTCGCTCGCAGCCCGGCCTGCCAGGCGCTTCATCAAGGCACTCATTTCAGTTTTACCGCCGTTCCGTAGGCCAGAATTTCCGCTGCCCCTTCCATCACCGACGAGGTCGACAGGCGGACCGTGACGATCGCGTCGGCGCCGAGTTCCTCGGCGTGTTTCGCCATCCGGTCGAGCGCGGTCTCGCGCGCTTCGGACAGAAGGTCGGTGTATTCGGGAACTTCACCGCCGACGATATTGCGCAGGCCCGCAATGAAATCGCGGCCGAAAAAGCGGGCCCGCACGACATTGCCGCGCGCGATACCGACCACACGGTCGATCTCGCGGCCCGGCACGGCATCCGCCATGGTGACAATCAGGCTCATTCCTCGTCTCCGTCTTCGAACACGATCCGGTTCTCCCGTGCGCGCAGGAACATGATCGCCACGCCGGCAGCCGGCATGCCTGTGACCAGCAGCCAGAAACCGCTCACCGGGTAGGGCAGATACCAGCGGCCGATCAGTCCGGCTGCCAGCAGAATGCCATACCCCGCGATCCCGCCGAGAAGCAGGACGATACCGGCATGGTCCAGGAAACGCGCCAAGGGCACCCGAACACCTCCCGTGCTCACGCATCAGCATTCCGAATACGTCGAAACGCCGTCACAACCAAGGCTTGGGCGCGGAGATGACAGCATTTTCAGCCTGCCGTGGCATCGCCGCCGCAGCCAGGCGCCGCGAAGACAGGGGACGGCAAGGTGTCGCATCCCCCTCTCCATGCCGCGCTTTGGCCATCTTCATGGAAAAAGATCAGTGCCATGAACCAGACGATCTATGAACCGACCTCGACGCCGGCTGCCGACCGGGATGACCGCCTTCTGGCGGGGCTGAACTATGCCCTGCTGATCGTCGGCAATATTATCGGCGTATCCAGCCTCGTCGCCGTGATCATCGCCTATGCCCGCCGCGACGGCTCCCCGCACTGGCTGCAATCGCACTTCACCTACCAGATCAAGAGCTTCTGGGCGGCCATCGTCGGCATTGTGGCCTGTACCGTGATGGTGCTCACGGTGATCCTGGCGCCGTTCGGCCTGATCGGCTTTGCCCTGATCTGGGTCTGGATGCTGGCGCGGTCGATCGTGGGCCTGGTCCGCCTCGTGGACGGACGCGGCCACCCCGACCCGCACGGCATGTGGATGTAGGGCGGGCCGGCCTCCGTCAGCCGGAACCGGCGTGACGTTCCAGAACCAACGCAAAGGCCGCGACCTTCTCCGCCATGACGGGTTCGTCGAGATCGGCCTTGCGGGCCACAAGTGTTGCCGCTGCAGACTTGCCGATAATGTCCTCCATCTCCGCCAAGGCCCCTTCGGCCGGCGAGCCCTGATGGGTCAGGAAGACCGCCGTACGCGGCAATCGCGAAACGGTCTGACGCAGGAAACGGCGCACGGGCGGCGCAGGGTGCGAGGCCCATATCGGCCCGCCCACAACGACCAGATCGTAAGCAGTCACATTGCGGGCCAATGGCTCGATGGGCGGCAGGTTGTTGCGCAGGCTGTCATACACGGCCCGGATCATGCCCCACGCACTCCGCCCATAACGGGTACAACCAATCTCGGCGAGATCGGCGTTCATCTGGTCGGCTATCATCTCGGCCACGGCCCGCGTGGTTCCGGTCAGGGAATAGTAGACAACAAGGGTTTTCATGGCGGCATCTCCGCAAACCTGCCCGCAAGCATTGCGGGCCGTTGCCGCCGTCGCATTGACTTGGCGCAAGACATCAAAAGGGGACAGATGTCCCCTTTTGATCAGACGCCGAAGCCCACCTCGTCGATCATCTCCGAACCCATGGTGACGTCGTCGACGCGCGACGGCGCCAGCGTCATCACCGCTTCGGCATAGAAGTTCGCCAGCGCGATCCGCTGTGCCGCGAAGGCGGGGTCACCGATATTCTCCTTCTGGCGCCGGCGGGCTGCGACGGCCCCGACGCACAGCAGCCAGCCCCCGATCGTCTCGCCCGCCAGGGTGAGGAAGGGCGTGGCACCGGCCAGCCGGTCCTTCATGTCGACCTCCTTGAGCCAGTCGACCGCTTCACGCATCGCATCCAGACTGTCCTGCAGGCGATCGCCGAGCGGCGGCAGGTCCGGGTGTGACGAGGTCGTGCAGGCCTCGATGGTCTGCCCGATATCCGAGAACAGCTCGTCAAAGGCCGCGCCGCCATCCATGTTCAGCTTGCGGCCGACCAGGTCAATCGCCTGGATGGCATTGGTGCCCTCATAGATCGGCGTGATGCGGGCGTCGCGCAGATGCTGGGCCGCACCGGTTTCCTCGATATAGCCCATACCGCCATGGACCTGGACGCCCAGCGAGGCGACCTCGACACCGATATCGGTCGACCAGGCCTTGGCGACCGGCGTCAGCAATTCCTCGCGGCGCTTGGCCGCGGCGCGCTCGTCGGCGTCCTCTGCGTGCTCGGCCATGTCCGTCGCCACGGCGCAGGACACGCAGATGGCCCGCGAGGCCGCGATCTTGGCTTTCATCAGCGACAGGGTGCGCTTGATATCCGGGTGATGGATGATGGCGTGCGGCGCCGGGCCCTCGGTATCGATGGCACGGCCCTGCTTGCGGTCCTGGGCATAGGCCAGCGCCTGCTGGAAAGCGCGCTCGGCGATGCCCACCCCCTGCACGCCGACATTCAGGCGCGCCGAATTCATCATCGTGAACATGCAGCGCATGCCGGCATTTTCGCCGCCGATCAGCCAGCCGGTCGCGCCGGTATATTCCATGGTGCAGGTCGGCGAGCCGTGAATGCCCAGCTTGTGCTCGACCCCGATGGCACGCAGATCGTTGCGCGACCCGTCCGGCAGGATTTTCGGCACGATGAAGAGCGAGATACCCTTCGTACCCTCGGGCGAGCCCGGCGTCCGCGCGAGCACCAGATGGATGATGTTCTCCGCGCAGTCGTGTTCGCCCCAGGTGATGAAGATCTTCTGGCCGGAGATCGCCCAGCTGCCGTCCGCATTCGGTTCGGCCCTGGTGCGCAGCGCGCCCACATCCGATCCGGCCTGCGGCTCGGTGAGGTTCATCGTGGCCGACCACTCGCCGGTGAGCAGCTTGCCCAGATACAATTCCTTCTGCTCGTCAGTGCCGTGAGCGATCAGCGCCTCGATCCCGCCATAGGTGAGCATCGGGCCGAGACCGAAGGACAGGTTGGCGCCCTGGATCATTTCCAGCACGGCCACGCCCAGCGCGCGCGGCAGACCCATACCACCCAGCTCCGCCGGGAATTGCAGCCCCTGCCAGCCGCCTTCGACGAACTGCGCATAGGCCGCCGGAAAGCCGGTCGGCGTGGTGACGGCACCATTCTCGAGCTTGCAGTGCTCGGCATCGCCCACGCGGTTGAGCGGCGAGAGCACATTTTCCGCCAGCTTGGCGGCCTCTTCCAGAATGGCCGCCGTCAGATCGGAGGTGAAATCCGGGAAGGCCCCCGTCGCCTTCAGCCCCTCAACAGCTGCAACTTCTTCCAGCGTGAAGCGCAATTCATCCAGCGGTGCGCGATATGTCATGGCCGACCTCCGTCATCATTTTTTTGTGGCCGGAACATAACCTGCCTTCCCGCCGATGCGAATCCGGAAACAGTGTTTTGTCCAGCCCGCGACGTTGTGTGGCTTTTCGGACGCGCAGGCAGCGGGCATATACTGTGACAAGTGCCGCCCGGCCGGGCGGAAAGCCCCTGGGGGAGCCCGAACCATGACCGACACGCCACGCTACACCGCCGTCGCCATCACCCTTCACTGGATCCTCGCAGCCCTGCTGCTCGGCATGGTGTTTTTCGGCTGGTACATGGAAGACCTGCGCGAAGGCCTGTTTGCCGGCACAGTGCCGCTGGAAGAGGTGCAGCAGGCCTATAATCTGCACAAGACGACCGGCATGGCGATCCTGGTCCTCTCGCTTGTCCGCCTGGCCTGGCGCCTGACCCACAAGACCCCGGGCATGCCCGAAGGCATGAAGCCCTGGGAGAAACTCGCCGCCCATGCCGTGCACTGGGCCTTCTACGTGCTGATGATCGGCATGCCGATCATGGGCTGGATTTCCGCCTCCGCCTCGGAACTGCCCTCTTTCCTGTTCAACAATCCCGACATGCCGCTGCCGCGCCTGCCGGTTCCCCAAAACGAGAGCCTGCACGAGGTGTCCGGCTCGATCCACGGGGCCGGCGGCTGGCCGATCCTGATCCTGTTCGGCCTGCACGCTGCAGCGGCCCTGAAACACCAGTTTTTCGACCGCGACGGGCTGCTCGCCCGCATGATCCCGGTCCTGAAAGGATAAGCCCCGATGCTGCGTTACGCGTTTCTTCTCCCGCTGGCCCTCGCCGCCGCTCCGGCGAGCGCCCAGTCCTGGCAGGTCGACAGGGCCGACAGTTCCGTCGGCTTCGAGACGACAGTGTCCGGCGGTGCGGTGACAGGAGAGTTTTCGGACTGGACGGCCGAGATCGTGCTCGACCCGGCCGATCTGGAAAACGCCTCGATCTCGGCCCGGGTGCTCACCTCCAGCGGCACGACCGGCAATGGCCAGATGGACAGCTCCATGCTGTCCGATTCCGGCCTGAACCCGTCGGAATACGAGGCCGCCACCTTTGTCTCCGAGGATGTCCGGGCAACGGATGAGGGCTATGAAGCGCACGGCACGCTTGCCATGGCCGGAACCGAGCGCGACATCGTGCTGCCCTTCACCCTGGCCATCGACGGCGGCCGGGCCGTCGCGGACAGCCGCTACACACTCGCCCGCGCCGATTACGGCGTCGGCTCGTCCAGCTGGGGTTCGGCCGCGGCCGAAGTGACCCTCGTGCTGCATATCGAGGCGGATGCGGCCGAGTAGGCTTGCGTCGCGGGGGCGTGAAGCGCTAGCTCACGCCCCATGACTGCTCCGATCAAGCCCGCCGGCTCTGCCGATGCCATTGCCGAAGCCGTTGCCATCCTGAAAGCGGGCGGCCTCGTGGCCATGCCGACGGAAACCGTCTACGGCCTGGCCGCCGACGCCGCCAATCCGGACGCCGTCGCGCGGCTCTACGCCGCCAAGGGCCGGCCGCGCTTCAATCCGCTGATCGCCCACGTCACCGGCCCGAAAATGGCCCAACGCATCGCCGAGTGGCCGGAGCTGGGTGCAAAACTCGCAGCGACCTACTGGCCGGGACCGCTCACCCTCGTCCTGCCGAAAAAGCCGGACGCGGCCATCGCCGACATTGCCAATGCCGGGCTGGACAGCATCGCCCTGCGCGCGCCGGCCCACCCGGCGGCCCGCACCTTGATCAGCGCTTTCGGTGCGCCCCTGGTAGCCCCCAGCGCCAATCCGTCCGGTTCGGTCAGCCCCACCACAGCCCAGCATGTTGCCGAGGGTCTGGGTGACAAGGTCGATCTCATCCTTGATGGCGGCGCCTGCCCGGTCGGCGTTGAGTCGACAGTCGTCGCCATCGACGGCAAACGCGCCATCCTGCTGCGGCCCGGCGGGCTGGCCCGCGTGCAGATCGAGCCGATCACCGGCCCGCTGGAAGCCCCCGAAGCCGATGCGCCCCTGGCCAGCCCCGGCATGCTGAAAAGCCATTACGCACCGGATGCAGCGATGCGGCTCAATGCCACCGAGGCCCGGCCCGGCGAGCTGCTGCTGGGCTTCGGTGCCATTGGCGGCCACATCAACCTGTCGGAAGCCGGCGATCTCGCCGAAGCCGCCACACGCCTGTTTGCCGCCCTGCGTGATCTCGACGCACGCAGGCCGGAACGCATTGCAGTTGCACCCATCCCGGATCAAGGTCTGGGGGAAGCCATCAATGACCGCCTGCAACGCGCTGCTGCGCCCAAGGACGACCCGACGCCATGACTGCTGCTGTAACCCTGCCCGCCGACCTGATCGACAATCTCAAGGCCGCACTCGGCCCGAAAGGCTGGAGCCAGGATCCGCAGGAGATCGCACCGCACGTGCAGGACTGGCGCGGCCGCTACAAGGGCGAAACGCCGATCCTGCTCAAACCGGCTTCCACCGGAGAAGTCTCGGCCGTTGTCAGGCTGTGCGCCGAGGCCGGCGTGGCAATCACGCCGCAAGGCGGCAATACCTCGCTGTGCGGGGCGGCGACGCCCCAGGGCGAAGTGCTGATCTCGCTGAAGCGCATGACGGCCGTGCGCGAAATCGACACCGACAATGATTCCATGACCGTCGAGGCCGGCTGCGTGCTGGAAAGCCTGCAGCAGACGGCCGAAGGCACCAACCGCCTCTTCCCGCTCTCGCTGGGCTCGCAGGGTTCGGCCATGATCGGCGGGCTGATTTCCACCAATGCCGGCGGCGTGCACGTCCTGCGCTACGGCATGACGCGCGAGCTGGTCCTGGGCCTGGAAGCCGTGCTGCCGGACGGCACGATCTGGTCCGGGCTGACAGGCCTGCGCAAGGACAATACCGGCTATGATCTCAAGCAATTGCTGATCGGCGCCGAAGGCACGCTGGGCATCATCACGGCGGCCACGCTGAAGCTCTATCCGCGTCCCGGCCGCATGGAGCTGGCCTTCATCGGCATGAATTCCGTGGACGATGCGGTGAAGTTTCTCGGCATGGCGAAACAGGTCTCCGGCGGGGCCGTGACAGCCTTTGAAGTCATGCCGAACCTGGCGCTGGAATTCGTACTGATGCGGATACCCAACACGCGCGATCCGCTGGAAGCGAAACATCCCTGGTATGTGGTCTGCGAGATGAGTTTCGGCCGCCCGGACGGCGCGCGCGAGACCATGGAGGCCGCGCTGGAGCAGGGCTTCGAGGCCGGACTGGTCCAGGACGCCGTGATCGCGGAAAACGAGGCCCAGATGCAGGATCTCTGGCGCCTGCGCGAAAGCATCGCCGAGGCCGAACGCGGCCAGGGCCTCGCGGTCAAGCACGACGTCTCGATCCCGGTGTCGAAAATGTCCGCCTTCATCGACGTCGCCACGCAGCGCGTGAACCGGGACTTTCCGGACGGCATCGTGGTCGCCTTCGGCCATGTCGGCGACGGCAATGTTCACTACAACATCGCCTGTATCGACCCGGACGCCCATGCCGGCTTCATGGCCCGGGCGGGCGAAATGTCGAAGATTGTCTACGACACGGTGGACGAGTTCGGCGGATCGATCTCGGCCGAGCACGGGATCGGCATTCTCAAGCGCGAGGAACTGGCCAATCGCAAGCCGGTGGACGTGAAGGTGATGCGGGCGATCAAGCAGGCGCTGGACCCGAAGGGCATCATGAATCCGCGCGTGCTGTTCTAGACCGTTCTGGACGCCAGGTATTCGCGCCCGAAGTCGACCTTGATCGCCGCCCATAGCGGCAGATGGTCGGACATCTGGTGCGTGCGCCAATAGGTCCGGTAATAGAGCGACTTGTTGCCCCGCGGCTCGCCCCGCGACGTGGTGTGATAGGCCTCGCCCATATCGGGCACGTACAGCGCCTCGTCGTCCTCGCAATAGACGCATTCGTAGAAATTGAAGGCACCGGCGGCGATGATCTGGTCGCGCGTCAGGTTCGGCGTCATGAAGGCCATCTGGTCGAAAAAGCGTTCTTCCCGTCCGACATTGGTGACCTGCTGCAAGCCTTCGGGAATGACGAAGCCGGCATCGGTCAGCGCCGAGAAGGTGACGTCGTCAGGCGCGAAAATATTGAAGTCGCCCAGAAGGATGAGATTGCGCGCCCAGGCGTGATCCTCCTTTGCCCGCGCAGCCATGAAGCGGGCCAGTTCGCGGATTTCACGCTCGCGATCAGGATCGTCGGCCCGGCTTTCGCCATAGAGGATATGCACGGTCGACAGCATGAACTTGAACCAGCCGGCCTCGAAGCCCACGACATAGGGTGTGCGGGCAAGCTGGCTGGCGGGCGAGTAGACCAGCCGGCCGGCCTCGTCGCGGGTCTCGACCGGCGGAATGACGATTTCCCCCGCCAGGCCGCCAAAACGCACCTTGCGGCTGTCATAGAGGAAAGCCATCCGCTCCTTGTTGCCCCGGGTGCCGTCGGTGACATCGGTCACCAGGTATTTCCACCAGGGACCGAGAAGCGAGCGGAGTGTCTCCAGCGGTGCCGTATCGAGCCGCACTTCCTGCAGCGCGACCAGATCGAAGCGCGAGATGATCTCGGCGATGTAGTGATACGGCTCCATCCCGCGCAGACCGTAGGCCGGGCTGTCGAACTCGCGGATATTCCATGTCGCCAGCAGGAGGGTGGAATCCAGGGTCTTGGCGGGGATCTCAGCATCCAGCCGGCCTCCCAGAGCCAGGAGGCGCTGTGCGATGCGCCGCTGTACCGGATCGGTCTTGTCCAGGCTGTAGAAGAACGACATCGCCAGTCTCCGCAAGTTTGCGCCAGCATACAACCAAAACGGGAGGTGCGCCACGTCTTGCACCTGGCCGGCATCGGAAAATCCGTGAGCGGACATTGAGAAAACTCATGGCAAGAGCGGCGCCCGGTGCCTTTTCCTGCCCGACAGCCTCCCCTACCTTTGGCGATGAAGGAGGCCTGCCATGCTGATTCTGCTGTCGCCCGCCAAGAACATGAATTTCGATCCGGTCGAACGCGATCTGCCCGCGACCCGGCCGCCGCTGATCGACGAGACCCGTATCCTGTCGAAGACAACGCGCCAGCTGACGGCGCCGAAGATCAAGGCGATGATGAAGATCTCCGACGATCTGGCGCGCCTCAACCGCGAACGTTTCCAGGCTTTCGACGCCGAAGCGCCGGGCGAGAAACAGGCGGCTTTCGCGTTCAATGGCGAGGTCTATCGCGGGCTAGAGGCCGACAGCCTGTCGGACGCCGATCTCGACTATGCCCAGGATCACCTGCGCATTCTGTCGGGCATGTATGGCGCGCTGCGTCCGCTCGATGCCATCCACCCCTACCGGCTGGAAATGGGCCGCAAGTTGCATACGCGGCGCGGCGAGAATCTCTATGATTTCTGGGGCGACCGGATCGCGAAAGAGCTCAACAGCCTGCAGGAAGGCAAGGACGATCCCGTCGTTCTGAACCTGGCCTCAAACGAGTATTTCAAGTCGGTCGACCGGAAAAAGCTCAAGGCCCGCGTCATCACCGCGAACTTCAAGGAAGAGAAGGACGGGCAGTTGCGCGCCCTGATGGTCTTCGCGAAGAAGGCGCGCGGAATGATGGCCCGCTGGGTTATCCAGAACCGCGTCGAGGATCCGGCCGAACTGCGCAAGTTCGATCTGGGCGGCTATCGGTTCGAGGCCGACGGCTCCAGCGAGGACGAGCTGCTGTTCACGCGTCCCCAGCCTGTGGCGGCGAAGGCGGCGTAGAACTTCGTATTCCCCACATCCGGACGGTGTGTTAACCTCCAAGGGCCGCAGGAGATGGCTGCCACCATCTCCCTTGGCCGCCCTTCAAGCGATGGAGAGCCGGATCAACAGGGTCCACCCGCCGATCCGTCTTCTCCTCACCAAAAGGACGAGGCAGCATTTCGGAAACCGAAACATTGCTGCCTCCTTGGATTGCGCCGGCCTCCTGGGCCGGCGTTTTCATTCTTGCACAAAAAGCCCGCAATGGTTGTATTTTTAAACTCGCACACCATATGCGTTTCTTGACCCGGCCTGCGGCCTGCCGTTTCTTGCGCGGAGCACAAACTTGAAAGGTGGTTCATGTCTTCCATCCGCACCGATCTGACCGGCCAGGTGGCCATTGTCACCGGCTCCACGAGCGGCATCGGCGCCGCCATGGCCGACGCCCTGGCATCCAACGGCGCGAACGTGATCATCAACGGGCTGGGCGATGCGGATGCGATCGAGAAAGAGCGCGCCGGGATCGCCGAACGGCATGGCGTCGAGGTGCGCTATCACCCGGCCAACATGCTGAAATCCGCCGAAATTGCAGACATGGTGGCCTTTGCCGAACGGGAGTTCGGGCGCCTGGACATTCTCATGAATAATGCCGGCATCCAGCATGTCGCACCGGTCGATGAATTCCCGGAAGACAAGTGGGATGCCATCATCGCCATCAACCTCACCTCGGTCTTCCATGCCGCCAAGGCGGCCCTGCCGATCATGAAGCGCCAGGGCAGGGGGCGGATCGTCAACCTCGCCTCGGCCCACGGCCTCGTTGCCTCGCCGTTCAAGTCGGCCTATGTGGCCGCCAAGCACGGGGTGATGGGCTTCACCAAGACGCTGGCGCTGGAAGTCGCCGAACAGGGTATCACCTGCAATGCGATCTGCCCGGGCTATGTGAAGACGCCGCTGGTGGAGAACCAGATCGGCGACACCGCAAAGGCGCGCGGGATTACCGAGGAAGAGGTCGTGCGCGACGTCCTGCTCGCTGCCCAGCCGACCAAACAGTTTGTCACCTATGACCAGCTCGCCGGTGCGCTGCTCTATCTTGTCTCCGACGCGGGAGCCAATATGAATGGGTCCTGGATCAGCGTTGACGGTGGATGGACCGCGAAGTGACATTGAGTGCACACAAGGGTGACATAAGGGCGACATACGGGTGATGTCCGGGCCCCATCCGGATACATATGCGCCCCGTCCCGTCGCCGGCGCCGGCATCGTCGTTTTCCGCGGCGAGGAGGTGCTGCTGATCCGGCGCGGCAAACCGCCCTATGAAGGCGAGTGGTCGCTGCCCGGCGGCAAGATCGAATATGGCGAGACCGCCGCGGAAGCCGCCCTGCGCGAACTGGCCGAGGAAACCGGCACCACCGCCCGGATCGCCGGCCTGATCGATGTCATCGACTCCATCGGCGCGCGCGAACCCGGCCGTCCGGGCGACTGGCATTATGTGCTGGTCGATTTCGCCGGCGTGTGGACCGGCGGTGAGCCGGTTGCTGCAGACGATGTCAGCGAGGCCGGCTTTTTTGCCTATGACGAGGCCGTGGCGATGACCCGCTGGGACAGGACGCGCGATGTGATCGGACGGGCCCGCGCGATCGTCGAGGCGCAGGCAGATCCAGCCTTGAGCGCGCCACAATCGGCGTCATGATGCCGGCCATGACCCCGACGCGTCTCCTGCTTGCGGCCGCCCTGGCCACGGCTTTGCCGGTCCTCGCCGAGGCGCAGAAGCCGTCGCGCGAGCCGGCGCAGGGCGAGGCCCGCTACGAGCAGGATCTCGACCTCGACCGCACCCTGCCCTTCCTCGCCTATACGCTCGGCGAGCTGCACTATCTGGCCTATGCCTGCGAGGGCGACAATGCCCAGCAATGGCGCGACCGCATGGTGGAACTCCTCGCCATGGAAGCCTCGGACAATGGCCGCCGCCGTGACCGGTTGATCGAGAGTTTCAACGAGGGCTATCGTTCGCAGCAGCGCTACCGGGCGCGGTGCGGCGCCGAGGCCGATGCGGAACGCCGCGCCCTCGCCCATCGCGGCCGCGACCTCTCCGACATGATGCGCTCGGCCTATTTCGACTGACCGGACCTGGCCCCTCAAGGCGTTGCGGTGTTGAAATTTCTCAGGACACGATAGGTGATCGAGGTGTTCGTGGCCTCGACGATTTCCAGCTGCGCGCCCTGATAGCCGATCAGCGTCGAGGCCGAGAGATCGTATTCCACGGCATTCGAGAAGGCGGGCCGGGCCATGTTCCCAGAGAATTCGCGATAGCCGATATTGATGCGATCCCCGACACGCCCGTTATAGATCAGGGTCTGCTGGAAGGAGTTGTCGCGTTCGAGCACGCGCTCGGTGCGCTCGAAGGCGCGCTCCCGGCAGGCGCGGATATTGAACGCCGTGACAATGCACAGCTGGCCCGCCTCGCTGCCGGCCTGGATCGAGACCGGCGGATCCATGAAGGCACCGGCGATCAGCCCGCCGGGCGCTGACGATCCGAAGGCGAAACCGTGATAGGTATGGGTCTCGTCCTGCCCGGTCTGCGGATAGAAACCGCCCTGCAGCGTATAGCCGCCGATCTGTGTTCCCGCGGGGACGTCGATCCCCTGCGTCCGCGTTACCTCGCCCTGTGCCAGCAATACATCGCCGACGCGCGCCGTGACCGTCTCACCGATCGGCGGGCGGCTGAAGGCGCTGCGCTCCGGCACGTAATTGTGCTGCGGTGTCGCGCAGGCGGCCAGCGCGATCGCGATTATTCCCAGACCCGCCAAGCTTGCAGCACGCATCCTGCCCTCCCCGACAGACCGCCCCAGACAAGCACAGCAACACACGAAAGACAACCTTCAATTGCTCTATACAAAAGAACACTTTTGCGGCAAGCGGGACGCAGGCCCGGAATGTCCCGTTTCAAATCCCGCCATGACCGGCTATTCATGCCCGGACGGGGAATGAGGGGACAGGATGTCGGATCGCCGTTCACAGCTGGAATCCTTGAGTATCGACCGCGATGAGCCGGAGGGGCGCAGCGGCGTTCCTGTCGGCGTAACGGCGGTTATCGCTCTGGTGGTCGCCGGGCTTTCCGCCGGCGGGACCTGGTATTTCACCCGCAGCGAGGCGCCGGATCCGGCGCCCGCAGCACAACAACCCGCCACGCCCCCGCCGGCCAGCGAGCCGGCCACTCCGGCTGCCACGAGCACCGAACGCACGCCGCGCTCGTCCGGACTGGTCGCCACCGGCTATGTCGTGGCGCGGCGCCAGGCGACGGTATCCGCCGAGATCACCGGCCGGATCAGCGAGGTGCTGGTCGAGGAAGGCACGGTGGTCGAGGCCGGCGAAGTGATCGCCCGGCTCGACGATGACCGTGCCCGCATCCAGCTGCAATTGCTCGAGGCCCAGCGCGATGCTGCCCAGGCACGCGCCCGCTCCCTCATGGCCCAGCTGGCCGAGGCCGAGCGCGTGTTCGAACGCGCCCGCAGCCTGGCCGACCGGGATATCGGGTCGCAGGCCGCCGTCACCGCAGCCCGCGCCCAGGCCGACAGCCTGACCGCCCAGATCAATGCCGCCCGCGCCGACTACCAGGCCGCTTCAGCCCAGGTCGCCAGCCAGGAAGACCTGATCGACCGGCATATCGTTCGCGCCCCCTTCGCCGGCGTCGTTGTCGCCAAGAATGCCCAGGTCGGCGAGATCCTGTCCCCGGCTTCGGCCGGCGGCGGTTTCACCCGGACCGGTGTCGCCACCCTGGTCGACATGGCCTCGCTGGAGATCGAGGTCGATGTGAATGAAGGCCAGATCGGACGCGTCTCGCCGGGCCAGCGCGTGGAAGCGCGGCTGGATGCCTATCCGGACTGGCGGATCGCGGCCCATGTCGAGGCGATCATCCCGACCGCCGACCGCGCCCGCGCCACCATCCAGGTGCGCGTCGCCTTCGACGAGCGCGACGACCGGATCCTGCCGGAAATGGCCGCCCGCGTAATCTTTGTTGAGTAAAAGAACTTTATTTTGTAAAGTTCAATCCGAACACCATGACGGCACCCGCTCCGGGGAGGAGACGGGCGGACCGGGAGGACTGACAGAATGACATCGCTCTACGAACTCAAGGACCTGTCCAAGCGCTATACGCGCGGCAAGGAGACCATCACTATCTTCGAAGAGCTCACCATGTCGATCCCGCAGGGCGATTTCATCGCCATCATGGGACCGTCAGGCTCCGGCAAGACGACGCTGCTCAACCTGCTGGGCGGCATCGACCGCCCCTCCTCCGGCTCGGTGGAGTGCGAGGGCGTGCGGGTGGACAAGCTGTCGGAAGGCAAGCTGGCCAAGTGGCGCTCACAGCATGTCGGCTTCATCTTCCAGTTCTACAACCTCATGCCCACGCTCACCGCGGCCCAGAATGTCGAGCTCCCCCTGCTCCTGACCAAGCTGTCGGGCAAGCAGCGCAAGGAACGCGTCGCCACGGCGCTGGACATTGTCGGCCTGGCGGATCGCAAGGGGCACCGGCCGCGCCAGCTCTCCGGCGGTCAGCAACAGCGCGTCGCGATTGCCCGCGCCATCGTCGCCGACCCGAAAGTCCTGCTGTGCGACGAGCCGACCGGTGATCTCGACCGCGCCTCCGCCGACGAGATCCTGGAGACGCTGCAATTGCTGAACCGGGAACTGGGCAAGACCATCGTCATGGTCACCCACGACCCCTCGGCCGCCAAATACGCCGCGCGCGAACTGCATCTGGACAAGGGCCGCTTCATCGAGGCCAAGGCGGAGCCGGCGCAATGAACGATCTCACGCTGATCCGGAAGAATCTCTTCCGCAAGAAGCTGAGGGCGATCCTGCTGACCCTGTCGATCCTGATCGCCTTCCTGATTTTCGGCGTGCTGGGCGCCTTCTACAAGGTGTGGAATTCCGGCGCCGAGCTGGCGGCCGACAACCGGCTGGTCACGGTCAACCGGATCAATTTCACCGTCACCATGCCCTATGCCTACTGGGGCCGTATCCAGGCCGTCGAGGGCGTCGAGGCCGCCAGTTTTGCCAACTGGTTCGGCGGCTATTACCAGGAGCCGACCCGGCAGGTTCAGACCTTCGCCGTCGACCCTGAAAGCTATCTGAACGTCTATCCCGAGCTCGTCTTCGAGCCGGAACAGCGCGCGGCCTTCATCGCCAACCGCACCTGCCTGGCCGTCGGACGCGACATCGCCGACTTCTATGGCTGGTCGCTGGGCGACCGCATCCCGCTGCTCTCGAATATCTGGCAGAAGTCGGATGGCAGCGCGTCCTGGGAGTTCGACATCTGCGCCGTGTTCGACGGGCGGGAGGACTACCCGGCCAATTACGCGATGTTCCACTACGAGTATTACAACGAGGACCTGGCCTTCAATCAGGACCAGATCGGCTGGATCGTGATCCAGACGCAGAGCGCCGACCTGAACGCAAGCGTGGCGGATACGATCGACACCATGTTCGCCAACTCGCCGGCGGAAACGGAAACCTCCACCGAGGCGGCCTTCTCCGAAGGCTTTGCCAACCAGTTCGGCAATATCGCCCTGATCCTGCTCTTCGTGGTCGGGTCGGCCTTCTCGACCATCCTGATCATTGTCGGTTTCACCATGGTGACCGCCATCAATGAACGCACCGGCGAGATCGCGGTGATGAAGACACTCGGCTTTCCGGCACCGCGCATCTTCCGCATGGTCCTGTCGGAATCGGTGATGCTGTCGCTGGTCGGCGGCCTGCTCGGCCTCGGCCTGGCCTGGGGCATGGTGACCCTCATCGCAGCGGCACCGGGCGTATCGGCCTTCCTGCCCGGCCTCTCCATGCCGCAGAACGTGTTCATTGGCGGCATCGGGCTGGCGATCCTGCTCGGCCTGCTGACCGGCATCATTCCCGCCATCAATGCCCAGCGCGTGAAAATCGTCACCGCGCTCGGCAAGCAATAGGAGACGCGCCATGTTCAAACAGATCGGCGCCGTCACGATGATCAATCTGCGCTCCATTCCGCAGCGCGCCGGCCTGTCGCTGGCCACGATCATCTCCATTGCCCTGGTCACCGGCGTTCTGCTCGGCTTCCTGGCCATGTCCAACGGTTTCCGGGCGACCCTGCAGGGCACCGGGTCCGAGAATGTCGCCGTCGCCCTGCGCGCGGGCTCCCAGGCCGAACTCAATTCCGGCCTGTCCAGCGAGGATGTCCGCCTGATCGAGGAAGCGCCCGGTGTTGCGCGGGACGCCGAAGGCCGCCCCCTCGTTTCCGGCGAGCTCTATGTCATCGTCGACGGAACCAAGCGCGCTTCGGGCACGGATGCCAACCTGCCGCTTCGCGGCGTGGGACCGCAGGCCCTGTCGCTGCGTGAAGGCTTCGAAATGGTCGAGGGCCGCATGTTCGAGCCGGGCACCAACGAGCTGGTCGTCGGCGCCTCGGTGCTGCGCGAGTTTTCCGGCTTCGACCTGGGCGAGACGATCCGGCTGGGCTCCAATGAGTGGGTTGTCGTCGGCATTTTCTCCACCGGCGGGTCCGTGTTCGAAAGCGAGATCTGGGCGGATATCGCCGTCATCCAGAACCTCTATAACCGCGGTACCGCGGTGCAGTCTGTCCGCGCGCGCCTGACCTCCGTCGAGGCCATCGAGGACCTGCGCGCCTGGGACGAGGACGAGCCCCGGGTCAATCTCGACATCGAGAGCGAGACCGACTTCTTCGCCAGCCAGGCCGGCGGAACCGCCGTGCTGATCGAGTTCGTCGGCTGGCCGCTGGCCATCATCATGGCGATCGGTGCGCTCGCCGGGGCCTGGAACACGATGTATTCCTCGGTCGATACCCGCATGCGCGAGATCGCAACCCTGCGGGCGATCGGCTTTTCCGGCTTCGCCGCCGCCGTCGGCACCATGGTGGAATCGCTGGTGCTGGCCGCCCTTGGCGGCCTTGCCGGCGCACTCGCCATCTATCTCCTGTTCAATGGCGTCTCGGCCTCCACACTCGGCTCGGGCTTCACCCAGGTGGTGTTCTCCTTCGCCGTGACCGGCGGATCGGTGATTGCCGGCATGGTGATGGCCGTGGTGATCGGCTTCTTCGGCGGCCTCGTCCCCGCCATCCGCTCGGCCTATGTGCCGCTGCTGACCGTGCACCGGAGCGAGTAGGTTTGCTGGGCGCTACGCGCCGCCCCTCATCCGGGCTTCGCCCACCTTCTCCCCGGTCGGGGAGAAGGGGGCCCGGAGGGCCGGATGAGGGGCGGCCGCGACCGCGGCCACGCAAGGCCTACCCGTAATACGCATCCTCGGCGGCGCGGAGTTTTTCCTCGTCCTTGTGCGGGGGGAGGATTTCCATTTTTACGTGGCGGCGGCGATTGGTGGAGATGACGAAGAAGCGCTTGTCGGGATGATCCAGCTTGCTTTCGAGCATGGCCGAGGTGATCAGGTCGACATTCTTCAGATCGTCGTCCGACATGCCGAAACTATGCGGCAGCTGGCGACCATACTGTTCCAGCCCCATCTCGACGCATTGCCGGATGGCGCGGCGCTTCAGGCCGGCCGTGGTGAGGTGCGGACCCAGCTCGTCGCGGATTTCCGGATTCGAGCAGGGATAGATCGCCAGATAGTTCGGCTCTTCGGGCAGGTGGCCGTGTTCGACCAGCAGTTTCAGCCCCTCGCGGATGATCTCGCGGGAGTGCTGGCGCGCCGTGATGATCGCCACCGGACGGCGCTTGAGCACGGCGTATTTGAAGATCTCCCAGGACGGGCCCTTCCAGCTGGCGGTGTCGAGCGCCCGGCGCACATCGCGCAGCAGGTATTCCTCGCCATTGCGATCCTTGCCGTCGGCAAACTCGCGATAGGCGCGCGCCGGCGGATCGGCCCAGTCCTCCCACAGGCCCGGCACGCCGAGATAGGCCTTGATGTCCTCATACTCGTGCTGGCGCATCGCCTGCTCTTCGCCGGTCATCGTGTTGAGCAGATGGATCCGGGTCGGCAGGTGGAGAATGTTCTCGTCGATATCGAAGAAGTAGAAGCTCTGGCGATCCACGCGGACTGTCCTTGCTCGGTAGCGCTTTCGGTTTCAGCGCCGCATACCGGCGCACAGCGCCCGGTTCAATACTCGGCGTAGGATTTTTCTTCCACGATGGTCGAGCCTAAAAGGAGGTTGATCTCCTTCTTCAGCGCCGCGCGCTTGTCATTGGTGACATAGACCGCGCGGGCCAGACGGATGAATTCCTCGCCGAAATCGCCCTTGCGCTCGCAGTCGCGGATATCGTCCTCGATCTCCCACAGCGCCTCGTTGACGGTCTTCAGCGCCTCTTCCAGCCGCACCATCTCGTCGCTCTGCGGCACTTCTTCTGCCTGGGTCTTCTGCAGGATGTCCAGCTCGGTGCGGACATTCTTCAGCTTCGCCTCGTCGCCGATGCGCTCGGACTTGATGCGCAGAATGGTGATCTTGTCGATCAGCTCGCCCGGCGCAATGGCCGTCATGATGGTCGTGGTCACGGGGGTTGTCTCTCGTTCTTGCAGGCGATCAGGCCGCTATATCCCATCCTTCCCCTTGATGGGGAAGGGGGACCGCGCCGAAGGCGGGGTGGATGGGGTGGGAGCGAGATGGGTGCGGCTTCGCACCTGGAAGGCCAACACCGGGATTCACCCCTTCCGACCCGAAGCTTCGCTTCGGCCCACCTTCCCCATCAAGGGGAAGGATGACGGCATGAGGATTGGCAAAAAGCACGGTCGGCTCCCTACCCCCGTTTCGGCAGCGCTTCCTGGAAGATGACGGGTTCGCCGGCGCCTTCGGTCACCAGGGCGCCGTCGCGCATGACGCTCTTGCCGCGCACGATGGTGCCGACGGGCCAGCCGGTGACGGTCATGCCGGCGAAGGGCGTCCAGCCGGACTTGGAGGCCGACCATTCATCGGTGATCTCCACCGAGCGCTTCATGTCGATCAGGGTGAAGTCGGCATCCCAGCCGGCGGCCATGCGGCCCTTGCCGGCGATGCCGAAAATGCGCTGGGCGCCGTGCGAGGTGAGGTCGACGAAACGCTCGATGGTCAGCCGGCCTGCATTGACGTGGTCCAGCATGATCGGGACCAGGGTCTGCACGCCGGGCATGCCGGACGGGCTGGCCGGATAGGGCCGCGCCTTTTCCTCCAGCGTGTGCGGGGCGTGGTCGGAGCCGATCACATCGACAATGCCGCGCTGCAGGCCGCGCCACAGGCCGGCGCGATGATAGGCGTCGCGCACGGGCGGGTTCATCTGGGCGCGCGCCTTGATGCGCTCGTAGATTTCCGGGCCTTCCAGGGTGAGATGCTGGGGCGTGGCCTCTACCGAGGCGACATCGCGGTGGGCGGCGAGGAAGTCCATCTCCTCGGCCGTCGAGACATGCAGCACATGGATACGCTTGCCGGTCTTGCGGGCCAGGCGCACCAGGCGCTTGGTCGACAGGATGGCGGCCTCGGCATCGCGCACCACCGGGTGGCTGGTCCAGTCGCCCTCGACCGCCAGGCTGCGGCGTTCTTCCAGCCGGTATTCGTCCTCGGAGTGGAAGGCGGCGCGGCGCGAGATCGCGTTCAGCACGCGCTCGACGCCTTCATCATCCTTCACCAGCAGCGAACCGGTGGAGGCGCCCATGAAGACCTTCACACCGCAACAGCCGACCATGCGTTCCATCTCCGGCAGGAGACCGGAATTCTCCGACGTCGCCCCGGCATAGAAGGCGTGATCGCAATGCATGCGGTTTTTCGCACGGGCCAGCTTGTCCAGATGCATGTCCGGCGAAGTGGTGGTCGGCTCGGTATTGGGCATTTCGAACACCGCCGTCACACCGCCCATCACGGCCGCGAGCGAGCCCGATTGCAGGTCTTCCTTCCACTCCATGCCCGGTTCGCGGAAATGCACCTGGGTGTCGATCACGCCGGGCACGACGAGAAGGCCCGTGCAGTCGATCGTCTCGGCCGCCGAGGCTTGCGAGAGATCGCCGATCTCCACGGTCTTTCCGCCGGTCACGCCGATATCGGCGACGCCGCGTCCATCGTGATTGACGACTTCGCCGCCCTTCAGGATCAGGTCGAATGTCCGGCTCATGGCTTGGTCCTTTCGAACAGGCTTCGGGCGGCATCATATACCGTATCGACGGCGAGGTCCGCGAGCAGGCTTTCCGGGTGCTTGCGCCGGTCGCCATGGGCGCGGTCGATCTCGTCGAATGTGGCCGGGCCGCGCACCGCCTCGCAATGATCGCCCCAGGGCGCATAGCAGCGGTCGTCGGACGGGCCGAACAGGCCCAGCGTCGGCGTGCCCATCGCGGCCGACATGTGCATCAGCCCGCTGTCATTGCCGACATAGAGGCGCGCCCGTGCCAGGCAGGCGGCGGTTTCCGGCAGGCCCAGGCCCAGAAGGTCGATGAAGTCGAATTCCGGCAGGGCGTCATAGATCGGCCGGGCATAGGCGGCATCGTGCGGCCCGCCCAGCATCACCACCCGCGCGCCGGGCATGACCCCGTCCGGCCCGGTGAAGCGCAGGATGAACTCCGCGAACTTCTCCGGCGGCCAGACCTTGAAGATCCACGAGGCCGACGGGCAGATCGCCAGATAGTCGGGTCCCTCGGGCATGTGTTCCAGTGCCGCGGCGCGGTCGGTCTCCGGCAGCCACAGGCCAGGATCGGGCGGCGTGTCCTGAAGCCCCAGAACGCTGGCCGCCTCGATCACCTTGTGCACCGGTTCGCCGGCCTGGCGCAGGATGCGGCGTTCGCGCGCGCGCAGCAGCCAGGCCGTCGCCGAACAGCGCAGGTCCACGACCAGATCCCACTCAGTCCCCACCGTCTCGCGCCACAGGTCGAACCAGTGGCCGCCGGCCGGCTTCTTGGCCATGACGATGACGCGCTCCAGCCGCGGCACGGCGGCAAAGAGCGAGGCCGCCAGGGGGCCGCAGGCAATGGTGAAACGGGCATCCGGACGCGTTTCGACGAGATGGTTCAGCACCCCGGAATTGATGATGGCGTCACCGATCCGGGTCGAGGTGATGAAAAGGACGCGTTCCATGCTCGCCGCAATAGCGCGCATGGCGGGTCTTGGCCAGACGCGAACACAATGCCATATGCCATTGCATGACCCTGCCCGATACACCGCCCCGCCGCCTGCCCGGCCGCACCGTGATCTCCGTCGCCGGAGACGAGGCCCGCAGCTTCCTGCAGCGCGTGATCACCGCCGATATCACCGGCCTCGAGCCCGGCGAATGCCGGCCCGGAGCGCTCTTGACGCCGCAGGGCAAGATCCTCGCCGATTTCATGATTTTCGCCGAGGACAACACAGTCTGGCTGGACGTGCCGGAAGCCTCGGCCGAAGGGCTGGTGAAACGCCTCACCCTGTTCAAGCTGCGGGCCAAGGCCGAGATCGTCATGAATACCGACCTCGCCGCCGTCTGGGCGACCGCGCCCTTCCCCGGCTCGGCCCCCGATCCGCGCCTGGGCGGCCGCATCCATCGCGGTATCGCCCGCGCCCTGGAAGCCGGCGAGGACAAGCCTCTGGACACGTATGAGTTCGAGGCCGGCGTGCCCGCCTTCGGCCGCGACTATGGCGAGGCGGAAGTCTTCCCCACCGACGTCAATCTGGACGTCTATGGCGGGGTGGGCTGGAAGAAGGGCTGTTTCATCGGCCAGGAAGTCGTCTCGCGCATGAAACGCCGCGGCACGATCCGCAAGCGCTCCATCCCGGCGGTCTTTGCCGGCGAGGCGCCGCCGCGCGGCACCGCCGTGATGGCGGGTACGGCCAAGATCGGCGCGATCAGCTCGTCGGCCGGACACACGGCGATCGTGCTGGCGCGGATCGACAAGCTGGCCGAGGTCGACCGCCATGCCGAGGCCGACGGCCAGCAGGTCCACCTGACCATCGACGAGGCGCTGCTGCCGCCGCCACCGGCACAACAACCGGCCGGCCGCGCTTGATTTTGCACCCCTGAGCGTCCATCACCCGCGCCAGTTTCAGGAGATGCCCCATGTCCACGCTCTGGCGCCTTGTAGCGCATGCCGATTTCGCGATCCTCGCCGACGCCGTCGAGCGCCTCGACGCCGCATCGTCGGCGCCCGCCCTCTCCTGGTCGCTGTTCGACGAGGGGAATGCCGCGCGGCTGGACGTGCTGTTCGAGGCGATGCCCGACATCGACGCCTTCCGCGAAACCTGCGGCATCAGCGAGGCCATCCCGGTGGAATTCGGCCCGATGCCGGAGGAAGACTGGGTGCGCCTGTCGCTGGAAGGACTGAAACCGGTCGAGGCCGGCCGTTTCACCCTGTTCGGCGCCCATGACCGCGATGCGGTCGCGGCGGGCCAGACCGGTATCGAGATCGAGGCCGGCCCCGCTTTCGGCACCGGCCATCACGGCACGACGCGCGGCTGCCTGATGGCCTTCTCGGACATGCTGGAGGCGGGCGAGCGTCCGGCGACCGTGTTCGATCTGGGCTGCGGCACGGCCGTGCTGGCCATCGCGGCGGCGAAAGTGCTGCCGGACGCCGAGGTGCTGGCTTCGGACATCGATCCGGAAGCGGTCGAGGAAAGCGCGGAAAACTGCCGCAAGAATGCAACGCCAAGGATCGACTGCTTTGTCGCCGAAGGCCTGGACCACGAGAAGATCGCCGGCCGCCAGTTCGAGCTGATCTTCGCCAATATCCTCGCCGGCCCGCTGGTCGATCTGGCACCGGGTATCGCTAAGGCCCTGGCGCCGGGCGGCAAGGTGATCCTGTCCGGCCTCCTGACCGAACAGGAAGCCCGCGTGCGCGAGGCCTACACGGATGCCGGCCTCACGGTGACGCGGCGCGAGCCGATCGAGGGCTGGGAAACCCTGATCGCGGTCAAATAAATAGAAACAGGGCTCGCCCCGCCTGCGGGGGAGCTGTCCGCGACAGCGGACTGAAGGGGCGGCGCGAAGCGGCGCAGAGCGTGCCAGCGCGCACCTGTGACTCACCCCCTTCGACCTCCCCGCTCGCGCAGGGGAAGCCTCTTACTTCCGCTTCGCGTTGAGGCCGGCACCGGCCAGGAAGGCGTCGATGTCCGTGGTGCGCGGCTGGGTGCGCACGCCGGCCCGCTCGCGCGACCGGTCGAGGGCGCGGTTGATCATGGCGTTGGCATTCATGTGACGCCAGTCGTCGATCCCGTAGAACATGGAGAACTCCCTTGGTTTACGGGGGCTTTCCCATGAGTTTGTGCAATGCACAATCAGCGTCGCGGCAATTCGCCCCTGCACAATCGCATGGCTGCGCTGAAAGCCTGCTGCGACAAGGCCTGCTGCGACAAGGATTGAACCCGTTCGCGCGCAGGCATACCTTCCGCGCCATGACCCAGATGATTTCCCAGACTTTCGACGTCAAAGGCGGCCCGCACTATGGTCGCGAGAACGTCCCGAAGATCCGCGCCGCCCTCGACGAGCTCGGCCTGGACGGTTTCCTGATCCCGCACGAGGACGAGTACGACAATGAGTACCTGCCCGACTGCAATGAGCGCCTGTTGTGGGCGACCGGGTTTTCCGGCTCCGCCGGCGCCGCCCTGGTGATGAAGGACCGCGCCGCGGTCTTCGTCGACGGGCGCTATACCCTGCAGGTGAAGAACCAGGTCGATGGCGGGATTTTCGAGTATGCCGACCTCGTGGAACAGGGCATGGCCGGCTGGATCGAGGAAAACGGCAAGGCGGGCGAGAAGATCGGCTATGATGCCCGCCTGCACTCGCCGGCCGCGCTGCACCAGCTGCAGGTCGCTGCGGGCCGGGCCGGAGTGACGCTGGTTCCGGTCAGCGAGAACCCGGTCGACAGGGCCTGGACCGACCGTCCGGAACCGCCGATGACGCCGGTCATCCCGCACCCGATCGAATATGCCGGCGAGGATCACGGCTCCAAGCGCGCCCGGATCGGCAAGATTGTCGGCAAGGAAGGCGCCGATGCGGCGGTGATCACCGCTCCGCCCTCGATCGCCTGGCTGTTCAATGTGCGCGGCAGCGACGTGTCGCGCTCGCCCCTGCCCCTGTCGGCTGCGATCATCGACAAGGACGGCACGGCCACCTTCTTCGTCGCGCCGGAGAAGATCACCGACGAGACCCGCGCGCATCTGGGCAATGAGATCGCCCTGCGCCCGGAGAGCGAGTTCGGGGCTGGCCTGGCCGAATACAACGGCAAGACCGTGCGCGTCGATCCGACCACGGCCTCGGCCTGGGTGCTGGAAAGCCTGCGCGGCGGCGGTGCCGAGGTGCAGCAGGCCGAAGATCCGGTGATGCGTCCCAAGGCGCGCAAGAATGCCGCCGAGATCGAGGGCGCCCGCCAGGCGCATATCCGCGATGGCGGCGCCATCGTGCAATTCCTGCACTGGCTGGACACCTTCGCCCAGTCCGGTGAGGTCGACGAGATCGAGGCCGCGCAGAAGCTGGAAAGCTTCCGCAAGCAATTGCCTGAACTGCGCGATCTCTCCTTCGACACGATCTCGGGCGCCCAGGGTAATGGCGCCTTTGCGCACTATCGCGTCTCCGAAGCGACCAATCTGAAACTGGCGCAAGGCACGCTCTACCTGGTCGACAGTGGCGGCCAGTATCCCGACGGCACGACGGACATCACCCGCACCGTGCCGATCGGCGCGCCGACGGCGGAGATGCGCACCCAGTTCACGCGCGTGCTGAAGGGCCATATCGCCCTGTCCATGGTGCGCTTCCCCAAGGGCACGACCGGCACCCAGCTGGACGTGCTGGCGCGCCTGCCGCTGTGGCAGGCCGGGTTCGACTATGACCACGGCACCGGCCATGGCGTGGGCAGCTTCCTGGGCGTTCACGAGGGTCCGCAACGGATATCCAAGGCCGCCAATACCGTGCCGCTGGAGCCGGGCATGATCGTCTCGAACGAGCCGGGCTATTACAAGGCGGACGGCTATGGCATCCGCATCGAGAACCTGCAATTCGTCACCGAGGCGGCCGATATCCCCGGCGGCGAACGGCCGATGCTGGGATTCGAGACGCTGACCGTCGCACCGATCCACAAGGGTCTGATCGACACGCATCTGCTGACCGCCGACGAGCTGGCCTGGCTGGACAGCTATCACGCCATGGTGCGCCAGCGCGTGCTGCCGCTGGTCTCCGGCGATGTGGCCGACTGGCTGCTCAAGGCGACCGAACCGCTGGCCGGCGCCACCCCGTGATCCGCACCGGCCTTGTCATCATCACGGCAGCCGCCCTTCTGGGCGGCTGCTTTTATTCCGACCGGGCCCTGATCGGACGGTTCTCGGCCGACTTCCCGCTGGAAGAAGGCCTTTATGCCCACACGCCCAACCATCCCGACGGCCGCCCCTTCGACCGGCCGATGTGGACGGGCTATGTCGAGCACCGCGGCGGGCGCTATCATTCCGGCGTCGCCAACTTCCCCCATGAAGGCGTGCGCCTGCGCGAGATCGCACCGGGCCTCTATGCCGGGATGAGACAGAATGACGATGTGTGGCTGTACGGGCTGGTCTATGTCTATGAGGGCGGTGTCGCCGCCTATCACCAGCCGCAATGCGACGACCTCGCCGAGGCCGACCGCAATCGCTACGAGATCTTCGAGAACGAGGTCGAACCCGGCACCTGCCGCCTGGAAGACTGGGACGTGCTGGAAGCCGTACTGCTGAGCTATGTCGCCGGGTTTGACGGTGAGCTGCCAGTGGACGGGGTGTACCGGCGGGTGGAGGAATAGGGGAAAAGGGCTCGCCCCGCTTGCGGGGGAGCTGTCCGCGTCAGCGGACTGAGGGGGCGGCGCGCACTTACCCCCTTCGACCTCACCCGGCCCCGGGGGCCGGGCTCGGCCACTTCCCCCGCTGACGCAGGGGAAGCCTTTTCACCCTTCCCCGATCAGCACGAACCACTCGTCCTCGGTGAGCGTTTCCACGCCCAGCTCGGCGGCTTTCTTCGCCTTTGAGCCGGCGCCAGGACCGGCGACCAGATAGTCGGTCTTGCCCGAGACCGAACCGGAGACCTTGGCGCCCAGCGATTGCGCCTTCGCCTTCGCCTCGTCGCGCGTCATGCGTTCCAGCGTACCGGTGAAGACAACCGTCTTGCCGGCGACCGGACTGTCATTGGCGACGGCTTCGGCGTCCTCGATGACGAGTTCGGCCACCAGCCGGTCCAGCAGGTCGCGATTGTGCTGTTCGGTGAAATACTGGTCCAGCGCCTCGACGGCAGCATTACCGATCCCGTCAATGCCCAGCATCTCGGCCCGCACGGTCTCGTCGGCGAGGTTTTCCGCCGCCTGCCGGAAGGCCGTCCAGCTTCCATAGGTGCGCGCGAAGAGCTGAGCGGTGTTCTCGCCGACGTGGCGGATGCCCAGCGCATTGATGAAACGGCCCAGCGCGATGGTGCGGCGGCTGTCGATGGCGGCGAAGAGATTGCCGATACTCGTCTCGCCGAAGCCTTCGCGCTCCTGCAGGGGCGGCGTGATTTCGCCGGCCTCATTGCGCCGTTTCAGGGTGAAGATATCGGCCGGTTCGCGAACCAGGCCTTCCTCGTGGAACAGGTCGATCTGCCGCGTGCCCAGCCCCTCGATATCGAAGGCCTTGCGCGAGACGAAATGCTTCAGCCGCTCCTTCAGCTGGGCGGCGCAGATCAGCCCGCCGGTACAGCGGCGCACCGCGTCCAGCTTGCCGGTTTTCGGATCGTGCTCGCGCAGCGCCTGGCTGCCGCAGACCGGGCATTCGGTGGGGAATTCGAAGGGCTCTGCCCGGCCCGCCCGGTCCGGATCGACCACCCGCACGACCTGCGGGATGACATCGCCGGCCCGCTGGATCACCACCGTGTCGCCGATGCGGATATCCTTGCGCTCCAGCTCGTCCTGATTGTGCAGGGTGGCATTGGTGACCACGACGCCGCCGACCGTGACCGGCGTCAGCCGCGCCACGGGCGTCAGCGCGCCGGTGCGGCCGACCTGGATATCGATGGCTTCCAGCACGGTGGTGGCCTGTTCGGCGGGGAATTTGTGGGCGATGGCCCAGCGCGGCGCGCGGGCGACAAAGCCCAGTCTTTCCTGCCAGTCCAGCCGGTCGGTCTTGTAGACCACGCCGTCGATGTCATAGCCCAGCGTGGCGCGTTTCGCCTCGATATCGCGATAGACGGCGATGAGGTCGTCCACGCTCTCGCAGCGCGTCATCAGCGGGTTTGTCGGGAAACCCCAGTCGCCCAGGCGCCTGACTGCCTCGAGCTGGGTTTCGGCCAGCGGCGCACTCACCTCGCCCCAGGCATAGGCGAAGAAGCGCAGCGGGCGCTGGGCGGTCATGGCCGGATCGATCTGCCGCAGCGAGCCGGCGGCGGCGTTGCGGGGATTCTTGTAGGCGGGCTTGCCGGCCTCTTCCTGCCGCCTGTTGAGCGCGGCGAAATCCTCATGCGACATATAGACTTCGCCGCGCACTTCCAGCACGTCCGGCCAGCCGGAACCCGGCAGGGTTTCCGGGATATCGTCCAGCGTCAGCAGGTTGGCCGTCACATCCTCGCCGGTCTGGCCGTCGCCGCGGGTGGCACCGTGGACGATGCGGCCCTTCTCGTAGCGGATGGAGGCAGACAGGCCGTCGATCTTCGGCTCGGCCGTGATCGCCACGGGCGCGTCCTCTGCCAGTCCCAGGAAGCGCCGGATACGGCCCACGAAATCCGCCACGTCCTCATCGTTGAAGGCATTGCCCAGCGACAGCATCGGCACGGCATGGACGATCTCGCCGAACTTGCCCGAGGGCGCCGCACCGACCCGCCGGGTCGGGCTGTCGGCATCGGCCAGTTCGGGAAAACGCGCCTCGACCGCTTCCAGCCGCTGGCGCAGCGTATCGTAGGCGGCGTCGGAAATCTTCGGCGCGTCGTGCTGGTAATAGGCCTTGTCGTGAGCGGCGATTTCCTTCGCCAGCCGCTTGTGCTCGGCCCGCGCCTCGTCGGCGGTCAGATTTTCAACATCCTTGAGTGCGCTTGCGCTCATCGCCGGCTCCGTTGCGATTCGAAGTGCGAGATTAGGGCTGTACGGCATATTCGCCACATACACACGCATCGTCATCCCCCGGTTCCTGCGCAGCAGGAATCCGGGGGACCTCAGCTAACCGGTCAACAGATTGGGCACGGTGGTCGATACAGCACACTCGGGCAGCGGGTAGCCGAGGTTCCCCGGACCACCCGCCAGCGCTGCGCGCAGGCTGGCCGGGGGATGACGGAGTTTTGGACGTACTCACTCCCAGCGAACCGCTAGGCCTTCACCGCCATCAGCGCATCCGCCTGGGCGCGCGCTGCATCGGTCACCTCTGCGCCGGAGAGCATGCGGGCGATTTCCTCGCGGCGTTCGTCGCCCTCAAGACGGACGAGCGTGGTGCGCACCCCGCCCTTGCCGTCATCATCCTTGACGATCTTCCAGTGATGATCGGCCACGGCGGCGACCTGCGGCGAGTGGGTGACGACGAGTGTCTGGCCTTTCTCGGCCAGGCGTTTCAGCCGGCGGCCGACAGCGTCGGCGACAGCCCCGCCCACACCCTGGTCGACCTCGTCGAACACCAGGACCAGGCCTTCGTCCTCGCCCGCGAGCGAGACTTTCAGCGCCAGGCCGAAGCGCGAGAGCTCACCGCCCGATGCGATCTTGTCCAGCGCACCGAAGGGGGCGCCGGGATTGGTGGCGACCTCGAAGACCACGCTGTCGCGGCCGTCCGGGCCGGCGCGCTCGTCGTCAGAGGTGACGGAGACGCGGAAGCGCGCCTTGTCCATCTTCAGCGGCGGCAGTTCGGCGGCCACGGCCTTCGCCAGCGCCTCGCCCGCCTTCTCGCGGCTGCGTGACAGGGCGTGGGCGGCATCGTCATAGCGGGCGCGGGCCGCGGTCACGGCCTTCTCGGCCTCGGCAATCCGGTCGGCGGCATTCTCGATCGCGTCGAGCTGTTCGGCGAGCCGGCCATGCAGGGCCGGCAGTTCGTCGGCATCGACATTGTGCTTGCGCGACAGGCCGCGCAGGGCAAACAGCCTTTCCTCCACCGCATCCAGCCGGCCGGGCTCGACATCGAAAGCCTGGGCGGCATCGCCCAACGCATCTTCCGCCTCGGTGAACTCGATCAATGCGCGGTCGATGGCAGAGGCAGCCCGGTCCAGCGCCTCGCCGGCGGCGGCGCCGCCCTCGCCGATATGACCGCGCACACGCTCCAGCCCGCGCAGGGCTGCATTCAGCCGGCCTTCCAGACCGCCGCCATCGCCGGCCAGGGCTTCCTGGGCTTCCTGCAGATCGCCCAGCGCCCGTTCGGCGCCCTGCAGGAACTGACGTTCCTCGGCCAGCTCGGCCTCTTCGCCGGTCTTCGGCGACAGGGCTTCGAGCTCTTCCAGGGCGTGGGTGAGAAAGGCCTTTTCCTCGTCCGAGGCGCGATTGGCGCTGACCAGCTCGTCCAGCCGGCGCCGGGCCCCGGAATACTCCTTCCACGCCGCGCGGCAGGCGGCGCGCAGATCGTCGTGGCCGGCATAGGTGTCCAGATAGCCGCGATGGGTCTTCGGATCCATCAGGCCGCGGCCGTCGTGCTGGCCGTGGACTTCCACCAGCACATCGCCCAGCGAGCGCAGGAGGCCGATACTGGCCGCCTGGTCGTTGACATGGGCGCGCGAGCGGCCGTCCTCGCCGAGACGGCGGCGCAGGATCAGGGGCTCGCCGGGCTCGACCTTGATCCCCGCCTCGTCCAGCAGGGCGCGGGCAGGATGGCTGTCGGGCAGGTCGAATTCGGCGACGGCCTGGGCCTCGTCGGCACCGGCGCGCACCTGGGCGCGATCGGCCCGTTCACCGGCCGCCAGGCCCAGAGCCCCGAGAAGAATGGATTTACCCGCGCCGGTTTCGCCGGTCAGGGCACAGAGCCCGCTCTCGAAGACCGCATCCAGCGTATCGATCAGGACGACATTGCGAATGGAGAGGGAGAGCAGCATTCAGGGCGTTCGCACCCCCGACCCGTCAGCCGAACAGACGACGCCAGGCCCGTTCGAAATAGGACGGGTCCTCGCGCTCGGGATCGACCTCGAGCGTAATACCCTCACGCGTCAGGAGGTCGTAGCTGTTCTGGTACCACTCGCTGCCCGGGAAGTTGTAGCCCAGCACGGACGCGACCTGGCGGGCTTCCTCGTCGACGCCGAGTGCCACATAGGATTCCACCAGGCGGTGCAGCGCCTCGGGCACGTGCGAGGTGGTGCCGTAATCGCGCAGCACATTGCGGAAGCGGTTGATGGCGGCCAGGTGATAATTGCGGCGCAGATACCAGCGGCCGACGCTCATTTCCTTGCCGGCCAGGTGGTCGCGCGTCATGTCGATCTTCAGACGCGCATCCGTGGCGTAGCGGCTTTCCGGATAGCGGCGCACCACCTGCTCCAGCGCATCCAGCGCCTGACGGGTGGCAGCCTGGTCGCGGCCGACATCCATGATCTGCTCGAAATAGCAGATCGCGATCAGATAGTAGGCATAGGCCGCGCTGCGATTGCCCGGGTGCAGCGAGATGAAGCGTTCGGAGTCCGAAATCGCTTCCTCGTAATTGTTCGACTGGTAGTTGGCGAAGGCTGCCATCAGCATCGAGCGGCGCGCCCATTCCGAATAGGGATGCTGGCGCTCGACCTCGTCGAACATCGCCGCGGCGATGTCGTACTGGTTCCGGTCCATCCGTTCGATGGCTTCCGCATAGATGGTTTCCGCCGGACGCTCGACATAGGCGACGGCCGTATCCGGACGGTTGGAAGAACAACCCGCAAGGACAACAGCAATGGCAAGCGGAAACAGAGTACGCGGCGAAAGGGTCATGGGGACACGGGGCTCGACAATTTTGGCGGCCGGACGACCACCCGTTCAATCAGCGTTGTAGCGGATGATTGGCCGGGGCAAAAGTACCCCTTCAGTAACCTTGACGGTCAACCGCGTGTCAGGAGTGCGCCAGCGCCATGTCGCGGGTGACGCCATCGCGCATGTTCACCCACTTCCAGGCGCTTGTATCCTCAAGCAGGGCACGCACGGCCATGTTGTTGATGGCATGGCCCGGACGCTCGGCGGAATAGCAGCCGATGATCGGCGCGCCGGCGAGATAAAGATCACCGAGGGCGTCGAGCGCCTTGTGACGCACGAACTCGTCCTTGAAGCGCAGGCCTTCCGGATTGGCGATTCCCGTATCGTCGAGCACGACGGCATTGTCCATCGAACCGCCGCGGGCGAGGCCGGCAGCCAGCAACGCGTCATAATCCTTGCGGAAACCGAAGGTGCGCGCACGGGCGATGTCGGTGGAGAAGATTTCCGGCGTGATGTCGAACACACAAGCCTGGCGGCCCACCGCCTGGTGCTCGAAGGCGATCTCGATCTCGATCATCGGCTTGAGCGCAGGCATGAAGCAGGCGCGGCGATCGTCCAGATCCAGCGAGACCGGCTTGAGCACCTGGATGGCGCGGCGCGGTACCGACTGGGATTTCAGGCCGACCTGGCGGATCAGTTTGACGAAAGGCTCGGACGAACCGTCCATCACCGGGATTTCCGGACCGTCGACCTCGATCACGGCATCGTCGACACCCAGGCCGGCCAGCGCCGCCATCAGGTGTTCGACCGTGGCGATCGTCACACCGGCATCATTCTGCAGGGTCGTACCGAGGCGGACTTCGCTGACGGCATCGGCGCGCGCGGCGATACGATTGTCGCGATCGCCGATGTCGGAGCGGACGAAGCGGATGCCGGAGCCGGCGGAGGCCGGTTGCAGGACCATGCGGACCCGTTCGCCGGAGTGGAGACCGATACCCGCACAGACTGCGGGGGCTGCCAATGTCTGCCGGTAAGTCACTGTCTGACGCCGCCTGCTACTATCTTACTCAACGGTCTGGTCCATCCGGCGGTCTGGCCAACCCGGCCAGGCCCCGACGGAAGCCGTCGTCCCTGGCTGGCACACAACACCACGGGGCTCCAGCAGGCAATTAAAGCATTGTTGCGTTTTGTTACGCATTCGCAGCAAGACGCCTCAAACGAAACGGCCCGCCGGCGACTGCCAGCGGGCCGTCCTGAAATTCAATAGGTTAGCCTAGTTCGCCTGGCGACGCAGGAAGGCGGGAATTTCCAGATCGCCCTCTTCCAGGCTGTCACCGAACAGATCGCCCGATGCGCGCGGCTGGGAGGTCTGGACCGGTGCGGTCTTGGTCACGGGCGCGGCCTTGGTCGGCGCCGGTTCGGCCGGCTTGCGACGGCGGCCGAAGAGCGAGAAACCGCGCCTGGGTTCGTCGTCATCCGCGGCGATATCCGGCTGGCTCACCGTCGTGGCGCGGCGCTGCTCGTAACGGGCGTTGAGGCTGGCAGCCTCCTCGGCCAGACGGGCCTGGTCGCGCAGCACCTGCGGCTGCTGCACCTCGACCCGCGTCTCGGAGATCGCTGCGGGACGGGTCTCCATCACATAGGGATCGCTGTCGCGCGTGATCTCGGCATCGGCGATCGCATCGGACAGATCTTCCGCGCCGACCGCCCGCTTGAGCGGTTCGGCCTGCGGCTCGATTTCGGTTTCCGGCGTTTTCCGCGGTTCGGGACGGCCGGCGGCCGGCTCCGGATGCGCGGCGACACTGCGCTCGGTCGTGGCCGGCGGATTGATGCGGCCCGGACGGTCGGACCCGGTGCGTTTCCACGGCAGGATCGCATCGTTCGGGTTGGAGCGTTCGGCGGTCTGCGGAGCGGTGCGCTGACGGCTGCGCGTATCGGTCACGACAGCGGCCTCGGCATCGATACCCGTCGCGACGACAGAGACACGCATGGAGCCTTCCATGGTCTCGTCGAAAGTGGAACCGACGATGATATTGGCTTCCGGATCGACTTCCGAACGGATCTCGTTGGCGGCTTCGTCGACCTCGTAGAGGGTCATGTCATAGCCACCGGTGATGTTGATGAGCACGCCCGTGGCGCCCTTCATCGAGACATCGTCCAGCAGCGGGTTGGAAATGGCGGCCTGGGCAGCGTCGACGGCGCGTTTCTCGCCGGACGCCTCGCCCGTACCCATCATCGCCTTGCCCATCTCGTTCATCACCGCGCGGACGTCGGCGAAGTCGAGATTGATCAGGCCCGGCATGACCATCAGGTCGGTGATACCGCGAACACCGGAATGCAGCACCTGGTCGGCCATGGAGAAGGCCTCGGCAAAGGTCGTCTTCTCGGTGGCGATGCGGAACAGGTTCTGGTTCGGAATGACGATCAGCGTATCGACATGCTGCTGCAGCTGTTCGATCCCGGACTCGGCCAGCTTCATGCGGCGAGAGCCTTCGAAATGGAACGGCTTGGTCACCACGCCGACGGTCAGGATGCCCATTTCGCGTGCAGCCCGGGCAACGACCGGTCCCGCGCCCGTGCCCGTGCCACCGCCCATGCCGGCGGTGATGAAAACCATGTGGGCACCGGCCAGGTGCTCACGAATGTCATCGATGGAGTCCTCGGCCGACTGTTCGCCAACTTCCGGCCGGGCGCCCGCACCCAGACCTTCCGTGATCGCCGCGCCCATCTGGATGCGCTTCTCCGACTTCGAGCGCATCAGCGCCTGAGCATCGGTGTTTGCGACCACGAAATCGACGCCCTCGAGATTGGCCTCGATCATGTTGTTGACAGCGTTCCCCCCGGCGCCACCGACACCGAACACGACAATCCGCGGCCGCAATTCGGTTGTTTCAGGAATGGAGAGGTTCAGCGTCATGTGGGACCCCATGCACGAAGCGGTAAGGTTAACGGGCTCTTGAGTCGGCAGTGTCTAACAAAGACGCTTAATCAGGCGTTAAGTTCCTGCTGTGCGCCGCAAAATCGCAGGAGCGACGCAGATCATATTTCAGTACAGCGCCATCGTGCCTGCAGGTGCCCCTGCGTTCCGGTCACGAACCATCAGAAGCTCTCGGCAAACCAGCGCCACATGGAGCCGGCCGAACCGGCTTCGGCCCGGCTGCGGCGGGCCGCCACGGTGAAGCCGCCCATGCGCGGCGGACCGGAAATCGCTTCGGCTGCACCGCGCGTCTCCCGGCGCACAATGCCGGCGACGGCGGAGAAGGCCGGTCCCGAGACGGCATCGCCAAGGCCCGTCACACCGGTCGGACCGGCAATGCGCACCTGTTTGCCGAACACCCGGGCAGCGAGCTCGCCGGCGCCGGGCATCTGGGCCCCGCCCCCGGTCAGCACCAGGCGGCGGCCGGAGGATTTGCCCACACCCGCCGCATCCAGGCGGTCGCGGATCAGTTCGAACGTCTCTTCCAGGCGCGGCCGGATGATGGAGTTGAGCAGGGAGCGCGGCGCGCTGTCATACATCGCCCCGTTCTCGCCGGAGACCGAGGGCACCTCGATCATCTGCTGGTCGTCTTCCGGACTGTCGAGCGCCGAGCCGTAGAGCGTCTTGAGACGCTCGGCCGCGGCCAGCGGCGTCGACAGGCCGCGCGCCACGTCGGAGGTGACGTGGGAACCGCCCACCGGAACCGCGTCGATATGCAGGAGTGCGCCTTCGGCAAACACGGCCGCCGTCGTTGCACCGGCGCCCATGTCTATCAGGGTCGCACCCAGCTGGACTTCATCGTCGGCCAGGGCAGAAAGGCCGGAGGCATAGGGCGTGGCCACGACGCCGCGCAGATCGAAATGGCAGCGCTCGACACAGGTCAGAAGATTGCGCAGCGGGCCGATGGCCGCCGTGATCACATGCACTTCCACACCCAGCGTACGGCCGAACATGCCGCGCGGATCGCGGATGCCGCGATGATCGTCGACCGACCAGGACAGCGGGATGGCGTGCAGCACGACCCGGTCCTCGGCATCGAACTCGCTCAGCGCACCGTCGAGCAGGCGGCGCAGTTCGCGCTCGGTGACCTCGCGCTGCGGCAGGTCGATTTCCGCGGCGATACGTGTCGAGCTGGGCTGTCCGGACGACAGCGTGACGGTGACGGAGCTGACGGCCTGGGAGGCCATGCGTTCGGCCTGCTCGACGGCTGCGCGAATGGCTTCGGCGGCGGCGTCCATGTCGACAACCGCGCCGGCGCGCACACCGCGCGAGGACTGATGGCCGACGCCGACCACGCGCGGGCGGGGGCCGGAGACGGTCTGATCGGTCCGGGCGATAAAGCAGGCAATCTTGGACGAACCGACATCCAGCGCGGCGCAGACACCGCCTGCGGCCTTGCCGCCGGTTACCGAGTCCGCCTGCCGCGACCGAAAGAAATCCAGCACACTCACGCTTCACGCTCCCGCAATCCCGCCGCCTGTGCGCGGTCCGGCCGGGCCCGGACGATCAGATCGCCCTCACCCCGCAGATCGAAACTCTCGGCCGCCAGGCGCAAAACGCCCCGCTCGGCCTGCAGCCGCGCCAGGATGGCGATCGAGGCCGTAACATCGCCTTCGGGCAGTTTCACGTCGGCCCCGCTGTCCAGGCGCAGATTCCAGCGGCGCTCGCCCACCCGCACCGCACCGACGACGCGGTCGCGGACGATGGGATAATTGTCGAGCGCCTCGACGATCTCGACGACCGCTTCATTGGCACCCTCTGCGACAACGAGCGGCAGCGGCAAAGGGTTCATCGGGTCGGCATGCGCCAGCACGACACCGTGGCGGTCAATCACGCGCAGGTCGCCGTCGACCTGCCAGAGCGCATAGGGCTCACGGGTCTCGACCACGATCGCGATCCGGTCCGGCAGCAGGCGTGCGACGGTGGCGCGGCGAACGGCCGGCAGGGCTTCAACGCGGCGGCGGATAATGTCGGGATTGACGGCGAAGATCGGCTGGCCGTCATAGACTTCACTGGCGACGACGATGGCGTGGGCATCGGCTCCGCTGGCGCCGGTCACGTCGACCGCCCGCACGGCAAAACCGACACCGGACAGGCGATAGCCGGCAAAGTCGCGGATTTCCATGGCGGCGTCGTCAAGCTGACCGAAGAGCGCAAGTCCGCCCACGGCGACCGCCACCAGGCCTGTCACCGCCAGCCCGCCGAGACGGGCCGTCTTCGCCATACGGTATTTCGCACCCCGGATCCGGGCCTCGGCCCAGTTACGCAAACGCCGCGGTGCGGACACCGCGGCGGATCGGGGTTGGGACGTGCGCCGGGTCGTCTTACGCGACCCGCCGCGCCTCACCTTCGACACGACGCATTCTCCGCCATCCATTGCACGAGATCGCTGAAGGCGATCCCGCAATACTGCGCCTGTTCGGGCGCAAGTGATGTCGGAGTCATGCCCGGCTGGGTGTTAATTTCGAGTAACCATAGCGGTTCTTCGGAAGTGGAATCGTAACGGAAATCCGACCGTGTCAGACCGCGGCACCCCAAGGCCTTGTGGGCTTTCAGGGCCAGATCGCACGCCCGTTCGGCAATCGCCTCGGGCACATCCGCGGGTAAAATATGATCGGATCCGCCTGCCGCATACTTGGCGTCGTAGTCATAGAAAGTCGTCTTCGGCACGATTTCGGTGACGCACAGCGCCCGGTCTTCCATCACGGCGACGGTCAGCTCGCGGCCGGGGATATAGCGCTCGATCAGCACTTCTTCGCCCAGAGCCCAGGCGGTCGAGCCCAGCTCGGCCGGCGGCCGGTTGGCGCCCTCCAGCACGATATGCACCCCCACCGACGAGCCCTGCGCATTCGGCTTGGCGACATAGGGCGGCTTCATGGCGTGCGACTTGGCCGCCTCGAAGCGGTTGGCGATGAAGCCTTCCGGACAGGGAATGCCGGCCGCGCGCAGCACGTCCTTGGCTTTCTGCTTGTCCATGGCCAGCGCCGAGGCCAGCACACCGGAATGCGTGTAGGGCTTGCCGAAATGCTCCAGCACGCCCTGCACCAGCCCGTCCTCGCCCCACTCGCCGTGCAGCGCGTTGAAGACGATGTCCGGCGCCGCCTCTTCCAGCTGACGGTACAGGTCGCGGCCCGCATCGATCTCGACGACGTCATAGCCCTTCTCGCGCAGCCCCTTCGCACAGGCCGCGCCGGAGACCAGGGACACATCGCGTTCCGGAGACAGGCCGCCCAGCAGGACGGCGATACGTTTCGTCATGGTCTAGCCTATCACATGGCCGGCATCGGGCCGGGCTGCCATCTGGCTGGCATCGCGGATGGACATCACCTGCGCGCCACTGTCACGGGCGATCGGGATCAGTTCGACCAGGGCTTCGGCCGGCGCAGAACCGAAATCGATCCGCAACATGCCCGGCTCGACCCAGGCGCAGATGTGCAGCACGCCGCTCGGCTTGTCGCGCACGGTGACCCAGGGCGTCTTGCCGTTGAAGCCGAACCAGCGATTGAACCACTCGATCACCTTGTCGCGATCCCAGATCGCGCCGGGAATTTCGACCACGGCGCTGTCCCAGCGGAAGGGATTGAGCTGGACCTCGACCCCGTCGATCCGGTCGGACATCGGCGTGAAGCCGAGCATGGATTTGAGGCTGTATTCATGCGGCGGCGCGTTGTCCCCCGGGGCCGAGACAAAATCGACGCGGCAGAGCTTGCGCGCGAAATTGGTCTGCGCCTGGATCTCGAACAGGTATTCGCCGGCACCCTGGGGATAGGCCCTGGCCTTGTCGGCCAGCCAGGTGGCGTAACCGTTCACATACTGGTTGCGGATCGGCTCGATGGCCGTGATGAAATCCTGGGTCATTCGGATTGATCCTCCTGGCTCTTGCCGACGCGCCGCACTTCCCAGCGCAGGTCGATACCGTGGGTCTCGCGGATGCGGGCACGGATCGTCTCGCCTACCTCTTCCAGATCGGCCGCCGTGGCGGAACCGTCATTGATCAGGAAATTGCAGTGCTGTTCGGAAAACCTTGCGCCCCCGACCGAGAAGCCGCGGCCGCCGACACTGTCGATCAGCTGCCAGGACTTGCGCTGGTCCGGCGTGCCGGGCGGGTCGGGATTGGCGAAGGTCGAGCCCGATGTCTTTTCCCGGATCGGCTGGGTCTGTTCGCGGCGGGCGGTGATCTCGCCCATGCGCGCCTCGATCGCGGCGGGCTCGTCCGGCGTGCCCTGGAAGACGGCCTCGGTGAAGATCCAGTCCTCCGGCGCCTCGCAATGACGATAGCTGTAAGCCAGCTCGTCCGGTGAGGCGACGATGCGCCGCCCGGACCGGTCCAGCGCCACGGCCTCGACGATCACATCGGCGGTTTCCTGGTCATAGCAGCCGGCATTCATGCGCAGCGCGCCGCCGATCGTGCCGGGCACACCGATCAGGTATTCCATGCCCGCCAGGCCTGCCTTGGCCGCGGCCTTCGCGACCATCCGGTCCAGCGCGCCGGCGCCGGCGCGCAGACGATTGCCGTCCAGCGCCTCCGTCTTCGCGAAGGGCGGACCGAGCCGGATCACCACGCCCGGCACACCGCCATCGCGCACCAGCGTGTTCGATCCGGCGCCCAGGACATGAACCGGGATCCCGTCCGGCGTCTCGGCCAGGAAGCGCGCCAGATCGGCCTCGTCGGCCGGCAGGTAGAGCACATCCGCCGGACCGCCAACGCGCAGCCAGGTGATATCCTTGAGCGGCGCCTGCCCGATATATTTGCCGCGAACGGGCGGGAGCTGGGCGAGAAGGCTCACCCCAACGCCTCCAGCTCACCCGGAAGCGCGTAGGCCCATTGCGTGATGTCGCCGGCGCCGAGACAGACGACGACGTCGCCCTCGCCGGCCCGTTTTGCGACTTCGGCAGCAACGCTGTCGCGGGTGATGGCCAGGGCGTCGCGATGGCCGTGTGCCGTCAGACTGGCGACGAGATGGTCGCGGTCGGCGCCCTCGATCGGATCCTCGCCGGCGGTATAGACCGGGGCGACCAGCACGCTGTCGGCATCGTTGAAGCAGGTCGAGAAATCCTCGAACAGGTCGTGCAGGCGGGAATAGCGGTGCGGCTGCATCACGGCGATCACCTTGCCGGTCGCGGCCTGGCGCGCTGCGCGCAGCACAGCGGCGATCTCGACCGGGTGGTGGCCGTAATCGTCGATAATGGTTGCACCCTTCCAGCTGCCGGTCTGCGTGAAGCGCCGCTTCACCCCGCCAAAGCCCTTCAGCGCGCCCTTGGCGGCCTCTTCGGTAAGACCGAGCTCGCGGGCCGTTGCCAGGGCCGCGACGGCATTGAGCACATTGTGCTCGCCCATCATCGGCAGAACGATATCGCGCCAGGTCTCCGGCGCCTGGCCGCGCAGGCGGAAGGTAACGTCGAAGGTCGAACCGGACGGCTCCATGCGCAGGTTTTCCAGACGCGCATCGGCCTGCGGGTTCTTGCCATAGGTGATGACGCGGCGGTCCTCGATGCGGCTGGCCAGCGACTGCACTTCCGGATGGTCGGTGCACAGCACGGCAAAGCCGTAGAAGGGCAGGTTCTCGACGAACTGGAAGAAGGCCTGCCGCAGCACATCGAAGCTGCCGTAATGCTCCATGTGCTCCGGGTCGATATTGGTGACGATGGCCACGGTCGAGCGCAGCTTCAGGAAGGAGCCGTCGCTCTCGTCGGCCTCGACCGCCATCCAGTCGCCCAGCCCCATCTTGGCGTTCGAGCCATAGGCGGAAATGATGCCGCCATTGATCACGGTCGGATCGACGCCCGCCGCATCCATCAGCACCGAAACCAGCGAGGTCGTGGTCGTCTTGCCGTGCGTGCCGCCGACGGCGACGGCGAATTTCAGCCGCATCAGCTCGGCCAGCATTTCCGCGCGGCGCACGACGGGGATTTTCTTCGCCCGCGCCGCGACGAGTTCGGGATTGTCCGGCTTGATCGCGGAGGAGACGACGATGGCGCCTGCCCCTTCGACATTCTCGCCCGCATGACCGATCGCGACCCGGGCGCCCAGACCTTCCAGACGCTCGACATTCGGATTGGCGCGGATGTCCGATCCCTGCACCTGGTAGCCGAGATTCAGCATGACCTCGGCAATGCCGCTCATGCCGATGCCGCCGATACCGACGAAATGGACAGGGCCGACAGGGAAAGGCAGGGCGGCAAATTTCATACGAGCGCTCCTCGCACCAGGCCGTCGATCGATTTCGCCAGCGTTTCCGCAGCGTCGGGCCGGCCCAGCGTGCGGGCTGCGGCGGCCCGTTCGGCCAGGTCTTCGGGGTTGGTAAGGCGGGTTTCAAGCAGTCTGGCGACGCGATCGGCCGTGAAGTCGGCTTCGCGCAGCATGTCGGCGGCGACGGCCTGGACCAGCCCGTCCGCATTGGCGGCCTGGTGGTCGTCGGTTGCGATGGCCAGCGGGCAGAAGATCGCGGGGCGTCCCACACCGGCCACTTCGGACACGGTGGACGCGCCGGAGCGGCCGATCACGAGATGGCTGGCGGCATAAAGCGCACCGACATCCTCGAAGAAGGGTTCGCAAATGGCGTTGACGCCGGCTTGGGCATAGGTCTCGCGGGCCATGGGGAGGGATTCCTCACGGGTCTGTTGGACGACATCAAGGCGAGATCGCAGCTTTTCCGGGAGTTTTGCCACCGCCGCCGGCACGGTTTCCGACAGGATGCGCGCGCCCAGCGATCCGCCGAGGACGAGCAGATTGATCCGCCCCTCCTCCGTCAGCGCCGGATAGCCGGCCGCCCGCGCCTCGACGATGGGTGTGCGCAGCGGGTTGCCGGTGAGGATGTGACGCTTGCGCGCCTTCTCCGGCAGCCGGTCCAGACGCTCGAAGCCGGAGGCGACAAAGCCCGCGCGGGCCGCAAACATGCGATTGACCCGGCCCAGCACCGCATTCTGCTCATGAATGGCAAAGGGGATGCGCATCGACTGCGCCACGCCAAGCGCGGGAAAGGCGGGATAGCCGCCAAAGCCGGCGACCACGTCCGGTTTCCAGCGCTGCACGATGCCGCGCGTCTGGGCCAGGCCCTGGGTCAGCTCCAGCGCCGCCCTGGCCAGTTTGACCGGGTTTTTCGTCGACGGGCTGGCGGCATGGATCTCGTCGATCGCAACGGCCGGAAAATCCGCCGCATGGCGCAGGCCGCGCGTATCCGTGACCAGGCGCACCTGCCAGCCGCGCGCGATCAGCGCATCGGCCGCGGCGCGTGCCGGAAAGATGTGACCGCCGGTCCCGCCGGCGGCAATCAGGCAACGGCGCGGCGTCATGACGAATGCCGCAGCGAATAGGCACCGGGACGGCGGCGGGTGAAAGCCAGAAGGAGGCCGGCCCCGAAGGCGAGCGCAAGCATGGAGGACCCTCCGTAGGATACGAAGGGCAAAGTCATGCCCTTGGGCGGGATGAGGTTCAAGTTCACGCCGATGTTGACGAGCGCCTGCAGCGCAAATTGCAGCGCCAGTCCGGCGACCGCCAGCTGGGCGAAATTGTCCTGCAGCCGCATCGCCTGGGTCCAGGCGCGCGCCACCAGGATCGCGAACAGGCCGATAATGGCAAGCGAGGCCATCAGGCCGAATTCCTCGGCAGCGACGGCGAAGATGAAGTCGGCATGGGCGTCGGGCAGGAAGTTCTTCACCTCCCCCTCGCCCGGCCCCGCACCGGCGATCCCGCCGCGCGAGATCGCCTCGATGGCTTGGTCGATCTGGTAGGTGTCGCCGCTCTCCGGATTGATGAAGCGGTCGACCCGGCTGGCGACGTGCGGGAAGGTGAAATAGGCCAGCGTCGAGCCGGTCGCCGCCAGCCCTCCCAGCACCGACACCCACAGCCAGGACAGGCCGGAGGCAAAGAAGACGCCGCCGAAACACAGGGTCAAAAGCACGGTCTGACCGAAATCCGGCTGCGCCATCAAAAGGCCGATGGACACGATATAGATGCCGAAGGCGATCGCCCGGCCCGGGATCGGCGCACCGCGTTTTTCTTCGGCAAACAGCCAGGCGGCCGTGACGATCAGCGCCGGCTTGAGGAATTCGGAGGCCTGCAGGGAAAGCGGGCCGACGCGTATCCAGCGGGTCGCGCCCTTCACCTCATTGCCGATGAAGAGTGTCGCCACCATCAACAGAAGCGAGCAGCCCAGCGCAATCACGGCCAGCCGCCGCGCGCCCTTGGGATTGAGCGCCGACACGCCCAGCATCCCGACAAGGCCGATCACCGCGAACACGCTCTGGCGATAGAAGAAGTGGAAGGGATCGTCGATGCCGATCCGCCCGGCGATGGCAGGGCTGGCAGCCATGGACAGGATCAGGCCGATCACGATGAGCGCGATGACCACCACCAGCAGTGTCCGGTCGACCCCGCGCCACCAGGTCCCCAATCCCCGGGAAACGTTCTGGATCACGAGACATGCTCCGCAGCGTCGTCCGGAACGGTGAGGCCGGAGACGATTGTGCGGAAAGCGTCGCCGCGCGCCTCGTAGGAGGTGAACTGGTCGAAGGAGGCCGCGGCCGGAGACAGTAGCACCACCTCGCCGGGACGTCCGTCCGCCCAGGCATCGCGGGCCGCAGCCGTCACCGCTGCTTCCAGCGTGCCGCAACGCGTGAACGGGATCTGGCCGTCCAGCTCGCCGGCGAAGCGCTCCTCGGCCTCGCCGATCAGATAGGCGCGCGCGATCCGGCCGGCGGCGCCCATGGCCGCTTTCAGCCCGCCTTCCTTGGCCCGCCCGCCGACGATCCAGCGGATGCTGTCATAGCAGGTGAGCGCCTGGATGGCGGCCTCGGCATTGGTGGCCTTGCTGTCATTGACGAAACGGATGCCACCAAGGGTCGCGACGCTTTCCTGGCGGTGCGGCAGTCCGGGAAAGGTGTAGATCGCCTCGGCCGCGGCACGAGCCGATACGCCCAGAAGCCGGACGGCGGCGAGCGCGGCCGCGACGTTCTGGGCATTATGGCGCCCCGGCAGGGCCGGTGCCCGTTTCAGATCGACCGCCGGATGCGAGGCCGTATCCAGTGCGTCATAGACCCGGTCGCCCAGCGCATAGACGCCGCGCGCGAAGACACGGCCGGACGAGATCGGCACAACCTGTTCCTCGCGCCGGGTCTGGCGCAGGCGGGAGAAGAAGGCCGCCGTCTCGTTGTCGTCGATGCCGATCACCGCCTGGCCCGACGGCGCCTGCATCTCGAAAAGGCGCTGCTTGGCGCGGAAATAGCCGTCGAAATCGCCATGCCGGTCGATGTGATCCGGCGTGATGTTGAGCAGCACCGCCACGTCGCAGGCGAGCGAATGCGTCAGATCGATCTGGTAGGAGGACAGTTCCAGCACATAGTGCAGGCCCGGGCTGGGCGGATCCTGCGCCAGGATGGCGTCACCGATATTGCCGCCGACAACCGTCTTGCGGCCGGTCTCGCGCAGGATATGGCCGATCAGTGCGGTCGTGGTCGACTTGCCGTTGGTGCCGGTAATACCGATCACTTTCGGCCGGCGCTTTTCCGGCACATCGCGAAGCGCCAGGGCGAACAGCTCGATATCGCCGATCACCGGCGCGCCGACACTGTTGGCCAGCTCGACCATGCGGTGCGGTTTGGGGTGGGTCAGCGGAATGCCCGGCGACAGGACCAGCGCGGCAATATCGCCCCAGTCGCGCCGGTTGAGATCGTCCGGCTGCAGACCGGCGGCCACGGCGCGATCGCGCGCAGCCTCGCTGTCATCCCAGCAGGATACGTCTGCGCCGCCTGCGGCGAGGGCCTTGGCCGTGGCTATGCCTGTGCGCCCCAATCCGAACACAGCGACACGGCGGCCTTCATATGCATGGATCGGGATCATGAAGGGCTGTTATCTCAGCTTCAGGGTTGCAAGTCCAATCAATGCGAGCACGACGGCAATGATCCAGAAGCGGATGACGATGGTGGGCTCGGCCCAGCCATGCCGCTCGAAATGATGGTGGATCGGCGCCATCTTGAAGACGCGCTTGCCGGTCAGCTTGAAGCTGGCGACCTGCACCATCACCGAGACGATCTCGAGCACGAACAGCCCGCCGACAATCGCCAGCACGATCTCGTGCTTCACGGCAACGGCGATGGCGCCCAGCGCGCCGCCCAGCGACAGCGAGCCGGTATCGCCCATGAAGACCATGGCCGGCGGCGCATTCCACCACAAGAAACCCAGCCCGGCGCCGATCAGCGCGCCGCAGAAGACCAGCAGCTCGCCCGTGCCGGCGGTGTAGTGGACCTGCAGGTATTCGGCGAAGTCGACCCGGCCGACGACATAGGCAATGGCGCCGAAAGTTGCCGCCGCAATCATCACCGGCACGATGGCCAGCCCGTCGAGGCCGTCGGTCATGTTCACCGCATTGCCGGCGCCGACGATGACGATACAGCCGAAGGCGTAGAAGAGCGGACCGATATTGATCACCAGGTCCTTGAAGAAGGGAAAGGCGATCGAGGTCGACATCCCGGTATCCATGCCCAGGCCCCGCGCCGTGACCGTCGCCCAGACCACGGCGACCAGGGCGATGATGAATTCCGTCGCCAGTTTCAGCCGTCCGGAAAAGCCCGCCGTCGATTGCTTGGTGACCTTGAGATAGTCGTCGATGAAACCGATCACACCGAAACCGGCGGTCACGAAAACGACAATCCAGACATAGGCGTTCGACAGGTCCGCCCACAGGAGCGTGCCGACCATGACGCCAAGCAGGATCAGGAAACCGCCCATGGTCGGCGTCCCCGTCTTCTCGACGACGTGGCGTTCAATACCCTCGGCGCGGATCGGCTGGCCCTTACCCTGCTTCCTGCGCAGCCAGGCGATCATCGGCTTGCCGAGCAGGAAGGCGATCAGCATCGCTGTCATCAGCGCGCCGCCGGTGCGGAAGGTGATGTAGCGGAACAGGTTGGCCAGCTGGAGGTCTTCAGCCAGCGGCGACAGCAACAAATACAGCATGGGCGGATCAGGCCTCCGTCAATCCGAGCGCGGAACCGTCGGCCAGATATGCGGCAATCCTGTGGAGACCGGAGGCATTCGACCCTTTGACGAGCACAACATCCCCCGGCCGGATTGCTGCCCTGATCAGGTCGAGCCCCTCGTCCGCATTTGCCGCATAGCCTGCGCGGCGGGTCGCGGGCAAGGCGTCATGGAGGCTGCGCATCCGGCTGCCACACGTATAGACCTCGTCGACACCGGCCGCCTCGAGCGGTTCGGCGAGCGCGGCGTGCATGGCACCCTCGTCCGGTCCCAGCTCCAGCATGTCGCCCAGGACGGCGATGCGGCGCCCGCCCTCACCGGGACGCGCGGCACCGAGCGCCGAGATCGCGGCAGCCATGGAGACCGGATTGGCGTTATAGGCATCGTCGAGCAGGGTGAAGCTGCCGCCGGCGGGGTGCGCCAGGGTCAGCACGCGGCCACGGCCGGCACCGGCTTCCAGCCCCGCCAGCGCTTCGGCGACATCGCCGGCATCCAGGCCGGCGCCAGCCGAGGCGGCAAAGATGGCGGCGATATTCCAGGCCCAGTGCACGCCCGATGCCTTGACCGAGAAGGGCACGCGCATGCCCAGCACATTGGCGATGCCGCGCGATCCGTCGAGCCCCGTTTCGAACGACTCGATACGGATGGCTGCGTCCTTTGCGGTGCCGAAGTCCAGCATGAAGGCGGCACCGGAATGGCGGGCATGACGTGCCAGACGCCCGGCCTGGGCATCGTCGGCGGGATAGATCGCGACACCGTCCGTTTCCAGCCCCTCATAGATCTCCGCCTTGGCATCGGCGATGGCCTCGATCGAGCCAAGATGTTCCAGGTGCGCCGGTGCAATGCGGGTGATCATCGCAACATGCGGCCGCACCATCGACGACAGGTCGCGGATCTCGCCGGCATGGTTCATGCCCATCTCGAAGACAGCGCGCTGCGTGTCGCGCGGCATGCGCGCCAGCGTCAGCGGGACGCCCCAGTGATTATTGTAGGACTTCACGCTCCAGTGCGCCGGGCCTGCAGCGCGGAATACGGCAGCCAGCGCGTCCTTGACGGTGGTCTTGCCGACACTGCCCGTCACCGCGACGCGGATCGCGTCACAGCGCTCGCGGGCGGCCTCGCCGAGACTGCGCAGCGCGGCCAGCGTGTCCTTCACCTGGAGCGCCGGCTCGAGGGCCAGATCGCCGCGCGAGATCAGGCAGGCCGCAGCGCCGGCTTTCAGGGCCGCGGCGGCATAGTCGTGCCCGTCGCGCTCGTCCTTCAGGGCGACAAAGAGATCGCCGGGCCGGATCGTGCGGCTGTCGATCGAGACGCCGGAACAGGTCCAGCCGGTATCGCCGACCAGCATGCCGCCGGTCGCGGCCATGGCCTGTCGGGCTGTCCAGAGCGGTTCAGACATGCGCGGCCTCCCTTTCCCCCAGAGCTTTGCGGGCCTCCTCGCGGTCGTCGAAAGGCAGCGTGGTCCCATTCACGATCTGCCCCGTCTCATGTCCCTTGCCGGCGATCAGCAGGCAGTCGCCCTCGCCCAGCATGGAAACGCCGCGGCGGATCGCGGCGCTGCGGTCGGCGATCTCCTCGGCCTCCGGGCAGCCCTTGAGGACTGCCGCACGGATCGCCGCGGGATCTTCCGACCGCGGATTGTCGTCGGTGACGATGATGTGATCGGCCTGGCTGGCCGCGATCGCCCCCATTTTCTGGCGCTTGGACGGATCGCGGTCGCCGCCGCATCCGAAGACGACGATGACACGCCCCTGTGTGTGCGGCCGAGCCGCACGCAGGAGCTTGTCCAGACCGTCCGGCGTGTGGGCATAGTCCACCAGGACCGGCGCGGCCTCCCGCGTCTCGCCAACCTTCTCCAGCCGGCCGGGCACGCCTTCCAGCTGTCGCAGTGTGGCCAGGACGGTTTCGGTCTCGACCCCGTCACCCAGGGCAATCGCCGCGGCGCACAGGGCATTGAGGATCTGGAACTCGCCGACCAGCGGGATTTCCAGGCTGTGCTCGGCACCCTTCCAGGCAAAGCTGACATCCTGGCTCGCCGGGCGCGGCGTGATCTCGCGGATCGACAGATCCTCGCCGCGCCAGCCGATCGTGACCGTGTCCAGACCGCGCTGCCGCGCCGTCTCGGCCATGCGGCGGCCCCACTCGCTGTCGACATTGACAACAGCCCGGCCACCTTCGGCGACGCGTTCGGAAAAGAGCAATTCTTTGGATACGAAATAATCGGCGAAATCGGGATGATAATCCAGGTGATCCTGGGTCAGATTGGTGAAGGCGCCGACGCTCACCGCGACCCCGTCCATGCGGTGCTGCTTCAGCCCGTGGCTGGAGGCCTCCATCGCCAGATGCGTGACCCCGTCGCTTGCGAGCGCATCGAGGGCACGATGCAGGGCCACTGCATCCGGCGTGGTATAGCCGGTCACTTCACGCGCTGTGCCCCGGGTCACGCCCAGCGTGCCCAGACAGGCGGCATCGCGTCCAGCGGCCGACCAGACCTGGCGAAGGAATTCCACGGTCGAGCTCTTGCCGTTTGTCCCGGTCACGGCCACCACATGCTCCGGCTGGCGCGGATAGAAGCGCGCCGCCAGCTCGGCCAGGACGGCGGCCGGCTCGTCGGTGACAAGGACCGGAATGTCCAGCCCCTCCACCGCGATATCGGTCAGGATCACCGCCGCGCCCTGAGCGACGGCCTGGGGGATGAAATCCCGCCCATGCGTCTTCACCCCCGGCAGGGCGGCAAACAGGAAACCCGGCTCCACCCTCCGGCTGTCCAGGGTCAGGCCACGCACCTCGACGGCGCCGTCTTCCGGCGCAAACGCGTCTTCGGGCATCAGCTCTGACAGTTTCACGGGATGATCTCCGGCATGAGGGCGGCGCGGATCAGGGCCGCGCGTTCACCGTGATCGGTATCCGCGCGCTCCACACCGAGAATGGGGGCAATCCGGGAGACGATGTCGCCGACCGCGGGTGCGGCCGTCCATCCACCCGTGGCATAGCCATAGGTCGATTCATTGCCGTGCGGTTCGTCCAGCAGCACCAGAACTGCATATTGCGGATCGTCCGACGGGAAGACCGCCGAGAAGGAGGAGATCAGCCGGTTGCGATCATAGCCGCCGCGCGAGGGCTTTTCCGCCGTGCCGGTCTTGCCGGCCACGCGATAGCCGATCGCCTCGGCATAGCCGCCGGTACCCTCCGTCACATTCTCGCGCATCAGCTCGATCACTGCGCGCGCAGCCTCGGACGACATCACCCGCTCGCCGACAATGGTCTCGTCGGCCGCGACCGGCAGAAGCGTCGGCGGCACATAGACACCGTCATTGGCGATGGCGGCAAAGGCGGCAATCGTCGCGATCGGGCTGACGGCCAGGCCGTGCCCGTAGGAGATGGTCGCCGTCTCGGTCGGCCCCCACTGGCGCGGCAGCAGCGGATCGGCGCTTTCGGCCAGCTCGATCGGCGCACGCTCCAGAAGGCGCAAATCGCCCAGGAAGCCGCGCTGGGCTTCGGCGCCCGCTTCCAGTGCAATCAGGCTGGACCCGATATTGGAGGAGTGGGTGAAGATCTCGGCCAGGGTCAGCTGGCGGTTCTCGGCGTGATAATCGTGGATGGTGTGGCCGCCGATGCGCAGCGGATTGGACGCGTCATAGCCGCTTTCCAGCGTCGCCGTTCCGTTTTCCAGCGCCATCGCCACCGTGAATGCCTTGAAGGTCGAGCCCATCTCGTAGACCGACTGTGCGGCGCGATTGAGGCGGCCGCTCGCATCCGCATCGGTCGGACGGTTGGGGTCGTAGTCCGGCAGCGAGACCATGGAGAGGATCTCGCCGGTGCGCACATTCATCACCACGCCGACGGCGGCATCTGCCTCGAAATCGGCCATGGTCGAGCGCAGGACTTCATCGACATGGAATTGCACGGACATGTCGATCGACAGCGCCACCGGACGCCCGTCGCCCGACAGGAGCGCGCTGTCGAAAGCGCGCTCGGCGCCGGCAAGACCGGCCATGTCGCGGTCGGTATAGCCCACAATGTGCGAAGCGAGGCGGCCGCGCGGATAGACCCGGCGCGGCTCCATGCGGAAGCCCAGGCCGGGCAGTCCCAGCGAGAACACGGCCTGGCGCTGGCGCGGGGTGAGGTTGCGCTGCACCCAGACAAAACGGCCGCGGCCGCCGAGCTCCTCGGTCAGCGCGTCGACATCGATATCGGGCAGAACCGTCGCCAGCGCCTCGGCAGTCTCGCGCGCATCCCAGACCAGGCTGGGGTCGGCGTAGAGGGAGTGGGTCTGCAGCGTGGTCGCCAGCACCTGACCGGTCCGGTCGAACAGATCGCCACGTGTCTCCGCATGTACGGCCTGACGGGCAATCGGCGCTGCGTCGGCCGGCCCCATGACGGCGATGTCCACCGCGCGGCCGGCGAGCAGAAGAAAGCCGACACCCAGACTCATCCCCATGATGCGCAGGCGTGAACGGGCGGCCTCCAGCGCTTTTGTCTCGTCGCTCTCGATGCGCAGCAGCCGCGACATGTCCGCCGGCGCAGCTTCGGCCAGCGGCGGCAGTGCAACACTGCGCGACCTGGCGGAAACCTGCCTGCGGAACGGCCAGAGGCGCATCAGTCGGGGCCTCCCACTTCACGCGGCTCGGCCATGGCCAGCCCCTCGATGCGCTCCTCGCGCACGACATGACTGTCGGAGCGCAGCGTGTCGCGGCGCCCGTCGGCACCCGCCAGCAGCGGCAGATCGCTCAGATTGACCTCACGCGAGGGATCCAGCGGCTCGAAGCCGAGATAGCGGCGCGCCAGCGCGCGCAGGCGCTCGGGATCTTCCAGGTGGGCGATCTCGACATTGAGCACATTGATCTGCCGGCGCTCCTCGGCCAGTTGCGCCTGGATGCCCTCCAGCCGCTCCTGCGAGCTCTTCGCCTCGGCTTTCGCGATATAGAGTGCCACTGCCAGCGCCGCGGCGACGACGAACGCGATCGCATTGAACGTGCGGATCATAGCGCGGCCTCCAGACGGGCAAGCGGAACGACACTCCGATACAGTTCCGGACCGTCAGTGACGGCCGGTGCATCGGTACGAATGGCGGCGCGAAGCTTGGCCGAACGGGCCCGCGGATTGGCATCAGCCTCCGCCGCGCCGGCCTCGACAGCCTTGCGATACAGGAGACGGAAACTCGGCTCGGGGCCTGCTTCGGCGACTGGCGCATGACGCGAACCGCCCCCTCCCGCCAGCCCGGCACGGGCCCGCAGGAAGGACTTAACCATGCGGTCCTCCAGTGAATGGAAGGTAACCACGACAAGCCGCCCGAGCGGCGCCAGCAGACGCTCCGACGCCTCCAGCGCGCGGGCCAGCTCACCCAGCTCGTCATTGACGAAAATGCGCAACGCCTGGAAGACGCGCGTCGCGGGATGGATTTTTGAATGTTTTCCGCCGGTTGCGCGCGAGACGATTTCGGCCAGCCGGTCCGTCGTCTCGATCGGCGCCTCTTCGCGGGCGGTCAGAATGAACTTGGCGACGCGGCGCGAGCGGCGTTCTTCGCCGTATACATAAAATATGTCCGCCAGCTCCTGCTCGCTCAGCAGGTTCACCGCGTCGGCCGCCGTGGGGCCGGAACCGGCCATGCGCATGTCCAGCGGACCGGCCTTCTGGAAGGAGAAGCCGCGCTCGGCCTGGTCGATCTGCATCGACGACACGCCGATATCCAGCACGATGCCGTCGACATGCGAGCCGCCGCTGGTGCGCACCACCTCTTCCATCGCCGAGAACGGCGCCTCGACAAAGGCAAAACGGCCACCGGCCGCCTGCTTGAGATGCTCGGCGGCGGGGCGGACGGACGGGTCACGGTCGATGCCGATCAGGCGGCAATCGGCCGCAGACAGGATTGCGCGGGAGTAACCGCCGGCGCCGAATGTGCCGTCGATATAGAGCGCGCCGTCACGCGGCTCGAGCGCGTGAAGGACTTCGTCCAGCATGACGGGGATGTGCGGCGAGCCGGTCATGCCCCCCCTCCCGTACGGGGCGGCAGGCGCAGCGACTTCTTGTTCTCGCGCGCGAAGTCGCGGGCATTCGCCTTGCGCTCGGCCAGACGGTCCGGGTTCCAGATCTCGAAGCGCGAGCCGAGACCGACGAAGGCCGCCTTGCTGTCCAGGCCGGCATGCTCGATCAGATCCTTCGGCAGGGTGACGCGGCCGGTACCGTCGAAAGCCAGCCCGCGCGTATCGCCGAAGATCGTCTGCTCGAAGGCGGCCCGGGCGTCGTCATACGGGTCCATTTCCTCGAGCAGGTTCAGATAGCGGTCGAGCAGGGCCTGCCCGCCGCCTTCCAGATACCCGCCTTCGAACGAGGGCCACACGTAGATCTTCTCCTCGGGGTCGTTCTTGACGACGGCACGGAAACCCGCCGGCACGGAAACCCGTCCCTTTGCGTCCACACCATTGATCGTCGTCGACAGAAACACGCGCCTTGACCCCCTGCGCCCATGCAGACGAACCCTGCATGGTTAATGATGGGATAACATGGGACAGCATGGGAAACAATGACGAAAGGTTCGCTTTTCATGGATTAACGCGCCATCTGAAGTATTCAGATCACAGGAAAACAAGAACAGACATGGAACATTAAGTTAATATCCACAGCCCCCGGGCGAGTGCGACATGGGATTGCCACCCACAGGGGCCATTTCGGAGATTGTTTCCGATCCGGAACAGATGGTTCCGTGAAGCCACTTTCCTCCACCGCCCCAGGCGGGGGAGGTGCCCCGAAGGGGCGGAGGGGGCCGCCGCGCCAAGCACGGCGGAATGGTGGAACCTGGCGCGGACACCCCTCCTCCGCCTTCGGCCGCAGAAGAGCGCCCTTCGGCCCGCAGCTTTGCTACAGCCCGCTTCCCCGCTCACGCGGGGGCAGAAAATCCGGAAAATACGATCAGGCGGCCTGTAAGCCGGGTTCTGTCCCCCGGACCGGAGTCCGGGGTGGCGACCATTCATCTGCGGACGGCCTTGCGGCCGGCCTGGTGCGACCTACCCGGATGACATGCGGAGACACATGTGCGGCAAGCCGCGCTCATCCCTATTCGGTCTTGCTCCAGGTGGGGCTTGCCTAGCCCCCTTCCTTGCGGTCGGGGCGGTGCGCTCTTACCGCACCGTTTCACCCTTGCCGGGCCCGAGGGCCTGGCGGTCTGTTCTCTGCTGCGCTTTCCCTGGGGTCACCCCCGCCGGACGTTATCCGGCACCTTGTCTCCATGGAGCCCGGACTTTCCTCGACGGCACCGTTTCCAGCATAGCCGCCGCGGCCGCCCGGCCACCTGATCGTCGCCTAGATCGGTCAAACGCGAGAGCCCGTCAAGCGGCCGACGCCACACGGCCAATGAGGTCTCGTGTCTCGTCATCCAGCTGCCCGTCGACCCGGCCCGGGCGCCAGCGTCGCTGGAAAGCCTCGATCACCGCCGGCAGGCCCGGCTCCAGCCCGTAGCCGATCCGCTCGAGCAGCGCTTCCGGTTCGCCCGCCACGCGCGTCTGCGGCAACGCCAGTGCGCAACCCGCCTCCGCCAGCTGTGTCCAGGGAAATTTCTCGCCCGGATCGATCTTGCGCCCGGGCGCGATATCGGAATGGCCGATCACCTCGCGCGGCGCGATCCCGTGCCGTCCCATGATGTCCCGCACCAGCGCGGTCACCGCATCGATCTGGACAGCCGGAAATCCGGGCAGACCGAAATCATGCCCGCCATTGACGATCTCGATACCGATCGAGGCCGAGTTCAGGTCGCGCTCACCGCGCCAATAGCTCACCCCGGCATGCCAGGCGCGGCGGCTCTCATCCACAAGACGGCACACCGCGCCATCTTCCTCGACCATGTAGTGGGCGGACACCTGGGCCTGCGGATCGCACATCCGCTCCAGCGCCGCAGCCCCCGTCTCCATGCCGGTATAGTGCAGCACGATACAGGCGAGCGGACACGTGCGGTCGTTGAAGTTGGGCGACGGCGTGTCCCGGAAGACCAGGCTCACAGTGTCTTCTCCCGCGCCAGCGCGGCGGTCGGCAGTTTGCGGTTCCGGCGCAGGGCGATGATGCCGACCCCCAGCAGGGTCAGCGCTCCGCCGGCGATCAGGCGCCAGCCCAGCGGGTCGCCCGTTACGGTAAGGCCGGCGATCACACCGATCAGCGGCGCCATCAGGGTCAGCGGCGCGATCAGGGTCGCATCATAGCGCTGCAGCAGATTGTAGAAGACGCCATGCCCGAACACATTCACCAGCAGGACGGTGAAGGCGACGGCCGCGCCGATCGCCCAGCCGCCGCTGACGACCGACTGCATCTGCCCCGTCTCGAAGGTCAGCGACAGCGCCAGCAGCGGCGGCGCCGAGATCAGCCCGATCCAGGCCTGCATCCGGATTGAATCCAGCGGCATCTGCTTGACCAGGATCATGCCGACCGCCGAGGCGAAGGCCGCGCCGATACCGATCATCAGGCCCAGCGACAGGTCGAGCTCGGCAGGATTGGCAATCACCAGCGCCACACCGGCGAAGGACAGGAGGATGCCGGCGATCCGCGGCAGGCCGACCTTTTCCTTCAGGAAGAGCACCGAGAGAATGGTGGCAAAGGGCACGCCGGTCTGAACGGCGATCGCCATCGACGAGGGCGTGGCCCATTTCAGCCCCAGGAACATCAGCGCGTACTGGCCCGCCCCCATGGTCAGGCCAATGGCGATCATCGTGCCCAGCCTGGCCGGGATCGGCCGCAGCCACGGCGCCAGCACCGCATAGAGAAGAACAAAGCGCAGGAAGGCGAAAAAGAAGGGCGGCACGCCCTCGAACCCGTCGACCCAGCCCGGCGCACCGGTCACCGAGAACTTGGCCACCACGAAATTGATGCCCCAGACGACACAAACGGCAAACAGGGCCAGAAAATCGCGCAACCGCATGGCGATTGTCTTGGACTGCGCCGCCCGGCCGGGCAAGCCCAAATCCCCGGCTCCCCCGAACGGGGGATGGCTGACCGCCTGCGTCATCGGCACCCTCCCCGCGCGTCAACTTGCCCAGGGGAGAGGACTATGACGAAGACCCGTATTACCGCATTCGGCCTAACGGCCGCGATGGCGCTCATGGCGGCCGGCTGCGCCACCACAAGCTCCGAACCGGCCACGGCCCTGCTGCAGGTCAACAGCCCCGGCGATGCCGACATGAGCTGCGAACAGCTCAGCGCCGAGATCGGCCGCATGGACCAGATGATGGGGGCCGACATGCAGGCAGCCGCGAACGCGGAAGCCCGCGGCAGCGCCGCGGCCGCCGGCACCAGCGCCGCGATCAACGCCGCCGCCTATTCCGGCGCTCTGGGCCGTGTTCCGGGCCTCGGTTTCGCCGCGAATGCCGCCGGCGGCCACGCCCAGGCTCAGGCCCAGGCGGAAGCGGAACGCCGTGAAGAGAATGTGCGCCGCGCCGAACTGCGCCGCACCAGCCTGATGGGCATCTATCAGGGCCGCGACTGTTAAGACCGTCGTTTTGATGAACCGGGCGCGTGGCCGGTCCGCGCGCCCTCTTCGCCTACTCGCCAGCGCCGAAATGCGCGTCGAGAAAGGCCAGAAAATGCCGCCAGTCGACCGCGTTCACACCATGCAGGCCACGCCGCATGAAGACAGCGATATCGGCCTCGGGATCGAACGCGCCCAGCCCGTCCTGCTCCAGCCCGTCCGAACCATAGAGCGCATAGACCGGATTGGCGCCGCGTGCCGCGCGCCAGCTGCCGTTCGGATCCGACCATTGATCCCGCCAGGCCCCGCCGATCAGGAGCGGCCGCGGGGCCATGAGGCTGATGAGCTGATGCTGGTCAACCGGAATTTCCTCCTCGCGGCCGGCATAAGTCTCGAAGCGGTCATTGAACCAGTAGGGATAGGCCTGGGTGATCTGGGCGACACTTTCGCCGGCATCCGAGCGGGTCAGCGTCGTACCGCCGGTGCCTGCCTGGTGCGCGATCACCAGGTCGATGCGCGGGTCGAAGGCGGCCGCCAGCAGAGCTGATTTGCCGTTGCGCGAATGCCCCCACACCGCCATGCGCTGCGGGTCGTAGCGCTCGTCCGCCTCCAGCACGTCGATGACACGGGAATAGGCCCAGGCCCAGGCCGCGATGGCGCCGGTCTGAACATCCGCCGACAGTTCGTCCAGGGCTTCGTCGGCCGCTGCAGCGCTGTCCGGCACGATATCGCCGGCATAGATGAAGGCCAGTGCATAGCCGTGCGCAAGGATCTCGGCGACCGGCGGCTCCATGATATGGCGGCCGAAAATCTGCCGTGTCGACCAGCTGGCAAAGCCGGACGGCGCACAATCGGGCGCGCGCTCGGTCACCGGGCCGCTGACCCCGTCATGCCAGCCCAGCGCCGCGTGATTGCCGCAGAACATCTGCATCACCACCACCGGCACCGGCCCGTCGGCCGCCACCGGGAGCACGGTGGCCAGATGGGTCTGCGCGCCGGCCAGGTCGAGCGTGTATTCCTCGATGCGGCCGGCACCGTCATAGGCGGCGGCATCGACAACCGTATGATCGAGAACCCGCGCCGGCCCGGCCTCCGGCCAGGCGCCATAGACCTCGGCCTCGAAGGCCGCGCGCAATTCCGCCTGTCCCGCCTCCCAGCGCTCGCGGTTGAGCCCCGCGGTCTCCAGCGGCGGGCGTGCAGCCTCGCCACCATGGCGTGCGGACACTTTGGGCAGGGCCATGGACACACAGCCGACCAGCATCAGCGGCAGGGCAACAATCAGGAAAAGCGGAATGAAACGACGCACGGCGGTACGACCTCACGAGACGGGCGATAACGTCCAGACTAGCAAGGGCCCGGGCGGCGGACAGTCACGATTGCGGGAGCGGCCCGTCCTCAGCGGCCCAGATCGACGGTCCAGCCATCGGGACCGCGTGTCGCGACGAGCACATCGTCTTCCGACCCGCGCGGCGATCCACGCAGTTTGCGCCACAGCCAGTAGGCGCCGCCTGCAAGCAGGGCAATGCCGGCCAGAACCAGGAAGGCGGCCGTCAGCATGGCGGCCAGGAAGATCACCAGGCCCAGGAAGGCGAGCGCGATCAGGGCAGCCAGCACATCGCGCACGATGCGCCCCGCCCTGGAGGCGAAGAAGTCGGTATTGGCTTGACGGGCGTCAGTCATGTCGTCCTATCCAGTCCAGTTCGCCCCCTACGGTAAGCACCATGTTGGCATTCTTGGGGCAACAGTCAATTGGCGGCGGATGCGACGAGACCGCGCTCCTGTAGAATCTGCCCGTAAGCGCTGTTGATTGCGGCCATTTTCTCGTCGGCCATGCGCTGGATCTCCGGCGGCGCACCGCGGGCGATCAGGCGATCGGGGTGATTCTGCGAGGCGATCCGGCGATAGGCGCGGCGCAGGTCGAGATCGGAAATATCCGCCTCGATTCCCAGGATCACATACGGGTCATGATCCCCGGCATCGATATGGGCGGAGCGGATGCGGCGGAATTCGGTCTCGGAAAAGCCGAAAATATCGGCCACGCGTTCCAGATAATGCATCTCGTCCGGCGTCACGGCGCCATCGGCCTTGGCGATGTGGAACAGGCCGTCGAGCACATCTTCCAGAAGCGCCGGGTAACAGTTGAAGCGCTTGGCCAGCCGGCGGGCATAGCCGTCGAAGCCCAGCGTCGTCTGGGTCGCCAGCTGGAAGGCCCGGTCCAGCGCCGCGCGGCCCTCCGGCGGCGGCCGGAAGACCTCGTAGAAGGCCCGGACCTCGCTGCGCGTCACCGCCCCGTCGGCCTTGGCCATCTTGGCGCCGAGCCCGATCAGGGCCATGGCAAAATCGGCATCCTCGACCTGGTGCAGCCGCGCACGCTCGTCGCAGCCATCGCACTCGAGGAAGCATTCCCGGCCCCTCAGCCGGTCGGCCAGCCTGCTCCAGAAACTCATGCGCGCGCCCTCCGGTGTGCCCATGTAGGCACTGCCCGCGCGCAGCGCGAGCCCCTGGGGTTGAAGAATGACAGTTCCGCCCCAGCTTAATCCGGTTGCGTGGCTGCGCGCCATGCTTAACCTCCCCCGCCCAGCAGGAACGGATGAAAATCGATGACCGGCAGCGCGCGCAGCGAATGGGAATTCTGGATCGACCGGGGCGGCACTTTCACCGACGTGATCGGCCGCGCACCGGACGGCCGGCTGCAAGCGCTCAAACTCCTGTCGGAAAGCCCGGACTATCCCGATGCCGCCACCGAGGGCGTGCGGCGCCTGTCGGGCGGCGAGCCGGTCGCAGCGGTGAAGATGGGCACGACCGTCGCCACGAATGCCCTGCTGGAACGCAAGGGTGCACGCACGCTTTTCCTGGTGACGCAGGGTTTTGCCGATCTTCTGGTGATCGGCGACCAGACGCGTCCCGATATCTTCGCCCTCGACCTGACCCGTCCCGACCCGCTCTATGACCGGGTGGTGGAGATCGCGGAACGCCTCGATGCCGAAGGTGAAATCGTGCAGCCTCTGGACGAGGACGCCGCCCGCCGCGCGCTCGACGCCGCCCGCGCTGACGGTATCGAGACCGTCGCCATCGCGCTCATGCACGCCTATGCCAACGACACGCACGAAGCGCGCCTGGAAGCCCTGGCCCGCGAGGCCGGCTTCGAGACGATCGTGCGCTCCTCGGTCGCCTCGCCGCTGGTCAAGATCGTGCCGCGCGCCTCGACTACCGTGCTGGACGCCTATCTCACCCCGGTGCTGCGCAATTATGTCAACCGGGTCGACAAAGGGCTGGAGGGCACGCCGCTCTTCTTCATGCAGTCTTCCGGCGGGCTCGCCCCGGCCGGGGCCTTCCATGCCCGCGATGCCGTGCTGTCCGGCCCCGCCGGCGGCGTGGTCGGCATGGCCAAGACCGCCAAGCGCGCCGGTCAGCCCAGGGTGATCGGGTTCGACATGGGCGGCACCTCCACCGATGTGTCGCGCTATGATGGCGACCAGTATGACCGGGTGCAGGAAACCCTGGTGGCCGGCCAGCGCCTGCGCGCGCCGATGATGGCGGTGCACACGGTCGCTGCCGGCGGCGGCTCCATCCTCACTTTCGACGGCGAACGCGCCCGCGTCGGACCGGACAGCGCCGGTGCCATGCCCGGCCCGGCCGGCTATGGCCGGGGCGGACCGGCGGCGGTGACCGACGCCAACATCGTGCTCGGCCGTATCCAGCCGGACTGGTTCCCCAGGGTGTTCGGCGAAACCTCCGACGCCCCGCTCGATGTCGAGGCCAGCCGCACCGCCCTCGCCGCACTGGCCGGCGAGATGGGTCTGGCCAGCGCCGAGGAAGCCGCCGAGGGCTTTCTCGCTGTGGCCGTGGAAAGCATGGCACAGGCGATCAAGCAGATCTCCATCGGCCAGGGCGTGAACCCGTCCGGCTATGCGCTGGCGGCCTTCGGCGGGGCCGGCGCCCAGCATGCCTGCCGCGTCGCCGACGCGCTGGGCATGACGACGGTGCTGATCCACCCCTATGGCGGCCTGCTGTCCGCCCTGGGTATCGGCCTGGCCGATATTCGCGAAACCCGCATGGCGGCGGTCGAGGCGCCGCTGGAGAGCGCGTTCGACGAGGCCGGCCGTATCGCGCAGCGCCTGGACGAGGAGGCCCGCAACGCCCTCGCCACCCAGGGCCTGCCGGCAGGGGCCATCCGCTCACACGGCGAATGGCGGCTCAAGGTGTCCGGTTCGGACACCTCCATTCCTGTGCCCGACGGATCGCGCGACGCGATGGAAGCGGCCTTCCGCGAGGCCCATAAACGCCTGTTCGGCTTTATCCCGGAAGGGGAGCTGATCGTTGAATCGGTCACCCGTGAAGCCGAATGCTCACCGCCAGGCTCCTCCGACTGGTCGATCGACATGCCTACGCCGGAAGCAGGCACCCCGCGCCCGAAGGCGCAGGCCCGCATGTTCGATGCCGGCGGCTGGAATGACGTCCCCGTCTACGCCATCGACCAGTTCGCACCGGGCATGAGCGAGACCGGTCCTGCGCTGATCATGGACCCCAACTCCACCATTGTGGTCGATCGCGGCTGGACCGCCACGCGCCTTGAGGACGGCACGCTGTCGCTGTCCCGCGCCGAAGCCGCAGGCGATCATCGCGGCGGCACCGGGCTCGACCCGATCCGGCTGGAGCTGTTCAACAAGCGCTTCATGTCGGTCGCAGAACAGATGGGCGTCGCCCTCGAGCGCACGGCGCATTCGGTGAACATCAAGGAACGTCTCGATTTCTCCTGTGCCGTCTTCGACGCCGAGGGCGGACTGGTCGCCAACGCGCCGCACATGCCGGTGCATCTGGGGTCCATGTCGGCCTCGGTCCGGGCCGCGGCCGAAGCGCATCCCGATCTCGGGCCCGGCGATGCGGTCGCCGTAAATGCGCCCTATGATGGCGGAACGCATCTTCCGGACATCACACTTGTCACACCTGTGCATGACCCTGTGTCACAGGAACGTCTCTTCTATGTCGCATCGAGAGGGCACCACGCCGATGTCGGCGGCATCGCCCCGGGCTCCATGCCGCCCTTCTCGCGCACCATCGACGAGGAAGGCGTGCAGTTCCGAAATGTGAAGGTGATGGAGAAGGGCCGCTTCCTGGAAGCCGCCGTGCGCGAGGTGCTCGCCTCGGGTCTGCACCCGGCCCGCCGGCCCGACCAGAATATCGCCGACATGAAGGCCCAGCTGGCCGCCTGCGCCAAGGGGGCCGACGAACTTCACCGTCTTGTTGCCGATAACGGGCTGGACGTGGTGAAGGCCTATATGGGCCATGTCCAGGACAATGCCGAACGCGCCGTGCGCCGGGTGATCGATGCGCTGGAGGACGGCGTGCATACGGTGCGTCTGGACGATGGCGCGCAGATCCGCGTCGCCATCTCCGTCGATCGCGAGAACCGTTCGGCGACCGTGGATTTCACCGGCACCTCGCCCCAGCGCGACAACAATTTCAACGCGCCCGCCTCGGTCGCCCGCGCAGCCGTGCTTTATGTCTTCCGTTGCCTTGTCGGCGATGCCATCCCGCTGAACGAAGGCTGTCTGAAGCCGATCGAGCTGATCATTCCGGATGGCTGCCTGCTCAATCCGCGACCGCCGGCGGCTGTGGTGGCGGGCAATGTGGAGACCAGCCAGCTGGTCGTCGATGCCCTGTTCGGCGCGACAGGCCGCATGGCTGCCGCCCAGGGCACGATGAACAATCTCACCTTCGGCAATGACCGCCACCAGTATTACGAGACGATCTGCGGCGGTGCCGGCGCGGGCGTGGATGCCGAGGGCAACGGCTTTGCAGGCGAGAGCGCGATCCACACCCACATGACCAATTCGCGCATGACCGACCCGGAAGTGCTGGAACGGCGCTACCCGGTGCACGTCGATCATCACCGCATCCGCCACGGCTCCGGCGGCACGGGCCGCTGGCGCGGCGGCGATGGCAGCCAGCGCCGGCTCACCTTCCTGGAGCCGATGGAGGTTGCCCTCCTGTCCTCGCGGCGCAAGGAGAATCCGTTCGGCCTGGCGGGCGGCGGCGATGCGTATCCGGGACACCAAAGGGTGATCCGCGCGAGCGGGGCGGTGGAAGATCTGCCCGGCCTGTTCCGGATCGATGTCGAGGCGGGTGACGCCGTCGAGATCGAGACCCCGGGCGGCGGCGGGTACGCAGCGGGTTGACGCCTTCCCGCCGGCATCGCCGTACAGCAGGTGCAGCGGCAGCTATTCCGCCACTTCCTCGGCCGTGCGGGACCGGCGCTTGCCGGCCCGGCGCGGGGGCACCTGGCGGACATGGCCCTCGATATATTCGACGATCATGCCGGCGACATCCTTGCCCGAGGTGCGTTCCACACCTTCCAGACCCGGCGAGGAATTCACCTCGAGAATTTTCGGCCCTGTCGACGAGCGCAGCATGTCGACCCCGGCGACCGACAGGCCCAGCGCCTTGGCGGCCTGGACCGCCGACGCGCGCTCTTCCTTGGTGATGCGGACCCGTTTGGCCGAGCCGCCGCGATGCAGATTGGAGCGGAACTCGCCGCTCTCGGCCTGGCGCATCATCGAGGCCACCACCTTGCCGCCCACAACAAAACAGCGGATGTCGGCACCATCGGCTTCCTTGACGAATTCCTGGACGATGAAGTTGGCATCGAGGCCCCGGAAGGCGTCGATCACCGACTCGGCCGCCTTGCGCGTTTCCGCCAGCACGACACCGCGCCCCTGTGTCGACTGCAGCAGTTTCACGACCAGCGGCGCACCGCGCACGTGGGAGATGAGATTGGCGGTATCCTTCGGCGAGTGGGCGAAGGCCGTCACCGGCATCTGGATCCCGGCCCGCGCCAGCACCTGGTGGGCGTAGAGCTTGTCGCGCGAGGCGCCGATCGCCTCGGGTATATTCAGGCAGTAGGCGCCCATCATCGAGAACTGGCGCAGCACCGCCATGCCGTAGGAGGTCATCGACGCGCCGATGCGCGGGATCACGGCATCATAATGCGGCAGCGGCTTGCCGTCGTAATAGACGTCCGGATCGGACGCATCGATGGCGAGCGTGCAGCGCGCCGTATTGATCATCTCGACGACATGGCCGCGCGTCTCCGCGGAGTCCTTCAGGCGCTGCGAGGAATAATTATTGGGCTCGCGCGTCAGGATGGCGATGCGCAGCGGACGCTTTACCGGCCGGCGCTTGGGGAAATCCTTATAGAGATCATAGCTCAGCTCGCCCTGGCAATAAGACAGGGTGGGATTGACCATCATGTCCTCGCGGATCGCCTGACGGCCCAGCAGCATGCGGTACATCATCGTTTCGCGATTGGTCAGCGTCAGCTCGACCGGCCATTCCCGGTCGCCCATGCGTACCGGCGTCTCGATCACCCAGCGCAGCTCGCGCTCGCCATTCGAGGAAATCACCTCGCGGCGGTCGACGGCCGGCGCCGAACATACCACCTCGATCTCCGGCTTGTCGGGGATGGGGTGCAGCACGAAACGGACCTGCGGACTTTCCAGCGGACCGAAGGGCTCTACCGACACCGCGTGCAGCGCAGACGTGCGCGCGCCCGTGTCCACCTTTGCCTTGACGGCCGGAATGTTGAGCTTGGGGAAGGCTGCCCACTCTTCCCATCCCAGCATGAATGCACCCGCCATTCGGAGGTCTCCCGTTTCGTTTGGTGAACCCGTTATAGCACAACGGGATATCTGCACAGGGGGCAGGCGCTATACGCGCATCCGGCGTCAGCTCTGACGGGCGACCCAGATCTTCATGGTCAGCTGTCCGGAGGGTTCTTCCGGATGCAGCGCCGCCTTCTCGACCAGTTCCAGACCGGCCTGGCCGATCCAGCCCGCCATCTCCTCGTCGGAGAAACCCAGCCGGCGGTGATAGTGGTCCTCGCGCAGCGTTTCCAGCTGGTGCGGTGCAAAGTCGACGATCAGCAGATTGCCGCCCGGCTTGAGCACGCGGGCGCATTCATCGACCGCCAGCGCCGGGTCTTCCAGATAGTGAAGCACCTGGTGGACGGTCACGAGATCGGCCACGCCGTTCTCGAAGGGCAGCGCCCCGACATCGGCATGGCGCACGGAGCAGTGCCGCAGGCCGGCCTTTTCCAGATTGAGCCGCGCGACATTCAGCATGGAATGGTTGATGTCCACGCCGATACCGCGATCGACCCGGTCGGAGAAGAGCTCAAGGATGCGGCCTGTACCGACGCCGACATCGATCATCAAACCGAACGGCCCCTCGCCCGCCAGACGGCGCATCGCCGCCTCGACCTCGTGATCGGCCAGGTGGAAGGAGCGGATGCGATCCCAGTCTTCGGCGACACTCTCGAAATAGGCCTGGGCCGCCTGGGCACGCGCCTGCTTGATTGATTCGAGGCGCGAGAAATCCCGCGTCATCACCGGATCCTCCTCGGGCAGGAGGTCATGGGCAATCTGGGCGAAGCGCCGGCCGCCGCCGGCATCGGTCAGGCGGTAGAAGACATAGGCGCCCTCGGGCAGACGTTCGGCAAGCCCGGCATCGGTCAGCAGTTTGAGGTGGCGCGAGACGCGCGGCTGGCTCTGGCCCAGGATCTGGACCAGTTCGGACACGGTCAGTTCCCCCCGCGACAACAGCGCGACGATGCGCAAGCGCGTGGGTTCCGCCAGGGCCTTGAGCTGTGCAACCAGTGCGTCCATGAATTCCGAGTCGATAAGTGCGAATGCCCCCTTGCTTTTATCTGCATCCCCACGAAGTTCAAATGGCCGCATGTAGGCGGACCCGCCGGAGAGCGCTTTGACTACAAAGGAAATCCTCATCGTCGGCGCCGGGCTCGCCGGGATTGCCGCCGCCTGGGCCCTGCGCCAGCGCGGTCACTCGGTCACCGTCATGGACGCCCATGACCAGGCCGCCTGCGAAACCTCGTTCGCCAATGCCGGCGCGCTGACCCCGTCCGAGCCGGAACCGTGGAATGCGCCGGGCGTGCACTGGCAATTGCTGCGCTCGCTGCCGGACCCGCATTCCGCGATGAAACTGCGCCTGAAACCCTTGCCCGGCCTTGTGCCCTGGGGGCTGCGCTTTCTCGCGAACTCCACGCGCAAACGCTATGAAGCGTCCTGCCGCGCCAATTTCGCCCTGTCGCGCCACTCGCTCGCTCTTACCCAGGCCGTCCGGGACAGCGAAGCGCTGGAGTTCGACAATCTCACCCGCGGCACGCTGAAAGTCTGCGGCACGACGGCGCCGATGGAAGAACGGCGGCGCATGGGCGAAATGCTGCGCGATGCCGGCCTGCGGCTGGAAATTCTCGACCGCGACGCGACGATCGAGAAAGAACCCCTGCTGGCCACCGTCGCCGACCGCATCGCCGGATCGATCTTCTATCCGGATGATGAGTCGGGCGATGCGCGCGCCTTCACGCGCGGTCTCGCCGCAGCGGCCGAACGGGCCGGTGTGCGCTTTGAATGGAATACCCGGATTGTCGATCTCGTCGACCGCGGCGGCCGCATTGTCGGCGTGCGCACCCTCGAGGAAGAGATCGAGGTCGACGATATCGTGCTCGCCACCGGCCACACAAGCTGGCGCCTGTTGCAGCCGCTCGGCCTGCACCTGCCGGTGCGGCCGGTGAAGGGCTATTCCCTCACCCTGGACATGTCCGGCCTCAACCAGCGCCCCGGCCTGCCGGTGGTCGACGAAGCCCGTCACGCCATCGCCACCCCCATGGGGGACCGCTTGCGCATCGCCGGCACGGCCGAGTTCGCCGGGCTCGATCCGGTGCTGCGCGAGGAGCGGATCGAGAATCTGCGCCGCATGCTTCGCGATCTCTATCCCGATCTCGCCCCGCAACTCCTCGCCGGCGACCAGCAGGCCTGGACAGGCTTCCGGCCCATGTCGGCCGATGGCCGCCCCTTCATCGGCGAGACCCGCGCAAAAGGGCTCTGGCTGATCACCGGGCACGGCCATCTCGGCTGGACCCAGGCCATGGGCTCCGGCGACCTTCTCGCCGCCCTGATGAGCGAAGAGACGCCGCCGGTCACTGCAGCCCCCTTCTCGGCGGCACGTTTCTAGGCGCCGCCGAGAAGAGCCGGGCCCTGAAGCCCGTGCGAGCCTAGAAGGTCATGCGGGCAAAGATGCGCGCACTGTCGCCATCGCCGATATCGTCGGACCAGTCGTAGGTATAGCGCACACCCGCCATCCAGCGGCCGCCCAACTCGACATCGAAACCGGTCGTGCCGTCGAACCGGTTCTCCGCTGCACCCGCCGCACGGATCGTCGAGGGCAGCGCCGTATTGTCGATCAGGCGGGAAGTCAGCGCATGGCTGTCCGGTCCGAACTCGTGCCGCCAGGACAGGCCGGCGACAGGACGCACCGAAATACCCGGCGACACGGCCCACACCTCACCGCGATACTCGGCTTCCAGCGTGTAGCGCTCGCTTCGCAGGGTCTGGTCCTCATAGGCCAGTGCCAGGCCGTCAGCGCCGCTCTCGGCATAACCGTCGATGGCGGTTTCCGAGATGCTGAGCGCATTGCGCAGATCGACATGCCCCATCTCGCCCAGGTCGAACCGAACCGACGCCGCCAGGCTGAGATCCCAGTACCGGCCTTGCGTCGATGCTCGGGCCGTCAGGAGGTCGACGCCGGTCTGCCGCTGGATGTCGTCGATGTCGAAGACGCCGTAGACGGCATTGGCCGAGACATCGAAAGCGCCGGTGCGATAGCCGGCCCAGCCATGGGCCGACCGGCCGCGGGAGGAGAAGGCACCGCCCGTCGACAGGTCCGTATCGGTATCGGCGATACTGGCAGCCGCACCGGCATAGGTATGCTCGCCGATACGGGTTTCACCGCCCAGCACGAAGCCGCGCAGCTCGAACCGGGCCTCCGGTTCGCCGGCAGCGCCGTCCAGGCGCGGCCGGGCGTGGATATAGTCGGCAAAGAGCACCCGGTTCTCCGCCTCTGTGCGGAACCGGCTGCCACCGGCGCTGCGGCCCACCATGTCCTGGCCCAGCGCGATCACCGACGGCATCCGTCCGGTCTCGCGGGCGGCTTCGCCATTCGCGCCTTCCAGGGTCGCCATCCACCATTGCGCCGCCAGGCGATGACCGGCTTCGGTCATGTGCAGATCGTCCAGGAAGAGATAGCGGTTCTGGTCCTCGAAAGCCGTCGCGCAGAGCGTACCGGCTGCTTCATCGAAACAGGCCGTCGCGATACTGTCGAAGCCGAGCGCCGCCGCGTTCCGGTCGATATGCGCCATGAAGTCGGAATACTTCATCGTCACGACATTCATGCCCTCCGGCAGGTCGGCCGCTGCAATCGCGTCGAACAGGGCCGTATTGGCCGCATCGACCAGCGCGGCCAGCTCCGCCTGCGTCTCGGCATCGCCGGCGACCAGCGGGGCGTATTGCAGCGGCTGGATCTCAGAGATAACCACCGTGCGGATGCCATGGGCGGCGAGGCGCTCGATATTTCCGGCCGCGGCTTCGGCGACATCGGCGATGATCGCATCGGCCGCCTCATCGGCGTCCAGCCGGTCCAGGAAGTCATTGGCACCGGCGATCATGAAGGCGACGTCGTTCTGGCCGACCTCCAGCTCGCCCGCCTCGACCAGGGCGCCAAAGCCCTCGGTCTGGACCGTCACGCCGGTCTCGACACCGAAGGGCACCAGATCGCCGCCGCGGGTCATGTGTGCACCGGAAATGGCGAAATTGAGGTTCGAGGAGTTCGCGTCCGGATCGAGCACGATGTCGACATCGCGGCCCATCATCTCCGCCCACACAAGTCCGTTGGAGTCCCGCTCGAAGCCATTGTTCGAGGAATTCGGGAAGAAATCATCGCCACGCGATCCGACAATCGCCGAGAAATTGCCCTGGCCGATATTGCTGTCACCGAAGAAATACCAGTTGCCGCTACCGGCCTGGGCCTGGGCGACAGGCGCCAGCAGGGCTGCCGCAGCGGCTCCGGCGAGCAGGATGGAGGCGGAAAAAGGCGCGCACGTCTTCGGGCACGCAGTCGGTCTGCGAGTCATTCTTGTCTCCTGGGACCGTTGCGGTCCGTTGTGGTTTTGGGGGAGGTCTGTTCAGTTAGCGGCCCGGCCGGTCTGCTGGCGGTCCGGATGCGATTTTCAAGGCGCGGTCATGTCGTGTCATTCCATTTGCAGCGCGCAAGACCATTTGCTACGCTTTATGTAGCACTCATACTGCTACACATTCTGTAGCGCAAGGGCGGGAATTGGCCGATATCAAGGCAAATTCGAGGCAGCCGGTCATGGCCGTGCTGGAGCTGGTCGGGCAGAAATGGATGCTGCGCATCCTCTGGGAGCTGCGCGATGCGCCCCTGACTTTCCGCGCCTTGCGCGCACGGTGCGACAATGTCTCCCCGACCGTACTCAATCAGCGCCTGGCGGCACTGCGAGAAGCGGGCCTGGTCGAGCTGGGCGATGACGGCTACGAACCGACGGAATTGTGCCGCGGTCTCGGCGATATCCTGCTGCAGCTGACCGACTGGTCCCGCCGCTGGGATGCAGAACGCCCGGCGCCTGGGGACATAGACTAGAAACGGCGATACCGCTCGGCGAATCCCTCCCGGTCCAGTGCCGCATCGAAGGCCCGGGCGGCGGCGAAGAGGTCGACGCCGATTTCCTCGAACAGTCCGGCATAGACCCGGTTTACCCGGGCCATGAAATCAGCGATGCGCGCCGCCTCCGCCCGGCCCTGCGCCGTCAGGCAGAGGGGTTTTCGCCGGGCATCGCCGTGATCCTGTCCGCGCTCCACCAGACCGAGTTTCTCCAGCGTGCGTTCCGTCTTGATGATGGCGGCGTGCGTAACACCGAGGCGTTGCGCCAGCTCGGTCACGGTCTGGCTGGCCCGGGCGAGCAGCATGATCATCGAGAAGGTGCGAGGCGGTGCGGTGATGCCCGCCTCGCGCGCCGGCGGCACGCCTTCCTCGACCAGACGGTCAACGATCCGCCCGAGCAGAAGGCCGATAAAGCCCGGCGCCATCTCGCCGTGAATCAGCCCGTTCAGCCCGCTTTCCTCCACGTCCGTCATGTCCCGATTGCCTCGCTTCGAAATTTACGTTACCGGTTACGTTACTGGTTACGTTTATTGGAACACGGTTCGTCCCATGATGAAAGAACTCTGGCTGCTGGCGGGTCTGGCCGGCCTCGCCCTCTCCGCCCCGGCGCATGCCGGCGGCAACGATACCGTCCCCGCCGACGCTGTCGCCGCGGATGTCGCCGAATGGCGCGACTGGTTGTTCGCCACCCATCCGCAGCCCGGTTTCAGCATGGATGTCGACACCGTGAATGCCGGCTTCGACGCCGTCATTGACGGGCTCGAGGGCGACTATACCCGGCGCGAGGCCTGGCTCGCCCTGTCGCCGCTCAATCCGCTGTTCAATGACGGGCATGTCGCAATCCGCCTGCCGCAGGAGGCCTATGAGGCCGATCTCGCCCATGGCAGCAGCGCCTTCACCCTGCCCGTGCGCCTGGCGGACGGCCGTCTCACCGTCGCCGGCACGATCGCGGCCGACAGCGCGATTGCGCCGGGGGAGACCATTCTTGCGATCAACGGTAGCGATACCCGCACACTGGTCGCGCAGGCGCTGCGCCGCACGCATGGCGATACGCCCGGCCTGCGCGCCCATCTCGTCGAGACCCGCTTCCCGCAATATCTCTGGGCGCTGACCGGCAGCGCACCAAGCTGGACGGTCACCCTGGAAGCGCCCGGCGGCCAGCGCCGCGAGGTGACGCTCGACCCCGCCGTCGACCGCGCAACGACCGCATCCAGCAACTGGAATCTCGCCTTCCGCGACGCTGCCGCCATTCTCACCCTCAACACGTTCGCGCCGACCGTTGAGACCGAGTTCAAGGCCTTCATCGACCAGGCCTTTGCCGAGATTGCCGCGCGCGGCAGCGAGATCCTGATCGTCGACATCAGCGCCAATGGCGGCGGCGCCCACATGCTGTCCGACCATCTGCTGGCCTATCTGACGACGCAGCGTCACACGCCCCTGTCCGCCGTCACCGCCCGCATCACCGAACAGAACCAGGCCCTGATCCCGGGCTCGCAGATCGGCGACGTGATGTCGATGCCGTTTGCCCGATGGGTCGAACCGCCGGCGGAACTCGCCAACCGTTTCACCGGCCGGACGGCTTTTCTCGTCGGTGCCGGCACCTATTCCCAGGCCATCGTTCTGGCCGCCACGGTGCAGGATTTCGGCATCGCGCCGGTGGCCGGTCCGGGCACGCAAGGCCGGGCCAATTCCACCGGCCAGGTTCAGCTGCACCGGCTCACCCATACCGGGCTGGAAGTGGCCGCGCCGATCTATGTCTTCATCCGCCCCTCCGGCGACACATCCAGCGCCCCGGTCATCCCGGACATTCCGCTGGAGGGGCCGCGCGAGACGCAGATCGACGCGCTGATTGCGCATCTGCGCGAGGCCGCGACCGAGGCCGACTGACGGGGGCCGACGTCAGGGCGTCAGCCAGGCGGGCAGATGCCCGCCGGCGGCCGCCGCGCCCAGGCCGATGCCGATGGCGTTATTGGTCACATGCGCCGCGACCGACGGCCAGATCGAACCGGTGCGCCAGTAGAGCCAGCACAGCACCAGCCCCATCAGTGTCGCCGCAATCGCCTGGGGCGGCAGGATATGGGCGACACCGAACATCACCGAGCTGACGCCCGCGGCCAGCCAGACGCGGTGATGCCCGCTCATCCAGCGAAACAGGAAACCCCGGAAGAAAATCTCCTCGGCCACAGGCGTGATGGCGAGTGTCATGGCCAGGAAGGCGATACTGCCCGCCAGCGAATTGCCGGCATCGAGCGCAAAGGGCGCCTGCGCGAAAGCCAGCCAGTCCGGCACGATGACGACGATCAGTTTTGCCAGCGCCAGCAGGAGGCAGAACCCGCCCAGCCCCGTCAGCACGCCCAGCCCGATCCAGACCGGCTTGACCGGCACCAATCCGATCCAGCGCGCAGACAGGCCCTTCAACCGCAGACCGACCAGCCAGAGCATGGTCAGCAGCGCGCCGGCCTTGATCGCCTGCCCGGCGACAAGCACATGCGGCGGCAGGCGCGGCCCCTCGCCCAGATAGGCCTGCATGCCGACGGTCTGGCGGACGATCTCCATATGCGCCCAGCTGAGCAGGATGTAGAGCGTCATCGCCGAGGCCAGAACGGCCGCCCCGTGCCAGAAACGCCAGGGGCTTTGGAACGTGGATGTCGTGGACTGCATGTACCGCCTCCGTCTTGATGCGGAGGCGAGCCTTGCCCGGCCCGCCCGGCCGGACCATCGACAGATGTCGGCAATCTGTCAGTCGGCAGATGTCAGGCCGAGCCGGTCGGCAACCGGTACCGCCTGGGTGCGGCGCGAAATGCCCAGCTTGGCATAGAGGTCGGAGTTGTAGGTCCTCACCGTCGCCGGGGAGAGATTGAGCTCGCGGGCGATCTCCTTGTCGGTCAGCCCCTCGGCGATCAGGCGCAGCAGGTCGCGTTCGCGGCGCGTCAGATCGATATCCGCACCGGCCTCGACGGGGTCGGCCGCAGCGCCCTGACGGGCAATCGACACGACGGCGCGGCTGTGCGGCGCATAGCGCACGGTATAGGTCTTGCCGGGAATGAGTTGCTCCGCCCAGAACGCGCCGATCTCGAATATCTCGTTCCGGATCCGCAACGCATAGCGTGACGGCGCGATCAGGCCGGCACCGCGGCGGGCATCGACCGCCACCTCGCCGCGGACGCTGCGGATATCCGCGGCGCGTTCATCCTCTCCGGCCTTGAGCCAGCGCCGGGGTGACCGGCCCAGCAGCCAGAGCCAGACCAGGATGACCGGCAGCAGCAGGAAGAGCGGCGACCGGAACAGGTTCGGCAGATCCCGGGCAATCGCAATGACGACCAGCGCCAGCAGCGGGACAAGCACAAGGACGAGTACACATACGGCAAGGGCCTGGCGTGACCGCCAGGCCCTCAATTCGCGACGCTCGTCGTCTGCCAGCATGCCTACCGGCCGAACTTCTGGAACTTGATGCGCCGGGGCATTTCGGCGTCGGGACCGAGGCGGCGCTTCTTGTCTTCCATATAGTCCGCGAAGTTTCCTTCGAACCATTCCACATGGCTGTCGCCCTCGAAGGCGAGGATGTGGGTGGCCAGACGGTCAAGGAAGAAACGGTCGTGCGAGATCACCACAGCGCAGCCCGGATAGACTTCCAGCGCCTGTTCCAGCGCCGCGAGGGTTTCCACGTCCAGATCGTTTGTCGGTTCGTCGAGCAGCAGGAGATTGCCGCCGGTCTGCAGCGTCTTGGCGAGGTGGACGCGATTGCGCTCACCGCCCGACAAGAGGCCGACCTTTTTCTGCTGATTGCCGCCCTTGAAGTTGAACGCGCCGACATAGGCGCGGCTCGGCACTTCCTTGCCGCCCAGATCGATCATGTCATTGCCGCCGGAGATTTCCTCCCAGACGGTCTTGTTCGGATCGAGCGCATCGCGCGACTGGTCGACATAGGACAGCTTCACCGTCTCGCCGAGACGGATCGAACCCTCGTCCGGCTTGTCCTGGCCGGTGATCATCTTGAACAGGGTGGACTTGCCGGCGCCGTTCGGACCGATCACGCCGACCACGCCGCCCGGCGGCAGTTTGAACGACAGGCCGTCGATCAGCAGCTTGTCCTCGAAACCCTTCTTCAGGTTCTCGACTTCCACCACGACACCGCCCAGGCGCGGCCCCGGCGGGATGTTGATCTGGGCGTGGTTGATCTCGCGTTTCTCGGCGCTCTCGCGCAGTTCCTCATAGGACTTGATACGCGCCTTGGACTTGGCCTGGCGGGCCTTGGGCGAGGAGCGGATCCATTCCAGTTCGCGGGCCAGCGCCTTGTCCTTGGACGAGGCTTCGCGCTCTTCCTGGGCCATGCGCTTGGCCTTCTGCTCCAGCCAGGCCGAATAACCGCCCTCGTAGGGCACGCCGCGGCCGCGATCGAGCTCCAGCGTCCAGGTGGTGATACTGTCGAGGAAGTAGCGGTCGTGGGTGACGATCAGGACGGCGCCCTCGAACTTCTCCAGATAGGTCTGCAGCCAGTGCACGCTTTCCGCGTCCAGGTGGTTGGTCGGTTCGTCGAGCAGCAGCATGTGCGGTTCGGACAGGAGGAGGCGGCACAGCGCCACGCGGCGGCGCTCGCCGCCGGAGAGTTCGGCCACACCCCAGTCGGACGGCGGGCAGCGCAGCGCCGTCATCGCCATCTCGATCTTCGAGTCGATATCCCAGGCGTTCTCGGCGTCGATCTTCTCCTGGAGCGCCGTCATCTTCTCCATCAGCTCGTCGGAATAATCCTCGGCGAGCTGCATGGAGATGGCGTTGAACTCTTCCAGAAGCTGCTTCTGCTCGGAACCCTCGATGACGTTTTCCCAGACCGTCTTGCTCTCGTCGAGCTGCGGTTCCTGGGGCAGATAGCCGACTTTCACACCCTTCTCGGCCCAGGCCTCGCCGGTGAAGTCCTTGTCCATCCCCGCCATGATCTTCAACAGGGTGGACTTGCCCGCACCGTTGACGCCGACAACACCGATCTTGGCGTCGGGCAGGAAGTGAAGGGAAATGTCCTGGAAGACCGGCTTGGAAGCACCCGGATAGGTCTTCGACAGCTTGTCCATATGGTAGACGTATTTATAGGCGGCCATTGCGGTTCGGTTCTCTTGGTCTTGGGGGAAGCCTGAACCGCACCGTCTAACCGAGAGCGGCCGTTTGGGCAATCGGGATGGCATGCCGGGCGCGCGGCGGCGTTCCGTTTTCACGAATGAAAGCTCTCGTCAATGCCGATGGAGACGCGTCTCGACCTTGGGAGTGGAGGTGTGAAGTGGCGCCCTTCACCCTAAACACCCCGCCGCTTTTCCCGGCTGAAAGCCCGGCCAAGGCCGGGCGAAGCGCCGGGATCTACGGGAAGCTCATCGCTTGAAATGGCCCTCGGTCGATCCCGGACCTGCAGCCCGCTTCCGCGGGCCTTCGTCCGGGAAAAATTTGGAGGGTGGAAGACAGAGTGAGAGCGCCGCACCAAACACCGTCACCCTGACGAAAGTCAGGGCCCAGTTCATAGAGCGCGGTGGCCGCGATCTCGCACTTATCCCTCACATCGCCGACATTCGATCTAAGCCCGCCTGGCGAAAATTTCCCTTTACGATCTGGGTCCTGACCTTCGTCAGGATGACGGTTTGTGGGGGCAACAAGGGAGATTTATCCCCGCCCCCTCATTTGCCCTTAACATCGTCATCGGTTTCCGGGATGGGAGGCATGAGCTCAGTCCCTTGTGCCCGGGAGCGTGCGGAGCTCGTCCGCGCCTGGTGGGTGACAGCATCAGGCTCCGGCGTGGCCATCTGCGGGGACACCGGCACAAAGCTCGACCGGCCCGTGCCTGCAGGTTTCGAGACGGGGCCCGCAAGGGACCCGGGTAAATCTCCGCGTGCGGGATGCCTCGGGCATCACCACCAAACCTTCAAATCCGGACACGATGTCCGCCGTGCATCCCGCACCCCTCTCATCGCTCCAGGGCGCAAGCTCGTGGAGGGTTTGGTGCTGACACGCCTTTCCTCCCCATTCCATGGGGAGGTGGATCGCCGCAAGGCGGCGAGACGGAGGGGCGCCGCGCCAGCGGCGTCGTGCTTGAGACAAGCTCCACCGCCTCCCGGCGCTCCGCGCCGGCCCCTTCGACCCGCGGCTAACGCCGCGGCCCACTTCCCCACGAGGTGGGGAAGAAGAGCACCGAGCCGCTTTCCCCGGATTTATTCCGGGGTCTGGTGGGGCTTCAGGAGGAGGCTCAGCCGGACCCCGGCACAAGGCCGGGGGCAATGGAGGGAGAGTGAGGAGAGAAAGGGCGGCTCAATCGCGCAGGCCCTTGCCGGCCAGGATGCGGGGGCGGTGTTTGGCGACGCGGTTACGCCGGGTTTCGGCCTGTTTCGCACCGGCGATATGCAGGGCATAGCCGCGCTGGCGGCCGGGAGTGAGGGCGTCGAAAGCGGCGCTGAGTTCAGCATCGTCGGCGAGCGCCTCGGTCAGCTCTTCCGGCAATTCCAGCTCGCCCCGGGGCGGCAGTTTCGCGCCGGATGCCTCGACAGCGATCGCGGATGCGACAAGCGCCCGCAATTGCGGTTCTGCCGCCCGGATCGCCTCGACACCGGTGAATTCCAGGCGCTTTGCCGCGCGCGAATTGGGGCCCTGTTCGCGCAGGATGCCGTCCGGATCGTCAACCAGCGCGCCCTTGAAGAACATCAGCGCCAGGAAGTCCTTCATCGGCTGCATGATGGCGATGTTCTCGCCGGCATGAGCATAGCAGGGCTTGGCCCATTTCAGCGCCTCGTCGAGGCCGCTATCGAGCAGGACGGGCCGCAGGGCCTGCATTTCGTCGCGCCAGGGTCCGGGCGTTTGCAGATAGTCGTCGACGGGGCTGGCCATGACAAATCACACCGCTTGTGTCTGTTCGCCCCAGAGAAACACGGCCGTCCATGAGGTCAACGGTATTCCCCCACTCCCCAACCCGGCGGAGCACGGCTAGTGTGCCCTCGGACCAATGGGGAGAGCGTTCATGAAATACCGGTTGATTGCCGCCACATCCGTCCTGCTGGCCGCGTGCCAGCCGGCACAGGACGACACGGCTGCGACGCAAGACGCTGCGCCCGCGGCCGAACCCGCTCTCTCCATCGAACGCGCCTTTGCCAGTCCGGACCTGGCCGGCGCCCGGCCGCGTTCACTGACCTTCTCGCCGGATGGCAGCCGCGTGACCTTCCTGCGGGCCAAGGAAGAGGACGCCTCCGTGCTCGACCTCTGGGCGATGGATATCGATGGCGGCGAACCCTATCGTCTGGTCGATGCCCGCGTGCTGGCACCGGAAGAGCAGGAGCTGTCCGAAGCCGCACGGCAATTGCGCGAGCGCGCCCGCATCTCCGAAAGCGGCATCGTCTCCTATGACTGGGACAGCCAGGGCGAGGCCATCCTCGTGCCGCTCGATGGCGACGTGTTCCGGGTCGATGTCGAGAGCGGCGAGGCCCGGCGCCTGATGGAAACGCCGCAATACGAGACCGATGCCCGCATCTCCCCGCAGGGCAATTTCGTCTCCTTCGTGCGCGACCAGAATCTCTATCTCATCGATCTGGAAACCGGCGAGGAAACCGCGCTGACCACGCAAGGCGGCGGGCTGGTGTCCTGGGGCATGGCGGAATTTGTCGCCCAGGAGGAACTGGACCGGCGCACCGGCTACTGGTGGTCGCCGGACGAGCGCTATCTCGCCATCGCGCGCGTCGATGAAAGCCCGGTCGACAATATCGAACGCATGGAGATCGCCACCGACGGTTCGGCGGCGGTGGTCGACCAGCGCTATCCGCGCGCCGGCACCGATAATGCGATCGTCGAGCTGTTCATCCTGGACCGCGAGACCGGCGAACGCCGCCAGGTCGAGCTGGCCGGGACCGACGATATCTATCTGGCCCGTGTGAACTGGGCCTCCGACAGCGGCACGGCCTACATCCAGGTGCTCAGCCGGATGCAGAACGAACTCACCATTCTGGCCGCCGATCCGGCGACCGGCGAGGCGCGCGACTGGCTGGTCGAGACGACCGATGTGTGGATCAATCTGACGAACGATTTCCGCGCCCTCGCCGATGGCACAGTCATCTGGACGAGCGAGGACACGCCGGGCGGCTATCGCCATATCCAGCACCGCGCCGCCGACGGCTCGCTGATCGCCCAGGTCACGGCCGGCGACTGGCTGGTCAACGAGGTCGATGCCGTCGATACCGAAAACGGCGTCGTCTATTTCACCGGCTGGACCGAGACGCCGCTCGAACGCCATGTCTATTCGGTCCCGCTGGACGGCTCGGCCGATCCGGTACAGATCACGCAGGGTGAAGGCCGCTGGTCGGCCACTTTCGCCAGCGATGCGGCGACCTTCATCGGCACTTATGACGACAGCGACACACCGGCCCAGACCGCGCTCTATTCCGTGGATGGCGAACGGATCCGCTGGATCGAGGAAAACGCCGTTGTCGAAGGCCATCCCTATTTCGACTATGCGGCCGATCACATCGTACCGCAGTTCGGCACGCTGACCGCGGCCGACGGCACCACGCTTTACTATCAGCTCTACCTGCCGGCCGATTTCGATCCGGACCGGCAATATCCCGCCGTGCAGTATCTTTATGGCGGCCCGCATTCCCAGCAGGTGCATCGCGGCTGGCAGGGCGTGCGTCCGCAGCTCTTTGCCCAGCGCGGCTATGTCTATTTCACCATCGACAATCGCGGTGCCTGGAATCGTGGCCGGGAGTTCGAAAGCCATATCCAGCGCCGCATGGGGTCGGTCGAAGTGGAAGACCAGCTCGTCGGCCTGGACTATCTGAAAAGCCTGGATTTCGTGGACGCCGACCGGGTCGGTATCTGGGGCTGGTCCTATGGCGGCTACATGACGCTGATGACCACGCTGCAGGCGCCCGGCGCCTTCGCGGCCGGTGTTTCGGGTGCGCCGGTCACCGACTGGACGCTCTACGACACCGCCTATACCGAGCGCTACATGGATCACCCGGACGCAAACTTCGAGGGCTACCAGTCTTCCTCGGTCTTTGCACACCTGGACAATTACGAAACGCCCCTGCTGCTGATCCACGGCATGGCGGACGACAATGTCATCTTCGCCAATTCCGTGCGGCTCTATTCGGAAATGCAGGAACGGCGCTACCCGTTCGAGATGATGACCTATCCCGGCCAGCGCCACGGCGTGCGCGGCGAAGCGCGGCAGGTCCATCTCTGGCACACAATCTTCGACTATTTCGACCGCAAGCTGAAAGACGGGGAGTAGGCATTGCGTCAAGGGGACAGACGGCAATGATCCGGGCCAATGTGATCGAGAGGGCGGACGAGATCCGGAGCGCGTTCCAGAACGCGTCTCCCTTCCGCCACGCCTGCATTGAAAACTTCCTCGACGAGGACATCGCAAAGCAGGCGCTGGCCGACTTTCCCGACTTTGACGAGGACGCCGCGCGCAACGAGTTCGGGGATGTCGGCCGCAAGGCGGTGAATACCGATCTGCCCCGGATCAGCCCCTTCTATGCGCGGCTGAGCGACTATCTGGTCTCCGACGATTTCGTGAACGCGATGAGCGCGCTCACGGGCATTGCCGGGCTGAAGCCCGACGTGAACCAGTTCGGCGGCGGCACGCACGAAAACCTCGACGGCCAGTCGCTCGATCCGCATGTCGATTTCAATTACGACATGGCCACGGGCCGGCATCGCCGGATCAACCTGCTGATCTATCTCAACCCGGTCTGGGACGAGGCCTGGGGCGGGTGTATCGAACTGCACAGGAATCCACGCGATCCAGAGCACGACGAGACGGCGGCTTTTGCGCCGTTGTTCAACCGGGCGGTGATGTTCGAGACCAATGAGCATTCCTGGCACGGCTTCCGCCGCATCGCGATCCCGCCGGGCTCACCCGTACAGTCGCGAAAATGCCTGTCGATCTACCTCTATACGGATGACCGGCCGGAGGACGAGATCGCGCCGCCGCACGGCACATTCTACGTCCCGCCGCCGCTGCCCGACACGCTGGTCGAGGGCCACACACTGACCGGCGAGGACATCGCGGAGATACGCGACCGGATCCAGCGCTGGTCGCACTGGCTGGAATTCCACCAGAAGCGGGAATTGCGCATGTCCCGGGAGATTGAGGACCTGCGTGTCATGGTGGCGCCGGAGGCGCACTACATCAACCGGGGAGTCCGGCATCATGTCGCAGCCATGCTGCGGGAGGCCGGTGAAGTGGTGATCGCGCTGGGAAACGCCGTGGGGCGGCTGTTCGGCCGCAACCGTTAGAACGCCACCCAGCGGTCCGCATCGGCGCGCATGCGGTCGCGGCGCGCCTTCCAGTCCGGCATCAGACCCGCCACCACCCGCCAGTAGGCGGGCGAGTGATTGTGCTCGACCAGGTGCGCGGCCTCATGGGCGCAGACATAGTCGATCAGCGTTTCGGGGAAGCCCATCAGCCGCCAGTTGAGCCGGATCGTGCCATCGGCCGCGCAGGAACCCCAGCGCCGCTTCTGGTCCCGCACGATAACCTTGCGGACGGGCCGCCCAAGCTGCGCGGCATAGGCCTCGACACGCGGTGCCATCAGGGCCTGGCCCTGCCGGGTATAGAAACGCTGCAGGGCCGCCGTGAGGGTGCGGACACGCAGCTCGCCGGACAGGTCCGGATCATGACGCAGTATGAGGCCGTCCTCGGTCTGGCGAATACTTGTGCGCACGCCCGTCGGATCCAGCCGCAGGCCGATCTCGCCGCCCAGCCAGGGCAGGACCGCACCGTCCACGAGGTCCAGCGTGCGCGGAGCCGGCCGCGCCGACCAGGCATCGAGCTTGGCCAGGATCCAGCCGGACTTCGACGCCAGCGCGCGTTCGATATCCCGTTCGCTCACCCGGCGCGGCGCCGTGACTTTCAGACCATCATGGCCGATGGAAAACCCGATCGTGCGCCGGTCCGACCGGCGCAGAAGATAGGCGATGACCCGCCCGTCCAGCCGGATGGAGCGCGCCGCCGGCGTCATGCCACCGTCAGGAGGTCGCCGCAAATGGCTTCGAGCCCGGCCTGGTCCTCGGCATCGAAAGCACCGAATTCGGTGGAGTCGACATCAAGCACCGCGACGAGCGCGCCTCGGGCATCACGCACGGGCACCACGATCTCGGAATTCGAGCGGCTGTCGCAGGCGATGTGCCCCGGGAAGGCATGGACGTCCTCGACCAGCTGGGTTTCCCCCGACGCTGCAGCCGCTCCGCACACCCCCTTGCCGAAGGGAATGCGCAGGCAGCCCAGCGTGCCCTGATAGGGTCCGACGACGAGTTCGGCCGGCTTGTCCGGATCGACAAGGTAGAAGCCTGTCCAGAAGAACCGTTCGCCGAAAGCCTCGCGCAACAGGCAGGCCGCCGTCGCATAGCGGGCGGTCAGGCTGGTCTCGCCGGCGATCACCGAGGCGATCTGCTTGCGGACATCGGCATAGGTTTCGGACTTGGCGGACATGGTCGGTATTCCTTCTGGCAGGCCGGGCACAGATTGGGCGTGCGCCCTCCGGGTTCAAGCCCGCGCTGCAGCCCGCAGCCGCTAGAGCCGCACAAGCCCGCGCAGGGAGTGCCGGATTGCGCGCTCGATCACCTGCTCGGCAATGTCGCCGCCCTCGCCTCCGCCGGCACTGCCCTGGCCGCCACCATCCCGGCGATCGCTGCGGGGATCGTCGTGCCGGCCGGTCTCGTATTCCAGCCGCGTATTGATCATGCGGATACGGGCATCGACCAGCCCGTTGATCGCTTCCTCGACCTTGGACTCGACATTCATGCCCAGCTCGCGCGCCTCCTTCACCGAAATCGCCTGGCTGTGCGACAGCTCGCCGGAAGACAGATAGTCGGCCAGATAGTGCTCCGGCTTGCCGGGCTTGCGGTGGACCGGATTGACGATCTCGCGCGCCACCTTGACCGCGTACTGGTCGTACTTGCGGGCTTCATGTGCCAGCATCACCAGGACATCCTGCGTCGCCAGAACGCCCTTCTGCTCGATCAGGGCGTTGTAGGCATCGGTGGGAAAGCCGCCATAGATCGTGTCGATCGGCCCGAGCGAGGCGGTCTTGTTCATGCACACCTTGTCAGCCGCCAGCGCGATCATCGTGCCGCCCGACATGGCGATATAGGGTATGTGGGCAATGACCCGCGGCTCACGCTTGGGATTGTGGTGGCCTTTGGTCTTTTCCAGATGCTGGCGCAGGGCCTGCGCGATCATGTGGGCCGGCCGGGCATAACCGCCCAGCGTGTGCAGCACGACCACGATCTTCGCGCGGGCATTGGCCTGGCGGATTGCCGCGACCGCCTGCAGCGCCTCGTCGAACGCAATCTGTTGCTGGGCGCTGTCCCGGCCGACGAAGTCGTCGCCGAGATCATGGATCAGGTCGATCAGGACGGTGTTGCCGGTCTCGATCTTCTTGCGAAGCTTCTCGTATTCCCGGCGCGCATCCTCATAGTCGGCGAAGCGCTTGCGGCGCAGCTTGACGATCTGGCGTTCGTCGGAGCTCGCACGCTGCCGGGCCAGATGATGGGCATAGACATAGACGAGGCCGGCGAGCACGACGAGCGCGATCGCCGCCCCGATCAGGACGGTATTGTCGATGCCTTCGGCCACGGCACCCCCCGGGACACGCACCCACCCGTGGATGCGAAACGTCCCGGAGATATTAACCAAACCCTAACGAGACCGACAAGCTGAACCGGCCCGTTTACGCCCGATCAGTCGAGCGCACCCGACACCGTGGAAGCGCCGCCACCGCCGGCCGCGACTTCGCGCTCGCCGGCCAGCTGGTTCAGAAGACCGGCCAGGCGCACGCCGGCCTGTTTCAGCCGGTCGCGGCTCGTCCGCAGCGAGCGCTGGTAATAGGCCTCGCCCGGCTCGATCGTCTGGTCGGCACGCGCCCAGTAATAGGCAAACTCGCGCGAGCGGACGATGTCATGGCTCTCCTGTGCCCAGCCGATGGAGTCGAGCCGGGCATAGACGTCCACACCGCCAAGCGGGATTTCGGCGTCGAGCGCATCGGCGAGATACTGCCAGCGCTGGACTTCCGGAGCCCAGGGCCATTCCTCGCTCATATGGTCGAGCAGGATTTCGCTGTCCCAGACGCGGTGCAGATTGGTGAAGCGCTCGCCGCGCCACAGCACGGGGATGTCATTACCGCCGCGGTCACCCTCGATCGAAACGTGCAGGGGCTGGTGCACATCGCCCATCCAGTGCGCCAGGAATTTCAGCGCTTCGAGACGCTCCGCATCGCTGCGAGCCCGATCGGCAAAAATGCCGGCATGGAGATCGATGGCCTGGGTGATGCAGCCGTCCTCGGCACAGTCTTCCGGATCGATATGCGGATCTTCTCGGGTCTGGTTCACATAGTGCCAGGGCGCCGTGTGGCGGTGCGTCGTGCCGCGCACTTCGTCGGCCCAGGAACACGCATCGCGGAAGTGGTCGAACTGAGGGTCAAGCGCGATCAGCCGGTCGACTTCGCTGCGCGCATCCTCGGTCAGGTGCCGATAGGCCAGGTCGCAGACAATACGGTGGCCGTCGCGGCCATAGGCCGACGCCGGTGCCGGCACAGCAGCAGCCGCCAGGGTCGCGCCCGCGGCGACCAGACAGATCGAGAGTTTCATGATGTTCCGCCCTTGAACCGAGCGGTCCTCACCGCTCTCCCGGGTCTGTCTAGGCGAGCGGAAGCCCTGCCTCTACTAGCCATGGCGGGCGCCAGACTGCCGCACCACCTGGGATGGCGGCGCGCGGCCTTTTGTAATCAGACGGTCATACACTATACCGTCCGGACGGTATTGACTGTACCGTCTGGACGGTTTATGTGCGGCGCACAATTTTTTGAGAGGCAACTCGTATGTCGGACAAGCCGACGACGAAGGACACCATACTCGACGCCGCGGAAACGGTCGTCGCGCGCGATGGTTCCCGTCACATGACAATCGAAGCCGTGGCCGCGGAGGCGAACATCTCCAAGGGCGGCGTGCTGTATCACTATCCCAACAAGATGGCGCTGCTGCAGGCGATGGTGACCCGCATGGTCACGGCCGTGCGCGACGATATCCATCGCGCCGAACGCGAAGCCGAAGCCGCCGGCGAGCCGGCCCTGCCCCGCGTCATCAGCGCACTCCTTCTGCGTGCGGACCCACAGGAACCCATCGGTAACGCGGTCCTCGCCGCCGCGGCCGAACAGCCGCAGCTTCTGGACGCTGCCGGGGATATCCTCGCCGAAGAGTTCCGGCGCCTGTCGGACATGGCACCGGATCCGATCCTGGGCCAGATCATCTTTCTCGCTCTCGACGGCATCAAGCTGAGCACCATTCTGGGCCTCAGCCATATCAAGCACACGAACATTCAGGCCGTAAACGAACGGCTCGTCAGCATGACCCGGGAGATGTTCGAATGATCCGCCTTGCCCCGCTCCCGGTCCTTGCGGCCGTGCTTGCCCTCGCTGCCTGCTCGGGCGAAACCGCGGCACCGCCGCCCCAACCTCGCCTGGTGCAGCTCGGCGAAGTCCAGAGCAATGCACCGGAAACCCGCCACGAATTCGTCGGCCGGGTCGAGGCGCGCCTGAGTGTCGACATGGCCTTCCAGGTCGGCGGCCAGCTCGCCGAACTGCCCCTGACGGAAGGCCAGCGCATTGCCGAAGGCGACCTGGTCGCACGGCTCGATCTGGAAGACTTCGAGCTTGCTCGCCAGGAGGCGCGTGTCCAGCTGCAGCAGGCGCGCACCGACCTGGAGCGCCAGCGCACCCTGCACGAGCGCGGCATCGCTTCGCAGGCAGCCCTGGACAGCGCCCAGACCCAGTATGACCTGCGCCTCGTCGCCCTGGAAAACGCCCAGCGGAACCTGCAATACGCCACGCTGACCGCCCCGTTTGACGGGCTGGTCAGCCGCCGTCTGGTCGACAATTTCACCATCGTCTCGCCGGGCCAGCCGATCGTGCGCATCCAGGATGTGGGCGAGCTGCGGGTGTCGATCCCCGTCTCCGAGGACATGGTCGCCACCTTCGACCAGAACAATCTGGTCGCCCTGGAAGCCGCTTTCTCCTTCCTGCCCGGCCAGACCTTTTCACTGATACCGCGCGAACTGGTCAGCGAGCCGGACGACACCTCCAACACCTACCGTGCCATCGCCGCCCTGCCCGACGACATTCCGGCCAATATCCTGCCCGGCATGACCGCCACCGTGTGGGCAGAGGTCGAGCGTAACGGCCCCGTGACGACCGATGTGACCGTGCCCTTGGCCGCCGTCTCCGAACGGCCGGATGGCAGCAATTCGGTCTGGGTCTACGATGCCGACACCGGCACGGTATCACCGCGCATGGTGGAGACGGCGGGTCTGCGTGGAAACAGCGTCATCGTGACCGATGGCGTCCAGGCCGGCGACCTGATCGTCACCGCCGGCGTTTCGGCCCTGCATGACGGCATGGAAGTCCGCCCGCTCGACGATACGCAGCCGCGTTTCGGAACCGCGCAATGAGCCTCCAGTCCCAAAGCGCCCTGTCGATCGCCCGGCTGTCGATCGAGAAACCGGTCCTCACCTGGCTCGTGATCCTGTTCTGCGTGCTCGGCGGACTGTACGGCTTCCTCAATGTCGGCCGCCTGGAAGACCCGTCCTTCACCATCAAGCAGGCAATCATCTTCACGCCCTATCCCGGCGCGACGGCCGAAGAGGTCGAGCTGGAAGTGACCGAACATCTCGAGATCGCCATCCAGCAGATGGGCGAGGTGAAGGAGATCCTGTCGGAGTCCTCGCCGGGCATGTCCGAGATCCATGTCGAGATGCTCGATACGATCGGCGGCGACGAGATCCCCGCTGTCTGGACCGAGCTGCGCGCCCGTATCCGGGACGCCACGGCAGGCCTGCCGCCGGGCGCCAGCACCCCCATTGTCTATGACGATTTCGGTGACACTTACGGCATCTTCTATGCCGTGACCGCCGACGGTTATTCGGACGACCGGGTGCGCGATATCGCGCGCATGCTGCGTCGCGAACTCCTGACGGTCGACAATGTCGCCAAGGTCTCGGTCGAGGGCGAGCCGGAGGAACGGATCTATATCGAGATCCCGCAGGAAACCCTGTCCCAGCTGGGCCTGTCCTATGAAAGCCTGCTGAGCGAGCTGAACCAGCAGAATGCGGTGGTATCCGCCGGCGCCGCACCGATCGACGAAAACTATGTGCGTATCGCCATTCCCCAGACGCTGGGCGGAGTGGATGCGATCAGCAATCTCCTGATCACGCCGGGCAATGGCAGCGAGACCATCCGCCTGTCCGATATCGCCGAGGTGTCCCGCACCCGTGAGGAACGGCCGCAGCAGCTGATCTATCACAACAATGTGCGGGCCTTCACACTGGGCGTCGCGGGCCTGTCGACGGCCAATATTGTCGATGTCGGTCATGCCGTCGAGGCGCGCCTCGCCGAGCTGGAATCGCAATTGCCGGTCGGCGTCGAGCTGCACCCGATCTACCAGCAGCACATCGTGGTCGACGAGGCGATCAACAGCTTCCTGTTCAGTCTCGGCCTGTCGATTGCCATCGTGATCGGCGTGTTATGCGTCTTCATGGGCTGGCGCGCCGGGCTGACCGTGGGGTCTGCCCTCTTCCTGACCGTCGCCGGCACCATCTTCTTCATGAACATGTTCGCCATCGAGATGGAACGCATCTCGCTGGGCGCGCTGATCATTGCCATGGGCATGCTGGTCGACAATGCGATCGTGGTGGCCGAGGGCATGCTGACCGGCGTGATGCGCGGCAAGCCGCGGCTCGATGCCGCCGAGGAGGCGGTCCAGTCGACACAATGGCCGCTGCTGGGCGCGACCGTGATCGGCATTCTCGCTTTCGCCGGCATCGGCCTTTCGCCGGACGCGACAGGCGAATTCCTCTTCTCCCTGTTCGCCGTTATCGGGATTTCGCTTCTCTTGAGCTGGGTCATCGCGGTCACCGTGGTGCCGATGATCGGTTTCCACCTCTTCCACGCCCAGCGCCAGAAGGCGCTGGCCCGCGGCGACGCCCCGGAGACCGACGCCGAACTCTATTCCGGCCGGATGTACCGCTTCTATCGCGGTGTCCTGGAACCGGCCCTGGCACGGCGCTGGCTGGTCCTGGCCGGCCTGATCGTGGTGACGGTGGTGTGCTATGCCGGCTTCGGCTCGGTGAAGAACGCCTTCTTCCCGGATTCCAACACGCCGATGTTCTACGTGAATGTCGAGGAACCGGAAGGCACCGACATTCTCGCCACCGCCGCGACAATGCGCGATATCGGCGCCTTTATCGGCGAACAGCCGGAAACCCTGGCCTACGACACCTTCGTCGGCGCCGGCGCAACGCGCTTCATGCTGACCTATAACTCCGAGCAGCCGAATACGGCCTATGGCCAGGTCATCGTGCGCACCGAGCATCGCGACGAGATCCCGGCCCTGGCGGACCGTATTCTGGCCCATGTCCGGGACAACTATCCGAACGTGCAGATCCGGATCGACCGGATCGTCTTCGGACCGCCCTCCGGCGCCAAGCTGGAGGCCCGCATTCTCGGCCCCGACGCCGATACGCTTCGCACTATCGCCGATCGCATCATCGAGGCGCTGCACGAACGCGGCAATGTCATCGATCTGCGGACCGACTGGCGCAGCCGGGCACCGGTGATCAATCCGGTCATCATCGAGGAACGCGCCCGCACCATCGGCGTGACCCGCGAAAATGTCGCCAATGCCATGCTGTTCGCAACCGAAGGCTCGCAGGTCGGGGTCTATCGCGAGGGCGAAGAACTCATCCCGATCATCGCCCGGGCCCCCGCCGTCGAGCGGGCCGGCGAGACCTATCTGGGCGACCGGCTTGTCTGGAGCTCGCAGCAATCGGCCTACGTCCCCATCGACCAGGTCGTGTCGCGCTTCGATGTCGATTTCGAGGATGTCCTCATCCAGCGGCGTGACCGGACACGCGCGATCTCGGTGCGCGCCAATCCCCAGCCGCACGAAACGGCTGCAGAAGGTTTTGTCCGCTTCAGCGAGATCGTGGAGTCGGTCGAGCTGCCGCCCGGCTACACCCTGGAATGGGGCGGCGAGTATGAAAGCGCCATGGAGGCGAACCAGTCGTTGGGCAGCCAGTTGCCGCTGACCTTCATCGCCATGCTGACCATCTCCTTCATGCTGTTTGCCAAGGTGCGCCAGCCGCTGATCATCTGGGCCGTCGTGCCGATGGCGGTGAACGGTGTGGTGATCGGCCTGCTGACCACGAATGTCGCCTTTTCCTTCACCGCCCTGCTGGGCCTCCTGTCCCTGTCAGGCATGCTGATCAAGAACGCCATCGTGCTGGTGGACGAGATCGACATGCGGATCGCGGCCGGGGCCGACCGCTTCGAAGCCGTTCGCGACGGCTCGGTCAGCCGCCTGCGGCCCGTCCTGCTCGCCGCCGCCACGACCATCCTGGGCATGACACCGCTTCTGGCGGACGCCTTCTTCCAGGGCATGGCCGTGACCATTATCGGCGGTCTGACCTTCGCCTCGATCCTGACCATGATCGCGGTGCCGGTGCTCTACGCGCTCTTCTTCGGGATCCGCCGGACACGGCGCGACGAAGAGCCTGCTTGACGGCCGGTGCGGGCGGGACAACGCTCCCGCCCATGAGCCGGATAGAAAACGCCCACAATATCGCGGCGCTGCGCCGAGAGGCCCAGCGCCGCCTGCCCCGCATGGTGTTCGACTATATCGATGGCGGGGCCGACGACGAGTTCACCCTCGGCGCCAATAATCGCCGCTTTGCCGACTACGAGCTTCTGTTCAAATCGCTCGTCGACATCTCCGAGATCGACACGGCGACCACGGTGATGGGCGACGCCTGCTCGGCGCCGATCATCGTCACCCCGACCGCGGTTCAGCGGCTCTTTCATCCACGCGAGGGAGAAGCCGCGGTCGCACGTGCGGCGAAGAAGGCCGGCCTGATCCACTGCCTCTCCACCCTCGCCTCGACGACGATCGAGGATATCGCCCGCTTCAATGACGGGCCGAAATGGTTCCAGGTCTATGTCTGGAAGGATCGCGGCCTGGTGGAACAGGCCCTGGAACGGGCGCGCAAGGCCGGCTTTACCGGCCTGATCCTCACTGTCGACGTGCCCGTTGCCGGCAATCGCGAGCGCGATCTGGTCAACGCTTTTTCCGTCCCGCCCGAGATCAACGCCAAGACCGTCAGCCAGGTGCTCGCCCGGCCGGGTTATCTGTGGGACATCGCGACGACATCGAAAATCTCCACGGCCAACTGGGTCGATCTGGAAACCCGCGACATGGGCATTGCCGAGTTTCTCGACACCCAGTTCGACCGCTCGGTGACCTGGAAGGACGCGGCCTGGATGAAGGAAGCCTGGGGTGGTCCGTTCGCGATCAAGGGCATCTGCCGGGCCGATGACGCCCGGCGTTGCGTCGATGCCGGCGCGGACGCGGTGTGGATATCCAATCATGGCGGACGCCAGCTGGATACGGCGCCGGCGACCATCGACACGCTGGCCGATATCGTCGCCGCCGTCAGCGGCCAGGCCGAGGTCATTCTCGACGGCGGTATCCGGCGCGGCACCGACATCGTGAAGGCGCTGGCGCTGGGCGCGCGGGCCGTCGCCGTGGGACGGCCTTACCTGTACGGTCTCGGCGCCGCAGGAGAGGCCGGTGTCACGCGAGCCCTGGACATTCTCGTCAGCGCCCTGCGGCGTGACATGGCGTTGACCGGCGTTACACGGCTGGACGCATTGACGCCGGACTTCGTGCGCAAGTCGCGCTAGAATTTTTACAAAGACAAGACGGTATACGGTTGGAGGATGTCTCGATGTTTGCAGCGGAAAGCCTGGTGCGCACCCTGATCAATCAGGGCGTGGAGGTGTGTTTCACCAATCCCGGCACCTCGGAAATGCACATGGTCGCGGCGCTCGACCGGATCGAGGGGATGCGGTCGGTCCTGTGCCTCTTCGAGGGCGTGGCAACCGGTGCGGCCGATGGCTATGCCCGCATGGCGGGGAAGCCCGCCTGCACCCTGCTGCATCTCGGCCCGGGTGTCGGCAATGGCCTCGCCAATCTGCACAACGCCCAGCGCGGCCATGCGCCCGTGGTCAACATTGTCGGCGATCATGCCCGCCATCACCTAAAGCTTGATGCCCCCCTCACCAGCGATGTCGAAGGCGTCTGCCGCCCCATGTCGCGCTGGGTCGGTACGGTGCGGGAACCGTCCGAAGTGTCCACCATGGCCGTGGAAGCCGTGCGTCAGGCCTATGGTCCGGCCCGCGGGGTTGCCAGCCTGATCCTGCCGGCCGACTGTGCCTGGTCGGACGCCGAGCCGGATGTCCTGCCCGCCATCGAACCGCCTGCAGCGATACCGGTGCCTGCCGATACCGTCGCTGAAATCGCGGATGCCCTGAAAGCCGCAAAGGCACCTGTGATCCTGCTGGGCAATGATGCCTGCCTGGACACCGGGCTCGAAGCCGCCGGCCGGATCGCCGAGGCGACCGGCGCGAAGCTTTTCATGGACACATTCGTACCCCGCATAGCCCGCGGGCATGGCCGGGTGTCACCGAAACGGCTTGCCTATTTCGGAGAGCAGGCGCTTGAGGAACTGGCCGGCACCGACTTGCTGGTGATCGCCGGCTCCAAACCGCCGGTCGCTTTCTTCGCCTATCCTGACCAGCCGGGCGAGCTGACACCTCCGGGCGCCAGAGCCGTGACATTGGGGGACGCTTCCAGTGACATTCAGGAGGCATTGGTGAGCCTTGCCGCGCAGTTTCCCGATGCGCCAGCCCCGAAGCTGTCAAAACTGTCCCAGGCGCCCAAACTCTTCCCGGACGAGCTGCTCAATCCGGGCTATGTCGGGATTTCCCTCCTGCGCCACATGCCGGAAGACTCGGTGATCTGCGACGATGCGACGACGTCGGGCATGGGCGTATTCCCGTGGATCGAACACGGGCCGCGGCACGACTGGCTGTGCCTGACCGGCGGCGCTATCGGCTCGGGCATGCCGCAGGCGGTCGGTGCAGCGATGGCCTGCCCGGACCGCCAGGTTTTTGCCCTGTGCGGTGACGGCGCGGCGGCCTACACCCTGCAGGCGCTGTGGACCCAGGCGCGTGAGAAGCAGAACATCGTCAATGTCGTTTTCGCCAATCACTCCTATCTGGTGCTGAATGTCGAACTGGCCCGGGTCGGCGCGGGTGAACCGGGGCCGGCAGCACAGCAGATGCTGTCGCTCGACAATCCGAAGATGGACTGGGTCAAACTGGCAGAAGGCTTCGGTGTTCCGGCTCGCCGGGCTGCGACCGCGGGCGAGTTCGACGAGGCCCTGCAAGCCGCGCTCGCCGAAGGCGGGCCGCAGCTGATCGTGGCGGAGATCTAGCGCTTCGGGGCGGCGGCGCCGGGTTTCTCCGTCGCTTCGTCCTCTTCCGCCGCTGCCAGCAGGCGGGCGAGAACCGCGCGAAGCGTCCCCAGTTCGACCGGCTTGGGCAGGTAGCCGGCGAAACCGTCGCCTTCGAATTCGCGGCGATGGTCCTCGGACGCCAGCGCCGTGACGGCGACAATGCTCGCGCGGCCGGACTTGCGTGTCTCGCGGATGCAGCGCATGGCGCTGACGCCGTCCATTTCGGGCATCTGGATATCCATCAGCACGATATCATAGGCCTCGGATGTTGCCTTGTTGACCGCTTCGCGGCCGCTGGACGCGCATTCGACGACCAGCCCGTCGCCGCTGGCGACCTGCTGCACCATGGCGCGCAGCACCAGCTGGTTGGTAAGAACGTCATCCACCACGAGAATGCGGACGGGCTTGTCGAGATAGATCGGTTCGGCCGGCGCCGAGACGGCTTTCGGCACGGGCTGGCTGCCAGCAGAGAAAGGCAGGTCGACAGTGAAGGTCGCGCCCCGGCCCGGATCGCTCGACACACCGATATCGCCGCCCATCTGGCGCACCAGGCGCCGGCAGATCGCCAGGCCCAGCCCGGTACCGCCATATTGCCGGGTCGTCGAGGCGTCGACCTGGGTGAAGGCCTCGAAGATGAGATCGTGCTTGTCCCGCGGAATGCCCACACCGGTATCGCGCACGCTGATCCGCACCGGAATCACAGCACCGTTCTCGCTGTCCGGTCGCGACAGCACGACGGTGATACCGCCACGATGGGTGAACTTCACCGCATTCGAGAGCAGATTGTTGACGACCTGGCGCACCCGCATGGCGTCGCCGCGGACATTGAAACGCTCGCCGATACCGTCCTTGCTGAACACCAGATCGACGCCCTTGGCCCCCGCCTGCAGGCGCCAGTGCTCGACCGTGCTGCGCACCAGCGCGACGAGGTCGAAATCGCCCTCTTCCAGATCCAGCCCGCCGGCTTCGATCTTGGACAGGTCCAGCACGTCGTTGAGCAGTTCCAGGAGCGACTTGCCCGAGGCATCGATGAGTTTCAGCGAGTGCTTCTGTTCTTCGGACAGGTGTACATCCTGCAGCATGACACTGGTCATGCCGAGTACGCCATTGAGCGGCGTGCGCACCTCATGGCTCATATTCGCAATGAATTCGGATTTGGCACGGTTGGCCTCGCGTGCGGTCGCCAGGGCGGCTTCCAGCTTGGCATTGTATTCTTCCAGCGCCTGCTGCGCATCATGGGCTGCCGAGCGGAAACTCGAGCCGAACAGCACGATCCAGCCGCAGGAAAAGGCCGACGCGGCGACGAGAATGTGCAGCATTTCGCCAGGGCTGAACGCCAGCAGGCTGCCATCATTACGACCGGCCTCCCACAGGACATAGCCGAAATAGGCGGCCACCGGCAGCGCCGCGATAAAAATCGCCTGGCGCCCCCAGGCGATGTAGGCGCCCAGAATGATGCCCGGCAGATAAAGCGAAGCCGGTGGAAAGGACCCGCGATTGGCAAAGGCCGCAGCCCCGAGCGCCAGCGCGCACAGACCCAGCATCATGGCGATGGTCAGGTTCGGCCGGCGCAGCCGCAGGCCGAGACCGCCCACGATCGCGGCCAGAAAGGCCGTACCGGCGGCCAGTTGCGCCATGCCCGGACGGCCGTCGACGATCAGCGCCAGCATGGCGGCATTGACCAGCCCCATCAGGCAGAAAATGACCGTGAAGGCGGCGGCCACGCGGCAGCGCACCGCATGTTCCAGATCCAGGCGCGGATCGGCTCCGACCAGCCTGTCTATCCATTGCCAAGACATGCAAGCGCCTCCCTGCCGCCGTACTAGCCCGGCCGGCGTTAACAAGAGACATACAACCCGACGCTGGATTGCTCTGTACACACACCCGGTCTTGACGCGGACAGCCGGGGCGCCGGAAGGTTCATATCCTATGAAGACCGGCTTAACACCTCGGCAAGATTGTCCGCCGACGCTGTCAGACAGGTTTCAGGTATTCGACCTGCTCCGGGGACGCGAACCAGGGCATTGGAGGCTGGATGTATACCGAGGACGGTTTCGAACTCCGCCCGATCGGCGACACGATGGAGATCTATGCGTCGGGCGAACAATTCCATGAAACCCGTCCGCCGGTGATTGCCGCCTTCCAGGCGCTCACATCCCGCGTGCCCGTCACCAAAGTCCTCTGCGATGTCCGCCTGGCGGCGTACATACTCGATCCGACCGAGCTGGAAATGCGGGCACGCACGACAGCCCGCGCGCTGGCCGGCTACCGGACGGCCCTGGTCTGCCTGGCGAACCAGCATGAACTGATGGAGCGGACCGCCGGCAATATCCGCAGTCAGGGCGGCACCGTTGAGCTCTTCTCCAGCAAGGGCGCGGCGCGTGAATGGCTGTCGGGCAAGGATGATTGCCGTAGCGATGCGAAAGCGGTCTCGGCAGTCTAGACGGTTTATGCTCCCGGAACGGCGGCCGTGCGATCGCCGCACATGAAAAAGGCGGGCTCCGAAAAGCCCGCCTTTCCCGTCAGGTCCCCCAAGACCCCTAGAAGGTCCAGTCGAAACCGATCCGGACAGACCGCGGTGCCTGGTAGCGTCTCACGGCGCCATAGTTCGGGTTTGGCGTGCCGGCGCTGGTATCGCCGTTCTCGTCGTAGTCGACACCCGCTTCCAGGCCGAGCACGTTGAAGACGTCGGCGCGCAGGATCAGGTCGCCGCGATTGTCACCCATCGGCACAGCATAGCGTGCAGACAGATCCAGCCGGGTTTCCCAGTCGCTCTCGAACTCCGAGCCCCGGCGCGAGGGCTGGCCCTGGCAGAACCAGGACGAGGCCCCGTAGGCGGCTGCGGCCGCATCGGTCGGGTGCACGCCGCGGCAGCCGTAGAGACGCGGCGAAGTGACTGCCAGATTGCCGCCGAGCAGAAGGTCGTCGGTGATCTGGTAGCTGCCCCAGAGCTTGAACTGGTGACGGCGATGGTTCGGCAGGAAGCCGTGCGCATTGTCCGTCAGGCCGGGGTGATCGTAGAGGATGGTGGTGCCGGCATCGGTCTGACCGTTATCCGACAGCACGGTGCCTTCGTAATTGCCGAAGGAGCTTGACCAGACATAGGAGCCGCGCAGACCCCAGACGCCGTCGAAGGCCCGCTCGAAGGTGAGCTCCAGAGCCGCATAGTCGCGCTCGGCGACCGGCAGGTTCAGCTGCTCCTCGGTCAGGTGGATCTGGCGGATGCTGGTCTCGCCCGGCAGAGGGTCGCGGGTATAGACGTCGATCGCCTCGCCCGGATTCATGATCACGTACTGGTAGTCGCCGAACCAGATATCGGCGCATCCGGCAATGCCGTTCTCCTCGCAATAGGCGACGAGGGCATCGTCGATCGCAACGTCCTCGGACACGTCGCCGAGCACCCGCCAGACAGCCCGGGCGCCCAGCGTCCAGTCGTCGTTGAGCGCGTGCTCGATGCCGAGGACGAACTCGTCCTCATAGGTGGCGCGCAGATCCTGCGAGGTCTTGGAGATCGCCGGTTCCTGTGTGCCGTTGCCGAAGACGAGGCAGGCTACGGTGCCGACAGGCGATATCGCGCCGGCCGGGCAGGCGCTGGCGCCGATGCTCTCGATGTTCGAGTTCGAGGAGTCCCGCACATCGCCGAGCACGAAGGCACCGGTCGTCGTGTCGAGCGAGACGAGTTCGAAATATTCGGCCACGTAAAGGTCGGCGCCGCGGAAGCTCATATTGAGCGCCGGCGGGATGAAATACCGGCCGTAGGACCCGTAGAGCCGCGTGCCACTATCGCCGAACACATCGTAGTTGAAGCCCAGACGCGCGCCCCAGTTATTGTCCAGATCGACCGGCACTTCGCCGATCAGGTTCTGCATCTGGAAGTGGTCGTTGCGCAGGCCGAGCTGCAGGTTGAGACGGTCGGACACATCCCAGGAGTCCTGGATGTAGAAGGCCGAATTTTCACCCTCGACCGATCCGCCGAACCGGCCCGTCGTGCCCCGGATGATCTCGGAGCCCGCAGGCAGGCCGTACCGGTCTTCGGTGCTGGCGGAGACCGTGAAGGCGGCCCAGTCGGCACCGCCGGTCCGTGCCAGCAGGTGGGTCAGCGAGAGCTGTTCGACTTCATAGCCGAGGCGGACATGGTGTTCGCCCATGAAATCGAAGAAGACGTCGCCGTCGATCCGGTAGAATTCGCGGCGGGTCTCGTTGAAGTCGTTGTTTCTGGTGGTCTGCGGACCGACGCGCATCGCCGTGCCGGACCGCTGGTCGACGACGAAGGAGGTGTCGGGATCGGAGGCCAGAGTGGACTGACGATCCTCGCTCACGCCATAGGCCGCCGAGATGGTGAAGGCGTCCGAGATGTTGCCAGTGTATTTGGCGACATAGCTGGGACCGCCATTCTCGTAGACCGTCGAACCGACGGGCACGGTGCCGATCTCGTCCACGCCATCGAAGCTGTAGGAGGTGAGGAAGCTTTCCCGCATTGTGTCGAAATACGTCACCTCGAAATGGTGATCGTCGGTCAGATATCCATCCAGCTTGATACCGAAGAAGGGATCGTCCGACTCCAGCACGCTATAGGAACCGTTGAGGATCGATGCCGATTCGGACCGGGTGTCGCGCGCCTGGTAGAGGCCGTAGAAGAACAGGCGATCCTGGATGATCGGCCCGCCGGCTTCCAGGATCAGGTCCATCGACTCCGATTCGGCAAGCTGGTTGCGGAAACGATAGGTGTCGGGACTGTCGGATTGCAGCGCGTCGGGCGACCAGTTGCCGTGGATGCCGAACTCGAACTCGTTCGTGCCAGACTTGGTTACCGCATTGACGACGCCGCCCGTGGCGCGGCCGAACTCGGCCGGGTATCCGCCGCTCTTCACTTCGACGGTCTGGTAGAAGTCGAACGGCACGGTCGCGCCACCCAGATAGGTGTCGAAATTGGTGATGTTCAGACCGTTGATATAGAAGGCGTTCTCGGCCGCAGAACTACCGCCGACAGCGGCCGCACCGGCCCCGCCGCCGCCCGGGTTGCGGAAATCGCGGTCGGAGGACACCACGGTCGGCGCCAATTCGATCACCGATTCGATATTGCGCCCCACCGGGAGCATCGCGACGAGATCCTCGACATCGACATTGAGCCCCGACGTCGTCTGCTGGAACTGCATCTGGCGCACCGCCGTGCCGGTCACCACGATGGTTTCCGTCTCGCTCGTCGGCACGGCCGTGAAGGTGTAGCTGGCCAGTCCGCCGACCTGGATACGGACGGTGTCCGCCATGTCGGCATAGCCCGGCGCGGAAATCGTGACGTGGTAGACGCCCTGCGGAAGCAGGGTGGCGCGGAAAGTGCCGGATTCGCCGGTGCTCAGCTCGCGGCTGAAGCCCTGCGCCTGCGAAGTCAGCGTGACTTGTGCGCCAGAAACCGGATTGCCAGACTCGTCGGTCACCGTGCCGATGATCCCGCCGCTGGTATAGTCCTGTGCGCTGGCCACGCTCGCCGTCATCGGAACGACGGCCCCCGCCCCCATGACGATGGCGAGCGCATAGGCGGTTGAGCCCAGACAGGCTCGTTTGAACTTCTGCATGATTATCCCCTCTGCATATCCCGTCGATTTGGTCCGGGCGGAACGCGCCGGATACGGGAAACCGCAGGCGTAACGGGGTTGCCGCCCCGCGCATCAGAGGGTTTGCGACGACACCGCGCCGCCGTTCGATCACGGCCATGTGTTTGCGACGAACGCGCGAATAGGGCGACGAACGGCGTCCATTGGTGCACGGTGCTGGGCTAGTCTTGAGAAGGGGCTGTGGTTTCGGAGGGACGCGGATGTTCGACCGATTGTCGAAAAGTGCGCTGAAGATTCGGGTATTCGGCCTGGTGCTGTCGACATTGATGGCATTGGTTCAGATCTTGGCCATGCTCATGCTGCCACAGATCACCGGTAACCCGCTCAATACCAACGGGCTTGTGACTCTCGGTTTCGGGACGGTGTTCGGTCTCGTTGTCAGCCAGATCGTCCTGACCTTCTTTCTCCGGCACGGGATTGAAAGCATCGGAGCCTGGCTGGCGGCATTCGCCGGCATGCTTGCCTACGGGCTTTTCGATACCGTAGTGGCAGCCTGGATCGAGCAATCGAGTCTTCTGCCGCTCAGCCGCGGCCTGTTGATCTTCGGCGTCCGGCTGACGGCAAACGTATTGTGGATGTACGGCGTCTGGCTGGGCGTGACGCTCTTCCTTTTGTCACAACATCATGTGGCCGAGGAGCGTCAGCGAGTGTTGATGCTCGAACGGGCCCAGTTCGAGACGCGCCTGTCCTTTCTGGAAAGCCAGATCAATCCGCATTTCCTGTTCAACGCGCTCAACACGGTCGCTTCGCTGATCGTGCTGGAGCGGGCGCCGGACGCGCGCCATGCCGTTATCCATCTTGGCCATCTCCTGCGGCGCAGCCTGAACGGTGAAGGCTCGCCCCTGGCGACGCTGAACGACGAGATCGATGCGGCCAAGGCCTATCTGGCCATTGAGAAACTGCGCTTTTCCGATCGTCTGAATGTGGACTGGTTTGTGGAGCCGGGGCTGGGCGAGGTGACCCTGCCGCGCTTCTCGCTTCAGCCGCTCGTCGAGAACATCGTCAAGCACGGCGTGGCGCACGCCCTCGCTCCGGTCAACGCCCGCATCAGGATCAACAGCACGCCTCGGGGTGTCATGATCTGCATCTGGAATGACGGATTGCCGGACGCGCCGCGCCTGGCCGATCCGAAACGCCATTCCGGCGTCGGTCTGCGCAATCTCGAACAACGCCTGCATCTGCTGTTCGCCGGAGAAGCGTCGCTGGAAGCGGGTCGGCCGGACGCCGGCACGTTCGAATGCCGCCTGACACTTCCGTTTCCGGTTCTGAGGGAGGCCGCAGAATGAAGATCGCCATCATTGACGACGAACCGCTCGCCATCTCCAGCCTGCGCCGCATGATCGAAAACATTCCGGCGACTGCAATCGTGGGCAGTGCGCGATCGGCCGCCTCGGCGATGCATCTTTGCGAAGCGCGTCAGCCCGACCTGGTACTTCTGGACATCGAAATGCCGCAGATGGACGGCATGACCCTCGCACGCGAACTGAAACAGGCGGGAAACCCGCTGGTTATCTTCATTACTGCCTATGACAGGTTCGCCATCGACGCCTTCGACGTCGAGGCGATCGATTATGTGCTCAAACCGGTCGACCCCGATCGCCTGCGCGGCGCCATTGAGCGGGCCCGGTCCCGCCTGTCCCTGCGCCCGCTGATGCAGGCGGTGGAGAGCGCTGCCCTGCGGCTGCATTCCGCCGCGCCGCATCCGCCGGAAACGCCGGAACAGCCGGTCTACTGGGCCAATGTCGGCGGGCGCACGATCCGCATTCCGATCGCCGATATCCGCCATGTCGAGGCCTGTCGCGACTATGCCTTCATCCATACCGGCCGCGACCGTCACATGGTGCGAGAAACCATGGCACGGCTTGAAACCGCGTTCGAAGGCACGGCCCTGCAGCGCATCCACCGCTCGCACATCGTCAATCTCGACCGCATCCAGGCCGTCTCCCGCGATACCGGGCTGCGTCTCGTCACGCTCGACAGCGGCGAGGAAATCCCCGTCGGCCGCCGCTTCTACGGCCGGCTCGTCGACGCGATCGATATCGCGGCATCATCCTGAAAACAGGGTTCTGCTAGCGAGTGGCGTGGAGCCTGTTGTGCGTACGCCCTCCTGCGCCAAGGCTTCGGAGGGCACCGCTTCGCCCCGGGTGCGCGCTGCGGATGGCTTGCCATCCGAAGCCCGCAGGGCGAAGGATGGTGGGCCTGAGCGCCGAAACCTTGAACCAATTGGTCGAGACTTTGCTCGAATGGGAAGAGCTGTTGCAGCACTCCTCGCTGGCAAAACCCAAGCCGCCTGAGCCTGGCTTCTAACCTCTACTTTTGACCTGTGCAGATTTCCACAGGGCATGCTGGATACCGGATTGACGACAACCGCCAAAGCCAGTGATGGTGGCTGCAGGTTTGAAGCACCCAGCCTGTCACCAAGCTAAAACGCTTCGAGGCTTCGAATGATCTGAATAGCCAATCTCCTTCGCTCAAGCGCTGAGCTTAAATGGTGACCGATAGCGCGACTGAGAAAGGATTGGACTATGAAGGTCTATCTTACTTCCGAACATGTCGGCATTTTGAAGCGCCGCCTCAAGCAGGCGTTGCCTGCCACGCAATCGTCGCACCGCGTCCAAGCGGCCGCGAGAGGCCTAGGATTCAACACATTTAAAGGGCTTACGGACGCATTGGCGGGCGGCCGTATTTCGACTGGGTTTGATGACGAGGCTTTCCGAAACTTCTTGGTCCAGCGTCACCAAATCGTGGAAGAACGAACCCTTCGAGACGCGGTGATTGGGACCGTACTCGAACCCATTGTCGCCGGGATCTGGAATTTATCGACTTGGGGATTTGGGCTGCGTGAGAACTATCCTCCGAAACAAAACTACCGAGCTGATTTAGCCGCGGATCAGGACCTGCTGTTTGATCCCACTCACTGCAAGCAGTTCGAGCTCGCGCTGGTTTTCCTGCAGCGTGCTGAAAAGCGGAAATCTCTCAACCGGCGCATTACCTCCTACCAGCTCAAACACGTAGCAGAGAATGTTTCTCGGGAGTTTGGCCTCTACTCCCATTTGGGAGATTGGGTGAAGAACGGGGTGTTCATCGCAGCGGCGATCTACGAAGGCTTCGAGGTCAGGAGACGAGCATGGAACTCCCTCGATGCGTTCCTCAACATCTCCTCAAAGAGCAGCACTCTGTTTAAAGATGAGACCTCTGTTCGATCGCTTCTGGATCGCTCAGAATCCGGCACGTAGCGGGCACAAAGCTCCCGCTCATTTTGGCCCGCCCTCACACTGTGAGGGCGGGCTTTTTCGTATTCAATTCAAGGAACCCGTACCCGCCCATGACCGCCAAACGCCCCTCACCGCTTTCGCTGCGCCTGAGCGCAGACGAACGCGCGCGCCTGGAGCGTATGGCGGACGGTCAGCCACTGGGTGGTTTCATCAAGACGCGGCTGTTCGGTGAACGCCGCAAAGCTACAGCGCATCCATCGCGCGGCGAGATCGCCCAGGCACTGGCACTTCTGGGGCAAAGCGGGGTCGGTCCAGCTATCCGCTCGATGGCGAAGGCTACAGAACAAGGCGCGCTGCCTCTCGACCCTGAAACCCAGGCCTCCATTCGTGCGGCGTGTGCCGACATTACCGTGATCAAGTCGCTGCTCATGAAGGCTCTTGGCATCAAGGAGCGCTGACCGATGATTTTGGTGGCATCCCAGCGCGGCGGGGCAAAACAACTCGGCCTCCACCTTCTGCGCGCGGACGAGAACGAGCATGTCGAGGTGCACGAGATCAGCGGTTTTGTGTCGGGTGATGTCGTGGAAGCGCTCAAAGAAGCCCAGGCGGTGGCCAAGGGCACACGCTGCAAACAGTATCTCTTCTCGGTATCGCTGAACCCGCCTGAAACAGAACGTGTGGATGTCGAGGCTTTTGAAGGGGCGCTGTCCCGAATCGAGGAAGCCAACGGCCTGACCGGTCAGCCGCGCGTGATCGTCTTTCATGAGAAGGAAGGCCGCCGGCATTGTCACGCGGTTTGGTCACGGATTGATGCCCAGACCATGACGGCAAAGCCGTTGCCGTATTTCAAGAACAAGCTACGGGATCTGGGGCGCGAGCTCTATCTGGAGCATGGCTGGAAGATGCCGCGTGGTTTCATGAATAGCCGCCAAGCCGATCCTCGGAACTTCTCGCTGGCAGAATGGCAGCAAGCCAAGCGGATGGGCCGCAACGCCCGTGATCTCAAGGAAGCCATTCAAGACTGCTGGGCGGTCTCAGATACGCAAGGCAGTTTTGCGGCGGCGCTTCGAGAGCGTGGCCTCTACCTCGCGCGCGGAGACCGGCGCGGCTTTGTCGCTGTAACGCCCGAGGGCGAGGTTCTGGCGATCGCGCGGGCAACTGGCCAACGCGCCAAAGCCGTGGCCGAACGGCTGGGCGATCCGCAGAAATTGCCGAGCGTGGAAGACACGAAGCGGCAGATCGCACGTGACCTGACGCCTGTGGTGCATGGCTATTTCGAAGAGGCAAAGACGCAGGCACATCGGGAAGCGCGCCCTCTGAATGCTGCGCGCCGCAAGCTGGTGGAACGCCATCGCGCTGCCCGCCACGATCTCAAGACCCGCCAGATGGAACGCGGCAAGCTCGAAGCGCAAGAACGCGCCGCCCGACTGAGGCGCGGCATCTTAGGCCTATGGGACAGGCTGATCGGCCGCCACACACAGACCTTGGAGCGCAACGCGCAGGAAGCCGAGGCCGCCAAACGCCGCGACCATGCCGAACGCAAACAGGTAATGGAAAGTCAGCTTTCAGAGCGCCAGCGCCTGCAGATGAAAATCCGCGCCATGCGGGAAAAGCACCGCGAGCTGGAGAATGCCATCCACCGCGAAGTCTGCGATCTCGAAAAGCGCGGCGCCGAACCCCTGCGCGAAACCTTCAATCGCCACAGCGCAAAGCCAACGCGCCATCACGCCCAAGGCCCAACCTTTGAGCCCTGAAACAACGTATTCCCACACCTTGGAATGAGGGTTGCACCTGCAACCCATGACAGCCAGCCAAGAACGGGGTGAGCGCGGTCAAGGGTCAGTGCGGCGGGCGCAGGGCCATCGGCCTGAGCCTCGGGAACCGCACCCTTGACCGGCGTGAGGGGCAGCGCCCCACCCTATAACCACCTAGATTGGTGACTCTATGTCGCCGCCCAAACCTAAGAGAAGCGGTCAGAAATTTCCTGATATCAACAAGTCAAAACGGCAGCCGCAGCCCCAGTCGCGGCCCCAGCCAGGTCATCGCGAGATACAGCCCCACGGTGACCACGCAGCCCAGCATCAGGGACGGCCAGAACCCGACTCCGCGACGCAGGAGGGCCGGGATCAGCAAGAACATGGGCAGGGAGGGCAGGACGAACCAGAATGTGGCTTCGGCGTGGTCGGCGAGCCGGTTGGTGTCCTTCGTCTCCTGCCAGAGCCAGACCATGCCCAGGACGGAGACGATGGGCAGGGAGGCGACCAACGCTCCCATGGCCGCGCTGCGCTTGGCGGCTTCCGAAACGATGCCGACCAGGACACCGGAGATGAGGGATTTGATGACCAGCCAAAGCATTGTGCGCTCCGTTCGAATGGTGGTGAAAATCGGTCTGCCGGGCTCTTCAGCCGGCCCCTGATCTGAACAACCGCCCCGACAACCGCAATGCAGGCTTCTCCACGAAGTGCCATGACAAGGCGGCCACCGCCGTCGATATCGGGACGCCTATCATCGCGAGCTGTAGCGGCGATGTTGCCCAGCCCCAATGCCAGATCAGTTGGAAGAGTGGGTAATGCCAGATGTACAGGCCGTAAGACCAATCCGGCAGGCCAGAACCGGTCGGCACTTGATCGCGCCACGCCAACCCAGCCCACAGGATCAGCGTCGCCAGAACGAGGTTCCAGACGACCGATGCGGCAGGGTGTTCGCCCAGTAGCCAAGCCATTGGCAAGACCACGACTAGAGGGATCAGCGTCAGCGGGATGCGATCTCGCATTATATATGCCGCCGCACCCAGCAGGAAGGCTGCTGCCAGCCGACTTCCCTCAATGAAGACGGCCGGTGCTTCCGGGTGCCGGAGGGCCAAATAGGCAGCCAGGGCTGACATGCCGAGCCACAGCAGGCTGATCGTGAGCGGTCTCCACAGCGCCCGCGTGAAGAACAGCAATGCCGCAGCCGCATAGGCCAGGACTTCATAGCGCAGGGTCCACAGCGAGGCTGAGAACTCACCCGGTGCCGGATTGCCGGTGAAGACCCCCGCCGGGCCACCAGAGGTGTCGGCAAAGAAGACTATGTTCGGGATGAAGAGCCAGGTCTGCGCAGACTGCCAGTAGGCCGCGGGAGACAGGCCGGTTGCGACCGGGCCGATGATCAGGACGGCCGCGAGCGCAAGCACGATGAGAGCGGGCCAGAGCCGCAACGCCCGCGCCACCACGAAGCGAAACAGGTTCCGCCGCCGCTCCAGACTCCCGGCAATGAGAAAGCCGGAGAGAATGAAGAAGCCATTCACGGCCAGATAGCCGGGTGACCAGCCTTGCAGACTGACAAGGGACTGGCTGCCCGTTCCCATCGCCACCACGAACACATGTTCGAGGATGACCAGGCTCGCCAAGACGACCCGGATCGGGGTGAAACGATTGTCGCGGCCCTGAAAGGTCTCGCCGATACGGATCATGCCGCTCTCCAGGAACCGGATTGACGGCCCGGCCAAGCGACCGGGCCATCATCCATCAGAACAGCCGGTTGAATTCGCTGTAGGCCCCCCGCGTGCGCAGGGTGACTGTCACGGCGACCTCGGAACGGTTGCGCCAGAACCAGCCATGAGCGCCGTCAAACTCGGCAGTGAACTCGCCGCTGTCGCCGGGCTCATTGCGACCCTGGCGGTAGGAGATGAAGGCATCCTGCGGGTTGTCACCGTGCAGGTCGGAGTTCAGACCGGCCTGATCGGTCGTCCATTCATAGATGGCGACCTCCCCTTGCCGCATGGTCAGCTTGACCTCCGTGGCCTCGCCTGGCTGCAGGGTGATGGAGATCGTGTCGCGCCATTCCGGGGCGGCTGGCTCGGCCGGAGCTTCATCGGCCGGTGCGGCTTCCTCCGGTACCGTCGTTTCAACAGGCGTGTCCTGCGGGATGGCAGCGGCAGACGAGACAGTGGCTTCCTGCGATGCCGGTGCGTCGGTCTGGGCCGTCGAGGCTTCACGATCTGCAGCGGCTTCCTCGGCCAGCTGCATCTTGATCGCGCCCATCTGGGTCAGGCCGAGGACGCGACCGATCCGGGTCGGGTCGATGCCGTATTCGGCGGGCAGGACGATGGTCACCAGGATGACGATGGCGGCCAACAGCGCAACCAGGGTGGATTTCAGAAGGCTCTCGCTGGACGGAAGATCGTCGCGGGACGGGAGTTGGGAATTGAACATGGGTAGTCTCCGAAAGTCTGTGTCTACGCGACGAAATAGCCGGTGAGCTGAAAGCCCATCAGGATGAAGCCGGCGCACATAAGGGCGGTGTTGGCGAGGTAGGCATGACGGGCAAAGCTCGCCGTGCGCCGCCAGAAGCCCATCGCGATCAGGATGGCTGCCAGGGCCAGGAGCTGGCCGATCTCGACCCCGACATTGAAGGCCAGGAGGTTGGGCAGGAGCCCGTCAGGCGCGATGTCATAGTCGATCAGCTTGGTCGACAGGCCGAAGCCGTGGAACAGGCCGAAAACCAGCGTGGCGGCCTTGGTGGAGGGTTGAACGCCGAACCAGCGCTGGAAAGCTCCCAGGTTGTCCAGCGCCTTGTAGACGACGGACAGGCCGATAATGGCGTCGATCAGATAGGCGTTCAGCCCGATATTGAAGAAGACGCCGGCCAGCATGGTGGTGGAATGGCCGATGGCGAACAGGCTGACATAGATGCCGACATGCTTGAGCCGGTAGAGGAAGAAGACCACGCCGAACAGGAAGAGGAGGTGGTCATACCCCGTCACCATGTGTTTGGCGCCCAGATAGAGAAAGGGGATCAGATTGATGCCCGTGATCTCCTGGATATAGCCCTTGTCGCCCTCCGTGACCCCGTGGGCCAGCGCATCGCCGCCCACCAGAAAACACGCAGCGAGAGCTGCGAAGACCGCCCAGAGCGGTCGGTTTGAGCCCGAAACGGGCGGGAATGAAAACATGTGATACTCCGAAGTGAAGTCGGGTCGTTGACCCGGTCCGGGCATTAAGCCCGAACCGGGTCACAAGGGATCAGGCGAGTTCCTCGCGTGCGGGTTGGGTTTGCGTGCCTGCCTTGCCGCCCAGGAAGCCCCGGACGATGCGCAAGAGGGCCGGAAGCACCAGCAGGGTCAGCAAGGTCGACGAGGTAATGCCACCAATGACGACCGTTGCCAGAGGCCGCTGGACCTCTGCACCGGCACCGACATTAAGCGCCATCGGCACGAAGCCCAGACTGGCGACCAACGCGGTCATCAAAACCGGACGTAGGCGGGTCAGCGCCCCTTCCCGGATCGCCTCCTCAAGCGGTTTGCCTTCATCCATCAGGCTGCGGATGAAGCTCACCATTACAACACCGTTGAGCACTGCCACCCCGGACAGAGCGATAAAGCCCACCCCGGCCGAGATCGACAGGGGCAGGTCCCGCAGGAGCAGCGCGGCAACCCCGCCGGTCAGCGCCAGAGGCACGCCGGAGAAGACCACAGCCGCATCCGCCACCGAGCGGAACAGGGCCAGCAGCAGGAGGAAGATCAGGGCCAGGGCGACCGGCACGACGAGGCTGAGCCGGTTGGCGGCGGAGATCAGCTGCTCGAATGTGCCGCCATACTCCACCCAATAGCCCGCAGGCACCTCGGCCTCATTTCGCACCAGCTCGCGCACCTCGGTCACGAAGGACCCCAGATCGCGGCCACGGACATTGGCGGTGACGACGATGCGCCGCTTGCCATTCTCGCGGCTGATCTGGTTGGGACCGATGATCAGTGAGATGTCGGCCAGCTCGCGCAGCGGGATGGTTTCCACGCGCCCGTCTTCCGTCGCCGGAAGCGGGACGTTCAGCCACTCCAGAAGCGCGACATTGGCCCGCAAATCCTCCGGCAGACGGACGATGACATCGAACCTTCGGTCGCCTTCGAAGATTTGTCCGGCCCGTGTCCCGGCCAAAGAGGTGCGGATCACGGACTGCACGTCATCGACGGACAGGCCGTAGCGGGCCAGCGCCTCACGGCGGGGCTCGATCTGCATCATGGGAAGACCGGTGGCCTGTTCCAGGGAAATGTCCCGGGCGCCTTCGACCTGTCCCATCAGCCCCTCGATCCGCTGACCGATGGCCAGCAGTTCGTCCAGATCATCGCCGAACACCTTCACCGCGACATCCGCCCGCACACCGGAGAGAAGCTCATTGAACCGCATCTCGATGGGCTGGGTGAATTCATAGCGATTGCCCGGCACCTGCTGGACAGCCTCGTTGAGCTGGGAGACGAGGTCTTCACGGGGCAGGCGCGGATCGGGCCAGTCCTCGCGCGGATGCAGGAGGATGAAGGTGTCCGCCACGCTGGGAGGCATCGGGTCGGTGGCCACATCGGCGGTGCCGATCTTGGACACGATCCGCTCGATCTGCGGGAAGTCCCGTAGCTGTTCCTCCAGATGGGTCTGCATCTCCAGCGCCTGGCTCAGACTGGTGCCGGGAATGCGCAGGGCATGCAGGGCGATATCGCCTTCCTCAAGCTGCGGAATGAATTCCGAGCCCATGCGAGAGGCAGCCATCCCGGCCACGACGACCAGGGCCACGGCCCCCGCCACCACCAGCCAGCGCAATTTCAGCGCCATGCCCAGAACCGGGGCATAGAGCTTCGCGGCACCGCGCATCAGGATGTTCGGCTTTTCCTGCACCTTGCCCGTAACGATCATCGCAACCGCAGCCGGGACGAAGGTCAGGGAGAGGATCATCGCCGACGTGAGGGCGAAAACCACGGTGAAGGCCATCGGGTGGAACATTTTCCCTTCCACGCCTGTCAGGGCGAAGATCGGGACATAGACCAGGGTGATGATCAGCACGCCGAAGAGCGAGGGACGGATCACCTCGGCCGCAGCCTCGGCGGTCTCCTTGAAGCGCTCCTCACGGGTCAGCAGGCGGCCATATTCATGCTGCCGCAAACCGAGCCGCCTCAGGCAGTTCTCGATAATGATCACCGCCCCGTCGACAATCAGACCGAAGTCTAGCGCCCCCAGGCTCATCAGATTGCCGGAAACCCGGTTCTCCACCATGCCGGTGATGGTCATCAGCATGGAGAGCGGAATGACCAGCGCCGTCAGGATGGCGGCCCGGACATTCCCTAGGAGCAGGAAGAGCACGACGATGACCAGAAGCGCCCCTTCGACGAGGTTCTTCTCAACGGTCTCGATGGTGCGGTCGACCAGTTCGGTGCGGTTGTAGATCGCATCGGCCCGAATACCCGCCGGCAGCGCCTCGGCGGCCTCTTCCAGACGGATGGCCACATCATGTGCGACCTGACGACTGTTCTCGCCCATCAGCATGAAGACCGTCCCCAGGACGACCTCGCGACCATTCTCGGTGGCCGCCCCGGTGCGCAGTTCCTCACCCATGATCACGTCGGCCACATCCCGGATCAGGATGGGCTGGCCATTGCGATTGGTGATGACGGCCGCTTCCAGATCGGCGATGGAACCGGCCTGCCCGGTCGAGCGGATCAGCAGCTGTTCGCCATTGTGCTCGACATAGCCCGCGCCGGCATTGGCATTATTGCGGGCCAGGGCCTCGACCACATCGTCCAGCGTCAGCCCGTAGGCGGCCAGCTGGTCCGGGTGCGGCGTGACATGATACTGGCGGACATAGCCGCCAATTGTATTCACCTCGACCACGCCGGGCGTGCGCAGGAGCTGCGGACGGATGACCCAGTCCTGCAGGGTGCGCAGGTCTTCGGCTGTCCAGTCCGACCCGTCATCGCGCGTCGCGCCCGGTTCGATCTCCAGCGTGTACATGAAGATCTCGCCCAGACCCGTGGCGATGGGACCCATTTCCGGGGTCACCCCTTCGGGCAGCTGGTCACGGACGGCCTGCAGCCGCTCATTCACCAATTGTCGTGCGAAGTAGATGTCGGTCCCATCCTGGAAAACCACCGTGACCTGGGACAGGCCGTAGCGGGAGACCGAACGGGTATAGTCTAGCCCCGGAATGCCGGAGATGGCGGTCTCGATGGGAAAGGTGATCCTCTGTTCCGCTTCGAGCGGTGAGAAGCCTTCGGCCTCCGAGTTGATCTGCACCTGGACATTCGTGATGTCCGGCGTGGCATCGATCGGCAGTCGCTGGAAGTTCCACACCCCGAGCGCCCCGAGGGCGAGCACGAGGAAGAGAACCAGCCAGCGATAGCGGATCGACTGGTAGATAATCGATTTCAGCATGATCCGCTCCTAGTGATCGTGGCTCGCGCCGGACTTCATGACGTCGGCGGTGATCAGGAAGGCGTTCTCGCTGACATAGGTCACACCTGGATCGATACCGCCCAAGACTTCGGTCCACTCCGGTGTCTGCCGGCCGAGGTCCAGCATACGGACCTCATAGGTGTCTCCGACCTGGGCATAAACGACCGTGAAATCGCGGAAGCGCTGCAGGGCGCCCGTGCGGACGGCGAGCGGCACATCGAACTCACCGACCTCGATACGGGCGCGAATGCGTTCGCCGGGGCGCCATTGGCCATTCTCGTTCGGAATTTCCACATGGGCGATAGCCCGCTGGCTGGCGGGGTCGATCATCGGGGAGAGGAATTCAATCTCACTTTCCGCGCTGCGCCCGCCATCAAAGCTGCTGACATGAACCGGCTGACCGGTCGCCACGCTGCCCAGATCACCGGGATAGACGAAGAGTTCGGCATGCAGCTGGCTGGGGTCAGCGACCACGAAGAGCGGTTCGCTGCCGGTCGGGCCGTTCAGCGTCGCCCCGCGTTCCACCACAACACCGCTGATCGGCGAGGTGACGGAATAGGTCTGCAGGCTGTCCGTCGCTGTGATGCGGGCCAGGGTCTGACCGGCCTCGACGCGGTCCCCGATGCTGGCATTGAGGGCCACGATACGACCCGGCAACCAGCCGCGCAGCTCGGCACGACCTTCCGGCATCAGCTCGATCTCGCCATAGACCTCGACCGTCTCGTCCAGCGTCGCCGGACCGGTGATGGAGACGGCAATGCCGCCTGCTTCGGCCTGTTCTGCAGAGATCGTGGTGCGGCCCTCATACGACTCATACTGCCAGCGCCCGTTCACGCCGGGCATGGAAGCTGTGACCGCCACATCGAAGGAGTGGGGTTCGGTCACCACACCATCACCGCGCAGGAAGTCTTCCTGGGGGGCAAAGGCAAAACGGTCGATCTGTCCGCCCAGTCGTGTCAGTTCGATGGTGGCATTGACGCGCGAGGGATCAACGGGCTCCCCGTTAAGATAGGGAAAGAGACGGAATTCGGGATCGACCCCGTCCTCGAAAATGGTGAGTTCCAGAGCAAAATCACCCTGGCGCAGCATGCGGCCGCGATGCGGGCCACGCTCATATTCTTCGGCTGCAGCTTCACCATGGCCACCCCCGCCGGAGGCTTCCGGGGCGCTGGGGGAACAGGCGATCAGCACAAGTGCCGTGGAGCCGCACAGGGCGGCCGTGAACACGTTTCGGATGGTCATTACTGGTCTCCCATGCCCTGCGGCATGTTCGGGCTGCCGCCGGTCAGGCGTCGCAGCTGGATGTCGGACTGGTGGATGGCAAACAGGGCATCGACCGAGCGCAGCCGCGCATCGATCAGGGCCTGCTGCACATCATAGATTTCCAGGAAGGAGAAACTGCCGCGGGCAAAGCCGGTCTGGGCCTGTTCCAGGGCGGTCTGCAGGGGCGGGATCACCGTCTCCTCCAGGGCCGCCAATTCCCCGGCTGCAGCCTGACGGCGCAGGATCAGGGCCTGGACCTGCCGCTGAACGACCCGTTCGCGGGCAGCCAGGTCGGCATCGATTGCCGCCGCTTCGGACCGGGCCGAGGCGATATTGGCCTGATTGGCATTCCATACCTGCAGCGGGATGGAGAAACGAACCCCCAGCGCCACGTCATTGGAGGACTGGAAGTGACGCAGCTCCAGACCGACATTAGCGTCCGGCACGGCGCGGGCCGTTTCCAGACCGATCTCTGCATCACTGCGGGCTCTCTGGGCTCGCAGGAGGGCAATTTCCGGCGTGTCCCGGTCCGCGGGGCTGGCACCCAGGTCCCCCGGAGACAGGAAGCTCTGCGTGTCCACCGTGAAGTCCGGCAAGCCGCCCCAATAGGAGGCCAGGATGGTGGCACTTGTCGCGACACGACGCCGGGCCAATCCGGCCTCGATCCGGGCTTCGGCCAGTCGGGCCTCTATCCGGTCCCGCGCCATGCGCGGGTCACGGGCGGCCTGCACACGGCGGTCGACGATGGCCGCCAGCGCTTCCAGTGAGACGATCCGGTCCTCAGCGATAGCGTGGCGCATGCGCTCGGCCTGGGTATCGAGATAGGCCAGCTCGACCTGTTGCATCAGATCGCGCCGGGCAATCTCGGCCTCCACGACCCGAAGATCGCGGTCCCGTTCGGCCAGGGTTGAGCGGGCTTCACGGTCACCCCCACGCTCCCAGGGCTGCATGACGCCGACAGCGGCTTCCGCCTCGTTAAAAAGATTACGGTCCCCGGTTCCCAGCACGCCTTCGGAGGTGAAATCGAGGGTCGGATTGAGCCGCCGGGCCGCACCGTCAATGCGCTGGGCACTGGCATCGATACGGGCATCGGCAGCGGTTAGTTCAGGAGCTTCGACGAGGGCTCGCGCCAACGCCTCGTCCAGGCTCAGCACGGACGGCTGAGCGGTTTGGGCCACCGCATTTGCGGGTGCCACAAGGATTTGCATCGCGACCAGCGCGAGCAAACATGATGAGGTTCGCATGGAAAGTTGTCCTGTAAACGAATAGCAACGCGCAGCCGGTCGTGCCGACTGCCAGTTCAGGTTGTTACAGGATCGATTTGGGAGGCCGTCTCAGCCCGTCCAATCCAGGATCAGGCTCCGGTACGACATGACTCAGGGACCGCACCGGTCCCGTCGTTGCAGTGGCTTGCAGGTTCATGGACGCGGCCATCGGCGCACCATCCATGTGGACATGGGCATGCAGGATCACGTCCCCGGTTTCATCCGCATCGAAATCCGCCGCCTTGCGCATCTTGGCCAGATCAATCTCACGATCCGATCCCCGATGATGATGCGCGTCCTCATGATCATGATCGACCGCCACATCCGTATGATGATGCTCCGCCCCGACCTCATGCGCATGCGCTTCCGTCCCGGATACAGGTCCGAGCCAGGCCAGCATGGCAATCAGCAGGAATGTCAGAGTGTGCCGCATGGGCCCCCAAACAGATGATGCGCAGCCATTAGTGCCGTCAACCGCAGAGCGGGTCAAGAACAGGCGGCCGCATGGCCAAGCGATCGCAGAGCAGTGCTGACGGCGCTAGACTTGCGAGAGGGATGCAACGGGAGAGCGCAGCGTCTCCCTTGCCGAGGCGCGCAGCGCCGAGACAAGATGCGCGGGTAATACCCCGCGCACATCTTGCAGACGACTTTTTAGAGGGGCTTATGCCCTCGTCTGGGATGCTCCAACGGTTCAACCTGGTTCATCCGTGAACCGTATGGGCTGATGCCTGCGGCCAATAATTTGCAGGCCGCTCCTGACTGGCTACAACGCCAGAATGAAAAATGGCATCTGGCAAGCTCGGTTAGACGATCTTGACCAGCCGCTACATCGGATATTTCCGGTCTGGCTGCTGGAAGAGGCGCTACGTCTGAAACGACTGACATTGGTGAAGCCATCGCTTTGGGCCGATCCTCGCGAAGACCCATGCACGAATTTCGTCCTCACATCGCAATCCAACCCGCGGCGACCGCAGCAGGAATTGGCCGCGTATCTTGCCCCCTGCTGGGCACAATGTTGGTCATACGAAGAAAATTCTGACGTTCTACTCCGCGCCTATTCTCGCGTCGTTCTCGATCCCATTTCGAAGCGCAATACCGATCCGGCTGGCGAAGGCGTTTGGGTAACTACGACTGCCCGCAAGCTGATTGGGGCGATGATCAACTGGGTGGAAGCGCTTCCAGGCCACCATTTCTTTTTGGGGCGTGTGATCTACGAAGAAGAAGCATTCTTTGGGCAAAGCCTTGCCAATCGGCTTTCGCGATCAGAGGGCCCCCGCTTCTTCAGCACGCCGGAGGGGCGCGCGGAATCGTTGTTCGTCAAGCGCTCTATTTTCCGCCATGAAGACGAAGTGCGTTTGCTGTGCGTAGGCAATGGGCGGCTGGATAGTGGCGATAAACTCAAGACGATGCCTATCGATCCGAACGATGTGTTTACGGAGATCCGCTTCGACCCGCGATTGATGCGGTTTGAAAGTCGGGAGCGTCAGGAGCGTATTCGCGGGCTGGGATATTCCGGCAAGATCGTTGAAGACGAGAGCTACACCAAAGCGCTTACAATCATCCCTATGGCCGGCGAATGGGACGATCCACCTGCCTGACACTGTCTCCACAATCGGCAGGGCGCAAATGATCAGCGGAGCGGTTTCCGCTGGCAGTTGCCTTGCCGGCGATGACACCGTCCTTGTGGACGATTTAGATGAGGGCTTATGCCCTCGGCCGTGGTTCATCGTTGGTGCAAGTGTACCGCTTTGCCCTTGTCGACGGACCCGGTGGCGCTAGGGCGTTCGTTGCTCGCTTAAGTCTTGCAATTGCTCTTTGATTGTTTTTGGTTGTGACCAGCTGAGTGTCTGGGGGGCAAAAATGGAAGACGCGCGAGAGCAATGTGCCCATTGTGGCTGTACGCATGAGGAGGAACTGTTCGTATCCTCCAATCTGGCTCGATATTTTCCGACAGACGCTTCGTTTGAGTTCACACTGTGCACCCGATGTTTTCACATCACGATCTTCAAACGCGTTAAGGCGCTGGGTTTTATCAAGTTGCCAGCCATGGCGCGGGATCGCGTCATCCCCATAAGCACCTTCATGCGGGATCCGCTCAGCGCGACTATTGACCAGGAGTTGGGAGGAATCACATGGTTCCATATCCTTCGACTAACTTGGCTCTCGCTACTGGAACAAGCGGAGGCCGAGACGGGGGCTAAGGACTGTCGGTTTGCTATCCATCGAGCGATGGACAAACTCGATGGATCGATCGTGGCCGCAATCATATTTTCCGCGATAAACGCTCCCCATGCGGTGGTTCTGGAGCGCCAAATCTATGAGGGGGCATATATCGGTCCAGACGCCCACTTGCGGCGGCACACCGCGTTGGAGTTAGTCAGCGAATATTCGAACGCACGCGTCAGCGACGCTGTTAAGGGCTGTTTGTCGGGGTATACGTTTGACCCGAGCGTTCTCTAAGGCGGTCCGGTCGTCAGATTCAGTGACCGCAATCGCTTAGGCGCGGAAATCCGCACGCTGTACTGCGCGCGCCTACTGGCGCCTGTCAGACGTTTGGTCATGATCAATACTCATCTGCCAGCATGATGGTGAGGACGCGGTAGGATCGCGCTGGATCAGCGGGATCTTCGCTACCCGCCGAACAAGTGCTGTCGGCGTAGTAGTCGATCTTCCAGAAGACACGACCGACACCCTCGATGGAGAAGCCGCCGAAGTCGCGTTCGCCGTAGGGATTGTTCCCGTCGCTGAAGTCCGAGAAACGGCGCACCTGCATCCACGCTTCCAGGATTTGCTCTGGCGTGAGCGAGGTCACACCGCGCGTCATGATGACCATTCCCAGATCCGGCTCGTTTGCGCCAAGAAAGACCGGGAGCCCGACGCGGGCGCGAAGCTGATCATTCAGCTTCGCAATCCGCTCGGAGCGGGAAAGGCGGGGGCTCATTGCCCCGCCTCCGCGGCGTCCGCGTCAAAGAGGTCGGTTTCTGCGCGACGCTCGGCATCCGCCGGCATGAGGAAGAGAACGCCGTCTTTGAGTTCGGTCGGGATGATAGAGAATTTGGCGATCAGGCCCTTGTCGCGTTCACGGCGCTCGAAGACAGCGCCGATTTCGACGGGGTAAGCCAGGGTCGGTTGACCGTTGCGATCAGTACCGTTCTTGGCGGAGAAGCACAGCCGATAGACGGGCGGAGACTTCTTGGTCGGGGTTTGGGTTTGATTGGACATGGTGTCCTCCTTTCGATGCTCGGCCGGTGAATTCCGGTCCGATGAAAGGCGGACGGCCGCAGGCGGCGGCATCCCGTCATGGGCCACACGGGCCGCAGACAAGTTCGATACGAACGCAGGCAAGGCTGGCGCGGGCCGCCCATTGACGGGCCGTCAGGGGCATGCCGACGAACTGGGGCAGACTTTCAGCAATGGACGGAGATTTAGCGGCGGAGAGGGCACAAGGTGGGCGCAATCAATCTGTACCTTGACCAGAGTATGCAATCATTGCGTTTGCCTTCTCCACGTGAAGGAAGTTAGGTCTGCGGGTAGACGATTTTTTGAGGGCTGAGATGTTCGGCTTCGGTAACACGTACCGTGACCGGCTTACGCGGGCATATAATTCAGCATTACAAGCGAACGAAGGCCCATTAGCCTTCGACTTGGCGCAAGAAGCGCTGCGGATCGTTGACAACTCCAAGCCGTGGCCCTTCGACCAGCCTGAGCGCGAGCGCTACTTGGGACGGATGCACGGGATGTGCGCGGCAGCCCTATTGGAGCGAGTTCAGGTCGATCCCGTCGGCCTCGCGCCTCAAATGATCGCGGCGGCAGAGTTGGCGCTTGAATATCTCCGCCCGTTCGGCGGGGAGGACTACGCCATTTCGCTCTTCAACTGGGCGCAAGCGATATTGTCGCATAGCCCAGAACATGGCGGCGATGCCGTGGAGCGGGCGATCGGAGCTCTTGAGGAGGCAAATGCTATTGATTTGCCCGGTGACGCCGGCGCGCTTCGAATAGATATTTTGGTTGCACTTGCGGATGGATACAGGAGTCGGTCACGCGGAAGTCGACGAGAGAACTTTGAGCGCGCGTTCGACTACCTGACCCGTGCGGAGCAAAATCCAAGATTGAAGAGCCAGCCATTCATGCGTGCCCGCGTTGTGCTTGCTCTGGGTGTGTTGAGTTTGCATTCGCCTATCGGGTCTGAGCATTTGAACTCTGAGAACGCCATTCGATGGCTGGAGGAAGCGAGTGCGCTTGCGATCCTTGCTCGGAGTGAAGGGCTTTGGGCGAATGCCCAAGCAAATCTTGCCACTGCATATCGACAGGACCTTCGCCCCAAGCATCGACGGACACGATTTCGTCGTGCCCTTGAGGCGAACGCTAACTCGATCACCTATTTTGAAAAGGCTGGGGCGCATCTCGATCTCGCGAACGCGCTAAATCAAAGAGCGGGCTTGATTGCGGAACAGCCCGGTGACGATCTCGCACGAAATCTTGATGAAGCCATTGAGCTTTTACAGAGGGCGTTGCGCATTTTATCGACTGGGGATTTCCCCAAGCGCACCTACGAATATCAGCGCAATCTCGAAGTGCTGGAGGCGCGCCGTTCTGGAGGCCGTCTCCCAAGCCAGTACGAGAAAGAAGTCGCCAAGGCTCGCGCAGTTGTCGATCAGCTTGATGAATTGTGCGACGGGAATGAGTGGGCAGCGGCGCAGTCCGAGCTTGGATCATGCCTGCTCGACCTCCGCAAAAACCAAACCGCAGCGGCTGTTGAAGAGGCGATCACCTGTTTTGAGAATGCGCTTCGGGTCTACCAGCCAGACAGCGATTTGGAGAATTGGGCCGTTGCGAAAGGGAATCTGGCGAATGCGTATTCAGCGCGTATGGAGGGAGGGAGTTCGGAGAACGTGGATCGTGCCATTGCCTTGCAGCAAGAGGTTCTGGATCGTCTCGACTATGCATCGCATCCCGACCGTTGGGTGAAAGCGATCCTGACGCAAGCGCAAAACTATCTTGAGCGCATCAACGGCTTCTCCGCCGATAACGTCGAAATGGCCATCATCCTTGGTGAAGAGGCGAAGGCGACGATTACGGCACGCTCTGCCCCCCGGGATCGAGCGGCAGTCTTGATGGCACTGTCTGGAGCCTATCAAAGTCGGGAACGGGGCGATGAGCTTTCCAACTTGAAGCTGGCCGCTTGCCAACTAAGGGAAGCAATAGACATATGTTCGGTTGGTGAAGCCGGAGATGCCAGCGCCAGTCTGAAGCTCTACAATCTGCTGCGGCGCATCAGCAGTCTTGAAGGCGGCGCGCATAAGCCCCGTAGCGATTCGAAGTCCGTCTCCGGGAAAGAGTTCGTCGACAATCTATGCGAACTTGCCGGCCGCATACCCAAGGAACGTGACCCGTTTGGCTGGGCCAGGGCGCAGATCAGCGTTGGCGATGCGCTTATCATTTTTCCACTGTCACCAAACGAAGATCTGACAGATTTTGTGAACGGGATGGCGGAACAACAAGTGGAGGCCGTCGCAGCCTATAAGGCTGCTCTTGAGATCATCGACGAGCGAACACACCCGGCTTGGTATGCAAGCACGCTTTCCCGGGTGGCACGCGCGCATTTCATGCACTTTTTTCTGTCTGAAACTCTCGACTATGGGTGGAGCGGGCTTCACCAGCGAACCGCTCCAGTAGCCGGGGAACGCTCCGAGCGTACGAAAAGTGCACTTGCAGCAGCGATCGAGGCAGCTCGGAAGCAGGCCGACATTCTCGATGACTTTCCAAGTTCCACCGAAAAACTCGCGGCGTCGTGCGAACTCGGTGAGTACCAAGTAGCGGCCAGGGATTGGTCCGGAGCAACAGACGCATTCGGTTTGGCAGCGCGGTGCGCAAATATGCTGGTGGCTGACGTTGAAGCCAGTGCGACCGATCTAGCGGGGGCACTGAAATATTTCACGAAGATGGTGGAGCTGGCGCCTTACGCGGCAGCGATGTCAGGGAACTTCGACGAAGCTATTGCTCTGGCAGAAGCGGGGCGAGCGCGCTTGTTGGCAAAGGCATTGAGTATTGATGCGCTGGCCATTTCGGCAAAAGAGCGGGAAGGCATTCGCCTATTGCAAGAGCGTGTCGCGACGCTGGAAGCGGAGCTCCTGTCGCCTTTGGTTTTCGACAAACGATCTCGCCTGAACCAGATCATACAGACGAGGCGAGAAACACGGATCGCGATTGGAGAAGCTTTCAGCATAGCTGGTGAGGCGAGTTCGCCGTTCGGGACTGTGGAGCGATTGGTCAATTCCACTCGATCGGTGGTTTTCCCGATTACCAGTGAGTTCGGTGGCAAGCTTCTGGTGTTTGTCGAGAGCGATGGCGGAGTTCAACGCTCTGTCGTGGAGTTGCCCTCCAATCTTGATCTGGAGCGGCTACGTCCCCGTCTCGACGGAGTTGGCACTAACACGGCCAGGGGCGCTGCCGAAAGCGTATTCGCGGGCAATCGAAGCCAAGGCTGGGTCAGCGAGATGTTCCTCAAGGCGCTCGACAAGATTTGCTCTGATGTCGCTGACTTTGTCGTCGGACCACTTTTCGACCGTCTGGAGGACGTCGCGCCCGGAACGCAGGAGCTTATTATCGTTTGTGACGGGGTATTTGGTGCCTTGCCTGTCGGTCTTGCGAGAACGCACGCATTTGGCGGCACCTTCTCCGAGCGGTACCAGATTGGGATCATACCTTCATTGAAGGTGGCGGATCTGCTTGAGTGCAAGCCGCGCCGCGTGACGGGGGCGAAGCCATGGTCGGCCGGCGTATTGAGTTCTCGTTGGGGACAGACGAACGAAGGCGAACTCAAGTTCGCGGAAGTTGAGGCGAGAGTCATCAAGGGCGTTGTCGGGAGCGAGGGGTGCGCGGCGTCGATCGATCAGAGCCTTACTCAGGAGCAGGCGCTCCAGCTTCTGAATGGTCACGATATTTGGCATCTATGCGCCCATGGCCACTTCAACGATGGTTCGCCGTTGGACTCCGGTATTGTGATCGGGCCGAACGAGCAGCTTAGCCTGCGCAAGTTGTTTGAGCGCCGTAGCCTCAGTCCGCCCGACCTTGTGGTCTTGAGCTCGTGCAATGTGGGCAGCTACGCCACAGGTTCATCGCGGCAGGAGCTCATCGGATTGCCGAGCGCGCTTCTTCAGCTGGGGGCACGAGGGGTGATAGCGAGTCAGTGGATCGTCAATGATGCGGTGACGGCAGTGTTGATGGGGCGGTTCTATGAATGTTTGGCGGCCTCGAACAATCCGCCGCCAGTTAGTTTCCGGGAGGCTCAACTATGGGTGGCCAACGCGACGGCAGGGGAGTTGAAGAAGAAGCTGGGAGATTGGTGTTCGCTGGGCGGCGTCCCAGAGACGGCCATCGCTGAGCTGGCTCAAGCTTTGGGGCTTGGCCAATGTCCGGCGAGCGCGCGACCTTGCTCAAATCCACAATTGTGGGCCGGCTGGAGCTATTTCGGCATCTAATCTACCATCCGAAGGAGAAAGCATGTTTGGAATGTTTAAAAAGAAGCGGACGATGAAGGATGACAATATCGGGCAGGTGATTGCGGCCTCGGTCTCAGCTTCAATTATGGCTGCGCTGGCTGACGGGGCGTTTTCGGAAGAAGAACGGGAGCGCCTTGTCGAAACGGTGGGGGCATACAAGGCAGGTCACATGAGCCCCCAAGAAATACTTGCCATGATTGAGATGCATGTCTCCGCGATCAGCAAGGCTGGACGTGGTGAGTGGCCAGGCTTGATGCATCAGCTCGCCGCAGGGTTTTCGGACGAATCCAAGAAAATTGTGCTTCATGCCGCAGGGAACATGGCGCTGGTGGACGGAAAGTTGGAGCTTTCAGAGCGCGAGTTTCTCGGAAATCTAGCGAATTGGATCGAGGTGGATCAGGCGCTATTGCGGGAGTGGTTGGGAGAGTTCGAGTCGACCATCCAGGACGGTCTGGCAAATGGCTTTCTCTCACCTGATTACGTGCGCGACTGATCCGATCCTGTTCGTGGAGAAAGGGACGCTTTAGCCGAGGCCCGGTGGAAGAAGGTGCGCGTAGGGTGACTCTTCTTCCGGCTCATCTGACTGCCATTTGGGAAAGTGCTCGTCGTGATCGTATATGCCGCGATAAATATACTGATCTGAAACGCCTCTATCTTTTGCTTGAGCGTATTGTTTCGCGATGAGAAACCTACTCATCACTCTCGCAAAAAATCGATCTTTTGCCTCACGTGTGGAAAAATCGACCAAGTAGTCTGGAAAGTGTCCTTGGCCATCTCTCAAGAGATAATCTGTATCCTGATTACGCAGCAAAATACGCATGAGAGCAAAATCGGTATCGCTGGCCGCATGATGAACCAAACGCCAGCCATATGGCGACTGCGGATCGACACTATTCACGTCCGCGCCTGCTTCTAGTAGTTCACGTATGCGTTTGTAGGTCTGATCGTCTAGCGGGCGCCAAAAGGGACTGTCCCCATGAAATGCGTCCCACAGCATTTCATTTAGCTGTTCTTTAGAAGTCTCCTCAAGCACGCGCCCCCCATTCTGGAATCTCCAAATGTTTTTAATTAGATCTGTGTTATTATATACATAATATTTATGATTGTCAATATTTGTATTGGCGGCAACATCTATATATATGCTTCTTTTTCTTTCTCTAAGTATTTTCTCTTTTGTTGTGTTTTTCACCTCGCCGTCCATGAGTGGTAGAAGGTGATGAGCCGGAAGGGGGGCATCTTGCGAATGCTCATCGATCCGAACACGGATTTTTTCGGAGAGCGGATGGAGTGTGGAGCGTTCAAGAACACTGAAAAGGTGGATAGAGAGACGCTTCGGGCTTGATTTGCCGTGAGTGAAGCCAATCGCGAAGCCCTCGCCAAATAGTAGCCAAAAATGAAGGCTGGTCGTCTTACCGGCGATCACAAGACCGGCTTGATCTAGTGGCTGGCGCTCCAACTCCACATCGTAGATGCATGTGTCCCTTCGTTGAAAGAAGATAGCAATCCGGGAGCCCTTGTCGGGCAGGCCTTCGTAGGCGAACAACCTCGCCTGGTCGAGAATTTTTCCGGTATTACCCTCTTGCAGGCCTAGCTCGCGGCGCAATACCCAAGGAGCAACGGCTAGGGTGCTGGGCATATTTAGATCTGTCGGTACTAGCGCTTTTCGCCAAATGAGAAAGTCGCGAATTGCTAGCGTCAGAAACGCCTCACTGTTGGGCGAGCTCGGGGCCAAGTCGTGTTCTCCACTGAGCACACGCTGCATCGCCTTCTGGTGGAACATCGGAGGGGTGTTCGTGGAAGCATATCGTGAGAACCGATTATCGATAGCTTTCTGGAGTGCGACGCTATCCACTTCATCACCAAGGGTCCGCACCGCGTATGCCAACTTCTCAGCGGAGCCCTTAGTACCCAACTCCGACCGATATTGTCGCAACACGCTTTGAATTAGGCGCGCCCCTTCCGGGCTGATGGTAAGCATTTCAGGCGTCGGAGCCTTAAGTAGGTACTCTTCACGGGTCATGGAGTCGCCTTTCACGTTTTAGTTGAATAGCGCAGCAAGATCCCAAAAGAAAAGCCCCGACAAAGGACTGTCGGGGCTTTTCAGGTTGGTGCGAATCCGGGGGCTTTGTCGCTTCTAACGTTCACGGACTCTGCACTTGTCGCATGTCTTGTGATCGAGGTTGCGCCAAAGCCAGGGCCCCCCAGCAACGATGGCGGCATGGATGACGCGAATGCGGTCCAAAACGCGGTCTTGAGCCGGATAGAGAGGGGGCTGAATGGCGTTCTTCATGAACGCGCCACACCACTCAAAATCGTGCCCGGACTCGAAGCGCTTCTCCTCTTCGTCATAACCCGCCGGTTCGAACAGGTCGTCGAGATCGGGGATCGGAAAGGGCTCTCCGTCAGCCGTCAGGAGCTCGACGCGTTCGCGGCAGAAGACATCGGCAGGAACGTCGATCAAGGTGCGACGGCTGACATATTTGGTGCCCCGCCGAATGCACCACATGACGATTGCGAGCAGCTGTAGATAGTGCGGATCGCGGATCAGTTCGTCTCGCGGCAGCGTAATCCGAACAGGTTGCCGATCATCGTGATCAATATCGTTCATTTTCATGGCTTAATTCCTTGTTTTAGCAGACCATTCGGAAGCGCTTCCAAGGAGAGTTGATCACGAGAATTGGGGGGGGCTTGGACAGGGTTTGGACAGAATCGATTTTTTCGGGCGGCACGCTTTTGCTTTGCAGCGTGCAGGAGATAATGAGACGTGTCTGACACTTGACGGCAGACGCTGCTGTTCGTGCCACCCTATTCAGGGGTAGATTGGGCTTGGGGTTGCTCAGCGACCGGCGCGTGCTCGGCTGGAAGAGACCAAGTCCAAGCCGCAAAAATCGCAACACCCAGTCCAATCAGCTTGATCATTTCGTTCGCGATACGCAGGATGACAAGCAATGCCTCCAGAGCGGAGGACAGGGTCACAGATTTCTTTTTTTTCGACATGACGCCCTCCTGAAAAAATTTGGACGAACTGTTCCTTTATGGACGCCTTTCAAGGAGTGACTGGACAGGTTTAGGACAAAACCGGCTTTTGTAGGTGACGTGCTATCCGGACATGTCTGGCCCGCCGCGGCGGTGATTGCGGTTTGCAGCAGTGTGTGAACGCGAGACCTGTCCGTCTGGAGTGATACCCAACACCTGGCGTTTGATGGTGTTGTCACGCGCGATGGTGAGGCGGTCTCGCCGTGCCTTGATACGGGCGGCCAAGTTGACGGCGGCTTGTCGCTCTATGTCGGCTTTGGTGCGCCGTGCGCCATCCGGCCGAAGTTCGGGGCGCGGGGCTTGCTTGGAGAGCTTTGCGACCTCCTTGCTCATCCAGGTCTCGCGATGCTTGCGCTGGTGCTGGATGAGATCGGCAGCGATGCGACCGTGACGCGCTTCAATGGCACGCATCTGGGCGATGCGGACCTTATCGCCCGCGATGATCGACCAGACTGCCTCACGTCCCGCGCCGGCCCGATCATTGAAGCGCCCGGTGATAGGCGTTGTGTCGTTGAGAGGCATTTCGGGCTCCCTCTGGGCCGATCAGTCCATCTGGTATTGCGGACGCAGGGCGATGGCCGGGCAGTGGGTTACCCAGCCCGGCTTCCAGACGCCGCGCGGGCCGAGATAGGTGCAGGCGGACGCCGAAGCGTCTGCCTGCGGGATGAGGACATAGGGTGCAATCGGCAGGGCGATCAGGAAGATCAAAAGCGCGATCCAGCGGATATCCAGGATGATTTTCAGGATCTGAAGAAGAAGGACGACGATCTGGAGCTTGCCCGTCGCCGCCTTCGACTCATCATTCGTGTTCTTGCGTTTCGCCATTGCGGACTCCCAGATTAGAGGCGGAGCCGCGTTCGGCCTTTCAGGCGCTTGCCATGTAAGGGGTTGATCCCGACATAGCCCCGGCGGTTCCAAGGTGAGCATTCGTGGTAGCCGACCTTCCCAACGAGAGCGGGAGCTTTGCCGTGCGCGAACAGCAGGCAATCACGAAGCTGGCGGATTTCGTCAGCAAGCAGGAGCGGCCGGCCGGTCTCGCCCATCGAGCGCCGCGGCCAGTGGCCATCCAGGGCGTAGTTGTCGGTCTTGACCGTGGCATTGCCGAGCCTGCGGCTGAGCATTTCCAGCGTGCCGGGACTACGCGAAGCAAAGAACTGCTGGATCTCGGTTTGCGACAAGAGGATTTCGAGCGCTTCCCGCCCGTAGACCCGCTTAAAGTCTTCTAATTCTTGTATAATTACGTGAAAGCGCATCCCGAAGCCGCGCGCTTCCATCATAGATTGGGGCAGCCCGTCCACGCGAAAATTCGATGCTTCATCGAGCAGGAATGTGGCGGGGTTCTTCTGCGTGCGGCAGCGCTTAATCTCAAGCATGGCGCACCAAGCTACCAGCCCGACCCACGGTTCGTAGACCTTCGAGCGGGTGGCGTCGCCGATGATGAAGACCGTGGCCGGCTTGGTTTTCAGATCGCGAAAGCGGAAGGTGCAGCGCGACACGCTATCTGCGATACGGCCACTGGCGGAGAAGATCGCCAGCGATTGCACCGCCCCCTCGCGGAAGCTCTCAATCTGGCGCGTGTCGCCATTGTTCAGTTTTTCCAGGAAGTCATTAGCCCGATCAGTGAGTTCGCCACTCAGCAAGTCCGACACGCTGGCCGCATAAAGGGCCTCCCGCAGTCGGTCAGGGTCGCGAAGCAGGCGCAGGCCGCCCGGCAAGGTGGCGGCCTCGCCCTTGTCGATCACCTCCCAGAGCATGGCGAAGGTGATCAGATTGCGAGAACCTTCGCGGAAGAAGGAGTTGTCTGTCTTGGTTGCGGGCTCGGGGTGGAGCTGATGCGCCATACCCATGGCATCGGCCACCATATCGGCGGGTGAGTGCATCCAGTCATCGTGCAGGATGCAGAGCGGGTTGTAGGCATCGGGCTCGCCTAAGACATCGACGTTGGTGCCCGAGGGATTGAGGCAGTACACAGGCTGGCCCATGCGTTCACGGGCACGTTTGGTCATGGGCGCCAGCTCACATTTGAGGTCACTGACGACCATCGCGCCTTTGATGGAGAGGAGCTGCGGGACGACCACAGAGATTGTCTTGCCCGCGCCGGCCGGGGCCACCGTCAGCGCGTTGGCCTCGTATTCGAGGAAGAGCGGTTTGCCTTCCAGCGCTCCCCAGAATGGTCCATTGCGGCGTTTTCGGAGCCAAGCAAAGTCAGCCAGCGATGCCCAACGTGCCGAGCCATGCCGAGTAGACGGGGTGTCAGCGATGGCCACACGGGTTTTGCGGATCGCAAAGCTCAGGATGACGCGTGCAAGGGCGATCGGTGCGCCTAGTGCCAGAATGAGGGCGAACGTTGGGACCCAGAAGTACTGCGTGTTGAAGAGATGGTCGCTCTGGGTATAGCCCCAGGCGAAGGCGGCAGAGATCACGATCTTGGTGATTAGACCGGATGGGGCCGAGCTGCCGGAATTGGCACGGGTGGTCATGGCTGTCTCCCGATAAAAAGGACGGGCACGGTAGGCCGCGCCCGTCTTGAGTTCGGGAGGGATGGAGAACCGCTATTCGCGAAGGAGCGAGAGCGGTTCGATGGCGACCCAGGCCGGATTGTCCGCACCGTCGCCGGTTACCGCACTCTGCCCCGCGCCCCCATTGCCGGCATTGGCCGGAATGCGCAGCGGGCGGGTGTAGGTTTCACCGCCGATGGTGATGCGAAGCTCGGCTTCTGCCCCTCCGCTGGAACGACCACCATAGAAGTTCACCCAAATGCGAAGTGCGGAAAGATCGATAGGACCATCGAGCACGATCTGCTCCTGCGCACGGTGATCTTCGCTGCCCATCCTGAAGGCCTTGAAGAAGCGTCCCTGCGGCGTGGAGATGCGACCGTAGTAGACGATCTGTGCGTCGTCGTGCGGGCGAGCATAGATATCGAGGTCACACGATGAACAAGGCCAGTAGAGACCGATTTCAACGCGGTCATTGATCATGGGCGGACCGACATAGAAGCGACGACCGGTGTCCATGTCGCGGCCACTTGCGATCGGACCCATTTCAGAGGCGAAGATGAGCATTTCCATCTTGTCGGTCTCTTCGAGGATGAAGCCACGATCCGGCGCTGAGGCTTGGGCCGCAACGCTGGCAAACCCGCTATCCATATCGTTGGAAAAGCTCACAAGGTCCGCCCCGAAGGCGTCGACCAGCAAGGCGGTGAAGCGTTCCACCGCGAAGGCATGGCGATCATTGAGTGCCCAGCCCGGATCAAGGGCGATGAAGTGCACACGAACGCCGGCCAGACGGTCACCCATGCCGTCCGCACCGAAGGGGCTGGAGCCGCGCGTGCCCTGGATGAGGCCGTCGCCCGGAACGCGCCCCTCACGCATGGACACACCCGGTTCACGCGGCATGTCATAGAGGGGCGAACCAATGATGACGAGGTCGTGGCCTCCATCCAGCGAGCAGGCCTCGCCGAGATAGCGCAGGAGGCCGGGCAAGTTGATCGGCCGCTGGACCTCGTTTGCGGAGCGGGCAAGGTCGGGCTCGAGGCGCAGGATCTGGGCGGCAGCTTGACGGTTCACCGCGATCTTGGCACGCGGGTTTTGGTAGGCGCGGCCTTCGGGCACGGAGAAAGTTGCGACTGGCGTCAGGTCGTAGGCATCGACGATCTCGGCCGATTGGCCGGGTTCGACACTGCTGGCCAGGAAGCGCAGGACGGCTTCGCCCTGTTCCTGGCGCTCGGCGTCACTGGTTTGCGAGGAGATGGCGATGGTGAGGTTTTGGGCCTCGCTCGGCGTCAGCGGCAGCCAGAAGAGGGCGAGAACCGTGACGAAAACAGACACAAAGAATTTCATGACGTTCGTTCCTTTCGGATCAGGGGAATTGGAAGCGGCGCAGGTCATCAGCTGTCACCGAAGCGCCGACGGCGCTGCAGGTACTCGGCGATGTCCGCGTTGACGGTGGCTTCGCGGCGCCCCATGAGGGCGGTGTAGGCCCCCTTGGCCTTGCTCAGGCGCTCGAAGGCGGTTTCGCGTTCCTTCCCCAGCACAGTCCGGCGTTCGCGGAGTTCAATGTGTTCGAGATTCTGAACAAACCGGTCCGGCGAGTACTTGCTAGCAACGTGTTCGGCGATCAGGAAAAGGGACGAGCCCACCATGATTTCGGCGATGATCTGCAGCCAGACGAACATCGTGTCTTTGAGGCCAGAGCCTTCGAAGTCGAGATCAAGGCCGCCTGTACCGTGGAATAGGTCGGCAAAGAGCCAGCTCCATGCGGTAACGGAGACAAGCGTCAGGCCATAGATGCCGATGCGGTAGTAGTTGCGAAGGCGCCATGTAAGAAATGCGTGACCGAAGCAGTGGATGGCCAGCGCCGCGGCAGGAGCGAGCATGGCGAACAGCCATGCGAAGAGCGGGTTCGCGGTGAACATGGGAAGGCCCGACCCAACGAGGTTGCCCTGAATGTTGGCTGCACCTGCGCCGAGCATCACGCAACTCAGACCGAGTGCGCCAGCGAAAATGCTCTGATCGAGGAAGCTCCAATCCCTGAACGGGACCTCTGCGCCATCATCCTTGTCACGTTTGCCGGATTTACGGGCCACGCGTTTCCATTCCGGCGTGCCGGCAAGGTCACGACATACATCGCGATACTCTTTGTCGATACGATCCGCTTCGGACTGGGCTGCCTCGTATTCCACGGTGCAGCCTTCAAGCTCATCGCCGTAGTCTGCATTGAAGCGGTCCTGGGCGTTCTTGATGACCAGATCTTTGCCGTCTTCAAGGTCGAGGCCGCTATTGGCGATCTTGGCGATGAAGTCGATGTCGGGCTTTTGAGCGCCGATAGCTCTGCGCGACGGCGTGGAGCTGTCACGCTCATCAGTCGGCACCCCAGGCGCTGGTACATTCAGATTGATGGTGTCTGTCATGGACAAACCTCCTTGGTTGCAAGGCCGTCCTGTCCAAGAGCGGACAGATCCGGCTTTGCGACGCTAGGAGGTCGTCTCGGGTGGTTCGGGAGTTTTGGTTGAAGCCGCTCGACTTGTCACTCTAGACTGTACCGGTGGAAACGGCAGTTGAGGCTGGGCGCGTGATCAAGATGAATTGGCTTCCGAGCGACTATGATGAATTCCGGCGTATGGCTGAAAGAGGAGCTGTCAGACTGAACATGATGCCGGAACACAGAGGTTGGGCGTCAAGGAACGGCTTCGGCATCTTGCCGGCCAGCCAAGAGCGCAAGCTGATTGCCAAAATGATGAGTGACGAGACGTTCTATAGAATGCTCGTTCATAGGAAGGGTGTGGATTTGATCCTGGATATGGCGGCAGACGAATAGCGCACAAATTCGATCAGCTTCGGCCACCCACCTTACCCCATATACCGATAAAGCGTTGAGCGCCCGACGCCGATATCTGCGGCGATGGCGGGGATGGTCATGCCTTGGGCTTTGAGATAGAGGGCTTCGCGGAAGGTCTCGCCATCAAGGGCCGGTCGCCGGCCGAATGTCGCGCCGCGCGATCTGGCCGCTTCCATGCCAGCGCGGGTGCGCTCGACGATCAGGCGGCGTTCGAAATGAACCACCGAGGACAGAACGTGCAGGATCAGCTCGCCAAAGGCCGAGTCGATGTCGATATGTTCGCATAGCGACTGAAACCCGATCTTGCGGGCGTGCAGCGTATCGACCGTATCCAGGAGGTCGTGCATCGACCGCGCCATGCGGTCGAGCCGCCAGACGACCAGCGTGTCGCCCTCTTTGAGTGTCCGCAGGGCTTTGGTCAGCCCTGGCCGCTCCGGTGCAACCCCGCTGACGCCGGGGTCTTCGAATATCGTGTCGCATCCTGCCCTTTCGAGCGCGTCGATCTGGAGATCGAGGCTTTGCTCGCAGGTGGAGACACGCGCATAGCCAATCCGCATGGCTCGCCCTCCTTGTTGATATTGTTGAAACGCACACTGAGAGCGCATTTTGCCGTCCCGAAAGGGTTCCCTTACGGGACTGACGCAATCGGACCAGTTCGGTTTTGCGCAAACCCGCGTAAAACCTCGCTTTCTCAATGTCGGATTCACTCTAGCAGGCAGAGTCCCTTTTCGGAAGGTTTTAGAGACTCGCTCACACCATCGTAGTCATTGAAATACCTTCACTTATCAGGACCGGCGCATCCCGATTTTCTTGCCTGTAGGGGGTGCCAAATGGCCAATAATCAACCAACTCCTGCTCAGAAGCCGACCACGCTCGCCGGAGCGATGCGATGGCTGGGCGGTATCGTCGGCTTTCTGTGGGGCGGTAGCACCGGCAGTGCCGATCCTGAAATCGGCTTCTGGGTCGGCGCAATCGTCGGGGCCGCAATGGGGGCCGTTCTCGGATGGGCGACGTCTCTTGCGGTGCGCGTCGCCTATCACGTCGGCTTTATGGCGCTGAGTCTGCTGCTACTCGCCGGATGGGTCTATCGGGTCTTCAACCTCGGCTCCGGTTCCTAGCCGCCCGCACGCCTCCACCGTCATCACCCAACACCACAAGGGAGAGCCGAATGCGCTCGCTTCGCCTGTTATCGTGCGGCATGGTTGCCGCCATTCTCACCGCCGCGTCCGCCGTGGCGCAGTCCTCGTCCGCGCCCGAGACGGCAGATGCCGCCGACCGCTTTACCAACCGCGACCTGATGGAACACTCGCAGCGTGATCGCCGGATTTGGCTGGCTGCTTTCATCGGCGGTGCCGCCAATGCCGTTGCCCTCCATGATGTGGAAGCAGGGCGGTGCATTTCGCGTTGGTATGATGAAGATGACTTGGAACAGCTCGGGCTGATCGAGCGGAGCATGTCTGCTTATCCGGACAACCGTCCCGTCGAGATCATCTTTGCTCTCGTGCGTCGGGAATGCCCATCGTTCATTCCTGAATCCTAGTCCAAGCTGGGAAGCGTTACCGGCGCGACGATAGCGGCGTTGTGATCAGACGAACTGGCGGAAGTCGGAGCTTCTACCTCGATCTCTGGTATGCGGCCCTGCTTTAGGGCGTCGGTCACGTCGTCCAAGCGGTTGGTGATCGCGTCGATCTCATCCGGCGTCATGTCGCCAGCTTCGACCCTGTCCCGCGCCGGATCAATCACTTCGGTCTGGATGCGGGACAGTTCCTGACCGCGCATGCGGGCGCCGTGCAGCGCATCGCGGGCGCTCGCATATTCTTCGTATGAAGGGGCATCCTCGGGGATGGTCAGCGATGCGGGTAGCGCATCGCTGCGCAGGCGGTTGCCGTCAGCGTCCCTCAAAGACCCGTCGGCGGCGCGGAAGACGGGCGATCCGTCCGGCAGACGCGCGGCCTGGTCCGTAATGGCGTCCAGCGCCTCGGCCAGTCGCTCGGTCTGCTCGGCGTTTTCGAGCAGCGCTTCGCTCAACGCGTCCTGCGCATTGTCCAAGGCCTCCCATGCCCGCTGATAGGCGGCGGCATATTCGGCGTCGCGCATGAGCTGCATCAGCATGTCGTGCCGGTGCTTGTCTTCGCGCTTGCGCTCTTCGATGTACTGGGGATCGCGGTCGTGCAGGAAACGATGCTGGCGACCGACATCGCGGCCCGCCATCTCATTGTTCAGGTCGTCTATATCCTGCTGTCGTTTCTGATCGTCCCACCGCTCCATAACCCCATCATCATAGAGAAAATGCGTTAAGATTTAGCTAAGAAACGGCGCATGCCGCTGTATTCACAACGGTTTTGGCGATTTGGAAAGGTCAGGGCGGGCGGCCCTGAAAACCAAGATAAAACCTCCCGCCACAACGTGGCGGGAGGTTGATTGGGTTTAGGCGGCCTGATCTTCGGACTGGGTTTGTGGCACGGCTTCGTGCGAGACCGCACTGTCGGAGAAGCTCATGCCTTCGGGCAGCCAATCGGCAGTGCGCTGCTGGTCGGGTTTGCGGGTTTCCATGGCCCGCAATTTGGCAAAATATCCGGCCAGAGAACGCACAAGATCGGCTTTCTTGTAGCCACGGCCATTGCCGTAGAGCCGCGCCACGCCTGCGTCTTTGATGATGCTTGAGAGCTGGTTCATGGTGCGGCGGGACAGGAACCATTCCCCGGGCTGCCACCACCGCGTCATCTCAACGCCGATCTCACGGGCCACCATGTTGAAGAGACTGTCTTCTGTGGTGTCCAACTCATGGAGCTTGTCCTGCCCGAACTCCAGAACCGACAGGATGTGGCAAACACGCTCCAGAGCTTCGGGAGCCAGAGGCTTTAGCAAGGCGAAGGCTTTCTCCGGCGAGCGGGCAGCGCGAAGCAGATCAAGCCATGTCGCAGTCTCGGTGTCTGGCAGGATCATCGCCAGCACTTCGCTCGCCGCCGCATTGATCGTATCCAGCGCGGGAGAGTTCTCGCCCAGCTTTGCAAGATAGGCTGGACAGGCGTGGATGCGCTCGCACAGGGCCTCCATCCGTCTGGCCGCATCCAATGCCTTTGCCGTGTGCGGGTTTTCCAGCAAAGTTGCCTGAACCGCCGCGCTCTTTTGCATGGCGATGTATTCGATGACCGCCTTTGAATAGAGCGGGCGCACCTTGGGTTTGACCGCTTCATCCAAGTCTGTGGCGACATCCTTGCGGATCAACCTCTCATGCACTTCCACCGTGCCGCGCACGGTCAGCTCGACGACCACACCGCCGGACTCGTCTTCTCTGGCTTGGCGGTATTCCCAAGGGGCAAAGCCACCCTCTGCCAGCATTGCCCAATCAGCTGTTTTCTCATGCTCGGCGACCAGCTTTTCGGCTGCCGCCTTTTGCAGGGCGAAGAATTGCTCGGTATCGCTGAAATAGGTGGTGTTGTCTTCCCCGAAGAGATCGGTGATGAAAGCGCCCGTGTAGGCGTCTTTTGGGAAGATCGCATCAGCAAGCGAGGGCAGCCGATCGGTCAGGGCTTCGCGGATATCCTCGGGCGATGTCATCCAGCCATAGACAACGCTTTGAAGCAGGTTCTCCTGTTCACTGTGAGCGCCAATGCTAAGCGCCTCGGCTTGGGCAAGGGATATCTCGCCCGCTTCCAGCGCTGTCCGTGCAGCCTCACCCAGACGCAGAAGCGCCACCCGCCGCTTGATCGTGCTGACGGACAGGCCCGACTGCGCCGTCAGCGTATCGAGATCGCCGCCACAGCCGATAAGGGTGTTGAGGGCGTCTGCTTCTTCCAGCGGGGTCAGGTTTTCACGCTGGAGATTTTCCACCGTTGCCACCCGCAGCATGTCCGCATCCGACAGGCCGGAGCGGATATCGGCGGGGATGGTCACATCGGCGGGAAGGTCGCCGCGCTCGACCAAGAGCGACAAGGCCCGATAACGCCGCTCACCGCTGATGATCTCATAGGTGCGCCCACGTCCTTTCTTCTTGGCGAGGACGAGGTTTTGCAAAAGGCCATCGGCTTTGATGCTGGCGGCCAGTCCTTCGATGGTGGCCGCATCCACCGCCTTGCGGGGATTGCTCTTGCTCACACGGATATTGCTCAAGGGGATCATTTCAATGGTCATGGGTCTTTTCCTTTCAAGGGTTGGTTTCACGCACACACAAAGCGCGCATGAACCCTTGGCCAGCGCCGAGCGTCAGATCTGAAACCGCAGGCGGGCGCGTCTTCGCGGCCGGCGGCGGTCTGACGGTCGAGTGAGGCTTTGACCGGCCCAAGGCCTTGTTGCGGGCAACACGGACTATTGGAGCGGGCCGCCCGCAAGAAGGTCTTGGTCAGACGGGCAAAACTCGCTGTAAGCTGGAAATCAGGGTTCCAGGCGTCGCCCATAGCGACGCTCAAACAGGGGCGTGCGCCTGCTGGCGCACTCCGCCCTCTCTTGCATCAGGGATCGTCACCCGCATGGGCCAAGACCCGGCGCCGGTCCCGCCGGCGGCTGGCTTGGTGGCCAATGGCCATAGAGCCCGCCCGGATGCCCTCAACCTGCCATTCATTCCATAGTATTCAAGCACTTAAAACTGGACGAAATGGGAAATCCGAGTTACCCAGAAACAAATCCCCAGAAGAGTATCCAGAGCGCGCCGGGCATTCCTCCCGAGCGCGTATTTTTGTGCCTCTAGCCTCCCCATTACCCGAGAAAGGACTTGTACGCCTGCGCCCTGCGCGGGCGAGCCAGAGATTGATTGCCCATGACCGACTATCGCTCCCACAGCCGCGCCTACCTGATGAAAAAGGGTATGAGCCAGGCTTTGAGCGATGCGCTGTATGATCAGATCATCTCGGCCATGGAGCACTTTTTCGACTCCTGGATCGGTGAGCATCCGGTGCAACAAGCTCTTGGGGATAAGTCGCCGAAATCCGCCAGTGCAAGCGCATTTGGCGCCCCTGTTCTGGTAGGATGGAGCGACAAAGAACTCACCAGTATTTTCGAGGAATGTGCTGCGATGATCGCCAGCGCAAAGCGCAGCAAATGAGGACAGAAACTACAGCAAAGAAGGCCGTGCTTTATGCGCGTGTCTCCACCACCAAACAGAGCAAGGAAGGCCATGGCATAGCCAGCCAGATCACGAGATGCCGTGAGTTTGCCGGCTATAAGGGTCTGGAGGTGGTCGAGACCTTCACAGACGAAAGAAGCGGCAGCCTGATTGACCGCCCCGGCATGAAAGCCATGCTGGACTATCTGCGGCGCAGGAAGAACGGCGAATATGTCGTCGTGATCGATGACATAAGCCGCCTGGCCCGCAGCATTTCTGCCCATATCAGCTTGCGAACCGCGATCTCTAAAGTCGGGGCAGAGCTGCTCTCTCCTTCCATCGAGTTCGGCGAAGATCCCGACTCTGTGCTGATCGAGAATGTGCTGGCCAGTATCTCGCAGCATCACGCACAAAAGAACGGCCAGACCGCCGTCAACCGGATGCGCGCCCGTCTGCTGAACGGCTATGCGGTCTTCCCTGCGCCAGTGGGCTATCGCTATGAGAAGACCGAGCTACATGGCAAAATTCTCGTGCGCGATGAACCTGCAGCAACGATCATCCAGGAGGCGCTAGAGGGCTTTGCCTCTGGACGTTTCGAGACGCAGGCCGAGGTCCAACGCTTCCTTGCCTCCAAGCCGCATTTTCCCTTTACAAAGAACGGCCGCGTTCGGCCCCAGCGTGTGACCGATATTCTCACCCGCGTAGCCTACGCCGGATATATCGAACACTTGGATTGGGATGTGACACTGCGCCCAGGCCACCATGAGGGGCTCATATCTCTCGAAACATTCGAGGCGATCCAAGAGCGCCGAAACAGCCGTCCACGCACACCGGTTCGCAAGGACATCAGCGAAGACTATCCGCTGCGCGGGGCCGTCGATTGTGAATGCGGCAAGCCGCTCAAGTCCGGCTGGTCCCGCGGCCGGCACGGTAAGCGTTATGCCTACTATGTCTGCCAGACGAAAGACTGCGTGCACTACGCGAAATCGATCAAGAAGACTGATATAGAAGGCGCCTTCCGCGACATGTTGAAGGGGCTCACACCCACGCGCGAGCTGATGCCCGTGCTGTTTCTGGCGTTCTCCGACATGTGGGAGAGGCGCACTGGCGGGATCGAGCAACAACGGGCAGCGATGCGCAAAGAAGTGCAGCAGATTGAGCGCCAAGCGGAAAAGGCCATTGATCTCCTGGTGGAGGCCGAGGGTGAATTTCTGACAAAGAATCTCGAAAAGCGCCTCCAGAAGCTGGAGCATTCGAAGGTCGTGCTTGAACAAAAGATCAAAAACTGCGGTCGCGCACTACCCACCTTCGAGGAGGGCGCTCGAACCGCTATCCAATATCTCGGAAGCCCTTGTAATTTATGGGACTCCGAGCGATTAGAGGACAAGCGGTTAGCGGTGAAATTGGCGTTTTCGGAGCGCCCTCGCTATACCCGCGAAAAGGGCTTCCTTGAACCGGAATTTTCCTTACCCATCAAGCTATTAACCCAGATTGACGTCTCGGGAAGCAGGATGGTGGGCCCGGAGGGACTCGAACCCCCAACCAAGCGGTTATGAGCCGCCGGCTCTAACCAATTGAGCTACAGGCCCGCCTTTCCGGCGTGAGTTCTCGATACCGGGTTGTGGCGGGATAGCCAAGATGCGGCCGCAGGGCGCGCGATGCCGCGGCCTGCCATCGGCCTGAAACCGCGTGCGCATTAAGACGTTGCAATCTTGATGGCCGAATTGGGCCCATGCCATTCAGGCTTCACTCAGCTGCGGCAGTGTTAGTCTGGCGCCAGATATTGAAATCACAGGAGGACACCCATGTTCCGCGCACTTATTGCCACCACTGCCCTGACCGCCCTGACGGCCGGTTCCGCCTTCGCCCAGATCCAGGAGCCGCAACCCACCCTGTCGCTGTCTGCAACGGCGGAAGTCCGGCTCGCGCCGGACTATGCCCAGGTCAGCTCGGGTGTGGTCAGCCGCGCCGATACCGCCCAGGCCGCCATGCGCGCCAATTCCCAGGCGATGGCCGCGGTCTTCGCCGCGCTGCGCGAGGCCGGGGTTGCCGAGAACGACATGCAAACCTCGCAGCTCTCGGTCTCGCCGGTCTATTCGGACCGCCGCGAACCGGGCCAGATCGAGCTGAACATCATCGGCTATGAAGCCCGCAACACGGTCACCGCAAAGGTGACGGACACCGACCGGACCGGCGCCGTGATCGACGCCATGGTCGAGGCCGGCGCAAACAATATCAACAATGTCACCTTCGGCTCGGACAATACCGAGGATGCCATGGACGAGGCGCGCCGCCAGGCGATCGCCAACCTGCTGGCCAAGGCCGAACTGTTTGCCGACGCGGCCGGTTTCGAGCTTTGCGGTATCCGCCGCATGGGCGAGGCGCATATGGGTTCGCCGCAGCCGGTGATGATGCGCGCAAGCTTTGCCGAGGACATGGCCGCAACGCCGGTCGCCGCCGGCCAGCTGACCCTCAATGCCTCGGTGAATGCCGACTTCTGCATCGCCGAATAGGCACGGCCTGCCGCCAGACATGAAAAGCCCGGGCATCGGCACGATGCCCGGGCTTTATCGTGTTCCGGTGCAAGGCCCGGCGCTGGTGCGCCTAACCGCCTTCGGCTTCCACGGAAATGCGTTCGCCGCCGAACTCGAAGGTGATCGTCTCGCTCTGCTGCTCCTGCCACAGCGCATAGGCGAGGCCGGCCGACAGGATCAGGAGTCCGGCAATCGCGCCGTAGAGCAGGATATTCCGGCTTTTCGATGCACGCATGACTGGTTCCTTCCGTCCATTGGTGACGAAAGAGAAACGTGCAGTCGGCCGTCCGGTTCCGAATGGTTGTATTCAGAGCGGCCGGATCAGGCCGCTTTCGGCTTGGAGACGACCTGGTTGTGCTCGTCGAACAGCACCACGGTCGGCACGTAATTCTCGGCCTCGGCCGCATCCATGCCGGCATAGGCGACGACAATGATCCGGTCGCCCGGCTGGGCCAGACGGGCGGCAGCGCCATTGATGCCGAAGGTGCGGCTGCCACGCGGTGCCTCGATGGCATAGGTGGTAAACCGCTCGCCATTATTGATGTTCAGCACATCGACCTGCTCGTAGGGCAGGATGCCGGCGGCGTCCAGATAATCGCGGTCGATGGAGATGGAGCCTTCATAGTGCAGGTCCGCCTGGGTGACGACCGCACGGTGAAGCTTGCATTTCATCATGGTGAGGCGCATCGCGCTCTCCTGACTACACAGAGGTTGCTGCACTGCACATACGTGCGCCGGGCCGGAATTTCAACGGCGAAAACCGGATTTGCGGCATTCAGGCCTGCGTGAAACCGCCACCGGTTGTGCCCGGGACCGGATTTCACCCAACATGCTGGCGCTCAATCAACTGGCGCCATCATACCCGTCGGCCGGCGCGATGGCACTCATAAGCCATGAAATACGGACCGGGCGGAAAAACGCGCCTGCGCGCCCGCTTCCTCATCGAAGGTTCATGCGCAGGCTGCAAAACTGCGCTATACTTCGCCAAAGGGGAGCTGGACATGGAACCTCGCCTGGGACGTATTGCCGGTATCGTGACACTGGCGGCCGCTTCGCTCGGCCTGTCGGCACAGACCCGGCCGCCTGCCGTACCCGTACGCACGGCCAGCCTCGCCGCCGTGCAACAACAGCAACAGCCGCCCGCCCCGGACGCACCGCGCACCATGCCCGTCAACTGGGCTGCGGCGCGCGAGGATGCCCGCACCCAGACGCAATTCAACACCCAGGCCGCCGCCGTGCGGCAGGTCCAGCGCTTCCCCCAGCCGGTCAATGACGGCGCCGCGAATGTGACGGCCACCCGCCTGCCGGTCCTCATTCCCACATCCGCCGCTCTGGGGCTGGGCGAGACCGCCGTGACCCGCCTCTTCCCGCAGACCGATTTCTACACCCTGTCGATTACCGGGCCGGACATTGTCATCGAGGTGTTCGGCACGCGGCTCGCCCATGCCGTACCGCCGGACGCGGCCAGCCGCCGCCGGCTGCGCGCTGCCGACGCGGCGGGCTACCGCGTCAGCCAGACCGAGTATGGCCGGGAGCTGTCCTTCAACCGCTATGGCGCGGCCTACTCCGTCACCGTGGAATGCGCGGAACCCGGGACCGACGCGCGCTGCACTTCCGAGACCTATGTCCGCCAGCTCGCCGACGCGCTGATGATCGCCGCCGGCAGCCCCGAACCGGGAGAGGACTGATGTCGCGCGCTGCGGAACTCACACTCGCCGCCGCCGTTGCAACGGCAGGGATCGCGGCGATGTTCTGGTGGCCCCGGGAGGCCAGCCTGCCCCCGCCGGCCCCGGACCCGATGGCAGAGGAGACGCCCATGGCCGACCCCGAAAACGATCCGCAACCGGAAGACCCGGTCCCGACCGACCCGGAACCGGCCGAAACGCCGGAAGAACTGCCCCAGCCCGAAGATCCGCCGGCGCCGGCCGAGGATATCCCGCCCGCCGAACCCGATCCCTATCCCGAACTCCCACCCGGTCCGGAGGATGATGCCGGCATCGCGTTCAGCTGGATGCCGGCCGGCGATCTCGTGGCCGACAGCGGCACGGGCCAGACGCTGCAGATCAACTATTCCCCCGCCATGCGCTTTCCCATGGAGGCCGGCCAGGCCTATGCCAACAGCCAGGTCTACGGGCATGGCGGCTATCTCGGCCCCGGCGGCGGGCAGTGCAATGCGAACAACTACGCCTATGCCTGGCGCGACAATTTCTGCGAGACCCGGGGCTATGGCACGCCCATGTGCCCGTCCGGCACCGGCCATCAGGGCCAGGACATCCGCCCCGCCACCTGCCAGGACGCGACCCATTGGGCCGTCGCCGTCGCTGACGGCACCATCACCTCGATCGGCTCCTATTCGGTGCGCCTGATGAGCGATGACGGCGTGCGCTACACCTATCTCCACCTGGAAAAGGACACGCTGCTGGTCGAGGCCGGTGACCGGGTCAGCCAGGGCGAGCGGATCGGCTATGTGTCCAACGAATTCGGCGGCACGGCCACCACCATCCACCTGCATTTCGAGATCAAGATGGCGGTCGATACCGGCGGCGAGATCCAGAACACGAATGTGCCGCCCTATCTGGCGCTGGTGGACAGTTATGAACGCCTGCTCACCGCGAATGGCGGCTGAAGCATTTTCAGCAAAAGTGGGAACCGGTTTTGCGGTCGGAAAATGCGACCACCAAGGACCTGCATTTTCAGCAAAAGCGGGAACCGGTTTTGCGGTTCGAAAATGCGCCCTTCGGAAAAAATGGCGCCAGGGCTACGCGCCTGAATTCGGCCCCGTTTCCCTTCATCATGTCCCGCGGGCGAGGCGCTCTTGGGGAGAATAAGGACAGGATCATGACATCACGCGTTTGGGCAGTTCTCGCTGTCGGTCTGGCACTGACGGCATGCGAGGGGGCGGACCGGTATGAAGACGACGGCTATGCGGTCAGCGAACAGGCCCTGAACGACGAGGACGTCCTCACCGTCACCGGCAACCGGATCACCCGTGACCGGGCAGCGCCGCCGCCCGCAATGATGGAGCCCGAGCCCCAGCCCGCTTCAGGCAGCGCGGATGCGGTGACCGAGCGCCTGATCGCCTATCGTTACAATTACCAGCTGGAAACCCCGCGCGAGGCGACCGAGCCGCTGATCGAGACGCACCGCCAAGCCTGTCTCGATGCCGGTCCGGAAACCTGCCAGGTCGTCAATGCCAATATCTACGCCCAGGGCGATCGCGGCTCGGCGGGCTCGCTCTCCCTGCGGGCCGTGCCGGACTGGATCGAGGATTTCCGCGACGGGCTGGCCGGCGAGATCGACGCGGCCGGCGGCCGCATCATGCACCAGTCCCAGTCGTCCGACGATCTGACGGCCTCGATCTATGACGCCGAAGCGCGCCTGACCGCCAAACGCACCCTGCGCACCCGCCTCACCGCTCTCCTGGAACGCCCCGGCGCCAGCGTGGAGGAGCTGGTCAGCGTCGAACGCGAACTGGCTCGCCTGCAGGGCGAGATCGAGGGCGCCGAGGCACAATTGCGTGTCATGCGGGGCCGCGTCTCCATGTCAGACCTGACGCTGAACTACACCTCGCGCATGGAGCCGGTCAGCCGCGGTGCCTTCGAGCCGCTGGGCCGGGCGCTGCGCAATCTGGCGGGCAATTTCGCTTCCGGGCTGGCCAATGTCATCACCTTCATCGCCTCGGCGCTGCCCTGGCTGATCGTGATCGTGCCGGTCTTCTGGCTGCTGGGCCGCTGGCTGCGCGGCCTGTGGCGCAAGCGCAAGGCCGGACAGGCGGCGGGCTAGGTGTGATTTCTCATGAGGTTGTTCATCCGGGCTGAAGCCCTGAAGCTGGTTGTTGCGAAACGATCAGCCATCGAGGAGAGCCCGGATGAACGTTCACA